>CAVURG010000006.1:2587500-3572347 GCA_963743865.1 uncultured delta proteobacterium
CCTTTGAGGGTACCGTCAAAGGTCCGCTGGATATTAGCCAACAGACTTTTCTTCCCCTCCGACAGGGCTTTACGACCCGAAGGCCTTCATCACCCACGCGGCGTCGCTGCGTCAGAGTTTCCTCCATTGCGCAATATTCCTGACTGCTGCATCCCGTAGGACTCTGGGCCGTGTCTCAGTCCCAGTGTGGCTGACCATCCTCTCAGACCAGCTACCCGTCTTAGCCTTGGTGAGCCGTTACCTCACCAACTAGCTGATAGGACGCGGACCCCTCTCGAAGTGATAGCTTGCAGGAGCAGAGGCCATCTTTTACCTCAGGAAGCGAACTTCCCGTGGTCTTATCCGGTATTAGCTCGTCTTTCGACGGGTTATCCCAGACTCCAAGGCAGGTTGTCCACGTGTTACTCACCCGTGCGCCGGTTTACTAGCCGTATTGCTACGACTTTCTCCCACGACTTGCATGTCTCAGGCACGCCGCCAGCGTTCGTTCTGAGCCAGGATCAAACTCTCCATTATAGCTCAGTATATCCACCGTCCGAGACGCGGCTAACGCGTCATGGAACGGCAGGACTGACCGCAATTAAATCAAAGAAATCGGACGGGCATCAGGTCCATTCCTGGACCCCCGCCGCCGATTAAAGGCATGCACTACTATTCAGTTTTCAAAGACCAACCCTTTTGGGGCGAAAGGAAACTGTACTCTCTTAATCCGGACCGTGTCAACGGCTATGTGAGGATTCTGAGGCGAAATTTCCACAGGCCGCGCCGCAAGGCGCCGCCGAACGTCAATTTACGCATATTCATGATCGAAGTAAAGCCCCCCCCGGCCGACAGAAAATCGTTACCCGCCTCAGGCGCTGACGACTGCTTTGATTAGCCGAGGCATTCGTACTACAATCCGCAGCCGTTTGATTGCGTCATTTGGTCGTTTTCTTCGTTCAGGATTTGCGCGGCGCGCGAGGATTGGTGGAGACTGTAAGCGAGGATATCGGGATGCGACGATTGTTCAGCATTGCGGCATTCGGCTTCGGCGTCTATTACCTCTGGAACAACACCGATATGACCATCGAGCTGGTTGCGCTCGGCGCCATGGGCGTAGCGGTTCTGCTCGAGTTCGCCGCCGCCGACTGATCGATTCTCCTCACAGCCGGACTCAGCGATCATCGCCGCGATTTGCGCGGACTCTGCACTGTTCCCGATACCGGCGAGGCTTCACCTTTGAGCGCGATCGGACCAGCGGGAGCCTCGCTGTATGATTCATTTTCCAGCGTGACGCTGAGCGATGGTTCTTTCGCGCGCCCGGGCGGCAAATCCACAGGAACCGTGGCAAGGCCGTCGTCGCCGACCAGAAAATCCGCGGCCCAAACAGGTGCGCCGCGTTTCGGCATCCACCAGATGCGGTAAACCTCGAAGGTGCCGGTTGGCTTGAGTCCGTTCGCTTCGAGCATCGCAGCGCCGGCCGACTCGCTCATAGCGAGCCGTCCGGAGGCGAGAGCGGGGCCGCCGGATTGCGCGATCGATTTGTCTTTTTCCTTGTCGTTCCCGGCGGGCGCGGCGAGTTTGATAGTGCGAAGGTCTGGCGCGAAAAGGATTTTCTCAAACACCTCGCCCACGGTGGCGCGTTCGTGCTCGGAACCGAGCTTGCGCTGCGTGACCGCCCTCTGGCGGCGCAGAGCGCGGACGGTCGCATTCAGCGCCGCTACCCGGCGATTCACATAGTTGGTGCGTCGTGCGAGCGAGCCGGCGAGTTCGGATATCACGATAAGCGACGCGAGTGCGATTGCAACAGACATCCCCGCGATCGCCTGCCAGAGCCTGATGCGCAGGAGTCGCGGCGGCCGGCCGACTGCAGGCGGTTCGCCGCTGTTGCGCCGCCCTTCTGAGCTCGGTTCCGGTTCGCCCTCTTCCATCACGACATTCTGCGTCAGGTCCCAGGATTCGATCCGACGGTATTATGCCCAATAGGCAGCGGCTTTGTTAGCCGCGTCCTTTCGGATAAAAATAAGGGCCACCTATGCGTCAAATTCAGGACCTCCACGTTCTCGCCGCCGAACCGCTGATCGCGCCGCATCTGCTCAAGAACGAGATGCCGGTGGACGAGGGAATTGCGCAGACCGTGGTCGAGGCGCGCGAGACTATTCGCGCAATCCTGGCGGGGCGGGACCGCCGGATGCTGTGCATCGTCGGCCCATGCTCCATACACGACCCCGACGCGGCGATCGATTACGCCCGGCGGCTGGCGAAGCTGAAGGACGCCACCGCGGATCGGCTCTACATAATCATGCGCGTGTACTTCGAAAAGCCGCGCACGACCGTGGGATGGAAGGGGCTCATCAACGATCCGCACATGGACGACAGCTGCGATATGCGTGAAGGATTGCGCATCGCACGCCGATTGTTGATCGAAATAAATCGGATGGGGCTGGCGGCGGGGACCGAACTGCTCGATCCGATCACGCCGCAATATATCGCGGACCTGGTCGCGTGGGCCGCGATCGGCGCGCGCACGACCGAGTCGCAGACCCATCGCGAGATGGCGAGCGGACTCTCGATGCCGGTCGGATTCAAGAACACGACCGAAGGAAATCTGCAGGTTGCGATCAACGCAATTCAATCGGCGCGCCGGCCGCATTCTTTTCTCGGCATCACCCAGGACGGAATCTCGGCTGTGATTCGCACCTCGGGAAATCCCGACACGCACGTCGTGCTCCGCGGCGGACGCAAGCCGAACTACGACGCCGCCAGCATCGAGGAGTGCCGCCGGATGCTCGCCAGCGCCGCGCTGGAGCCGCGCATGATGGTGGATTGCTCGCACGCGCAGACGAACAAGGACTTCACCAAACAGCCCGCGGTGCTGCGGACGCTGATCGACCAGGTGCGCGCCGGCAGCCGCGCGATCATGGGCGCGATGCTCGAGAGCAATATCGAAGCGGGCAACCAGCCGCTCAACTCCGATCGCACCAAGCTCAAGTACGGCGTGTCAGTCACCGACCCGTGCATCGATTGGCCGACGACCGAGCAATGCCTCCTCGACGCCGCCACAATTCTGAACGCAACGATCGTTCCCACGACGTAGCCCCGGCTCGAATTGCCAAGTAGAGCTGAGAGCGCGCCCCGCTGACAGTTTGTTCAGGGATGATTCTGTGCATGAAGGAAATCGAAGTGCAGTCCGAGCCTGATAAACCGTTTACATGTCTCCGTCCTGTCTCGGTCAGCTGCGCGATCGCTGCGCTCGCGATTGTTCATTACGCGTGGTTGATCTTCATTCCGCATAAGGCGCTCGTTTGCTTTATTGCAGATGACGCATTCTACGAGCTCCAGATTGCGCGGCACTTCCTTGCTTTCGGTAAATGGTCATTCGACGGAGGATATAGTACGACCACAGGATTCCATCTTTTGAACGTCTATCTGATGAGTCTTATTCCGGGGTTATTGGCCCATCCATGGCTGGCAATTAAATTCTGGATGGCTGTTGGTCTTACTCTTTCAATTTTGAGCGTCTTCACAATCACAAACTTCGTGTATAAGAAATTCGGAGCTTTCGCCCTGGTTCCGACATTTTTGGTTCTCACCGCTCCGTCCTTCACGCTGCAGAGTACCGGCTTGCTGGAATTTCCCTATGTGATTTTGATCGCAGCTCTCTATGTAAGCGCTATATTTCTGCGGCGTGGAGAACATCGCCCGACGCTTTTGGGCATCTTCCTTCTCGGTTTTGTCGGCAGCATGGCGCGGAGTGATTTTGGAGGGTTCCCTCTTGCTATTTTTCTGACATGTTCCGTCGCATTTTTCTTGAATCGTCACAGCGAATATCTGCTGAAAAGTTCCTGCGGTTTGGCGGGCGCGTCGGTCGGCCTGGGCATCATTTTCTTGCACAACTTTCTATTCAGCGGGCATTTCCTTTCAGGCAGTGCGATGACTAAAGCGCTGTGGGGAAGAAGAGCAGGATACTCGCCGTTCCGGCCAATCTGGACCCTCATTCTGACACTGACGTCGTCGGGCCGGACATTCATATTTATCCTCATCTTCTCTGTTCTCGTGCTAACGGTAAGATTATGCGTCTTTGTGCTGGGCAGAAGTAGCGATACGAACATAGAACCAGAACGGGAAGAACTCGTCGCGAATGACTCCAAGTTGCTTGCTGCCGCCGGAGTATGTGCGATCGTTCTGTACTTGATGGTCTATGGCGCCGATCCTGCTCTTCAGCCCTGGTACACGGCCAGTTTCGTGATTCCCTTGTTGTTCGTTCTGGGACTAGCTGCGCAGGTAGCCGCCCGCGATCGCGCAACGCGCGCTTATGCCGTCGGCGTCGTAGCGCTGCTTGCCGGCGTTAACATTTTGAGCACATACGATCCGACATGGAATCATCAGCGGTACATGCTGGAGATGGCGGAATATCTGCAAGATCATCCACCCCCAGGTCGAATGGGAGGATGGAACGTAGGTATCGTTGGATTTTTCAGTGACGGGAAAATTGTCAATCTCGACGGTCTGATAAACGATCAAATCTATCCATTCGCGCGCGAGGGGAAGGTCGAGCAATACATCGACCGCGCCAAAATCAAATATATCGTTGACTTTCCTACCCAGATAGAAGATTCAACGTTGTCGGAACTCCGCGGGTTTGAAGGCGAGAGCATCGGTGAACGCTTGACGCCGGTACACCGGATAATCAGCGCGGACCGCAGCGATCGGTTGCTCGATTACACCCTATTTGAAATCAGAGGCCCTTCTCCAAAGCGCTAGGCGAGACTTTCGTGGACGGTGCAGCGGTGCGAAATGGCGGGTAAAGCCGGAAGTCCACGAACTGATTGGCGCGCTGGTACTTTGGCGGCGCTTCTCTACGTGCTTGTCTCCGGATTCTTCTTCGCGCGAGGGTTGATCGGACATCCGGGATTCTACCTCGGGCGCGATAGCGATCCGCCACAAACGATGTGGTTCTTCAACTGGTGGCGGTTTTCGCTCGCGCACGGGCTCAACCCGTTCATCAGTGATTGGGTTTGGGCGCCCCTGGGAGTCAACCTGGCGTGGACGACCTTCGTCCCGCTCCTGGCCTGGATCTCAATCCCTCTGCAACTCACGGTGGGCGAGCCCGCAACCTACAACATCATCGCGATGCCGATGCTGCCGCTCGCGGCATTCGCAGCGTTTCTACTATGCCGGCGCGTGACGGGCGCGTTCTGGCCGTCGGTTTTGGGCGGTTACGTCTTCGGATTTTCTCCCTACATGCTTGGCGAACTACTCGGACATCTTTGTCTGATCGCGGTTTTCCCGGTGCCGCTGATTGCGCTGATCACGGTCGAGCGCCTCGACGACGAGATCTCGGCGGCGCGTTTTGCCGTGATGCTGGCGGCGCTGCTGGTCGCTCAATTTTTGTGTTCGGTCGAGCTCTTCGTGACCATCACGCTGGTCGGGGGATTCTCACTGTTGCTGGCGCTTGTGCTTTTCGAGAGCGACGTTGGCATCCGGCTGCGACGCCTGGCCGTTCCCATCGTCGGCGGATACTTAATTTCTACAGCCATACTCTCACCCTACTTTTATTACTTGCTCGCCGTCGGGCATCCGAGTGGACCGCTCTGGCCGCCGAGCAAGTATAGCGCCGATTTGATTGGATTTTTCGTGCCGTGGCGCACCGTCTGGTGGGGCTCGGCCGATTTTGCAACCGCGAACACGGGCGGCTTCACAGGCACCATCATGGAGAACGGCGACTATCTTGGCGTCGTGCTGATCGTGTTCGTCGAGATATTCCGGCGCCGCTTCTGGCCGGCGCCAGCCGGTAAGTTTCTCACGATTTTGTTTCTTGCAGGCATCATCGCTGCTATCGGCCCGACTCTGCACATTGCTGGAGTGCAGGGGTTTCCGATGCCCTGGCGAATCTTCGAAGGCCTTCCGCTCATCGAGAATATCCTGCCGGTTCGCTTCATGATGTACGCGTTTCTGGTCGTGGCAGTGATGATTGCGATGTGGTTCGCCAGGTCGGCTGCGCGTAGGCTTACGAAATGCTTGGCGGCCGCCGTGATCCTGGTTTCGATCGCGCCGAATCCGCATGCATCGTTCTGGGCAAGCAGGCTCGAGATTCCTGCGTTCTTTACCGATGGAAGTTACGCGAGGGAATTGTCACCGCGCGAGATCATTTTGCCGTTGCCCTGGGCGCAGAAGGGCAACAGCATGTACTGGCAATTGCAGAGCGACATGTACTTCCGGATGGCGGGCGGATGGACGGGAGTCGCGCCGTTCGAGTTCGCGCGAATGCCGGTGGCCAAGTATTTTTACGGCGGGATCGATCTGCCCGAGGCTGCCGATCAGCTCAAGGCCTACATCGCCCGCTTCGGAGTGCGGGCCGTAGTCGCGGACCCGAAGGAAGCAAATTTTCCGATCTGGCAACGGACCCTCGCGTCGCTTGGAGTCGCAGCACTAAACGAAAAAGGCGTGTGGATTTACAAAATCCCGCGCGATTCGTTCGCCGCGTACGCCAACCTTCCAGCCGCGCAGGTCGAAGCGCGCGCCGATGCGCTGCGATTCGACGAGATCCTCGAGGGAGCAGGAAAGTATCTCGCCGACGGACACGATCTCTCGAAGCTTTCCCCACTTGAACTCAAACGGCTCGATCTCATTCCGCGCGACTGGCTGGTCGATGCTACGCCCCACGCCTATATCGACTGGCAAATTGCATCCGCTCCCGGCGGCCAAGTCGCCATCGTCATCGTTGGCACCTACGAGGGCGTGAGACCGCTGATAGACCGCTACCGTGCAATCGCATCCGAGATCGAATATCCCGCGCCGACGCGATGGACGCCCGATTCCCGTCCTCGCCCGGATGTCATCAAGCCGTTGCTCGTGATTTTCGACACGCCCCATCTGGCCGCCGCCGCGCGCAGCCTGCGGGATTCGCCGCCGCCCGAGCGGACGACGCCGTTTGTTGCCGGCGTATTGTCAGGCTTGGGACCGTCGAACCCGTAGTAGAGCTGCGATTTAATCCTGGCGTTTATCCGCGCGCAGCTTTTCGCTGATCACCAGCGCGCCGAGCGCCGCAGTCTGTCGCACCGGAAACTCCGCCGGCCGCCGGAGCGTCTTGTAGCGGGCATCGAGGGCAGTCAGTCCGTTCATCAGGCGCTCGCGCGCCTGGGCCAGCGTCGGACGGGGCGTGATCCGGCGGCCATGGTCGAACACCGTCTCCATCAGCTGAACCGTTTTAGCCGGGATCGGCTTAAACTCGCGTGCCACGGTAGTCGCGCCCTCGTCCACAATTCCGATCAAATCGGCAAAGAAGGATCCGCTCGGCGCATAAGCGCGGAACAACTGCTTGCGGCCCGGCGTTGAAATTCTTCCGGCCGAGGTCTTGAGCCGGGCGCGATCCTTGTAATCGACGAGCTTGTAGGTGAAGTCAGCCGGCCGACGCGTCGTCGCTGACCGCGAGCGCGGCGCCGACCCCGAACGCATCGATCGGCGCACCGGCTTCGGCGAGTTCCGCGATTCGGTATTCGTCGAGGTTGCCGCTCGCGACGATTGCGATGTCGCCGAAGCCTGCCTGATCGAGAATCCGCCGGGTCTTGCGGCTGAGTTCGTGGAGGTCGCCGCTGTCCAGCCGCACGCCCTGGATTTTCACGCCCGCCTCGCGAAATTTCGCGCCGACCGCGGCCGCATTCTCGACGCCATGCAGCGTGTCGTAGGTGTCAACGAGCAGCGTGCTGAGGGTCGGGAAGCTCGAGACAAAATCGCTGAACGCGTCGCGCTCGCGATCGTGCGCCATGACGAAGCTGTGGCTCATCGTGCCGAAAACGGGAATTCCGTAGCGCTTGCCCGCGAGCACGTTGGCGGTGCCGTGAAAGCCCGCCAGGTAGCTCGAGCGCGCCGCGATAAGAGCCGCGTCCGCGCCCTGCGCGCGCCGCGGACCGAAGTCCACCAACCGCCTGCCGCCCGCGACGACAAAGCATCGCGCGGCCTTGGTCGCGACGATCGAAGCGAATCCGAGTTGGTTGAGCGCCAGCGTCTCGATCAGCTGGCCTTCGATCAGCGGCGCACGGATCTCGACGATCGGTTCGCCGGCGAAATAAATCGTGCCTTCGGGTAGCGCCCGGATCGAACCGGTGAAGCGGAGTTTCGAAAGAAATTCAAGAAACTCCGGCTTGAAAAGTTGCAGCGACTCGAGATGCTCGATCGCGGCGGCATCGAAACGATATGCTTCGAGCGCCTCGGCCAGCCGCTCGATACCCGGCTGCGACCATGAATCCGCGGCCCGGCGGCATCCGGCGCATCGCGACTTCGAACGACGCGGTATCGTTGAATCCGTGCTCGAAGAACGCCGCGCTGACTGTAAGCTCGTAGAGATCGGTGAGCAGCGCGACCTCTGCCGGGTCGAGTCGGAGATCTATCGTCATCCGCGATGCCTCCTTCTCACCCGCCAGGAATGCGTTGCGCCACTGCTAGCGCGGAGGCTCGGGCGGCGCTGGCGGTTTGGGTGCGGGCTGGCCTGGCGCGGGCTCCTGCACCACGCGAGTTTCGCCCATCGGGCGTTCGCGCAGGATGTCAGCCATGCGCTTGAGCTGCTGATCGACGAGATGGTTGATCGTTCCGGGCTCGTCGATCGTTCCCGCGCGCACCCCGGTCAAAGTCTCGATTCCGCGATCGATCGTATCGATCGGATAGATGTGGAATTCACCGCGCTCGATCGCGCCGGTGGTCTCCGGATCGAGCATCAGGTTCGAGACGTTGGTGCGCGGCACCAGCACGCCCTGCGTGCCGGTCAGACCGATCGCCTTGCACACGCGATAGAAGCCCTCGATCTTCTCGTTGACGCCGCCGATCGCCTGCACGGTGCCGTATTGATCGACCGACCCGGTGACCGCCAGGTCCTGCCGAAGCGGCACTCCCGACAGCGCCGACAGCAGCGCGTACAGCTCGGTCGAACTGGCGCTGTCGCCGTCGATTCCCGAGTACGATTGCTCGAAGCAGATGCTCGCCGTCATCGCGATCGGATGCCGCTGTCCGAAGCGCGCGCGGATAAATCCGCTCAGGATCATGATTCCCTTGTCGTGGGTCGATCCCGACATCCGCGCCTCGCGCTCGATGTTGATCACGCCCGCCTGCCCGAGCGCCACGGTCGCGGTTACGCGCGCCGGGCGGCCGAAGCTGTAGCCGCCGACGTCGAGCACGGCCAGCCCGTTGATCTGTCCGACGCTCGTGCCGCGAATATGAACGATGAGCGTGCCTTCGCGCGATCAGCCGGCGGATTTCCTCTTCGATAAAATTGAGCCGCAGCATCCGCTCGCCGAGCGCGCGCTCGACGTGCGCGCCGGTAACCCGCTGAGCCAGTTCGTTGCGCGCGAAGTACGCCGACTCGCGCGCGAGATCGTCAATCGGTTCCAGCATCGCGAGCACCCGCGATCGGTCGCCCGCCATCCGCATCCCGAATTCGACGATCTTGGCCAGCGCGCCCGCCTCGAACGGCGGCAGATTCTCCCTGCGCGCCAGCGCCCCGACGCGCGCGGCGTAGTGCGCGCGCCGCCGCGCCGTCGGCCGCCACCGAGGGCCGCATCTCGGCCTTGACCTTGAACAGGTCCGCGAAGTCCGGCTCGTAGAAGTAAAGCAGGTTGTAAAGATACGCGCCGCCCAGCACCACGACCTTGTTGTGAATCTCGATCGGTTCGGGCTTGAGTCCGCTCATCGAGAAAAACGGCAGCGGCTCGAAAGTCTCCAGCGTCATGCGCCCCGACTTGAGGCTGCGCTTGAGCGTTTTCCAGACGCCGGGCTCGACCGCCGCATCCTCGAGATCGAAGACCAGGAAACCGCCGTGCGATTTCAGAAACGATCCGCCGATGATCCGCGTGAAGTTGGTCCCCGACCGCCCCAGCGGATCGATCCACCGCTCGATCGTCCCGAACAGGTTGCGATACGTGCGGCGCATCCTCGAGCACCACCGGCGCTCCGCGCGTGGCCGAGTTATCGACCATCACGTTGACCTGGTAGTCGAACCATCGCGGAGCCGTCCTCGATCGCCGCAGCAGGCCTTGGACCCTGCTCGGCCGGCGCTTCGCGGAAGCGATCGAGATTGCCGAGCATGTGCTCGGCGACTTCATTGAGGTAGGCCTCGACCGCGGGATTATTAAAGTGATGCTTTAACTCTTCGATCGACGGCGTGATCAGCCGCGCGGCGAACGCGCGCTCGATTGCGCGGATGTCGTCGATCAGCTCGCGCATCATTTCCTGCTGCCTGAGCATCAACGTGCCCAGTTCGTCCTGCAGCTCGCCCTGCACCTTCGCCAGTTGCTCGCGCTCGGCGTCGGTCTTTGCCGCCATCGCTTTGCCGAGCGCCTCGGGCGACTCGGGCATCTTGCCGTCGATCAGCGGGATGAATATCACCTGTCCGGTCGGCGTGCTCTGGATCGCAAAGCCGCGCTCGCGCGCGCGCGTCTCGAGATTCCCGAACAGTTCCTGCGCGCGCTTGTTGTACTTGTCGCGCAGCGCGGCGCGCTCCTGATCGAAGTCCTCGCGCCGAAACGCTTTCGGCAACTGCTCGAGCACAAAGCCGATCAGCTCCGTCATCCGCGCGCGAAGCTCAACCCCCTGGCCCGGCTGCAGGTAGATGGCGACCGGAGATTCGGGATTTCGAAAATTGTTTACGTAGACCCAGTCGCCGGGCGTCGGCATCGTCGCGGCCTTTTCGCTGAGCAGGCGCAGGACCGATTCGCGCTCATGCCGCGAGCGCAGGCCGCTTACGAAAACGTTGTAGCCGGCGGCGTCGATTCCGATCGCGAGCCGTATCGCATCAAGCGCGCGGCTCTGCCCGAACAGCTCGAGGTCGCCATCGCTGGACGCGGCGCGCTTCCAGTCGAAACTGCGTCGAGCGGCGACCTGCCCCTTGAGTTCGGAAGCGTCGAGCTCCGCGGGCGGCGGCACGCGAATCAGCGCGGCGCTGGCGTCGGTAGCGATGAGGTCGCCCTTGTCAGCCATATTGGTAGCGGCATTCGCGGCGCGCGATCACGAGTCCTTGAGCGCGATTCGCCGGCCTTTCTTTTTCGGCAGAGTGATAACCAGCGTGCCTTCGGACCACTTCGCGGTCGAGGCTTCGCCGTCGATCGAGTCGGAGAACGCAAATGAGCTCTCGAGCGTCCCGCCGAGTTTGTCCGGCACGCGAACCGCCAGCCGCTGGCCCGAGACTTCGGCCTGGATCTTTGCGGGATCGACGCCGACCGCCGCGACTCGCACCTCGTAACGATCGCCACGGTCGATGACCTGCGCGCGTTCGAATTCAAGGGCGGGCGTTGCGCATTTCCAGCGGTCGATCAACATTTCGTCGAAGAACTCGTCGAAGGCGCGCTCGAAGTCCGCAATCCCGAATCCGCGGCTGGTAGCCATAGAGATCCCAGTTTCCCACGATTTTGGGTAAATTGTAATGCAGCGCTGCCGCGTCGGTCGAGTCCGCGCGCAGCCGCATCCGTCCCTTGCCACGATTGCCGTCACGGCGTTATGGTTGCCTTGTGCCAACCTTTTCAAAAATTGTCGCCGCAACCGATTTCTCCGAAGACTCGACCTGGCGCTTACCTACGCCCAGGAGATCGCTCTCAAGTTCTCAGCCGAGATCGTTCTGCTGCACGTCGATCAGCCGCTTGCGCCGGTGATGATGACACCGGAACTGGGCCCGGCGATGGACGTCGGCGCGATGGGCCGGATTGCCGAAGAGCAGCGGATGCTCGCGCAGAAGGAGCTCGACAAGATTGCGCGGCAAGCTGCGCGAGGGCGGACTCAAGGTCAAGGTCCAGCTCAAGGTTGGTTCTCCGTTCCTGGAAATTCTGCACGCGGCGCAGAGCGAGAACGCCGATTTGATCGTGCTCGGCACCCACGGACGCACCGGATTGGCGCACGTGCTGATGGGCAGCGTGGCCGAACGCGTGGTCCAGAAGTCGGCCTGCCCGGTGCTTACGATTCGTCATCCCGATCGCAAGTTCAAGCACCCGCTCGACAAGTAGCCACCTCGCGTTTGTTCCCTTTCCGCCGACGGAAGGGGATTGGGTTGCCGCGATCTCGCCGCTATTTGCCGGTGAACTTCGGCGCGCGCTTCTCCAGAAACGCCTTCACGCCCTCTTTGAAGTCTTCCGAACGCGTCATCATCACCATCGACGCGTCGTCGTCGCGCACGGCCGTGGCGAGATCGGTGAACAGATGCTGGTAGATCATCTTCTTCGCCTGCGCGACTCCGAGCGGCGAGCATTTGTTCGCGATCCGCCGACGCGATCTCGCGCGCGGTCGCCATCAGCTTGTCCTGCGGCACGACGCGATTGACCAACCCCATCTCGAGCGCCTCGTTCGCGTCCACCAGCCTGCCCGTGACCGCCAGCTCCGATCGCCCGCGCCAGGCCGACGATTCGCGGCAGCATCCAGCTGCTGCCGTGCTCGATCGCAAGCCCGCGCTGCGTGAAGATCAATCCCATCCGCGCGTTGTCCGACGCGATCCTGATGTCCTGGTACAGACAGGTGGTGAAGCCCAGGCCCACGCACGCGCCGTTGATCGCGCCAATCACCGGAGTGTTGAGCGCCAGCGGCCACGAGTACGACGTCCGGTAATCGGCGCGCTGCGCGCTCAGCCATTCATCCTGCACCACGGCCCCGCGCGCCGACCGCAATTCCCGCAGCGACATCTCGACAGCGCGCTCATGTCGGCGCCCGCGCAGTACGCGCGTCCCGCACCGGTGACGATTATCGCGCCGATCGCACGGGATCGCGCTCGGCATCCAGCATCGCGGTGCGCATCTCCGCGCCCATCTTTGGCGTCCACGCGTTCATCTTCGCGGGCCGGTTCATCGTTACCGTGGCCACGCGATCCTTCTTGTCGTAGATGATTTCGGCGAAGTCCATCTTTTCCCTCCGGTTAGGTTGAGATCAAAGCACTTCCCAACCGCGAAATCTAACGGCCCGCGATTCCGATCGACCGTCCTTTCATCTGTCGGCGATGGCTGTTAGTAAAGCCGTGATGCCGATGTCACGCCGGATTCAACTTTGGGCCGAATGTTCGCGCGCGACGGCTGTCTCGCGCCGCACTCACGATCGCGATGTTCGTTGCGGCGCCCTCGCTATGCGACCGCCGCGGCTCGCGATACCTCCGCGGCCGGCGTCCATGGAATGGTCGTGTCGGAAAGCGAGGACGCTGCGCGCGCCGGCGTCGAGATACTCAAACACGGCGGCAACGCCGTCGATTCCGCCGTGGCCACCGCGTTGGCAGTGGGCGTCACCAATCCTGCCGCGTGCGGAATTGGCGGCGGCGGCTTCATGCTGATCTACCTCGCGAAGACGCACGCTTTCTACGCGCTCGATTATCGCGAAACCGCGCCGCTTCAAGCCCGTCCCGACATGTACCTTCGCAACGGCAAGCCCGACGAGGAATTGGCGCGCGACGGCGCCCTGGCGGTCGGCGTGCCGGGTGAGGTCGCGGGCATCGACGCCGCGCTCAGGCGCTTCGGCACCATGAAGTTTCAGCAAATCGCGGCGCCCGCGGAGAAACTCGCCGACGGCGGTTTCGCCGCGAGCCCGCATCTGGCGGGTGAAATCGCGCGGCTCGCCCCGAAGCTCAAAAACGATCCCGGACTGAGCCAGGTTTTCCTCAAAGCCGACGGCTCCGCGCCCAAGCCCGGCGACATGATCGTCGAAAAGAATCTCGCCGCGACGCTCAGACACCTCGGTGACGATCCGGTCGCGAATTTCTATCACGGCGAAGTCGCATCCGCGCTCGCCGCGTTCATGAAGGCGCACGGCGGGCTGATCGGCGACGCCGACCTCGCCAACTATCGTCCCGTCTGGCGCGACCCCGTTCACCGCCGCTACAAGGGCTATGAAATCTATGCGATGCCGCCGCCGTCGTCGGGCGGCGTGGTCCTCGAAATGCTCGGGGCGCTCGAATCAGGGCATCTCGCCGGCCTCGGCACCGACTCGCCACCGTACCTGGCGCGCCTGATCGAAGTGCTGCGTCAGGGGTTTGTCGATCGGGAACAATACGCCGACCCATCTTTCGCAAGCGTCCCGATCGAGCGGCTGCTGAGCGACGCCCACATTCAGGAATTGCGCGAGCGTGCTCTGCATAGAAAGTCACCGCCGCCACCGCCGGCGCCGGCGCACGATCATGGCACCTCGAATCTGCTGGTCGCGGACCAGGACGGCAACGTCGTTGCGCTGACCACCACCATCAACACCGTGTTCGGCGCCAAGCTGAGCGTGCCGGCGCTCGGCATCATCCTCAACGATGAGATGGACGATTTCGCCGTCGCACCCGGCGTGCCCAACGCGTATCGCCTCGAAGGCGAGCGCGCCAATGAGGTAAGGCCCGGCAAGCGCCCGCTCTCGTCGATGACGCCGATAATCGTCACCAGGAACGGCCTGCCTGTCATGACCACCGGCGGGTCCGGCGGTCCAACCATCGTCAGCGGCGTATTGCAGGTCACGCTCAACATCCTTGCGTTCCATCTTGACCCCGCCAGCGCCGTCGCGGAGCCGCGAATTCACGAGCAGGCCGCGCCCGATGTCGTGCTCGTTGAAGAAGCGATGCCCGCGGCGACCCGCAGCGCGCTCGAGCAGATGGGCTACAAACTCAAGCTCGTGCCCGCGCTCGGAGCGGTCGGTGCGATCACTATCGCACCGGGGAATTTCCGTGGCGCGTTCGATCCGCGCAAGGGTGGCGGCGCGCTCGGCTATTAGCCGCCGTCCCGGCACGTTAGACTCAATCCTGGTGTCCGGGATCGCTCGCAATGATAACTCTTCGCCGCCGTTCGCCCCGCCGTCGGCGCCGCGATGGCCTGCAACGCCAATCGCTTACGACGTCGGTGCAATCGTCGCGCTCTCGCTTGCGGTTTGCCTCTTTCATCTCGGTTCATTCGGTCTGTGGGAGCCCGACGAGGCGCGCTACGCGGAGATTGCGCGCGAGATGCTGCAAAGCGGCAATCTGCTCGTGCCGCATCTCAATTATGTTGCCTATGTCGAAAAGCCGCCGCTGCTCCACTGGCTGACAACGCTGTCTTTCTGGATCTTCGGAGTGTCGGAATTTGCCGCGCGGCTCCCCGTCGCACTGTCCGCGATCGCCGGAATACTCGCGACCTACCTCTTCGCGCTTCGCGCGTTCGGACGCCGCCACGCGATTCTTGCCGCCGGCATCCTCGCCACGATTCCGCTGTACGCATTGATGGCGCAGGTGCTCACGACCGACATGATGCTCACGGCGCTGGTGACGATCGCGACCTTTTCGCTTTATCTCCACTGGGATGAAGGCGGCCGATGGTGCTGGATCGCGTACGTTGCGATGGGTCTGGCCGTCATGACCAAGGGGCCCGTGGGTGCGGCGATCCCAATTCTCTCGATGCTGCTTTGGCTCGCGTTCAATCGCGAACTGGGCGGCGCGATCGCGAAATTCCGCGCGATACCGGGTCTTTTGCTCACGCTTTTGATCGCGGCGCCGTGGTTTATCGCGATGACCATACGCGAGCCGGGCTTCTTCGATTTCTACTTCGTCGGCGAGCATCTCAGGCGCGTGTTCGATTCCAACTACAGCCACAGCGAAGCGTTCTACTTCTACATTCCGGTGCTCGCGGTCGGACTGCTTCCGTGGTCGTTGCTGGTGCCGTTCCTCACCTGGCGCGCGGCCCCGCGTAATCCGGCGCGAAGCTTCTGCATGGTCGCGGCGGGCGTCACCGTGGTCGCCTTCTCGTGCGCGAGTGCGAAGCTGATCCCGTACATTCTGCCGGCGATCCCGCCGCTGGCCGTGCTGATCGCCGACGGACTCGTGGCATGCGCATGGCCGCCGGCAGACTCGCGCGCCGCGATTGCGCCGCCGGATTCCCGGATACTCATCGAGAGCGGCCCGATGCTTGGGCTGTTGGGCGCCGGCGTGATCGTCGCGGCGATCGCGGCGCCGCAATTTCGCACGCCGTACGTGATGGCGGCGCGGCCGGCGATGTACGCGATCGGCGCGATCCTGGTGGCGGGAGGCGCGGTCACGACGTCGATGTTCGTTGCGCGCCGCAATCCCGTGGGACTCGGGGCGATCGTCGTCACGCTCGCGCTTGCGTTGATTGCGGGCGGATGGGCCCGGCTGGAGGCCGAGCCGATGCGTTCGTACGCCCAACTCAGCCGCGCGATCGCCGAGGCGGCGCCTGACACGGCTATCATCTGTTACCATCGCTACGTTCAGTCGCTGCCGTTCTACAATCGCCGCCGTGTCGTCCTGGTCGGCGGGCGCACCGAACTCGACTTCGGCTCACGCCTGGACCCGGGCGCGCGCGAGTGGTTCCTCAACCGTGACGAGCAGATGTTTCGGCGATGGGAGCAGCCGGGCCGTGTCGTGATCGTGCTCGACGCCGGCGATCTCGCGCGAATGAAGGAGCGCCTTGGCGACTTCGACGTGATCGCAATCGAAGGAAAGAAGCGCGCAATTATCCGGCGTGAAAGAATCTCCCGTTGTGAACCAATCACCTTCAACTGAGCAGGCCGCATCGGCGCCCGCAGTTGCATCTGCCGCCCGGCCAGCGCATCCGTATCGCGCGTTTGCGATACGGGCCGGGTTGGGAGTGGCGGTGGTTGCCGTCTTGTTGGCGCACTACGACGCGCGGCCGATTTTTCGAATCCTCGGCCGCGAGCGTCCGGGCTGCTTTGCCGCAGCCGTCGCACTCTATCTCGCAGGTCAGGCGATGTGTGCGTATCGATGGCAACTGCTGGCCGCTATCCTGAAACTTCACGGCCGCTACTGCGAGTTTCTCGCCTACATATTCGTGGGCATGTTCACGAATCTGTTCGTGCCGGGATTGCTCGGCGGCGATGCGGCGCGATCCGTCTATCTCGGACGGCGCCATGGCAGGATGGGCGAGGCAATCGCGTCGATAGTTGCGGATCGCGGCGTGGGATTGATCAGTTTGTTCTGGCTGGCGGCGACCGCGGCGATGTTCCTGAACTTCGCGCCGCTCCCGCGCTCGGTCATCACGCCGACGGTCGCGGTCGGTGCGATCGCGATGGCGGGATTTCTCGCATCGCCGCTGGTCGCGCGCCTGATTCATCTGATGCCACGAACTATCCGCCGCGCGGGCGGACTGGTCGCGCCCTACCTGCATAATCCCGCGGCGCTGATTCCGGCGATCGCATTGTCGATTGTGCTGCAAATCGGACTGGCCGTGTGCCAGTACATTCTGGCGATAGGACTTGGCCTGGCAGTGCCGCTCTCGCTGTTTATCCTTTGCGTTCCTATTGCGAACGTGTTCGCGAGTCTGCCGCTGACGTTGAATGGGTTGGGGATTCGCGAATCGGCCTACCTGGTGCTGTTCGGGATGGCGGGGATGCGAAAAGAGGATGCGATCGCGTTAGGGCTGTTGTGGTTTGCGGCGACGATGGTGGGCGGTCTGACGGGCGCGATCGCATTCGTGACGACACCCGCGCCAGTTGGGGGCAGCGAGGCAGGAGCGAGAGCCACTTAGTTGCCGCGTACCGTTTCTGCGACGCCAAGCGTATTATGTCGTGAGATGTCTTTTACTTCTGCAACCAAGGGCGCCCGATCATCTCGCGGGAAGAAAACTCTCTTGTGTTGCGCGATTTTCCTCGGATCGATCGCAGGTTACCAGCAGATTGTGGGGGCGGTATCGCCACCCCGCTCTCTGATCACCGCGACGATAAGCGAGACCAAATTGGTGACGCTGGCGGGCAATACGCGTCCGGAAGCGAACGCGACGCAACGATCGCGGCCCGGTCGCTGACAGCCTTCCGATGGAGCACCTGTGGCTCCAGTTGCGGCGCCCTCCCGAGCAGGAGCAAGCACTCGAAAAATACCTCGATGAACTCGCCGACCCGAAATCGCCGAACTACCATCACTGGCTCACGGCACAGCAGTTCGGAGAGCGCTACGGCATGGCCGAGCAAGACCTCGCGAAGATCACGGGATGGCTCCAATCGTACGGCTTCGCCGTCAATCTGGTCTATCCCAGCCGGGTGGTGATCGAATTTTCCGGAACGGCCGGCCAGGTGCGCGAGGCCTTCCACACTGAGATTCACAATCTCGAGGTGAACGGCAAGAAGCACATCGCCAACATGAGCGACCCGCGGATTCCGGCCGCGCTGGCGCCGGCCATAGTCGGAGTCGTGTCGCTGAACAACTTCATGCCGCGTCCGATGAACCGGAGCGTACCCGCCTATACGCCCGGTAACGGCACTTACCCGGTTGTGCCTGCGGACCTGGCCACCATCTACAACTTGAGTCCGCTGTTTGCGGAGGGTTATTCGGGCCAGGGCCAGACGATCGTAGTCGTCGAAGACAGCGACGTTTACAACTACCCTGGGGATTGGAACACGTTCCGTTCGACGTTTGGTCTGGCCAGCGCCTACCCAAGCGGCTCTTTCAAGCAGGTCCATCCGGCGCCCGGCACCGGCGGCGCCTGTACCGACCCGGGCCACAATGGCGACGACGGCGAGGCGGCCATCGACGTGGAATGGGCGAGCGCTGCGGCTCCCAACGCCGCGATCGAACTGGCCTCGTGCACCGACAGCAGCAACTTCGGAGGTTTCATCGCCCTGCAAAACATTCTGAGCAACGGCGGCCCAGTCCCTGCGATCGTGAGCATCAGCTATGGCTATTCCGAATCGGAGCTCGGCGCGTCGGGGAACTCGTACATCAAGGGCCTTTACCAGGAGGCGGCTGCGGCAGGCGTCTCGGTTTTTGTTTCGTCGGGCGACGAGGGCGCGGCCAGCTCCGACTACGGTTTGACCAAGGCGACCCATGGCATAACAGTCAGCGGATACACCTCGACGCCGTATAACGTGTCGGTGGGCGGCACCGATTTTGGCGACACGCACGCAGGCACGAACAGCACTTACTGGAGCGGCTCGAACGGGACGACTGATGGCTCGGCACTCTCTTACATTCCGGAAATTCCCTGGAACGACTCGTGCGCCAGTGAGCTGATCGCCGACATCGAAGGTTACAGTCAAACCTATGGCTCAAGCGGCTTCTGCAACAGCTCGACCGGCTCTGGCTTCCTGAATACCACCGCGGGCAGCGGCGGCCCGAGCGGTTGCGCAACTGGAACGGCATCGACTCCCGGCGTTGTCAGCGGTACGTGCGCGGGATATCCCAAGCCTTCATGGCAATCCGTTTTCGGCAACCCGAGCGACAGCGTGCGGGACATTCCGGACGTCTCGCTGTTCGCCGCCAACGGCATCTGGGGCCATTACTACGTGGTCTGCTATTCAGACCCGGGCAATGGCGGTAAGTCCTGCTCGGGCGCGCCTAGTACGTGGACGGGATTCGGCGGGACGTCGATCTCCTCGCCGATAATGGCCGGCATTCAAGCGCTCGTGAATCAGTATACTGGAAGCAGCCAGGGTAATCCGAATCCCATGTACTACTCGCTGGCCAAAGCCGAGTACGGCGCAAGTGGCAGCTCGACCTGCAACTCGACACTCGGCAACGGCGTCGCCAGCTCATGCATCTTTTATGACGTGACCCAAGGCGACATGGACGTGCCATGCACGACCTCGAACAATTGTTATAAGCCATCGGGCACGTATGGCGTACTTTCCACTTCCAACTCGGCGTATCAGCCCGCGTATTCAGCGACAAACGGAGCGACAACCGGATGGGACTTTGCCACCGGAATCGGGACGGTGAATGCCTATAACCTTGTGAAAGCATTCGGCGCGAGCCCGACTGCGACGGCCACGAGCGGTACTCCAACTGCGACTGCAACAGCTACGGCAACGCCGACCGCAACGGCGACGGCGACAGCTACTCCTACGCCCACTCCGACCCCGACGCCGGTTCCCGAGCCGTTGAAGGTCAAGCCGCCGTCGGTGGAAAATTTCGGCAAAGTGCGTGTTGGTAAAGGTAAGGTCAAAACGTTGACGCTCAGCAACCCGGCCAAGAAGGGGGGACTGCCAATCACCTTCGGGAACCCGCTGGCGACGGTCCCCGTGACCAGCCCGCAGGAATTCGGGCTTCCGCAGTCGGGTTCCACGACCTGCCTTGCGCAGCTTCTCCCGAAGAAAAAGTGCAAGCTCACCGTGCTATTTGCTCCGGCTTTGAAGGGTTCGCGGCCCTCCTCCACGGTAACCATCTTTGACAACGCAGGAAATGCGAACCAGGTAATCACACTGATAGGAACAGGGAAATGATCCGGCGAGATGGCGACCAATCCGTCGTGCGGATCATCAATCTGATTGGAGCCGGTCAGGCTATGGCATCAAGAATGGTTCCCACAGAGAAAATATGAAGGCAGAGGATCCGATTGCGAGATTTACTCGATGGTTTCGTGAGGAAGTGGCCGCCGGCACCAAGCTTCCGGAGGCGATGGCCCTGGCTACTTGCGGCAGTGACGGCATGCCCAGCGTGCGTTACGTCCTGCTCAAGCAAGCCGATGCGCGAGGGTTTTCCTTCTACACAGATATACGCAGTCCCAAGGGCCGGCAAATGGCGCAAAATCCCCGCGCCGCGATGGCTTTTTATTGGCCGCGGAAGGGACGGCAGGTCAGGATCGATGGTTCAGTCGAGCCGATGACAGCGCATGAAGCGGACGAGTATTGGGCTACCCGGCCGATAGACAGCAGGATTTCGGGCAGCGTCTCGCACCAGAGCGATCGGCTGAAAAGCCGCGAAGAGCTGGTCGCGGGTGTCGCCAGGTTCCGACGGGAATTGAGGGGCAAAGAGCCAGTACGGCCGAATTACTGGCTCGGACTCCGTGTGGTGCCGAATCGGATCGAATTCTGGGTGCAAGCTCCCTTCCGCTTGCATCGGCGCGAATTGTTCCTGCGCAGCGGCCGGCGATGGCGCAAGACACTGCTCCAGCCCTGAGAACTGCGTCCGAAGGGAACAGTCCTGTATCGAAAGGACCCAGTTTCGGAATAATTCCAGCCGAGGATGCAGGCAGGGAGACCTGTGTTGTACGGAACGATAATTGCTGCTAAGTTCGCGAGATCATGACTTATAACTTTCCGGCGCTGTACTTCGAGGCTACTCGTCTATGCAATCTGCAATGCCCTTTGTGCATGACTGGCAGCAACGACGCGCACAAGGTTCGAGACAAACGTCGAAGCGAACTCAGCTTCGATGAGATTCGCGAACTGGTATTGCTTCCAGCCAAGCGCCTCGGCGTTATAGCTATCGGATGGAGCGGTGGCGAGTTCCTGTTGCGCAAGGATGCCCTGGAGCTTCTCCGGCTTACGGTGGAGCTAGGCTATCAGTGCAAGGTTTGCAGCAACGGCGAGGTAATCGATCGGACCAAACTGCTGGAAATCAAGGAAGCAACCAGCGGCAAGGTAACAATATCGGTCGGGCTGAACTCGATTGACGAGCGCAACGAGTGGACCCGCGACGCCAAGCCTGATCGTACCTTGGAGGTGCTCAACCTGTGCGAGGAGCTCAAGATTGATCGCCACGTCATCGTCACGATCTCCAAGGACAATACCGAGACCTTCGCCAAGACCGTCAAGTATCTGACCGATCGGCGGATTTCTTACAACCGCTCGCCCTACGTGGCGCGCGGGTCGGGCTGCGATTTGTTCACAAAGCTCGCGTTCGATCGCAACGATCTCGAAGCTCACTTCCATCCCGAGTTGCGCAGTCACGTCAATGGCTACGTGAGCTATACCCCATTCTTCCTCTCGCCGGAGCTGCACGCCCAGGTCTCTGGAGGAGCCGCCAATGGCGCGGTACCGCAGAATCCGCCGATCGGATGCTGGGTCGGGACCTGGCTGGCGCTCAACGCGGAAGGCGATGTTTCGGTCTGTCCGGTTTTGCTCGATCAGCTCAAGGCCGGCAACGTGCGCGAAAAGCCGCTGGACGAGCTGGTCGCTTCCAGCCAACTGTTCGCCGACGTGCTCGATCGCGGCAAGCTCAAAGGCAAGTGCGGCGACTGCCGGTATCAGTACACATGCGGTGGATGCCGTGCGATGGCGTACTACCACAACGGCGACTACATGGCCGAGGATCCCACCTGCTTCTTTGATCCCGAAGACCGCAGCACGATCAGCCCGCACGAAGAGCAGACCAACCGCTTGTTCAAGAAGTACCTGATCGTGGCGCGCTACGTCGGCTTGTTTACTCGTCCACAGCGCCCGCAGTGACCGATCGACCCGGTTGCCGGTTCGAATGGAGCCGCAACCAGTATCCCGCCTTGTAGCACGCAGCGTAGCGTTCCACGTCCACGTTGTAGGCCACGCCGCTGTTCATCGCCGGCCCCGCCGGTCGGCTGGACGCAAGCGCGGGACCCAGCGCGGCACCGATCGGCAGTAGTCCTGGTAGTCGTGGCCAAACGTCCGCCTAAGCGTCGGTTCCTCGTAGAGAATCACAAACAAGTGGAATCCGATCGCAACCGCGAATGCGTACTCGAGCACACCCAGGTTACCGAAGAAGAGTGCCTGGCCGACAAGCATCGCGATCACCGCGATATAGGCGGGGTTGCGCACGCGGCGGTAAACTCCGCCCACTACCAGCCGCCGCGTCGGCGCGATCGGAGCCGGAGTCCCGTGTCCCTCACGCACGAAGCGTGCGAGAAAGTCGGCGAACGCCGGAACCGCGATGACGAACATTCCAAGGCCGATCCATCGGGTGGGCCCGAGCCCGAACAATGGTGGCCTCAGTTCCCATCGTGAAATCAGGTAGGGGACAAGGCCGACCACCGAACCCGGCACGGCCACGGTAAACACGATCGTGCCGAGATACGCCCACAGCGGGGGCCGCGTTGCGTTAGCCTGCTCCATAGATTCGTCGATTTCTTTTCGCTTACGAGAAAGCACTATACTGGCTTGCTCTCGATTTCTCGATTCTCCGCGCAAGCGCCTTTGAGCTATGCTCAAATCTATGCCGACAGAGCAAAACACCGCCGTTTATCGTGCTGACAGCATCGAGCTGCCGCAAATCACCAATATCATCGACACGAGCAGCGGTCCGGTGCGGGGTCTGATCAACGACGGCGTGCACACCTTCAAGGGTATCCGCTACGGCGCGCCGCCGGTGGGACCTTTACGCTGGATGCCGCCGCAAAGGCCAACGCCTTCGAAAGTGGTGCTGGACTGCTCAGACTACGGAGCGCCCGCGATGCAGATGGCGTCGGGCGCGACCGCGGCTCCGGCCGGCGATTACGGCATGCTGATGGCCCGGGTGTTCACGACCCCATCTGAGCTGAAAATTCAGAACGAGGACTGCCTGTTCCTGAACGTGTGGACGCCTGCGACCGACAAGCAGAAGCGGCCCGTGATGTTCTGGATTCACGGCGGCATCTTCGCCTACGGCTCGGGTGGTCAGCCGGTTTACTGCATGGAAGACCTCGCCCGCGATCATGGCGTCGTTGCCGTCAACGTGAATCATCGCCTCAACGTTTTCGGCTATCTCCACCTGGGCGACCTGATGGGCGATGCCTACAAATCGTCCGGCACGGTCGGCATGCAGGACCTGGTGCTCGCCTTGCAGTGGGTGAGAGACAACATCGCGAGTTTCGGCGGTGACCCCGGCAACGTGACCATCATGGGCCAGTCAGGCGGTGGTGCGAAAGTATCGATTCTGATGTCGATGGACTCGGCGAAGGGACTATTCCACAAGGCGTCGATTCAGTCGGGTCCTGGCCTGATAGTCAGCCGCAGAGAGCCCGTCACCGCAGCCGCCAAAGCGCTCCTTGGGGAGCTCGGCATCCAGCCCGGCGACATCAAGTCGCTCCTGGGCGTACCCGCCCAGACGATCATCGCCGCCGCCTTCGCGGTGGAAGCGAAGAACAACGCCGGCCCGCGCGTACCCGGCATGCGCCGCCCCGCTGGTTTTGCTTACGCCCCGATCATCGACGATGTCGCGATAACCCGCGATCCATTCACGCCCGATGCGCCTGCGGTGTCCCGCGATGTACCGGTGCTGGTCGGCTACGTGAAAGACGAGGTCACCATCTTCACTGCGGGCGAGCCGTGGTTCCGGGAAATGACCGAAGCCGACCTCCAACAGCGCATCGCGATGCTCGGCCCCATGGGCCAGCCGCTGGTCGAGGCATGGCGCAAGATCAGACCCGGCTACTCGCCGACCTACCTGTTCACTGCTGCAATGAGCTCGATGTTCGCGATGGGCGGATCGATCACGCTGGCCGAGCGCAAGGCGGCGCAAGCTGGCGCGCCGGCATACATGTGGTATCTGACTTGGGAAACTCCGGTCGCAGGCGGGCTATTCAAGACTCCGCACACAATGGAGATTCCGTTCATGCTCGATTCCTATCGTCGGGTGCGCGCGTTTGCCGGTCCGGACCCCGGAGCCGCGCGGATGCACCAGCAGATAGCGGGCGCGTGGGTCGCGTTTGCTCGCACCGGCAAGCCCGATTGTCCCGAAATTCCTCATTGGCCGGCCTACGATGCCGGCAAGCGGTCCACGATGGTGTTCGATCTTGAAAGCCAGGTCGTGAATGATCCGAACTGCGAGGTGCGAAAGATAATTCAGGGCGCGTGATAATGAGGTGCGGCGGGAATCATGGGCACGACACTTCAGCAGTTGGGTGAAAATTTCTGGATCGCTGAAGGCCCGATCGTCGATTTCTACTCGTTTCCCTATCCCACCCGGATGGCGGTGGTGCGGCTCGCCGATGGCGCGTTGTGGATCTGGTCGCCGATTGCGCTGACCGACTCGCTTCGGGCGGAACTCGCGGCGCTCGGCCGCCCAGCGCATCTGGTCTCTCCCAACAAGATCCATCATCTGTTCATGGGCGAGTGGGCGTCAGAGTTCCCCGGCGCGAGGCTGTGGGGCCTGCCGGCGGTGATTCGCAAGCGCGCCGACCTGAAATTCAGCGGCGTGCTAGGCGACGATCCGCCCGAGGATTGGCGCGGCGAGATCGACCAGGCAATCTTCCACGGCAGCCTGTTCATGGATGAGATCGTTTTCTTTCATCACGCGTCGCGCACCGCGCTGTTCGCCGACCTGATCGAGAACCTCTCGATGGAGTTTATCCGCAACACCCCCGGATGGCACGGATGGAAGACGACCCTCGCGCGCCTGGAGCGAATCACCGAGCCGGTCGGGCGCGCTCCGCTGGAATGGCGCCTAAGCTTCGTGCGGCGCGCCTCGGCGCGCGCCGCGCTCGAGCGCGTGCTTGCGTGGGACCCGATCAACGCCGTGATGGCGCACGGGACAATCGCGCGCGGCGGCGCTCCCGCGTTCATCCGCGAGTCGTTCGCATGGCTGTAGGCGCGCTTCCGGGCCGAAAGCGCCGTGACAGCCCGCTCAGATTAGATCAATACTGGCGCGTGATACGTGCTTGACGCACGAATTGCGCGACCGTAGCCTTTTTGGCGATGCTTCCTACCAAACGAGTTGAGCCTTTCGCGGCAAAGCTGCACTTCATCCCTCGCGGGATACGACCGGTTCAGGCGGCCATTGTCAATTCGCAACGGGATTACTTTTCGCACGCGCCCGGCTGGGTTCTGCTGACGACAACCGGACGGCGAACCGGCTTGCCGCGCGAGACGCTCCTTCCATGCGCCCGCGACGACCATCATGTTTACCTGATCTCCACATACGGCTGGCAGTCCGATTGGATCCGCAACTTGCGCAAGAACCCCGAGGTCAAGGTCACCTGCGATGGCGCGGTGGTCAGCGGGCATGCAAAAGTGATCGAGGACCTCGACAAGAAAACCCGGATCGTCAGCGAGCACCCATTCGCGCCCTTTGCTCCCTTCGAGCTGGTTAACGCAGTCGCCCTGACTGCTGCGATTCGTCCGTTGCTTGTGGCTGGGCTGCGCCAATGGGTCACCTCACGCCCGGTAGTGGTTATCCCCACCTGAAGCGAGAACCCCAACAGCCTTAGAGGGACGCGATGGCATCGCAAGGCTCTGCCTGGTACGTGGACTTTTTTCGCGGCGACTACCTCAACGTCTATGGCCACACGTTCACCGAAGAGCGCGCTGAAAAAGAGAGCGCCTTCGTTGCCAGCGCGCTTGAGCTGAAGCCGGGCGCGTCCGTGCTCGACCTGTGCTGCGGCCAGGGGCGGCATTCGATCCAGTTGGCGAAACGTGGCTTGCGGGTAACCGGTCTCGATCTGAATCCCGAGTATCTGGAACTCGCGAAGAATGCGGCCAAAGCGAGCAAGGTCGCAATCGAGGCAGTGGCCGCCGACATGCGCAGGATCCCGTTCGAAAACAACTTTGACGCGATCGTAAATATGTACTCCTCGTTCGGCTACCTGGAGTCCGAAGCCGAGGATTTGAAAGTACTGGAATCTGCCGCCAAAGCGCTGAAAGCCGGCGGACGGATCCTGCTGGACATGCTCAACCGCGAGTGGGCGATCGATAACTATATCCAGAACGACTGGCATACCGGCGCCGACGGAACTTTGTACGTCGAGCGGCGCGACCTGGATCTCGCGACCAGCCGCATGCACGTGCATTTCATCGTGGTGGACCCGAAGGGAGGCCGGCGCGAGTCGATCGGGCATATCATCCGGCTCTACACGCTGACGGAGATGACCCGCATCCTGGACCGCGTGGGCATGCGCGTGACGGCGGTGTTCGGCGGATTCGACCGCGAGGCCTATGCGATAGGCACGCGGCGCATGATCATTGTCGCCCGGAAAATCTAACGACTAGTGCGCGTCGTGATCATGGTGCTGATCGTCCCGATCTTTGTGGCCGAGCCATTCCTTGTGATGCTCGTTCACCCAGTCGCGACGGTTGTTAACCCACCAATTGCGATCGTGCCACGCATGATGCTCGTCGTAATCGCCCTCGCCAACATAACCTGGGGCTGGGGCGTAGTATCCCGGTGCCGCGTATCCGTAGCTAGGCGCAGGCGTGTATCCGTATCTGGGATAGTTCGATTCGAAACAGCCTTGAACTGCGAGCATCCCGAAGATGAGGGAAGTCGCCGGGATAGCGAGAATAATCTTACTTTTCATTAACATAGGCCTCGCGTGAGAATACGCATCACTTGCGCCATGCAAAAAAGGCCGCGAGAATGCATAGTCTCGCATCGGCGACAGTCGCGGGCAAGCGCAAATCGGGTAGTGCATTCTTGCCTTCGGTGGTCGTGATTTGTATAGTCGCTGACTAACCAATCGGACAGGCCTTCGGGGTATGCTGAAAATATGGATGTGATGAAGACGCTTTTCCTGAATCCGCCCTCGTACGATGACTTCGACGGGGGAGCGGGCTCGCGCTACCAGGCGACGCGCGAGGTCTGGTCATTCTGGTACCCGACGTGGCTGGCTTATCCGGCGGGGATGATCCCGGGCGCGCGCCTGCTCGACGCGCCGCCGCATAACTACACGGTCGAGATGACGGTCAACGAGGCAAAGAACTACGACCTGGTCGTGATTCACACCTCGACGCCGTCGCTCAGGATGGATGCGCGCACCGCCGAAGCAATCAAGGCGGCGAATCCGGATGCGATAATCGCGATGGTCGGGGGGCATCCGACGGCGCGGCCCGACGAGACGCTGAAACTGTCGCCGGCGATCGATATCGCGGCGCGCAAGGAATTTGACTACTCGATGCTGGAAGTGGCGCAAGGCCGCGATTGGAGCACGATCGGCGGAATCAGCTATCAGAAAGACGGCGGACTGCATCACAATCCCGATCGTCCGGCGCTCACCGACGAAGAACTCGACAAGTTGCCGTTCGTCACCGAGGTATATGAAAAGAACCTCGATTACCTGAAGTACAACAGTCCGTACTGCCAATATCCGTACGTGTCGATGTACACCGGGCGCGGATGCCCGGCGCGATGCACGTTCTGCCTGTGGCCGCAGGTCACCCAGGGGCATCGCTATCGCGTGCGCAGCCCGGAGAACGTGTACGAGGAAGTGGCGGCGATGAGGTCGAAGTTCCCGAAGATGAAGGAACTGTTCTTCGACGACGACACCTTCACCGCCGACCCGGCCCGCGCGCGCAAAATCGCGCAGTTGCTGAAGCCGCTGGGAATCACGTGGTCCACCAATTCACGCGCCAACGTCGACTATGAAACGCTGAAGATCATGAAGGACGGCGGGCTCAGGCTGTTCGTGGTC
This sequence comes from uncultured delta proteobacterium, assembly GCA_963743865.1. Taxonomy (GTDB): domain Bacteria; phylum Desulfobacterota; class Binatia; order Binatales; family Binataceae; genus Binatus. The sequence continues at coordinate 2,615,475 of CAVURG010000006.1, forward strand.
GGCTACGAGTCGGGCAACGCGCAGATTTTGAAGAATATCAAGAAGGGCGTCGGAATCGATCGCGCGCGGCGCTTCACCAAGGATTGTCACGAACTGGGGATCCTGATTCATGGGACTTTCATCCTGGGACTTCCCGGCGAGAACAAGGATACGATCGAGGAATCGATCCGGTTCGCGCGCGAGATGGACTGCGAGACGATCCAGGTGTCGCTCGCGTCGCCGTACCCGGGCACGGAGTTGTTCGACTACGTGACCAAGAACGGATTTCTGGCGGTCGATCCGCTACTCGATGAATCCGGCTATCAGAAGTGCACGATCACCTATCCGGGCCTGACCAACGAGGAGATTTACGGCGCGGTCGAGCGCTTTTACCGCAGCTTCTACTTCCGCCCGAAGTACATCTTCAAATCGGTCAAGAAGATGATGACGTCGATGGAAGAGACCAAGCGGATGCTGAACGAGGGGCGGCAGTTTCTTTCCACGATGCGCCAGCGGCGGCATCAGACGGCACAGCAGGCGGCGGCCTGACGGCGAATTCCAGGCGCGAGTAAGGGGCCAGCGCAAGGTCCGCAGCAAGATGTCTGTGGCGCCATCTGTCGCACCGGGTCAAATTGCCGCGCGAATCATTCGATGACAATCTGGATGGCTTTACCGGCTGCGGCCGTGTGCGTGTCGGTGCTCTACTACGCCGCCGCGACCGTCGCTGCGATCAAGTTTGCGCGGCGCACGACTTCTCCCCTGCTCCCGCTGCCCAAGATTCCGCCGCGGGTGGCGGTGCTGAAGCCGCTGCATGGGACCAGCAATTCGCTGGCGGCCAACCTGGTCAGCTTTCTGGAAATCGCGTACCCGCGGGCCGACTTTTATTTTGGCGTCGAGAACTACGAGGATGCAGCCGCCGAAGTTCCGGTCGCACTCCGCCAACGCTACCAGTACGCGAACATCACGCTGGTCGTAGGCGAAGAGCCCGGCTGCACCAATCACAAGATCGCGAAGCTGGTCAAGATGGCGGATCGGGCCGAGAAGGCCGAAGTATTCGTACTGAGCGACGCCGATGTATCCGTCGAGCGCGACTACCTCAAGCGGATTGTCGGCGAACTGATCTCCGACGAGAAAATCGGCATCGTGACCTGCGCGTATCGGGCGCGCCCGAGCGGCTCGTTCGCGTCGCGGCTGGAGGCGCTCTACGTCAACACCGATTTTCTACCGCAGATTCTGCTCGCCGAAATGATCGAGCCGATGCATTATGCACTCGGCGCGACGATCGCCATCAAACGCGCCGGTGCTGGAGGCCGCGGGCGGATTCCGCGCGGTCAAGGACATGCTCGCCGACGACTTCTACCTGGGCAACTTCACCAATGCGCAGGGCTACAAGATCAAACTGTCCGATTCGCTGGTCACGTTGACCTGCGAGGAAAAGAACTTCGCTGAATTCTGGCATCATCAGCTGCGCTGGGCGCGCACCTACCGCACCGTGCGCCCGATCAGCATCGCGACAATCCTGATACACGGCCCGTTCTGGGCGCTGATGGGGCTTGCGATCTCACGCGGCAGCGCCGCGGCTTTTGCGGCATTGGTGCTGGTAGTTGCGGCGCGGCTCGCGATGTCGGCGGCAATCGTCGGTCGCGTGCTCAAGATGCCCGAGATGCTGGCCGATCTGTGGATGGTTCCGATCAAGGACCTGATAATGACCGGGGTCTGGTTTGCCAGCCTGCTCAGCAACAAAGTGATGTGGGCCGGACGCCAGTTCAAGGTGATCCGAGGCGGCGCGATGCGCGAAGTGAAGAACTGAAGGCGGTGATCCTCTACCTGTCCATCGCGATCGTTGCCAGCGTGCTGATGGCGCTCGGCCTGCTGATGATGAAGAGCCGCTCGGCGCATCTGCCAATGGCGGCCGGCGCGAATACGATCCGCGCGATCATCGCCTGGATTCGCGATCCCATGTGGATCGGCGGACTCGGCGTGCAGACCGCGGGCTGGGCGCTCTACGTGATTGCGGTGTCGAGGGCGCCGGTATCGATGGTGGCGGTGATGATGCAGGGCGGAATCGCGCTGTTCGTAATCGCGTCGGTGGTGATTCTTGGCGAGCGCGCGAATCGGCGCGAATGGGTCGGCATCGGCGCGATCGTGCTCGGGATGCTGATGCTTGCGCTGTCGCTTCAGGGCGGCGAGACCGAAGGTGCGTTCGAACCCGGAACGCTGCTGATGTTTTCCGCGCTGTTGACGGTCGCAGGGCTCGCACCGATGGCCGTCGCACGGCTGAACGCCAGCGGCGCCGCGGCGGCGATTCTATCTGGTGTCGCGTTCGGCCTGGGGGGATTGTTCACCAAGGCGATGACCGAAGAGTTCATCGCCGGCGCCGCCGCTTCGCTCGCGCTTCGAATCGTATCGAATCCCTACGTGTACGGCCTGATCGTCGCCAACATCGTCGGGATTGTCCTGCTGCAGAACTCGTTTCATTCGGCGCGCGGGATAATAGCGATGCCGCTGTCGGGGGCGCTGTCGAACATCGTACCGATCGCCGGCGGGATGATCGTGTTCGGCGAACGATTGCCGGCGGATTCGATGGCCGCCGCGATGCGGATCGGCGCATTCGCATTGACGATCGCGGCGGGCGCATTGCTGGCTGGATCGCGCGCGCAGTCGTCAGATCGGATCGTGACCCGGGCCGCGGTCGAGAGCTAAAAAGTGAAAACTAAAAGTTCGCTTTCGGCACTGGCAGGCCGGGCACGTCGGCGCGCGCGCGGAAAATCGTTCCCTTGCGATTTGGATCGTCGGTGTTGTCTGCGGTCACGACGTAGAGATCGCGCAGGTCGCGGCCTCCGAAGACCAGGCTGGTCACCATCGTGGCCGGCAATTTGATTCGCTTGGCCACGGCGCCGTCTTTCGAGAAATGGACGACCTCGCCGGCGCGGAAAGCCGCAACCCACACACCGCCTTGCGCATCGACCGCCAGCCCGTCGGGCAATCCCGCGGGCATCCTGGCGAAGATGCGCCGGTCCTTGACGCCGCGCTCGTGAGTAACGTCGTAAACCCACACCGCGCCGGTGGGGGAATCCGAATGATACAGGTGTTTTCGGTCGGGGCTGAGGCCGAGCCCGTTGCTGACCTCGATGCCGTCCCACAACTTCACCGCGCGACCGGGAGGATCGATGCGGAACAGGCTGCCCGGAATCGGCTGCTCGTTGCTCAGCGGATCGAAGTTGATGGTTCCGGTGTAAATGCTGCCGTGATCGTCGGTGGTAAGATCGTTCATGCCGACGGGCTTGCCTCCCCAAGCGACGAACAGATCGCGGCTGTGGCCGGTCTTCTCATCCCAATGAATCAGGCCGCGGCCGGTGAGCACGAGGCCGCCGCTGGCGTTGAAGATCATTCCGCCGACGCCCTTGCGCTTGGGAATCAGCGTTTCGACGTTGCCGCCGGGATTGCGCCGGTAAACGCCGCCGTTGGGAATGTCGCTGAAGTAGAGACGGCCGAGATCATCGACGCGCGGCGCTTCGAGCAGGCCGTAGCCGCTCGCGAGCATCTCGAATTCCATCGCCCGGATCCTCCTCCCGCCCGTTTACCACGCTTCGCGGTGCGCGGCGAGGCTTGGCTATGAGCGGGCGCAGCGGTTCGCCGTATCAGTCCGGAAGACCGACTCCGACAGGCTGGGTCAGGGGCGGGCGGTCCTGATCGGCAAGCCGCAGCCGGCGATGGCACAGGAAGATCAACACCGGCTGCAGAATTCGCGTCAGCAGCATGATCGCCAGCGCGCCTCCGATGACGACGATCGCCAGCGGCTGCTGCGTCTGAGCGCCGATTCGCGTCGAAATCGCCGCGGGCAGCAGGCCGAGTGCGTCAACCAAGTCAGTCATCATCGTGGCGCGCAGACGACGGTCGGAGCCGGTGATGATCGACTCGACGAATGGATGTCCTTCCTCCCACAAGCGGCGGATGTAGAAGCTCAGCAGAATACCGTCCATCACGGCGATTCCGAAAATCGAAATGAAGCCCACGCCCGCCGACACGCTGAACGAGGTGCCGGTGATAATCAACGCGAGGACGCCGCCGAGACACGCGACCGGAATCTGCGCCATGATGATGAAGGTGTCGACCAGCGATTGCGTGGCGCCGTAGAGGACACCGGCGATGAGCAACAGCGCGAACGGCACGACGATCATGAGGCGGCGATTGGCGGCCTGAAGCTCGCCGTACTCGCCCGACCATTCTAGATGCACGCCTTCGGGAAGATGGACTTCCTTGGCGATTCGCCGCTTTGCCTCTTCGACGGTGCTCTGCAAATCGCGGTTGCGGACGGAAAACCTGACCGGCACGTAACGTTGCAGAGCCTCACGGTAGATGAATGACGCGCCTTCGGCGGTCTCGATTTTGGAGATCTGGTCAAGCGGAATCTGACCGCCGGACGGGAGGTTGACGCGGATCTGGCGGATCGCGTCGAGGCTCTGGCGGTACTGGGGCTTCCATCGCACGATCAGGTCGAAGCGCCGGTCGCCATCGAGTACTTGTGTGACGGCCTGGCCGCCAATCGCGGCCTGCACGACGGCGCCGACATCGCCGACGTTGAGTCCATAACGCGCGCAAGCGGCGCGGTCCGGAGTGATTTGCAGATTGGGCTGGCCCATCGAACGCAACACCACTCCATCAACGACTCCGGGAACCCCGCCCAGGGATTCCCTGATGTCGTTGGCGATACGCTCGTCGGTCCCCAGGTCCGGTCCGAAGACCTTGATTGCGTTTTCGCCGGCTTTTACACCCGAGATCGCTTCGTCGATGTTGTCTTCGATGTTTTGCGAGTAGCTGAAGCTCACACCCGGAAATTGCCGTGTAAGTTTGTCGTCGATCTGCCTGACGAGTTTAGGTTTGTCGATCCCGGCGGGCCATTCGGTGTCGGGTTTGAGATCGACCGCGAATTCAATGTTGAAAAAACCCGTGGTCTCGGTGCCGTCGTCGGGGCGGCCGAGCTGCGACACAACCGAGGCGACCTCCGGGAAGCTCTTGAAGACGGTGCGCATCCGATTGCACAATTTGGCGCCATGCTCCAGCGAGATCGTCAGCGGCATCGTCGCGTGCGCCCAGATGTTTCCTTCCTCGAGCTTGGGCAGAAACTGACCGCCCAGCAGCGGAAACAGCGACAACACGCCGGCCACCAGCAGAACAACTGCGGTCAACGTCAACCGCGGCCAACGCAGGATCCGGACAAACAGTCCATGGTAGAACGCTGCGATTCCCAACCAGATGGGGTTGTGAACTGTTCGCATCCCCTTCGCGAAGAAATATGAAGACAGCACCGGCGACAACGTGACCGCGAACAGAATCGCGGTGGCCAGCGCGAACGCGTAGGTGTGCGACATCGGTGAGAAGATGGCGCCCTCGACCCCGCGCATCGTGAACAGCGGCAGGAATGCGATCACGAAAATGATCGTCGAGAACAACATCGGGCCGCCAACTTCCTGCGCGGCGGCCAGAATTCGAAGTCGATAACTCTCGCTGCGAGTGTTCGGACGCGGTAAGGTGGCGCTCGATGTTTTCCATCACGATGACGGTGGTATCGATGATGATGCCGAAGTCGATCGCGCCCAGAGAAATGAGATTGGCGGGCGTGTTCGTCGCGTGCATCAGAGCGAACGCCCCGCATAGCGCGAGCGGAATGTTCACCGCGGCGATGATTGCGGCGCGCAGGTTGCCGAGAAAGAAAATCAGCACCAGAAAGACCAGCGCCATCCCGATGGTGAGATTTTCGATCACGGTGTGAAGCGTGGTCTCGACCAGTTGCGTGCGGTCGTAATACGGCACGACCTTGTAACCCTTGGGCAGGATGCCCGTGGTGTTGAGTTCGTGGACCTTGGCCTCGACGCCCTTGAGCGTTGCGAGCGTGTTGCCGTACTTGCGCATCAGGACGATGCCGGTGACGACCTCGTTCTGATTGTCCTTGCCGACGATTCCGAGCCGCGGCGCGTAGCCGATCTTTACCTCGGCGACGTTGGAAACCTTGATTGGGGTGGACTTGTTGGCGTTGAGCACGACGTTGCGGATGTCGTCGAGACCGCGGAAAAAGCCCAGCCCGCGGACGTCGAAAGCCTGCTCGCCGACGCTCATATAGTTGCCGCCGGAATTGGTGTTCGAGTTCTGCAGCGCCGCGATCAACGTGGACAGCGGAACCTGGTAGTAGTTGAGCTTGTGCGGATCGACTTCGACCTGGAACTGTTTCGTCAATCCACCGAAACCCGAAACGTCCTCGACGCCCGGCACCGTGCGGATCTGCTTTTCGAGTACCCAGTCCTCGATTGTCTTCTCGTTAGTCAGATCGTGATCGGGACTCTCGACCGTGTAGCGGTAGATTTCGCCGATAGGATTCTCGGGCGAAATTCCGGGCGTCACGCCCTGCGGCAGGTTGAGAAACGACAGCCGATTGATGGTCTCGATGCGGTCCCAGTAGTAGTCACTGTCCCACGAGAAGTAGCAGCGAATGTCCGACAGTCCGTACAGCGAGATCGAGCGCATCGCCTCGAGATTGCGCATCCCGCCCAGGCCGTATTCGGTCGGCACCGTGACCAGCTTTTCAACTTCTTCGGCGCTGAGACCGCTGGGCAGCGTCAGCACTTCGATCAGCGGCTGAACCGGATCCGGATAGGCCTCGATATCCAGTTGCGAGAACGAAAAGGCGCCGGCCAGCAGCAGCATCAGCGCGATGCCGATTACGACTATCCGCTCGCGCAACGCCAGCGCCATCAACGATCGAATCATCGCTTAGCCAAAGATTCCCGCTGCGACCGGCAATGCCGCCGGGTCTAGGAACTTTCCCCGTGAGCCTCGTGCCATAGCGCGTTCACCTGGAGGGTCTCGCCGCTGACCACGCGGTCGCCGGCCTTGAGCCCGGAGACTACGCGCGCGTAGCCGACGCGGCTCCACGACGCGATCGAGACCTTGCGATGCTCGAACGTGCCGGGGCTCACCTCGACGAATGCGTAATAGTTGTCAATGTCGAATACGAGAGCGTCCTGAGGGATTACCAGCGCCTGGCCGGGCCGCGTGACGATGGTCACCTTCGCGAGCATCTGCGGTTTGAGCCTGCGCGCCGGGATTTTTCACTTCGCAGCGGATTTGAAGCGTGTGCGTGGCGGGATCGATATTCGGACTGATGCGCGCGATCACACCCTTGAACACTTCCTCGGGAAAAGCGGTCGTTACCGCCGACAACTGCTGGCCGACGCGCACGCGTGCGAGATCGTCCTCGTAGATATCACCGGTGATCCAGACGTCGTCGAGCGTGCCGAGCGAGAAAAGCACGTCGCCCGGATTGACGGCGGCCCCGCGCTGCACCTTGTTATCGACGACGGTGCCGCTGATCGGCGCGCGCATCCAGACAATCGGATCGGGCGCCTTGATGGCCTGGATGTCGGCATCGCTCATCCCGAGGAACTGCAGTTTGCGTTTGGCAGCCAGCAATAGAGTGCCGGCAAAATCCGACGAAGCGCCAACGCCGGGCGCCGCCAGTAGATTTGAAGACTCGTGAGCCTGGAGATACTCGGCTTGCGCGGTCATGAAGTCGGGGCTGTAGAGCGCGAGGATTTTTTCGCCGCGCTGAACGTTGTCCCACAGCGAGACGCGGGTTTGCTCGATTCGCCCCTGCACGCGCGAAACGATCGTGGAGACACGGCGATCGTCGTAGGTGATCTGCCCGGATGTTTCCAGGATGCCCGGCAGTTCGACGTTGCGCACCTCCTCCATCACCAGACCGGGAACGTCGCTGGCATTGAACTGGATCAGCTCAACGCCCTGCTGCCGAACCAGTCGTACCGCGGGGGTCGCTTCAGGGACCGCGGCGGCGCTGCCGGCCGAGTCGCTGCGGCATCCGCCGGCCGAAATTGCGGCGCCGATGGCGGCTGCCAGGGCGGCGAGCGCGATGGGATTGAAGTTGCGCCGGCTCATTGATGCAACGGCGCTCCGATCGCCTGCTCGAGCGAAACTTCGCCGGCCAGAAATTGATTTGCCGCTTGCAGGTAACTCACGCGCGCAGCGTACTCGCGTTGCAGTGCACTCGATAGCGTCACGAAATCGATTTTACCAGACTGATAGGCGGTCAGCGCGACTCGAAGATTCTGCCGCGCCAGGGGAATCAGCGAATCGCGATAGAGGATGGCGGTTTCGTAGGCGTACTGCGCGCTGCGGAACAAGGTGGCAACCGCGGCGGCGGTCTGGATTTTAATTAGCGCCTGATCGGACCGCGCGGCTTGCAGATTGGCCTTCGCGCGCGCGATGTCCTCGTCCTGCTTGAGCCAGAAAAAGACCGGCAAGTTGAAACCGATGATGGCGGACCAATCGCGCGGCTGATTCGGTCTTGGGGCGAAGGTGGGAACCAGATAATCGTCGTACTGAACGCCCGCGGTGAAGTCCGGCAGGTATTCCATCTTCGCGAGATAGAGGGCGGTATTCGCGTTACGCTCCGCGAGCGCTGCTTCGAGGATTTCCTGCCGGACTGCGTAGGCGCGATCGGTAAGCGCGTCGAGCGGCGCGGTGAGGGCTTCCAGTTTGAGGGTTCGATCTACGGACAATGGCGAGCCCACCGGGCGATAGAGTTGCAGATTCAAAGCGGTCTCATCGTTTGCAACCGCTGTCAGGTACTGACGTTGAAGCTGGCGCGCCGCGGCGAGGTCGAACTCGGAGCTGATCACGTCGGTCTGCGGCACCGCCGAGGCCGAGTAAGCCGTCTCGGTGACTCTGACCACCTGGTCGAGGTTGCGGACGTTCTCGTCGTTGACGCCGGCCAGGGCCTGGTCGAGCACCAACTGATAATAGCCGGTCTCGGTCGCGGCACGGACGTCGCGAACCGTCGCCGCGAGTGCAAGATGCGCAATCTCAGCGGCAAACTCCGCTTGGTCGCGCTGATGGAGCGCTTTGCCGGGGAATTGAAACGTCTCGGTGAAGTTGAATTCGCGCAGAGACGCGCGCCCGAACGGATTCTTAGGCGCATCGCTGTTGGTGTAAGTGAAGACTGGATCGTTCGGCGCGACGGTCTGCTTGATCGAATGGACCGCGGAGTCCCATCGGTAGCGCGCCGACCTGACCTGAGGATTCGCTTCGATTGCGATTTCGACGAGCTGCGCTTCAGAAAGCGGGGACTCCGCGGCGCGCGCCAGTGAGGCGACAAATGCGATAGTCGCGATCGCAAGCATCAACGCACCGCTGATCTTTATCGTTGGCATCGGAATTCCTCGATCCACATCGTCCATGGCAATACGCCGCCGGCGCGGAAAGATTCGATCGCCGCGACCTAAATCGGTTACGTCAGCCACGTCCGGGCCGCAATCGACAGTCAATTAAACCGGTTTGAATCGACGGCCGAAAGCATCCCTTCGGATCGCATAACGCAGCCGTCGAAGGCTGGTGGGCGCCGCTTCGGCCAGCGTCAGTTGCCGGCGACCCTGGCTTTTGCGGCCACTGCACTCTGCATCGATCGCAGGTACATCACGACCTGCCAGCGCTGCTCGGCGGGCATTTCTTCAGCGTAGGAGGGGCTCGACAGGACGCCGTCGCGGATCACGCCGTAGATATAGCCGTCGGGACGATCCTTGATCGCGCCAACGAGCAGACTTTTCGGCGGCTTTTTCAGGATGTGCGCGACGGGGCCGTTACCCTGCGCCGATTCTCCGTGACACGGCGCGCAGTAGGTATTGAACTGCTCTTTGCCCTTGGCGAGATTTTCCGGCGTCGCCTGCAACGGGTTGTGCATCTTGATCGCCGCCTGCTCGAGGCTCATCGGCGGTTCTCCGCCATGAACGGGAATTGTGTCCGCCGGAGTGACGCGCGGCGCTTCGGCGAACGGCTGAATTTCCGGCCCGCGGTACATGTCGATACTCCACGGGAAACAAGTAGCCGGCGCCGGGATCGCCGCGATCGCAATCGCAGCGGCAAGCATCCATCCCCCGGCGCGAATCACCCTGGCGGGCAGACCAATCACGTCTCTGAAAATCTCCCGACTCTGCTTCCTTACGACAATCACCCCGAGCATACCCGCCTTCTCATGCGGAAGCCAAAAGTAGCGCTACGTGGCGCTGGCCAGCGGCCGGCTGGAGAACCCCAGACCTCGAGCACCGGCGTCCACGGTGACCCGCGAACTGTCGCGAATCTCACCCGCGAGCAATTTCCGCCCCAGCGCCGTCTCGAGCTCGCGCTGGATAAGCCGTTTCAGCGGACGCGCCCCGTACGACGGATCGTAACCATGCTCGGCCAGATAATCGCGCGCTTTGTCGGTCAATTCGAGCTCGATCTTGCGCTCCTCGAGCCGCGCGCGCAGCCGCACCAGTTGCACGTCGACTATTTGGCGCAGCTCTTCGCGGGTCAGAGGATGGAACACGACGACCTCGTCAACGCGGTTGAGAAACTCGGGCCTGAAGCTCTGACGCAAGACCTCGAGCGCCTGCGCCTTCATCTTCTCGTAGTCCTGTCCCTTGAAGCCGAGAATAATCTGGCTGGCGATATTCGACGTCATGATCACAACGGTGTTGCGGAAATCGACGGTGCGTCCGTGACCGTCGGTAAGCCGGCCGTCGTCGAGCAATTGCAGCAGCACGTTGAACACGTCGGCGTGCGCTTTTTCGATCTCGTCAAACAGGATTACCGAGTACGGACGACGCCGCACGGCTTCCGTCAGTTGCCCGCCCTCATCGAAGCCGACATAGCCCGGAGGCGCGCCGACCAGCCGCGAGACGGTGTGCTTCTCCATGTATTCGGACATGTCGATTCGGATCATCGCCGCTTCGCTGTCGAACAGGAACTCGGCCAGCGCGCGCGCGAGTTCGGTTTTGCCCACGCCGGTGGGGCCGAGAAAGATGAAGGACCCGATTGGGCGGTTGGGATCCTTGAGTCCGGAGCGGGCGCGAATTACGGCGTCGGAAACGGCGATCACCGCTTCGTCCTGGCCGATCACGCGTTTGTGCAGATGCTGCTCGAGATGCGCGAGCTTCTGCACGTCGCCTTCGAGCAGCCGCGAGACTGGAATTTTGGTCCATCGCGCGACGACTTCGGCGATATCGTCCTCGTCCACTTCTTCCTTGATCAATCGCTTGCCGCCGGAGTGCTTCTCGATCAGCTTCTGCTCTTCGGCGCCGAGTTCCTTCTCGAGCGACGCGAGCTTGCCGTACTGCAGCTCGGCGACCTTGTTGAGGTCGTACTCGCGCTTGGCTTTTTCGATCGCAAGCCTGGTTTGTTCGATCTGGGCTTTGATTTTCGCGAGTTTCTCGAGTCCGCCCGTTTCGGTTTCCCACTGCGCCTGCAGGCCCGCGCGCTTTTCCTTGATCTCGGCCAGCTCCTTCTCGAGTTTCTGCAGCCGATCGCGCGAGGACTGATCGGTCTCGCGCTTGAGCGCCTCGCGCTCGATTTCCAGCTGCATCACGCGCCGATTGACCTCGTCGATCTCGACCGGCATCGATTCCTTCTCAGTGCGCAGCTTGGCCGCCGCTTCATCCATCAGATCGATTGCCTTGTCGGGCAGAAATCGATCGGTGATGTAGCGTTTCGACAGCACCGCGGCCGTCACCAGCGCGGCGTCCTTGATTCGAATTCCGTGATGGACCTCGTAGCGTTCCTTCAGCCCGCGCAGAATCGAGATGGTGTCCTCGACGCTCGGCTCCTCGACCATCACCGGCTGAAAGCGCCGCTCCAGCGCGGCGTCTTTCTCGATATACTTGCGGTACTCGTCGAGCGTGGTCGCGCCGATGCAATGCAGTTCGCCGCGCGCCAGCATGGGCTTGAGCAGGTTCGACGCATCCATCGCGCCTTCAGCCGCGCCCGCGCCGACGACGGTATGCAACTCGTCGATGAACAGAATTATCTCGCCCGCAGCCTCCTGCACTTCCTTCAACACCGCTTTCAGGCGTTCTTCGAACTCGCCGCGGAATTTGGCGCCCGCTATCAGCGCTCCCATGTCGAGCGCAACCAGCTTGCGATTCTTGAGGCCCTCGGGCACGTCGCCCGCAACGATTCGCCGCGCGAGACCCTCGACAATCGCGGTCTTGCCGACCCCCGGCTCGCCGATTAGCACCGGATTGTTCTTGGTGCGGCGCGAGAGGACCTGGATTACGCGTCGAATTTCCTCGTCGCGTCCTATCACCGGATCGATCTTGCCGGCCGACGCGAGCTTGGTCAGGTCGCGGCCGTATTTTTCCAGCGACTGGTAGGTTGCCTCGGGATTCGACGAGGTGACGCGCTGGTTGCCGCGGACCTTCTTGAGCACGGCCATCAGCTTGTCGTGCGTCAAACCTGCTTCGCGCAGGATTTTCGAAGCGGCGCCGGGCTCGTCGAGCATCGCGATCAACACATGCTCGACCGAAACGTACTCGTCCTTGAGCTTGCCCGCCTCCTGCTCTGCGCGCGCCAGCACCCGTCCCAGGCGCTGGGTCGCGTAAACTTGCCCGCTGTCAGAGCCGCCGCCGGTTACTTGCGGAATTTTGGCGAGTTCAGCGCCGAGCTTGCGGCGGATCGCGTCGCGATCGGCGCCCGTCAGCTTCACGATCGAGGACGCCAGCCCTTCGTCATCTTCGAGCAGCGACGCCAGCAAATGCTCGACGTCAACGGCCTGGTTATGCGCGGTGAGGGCGGCGTTTTGCGCGCGCCCGAGCGCCTCCTGAAGTTTTTCGGTGAATCGGTTGGCGTTCATTTGATGGTCGGTTTTCCCTGCTGACTAAGCTAACCACTTTCCCAAATTTGGCAAAACGAAATTCACCATCTGCCGTCGCGGTGACATCCGCAATTTGTCTCCAGCCGATTTCCGCAGAGAACAGGAAATTTGTGCGGCGAAATACTACGCGGACCCGCGCCCGGCCGCGAGACTCGCAGTCAAGCGCATGTAGCCGCAGGCTTTTTCTGACGGCGACGGGCTAGATATTCACAATCGGCGCCGCGGTCCCGCGCACGGCGCGGCGATCCGCGCGCACCCGGCGCGTGACCGCGGGCGCCGGCTCGAACGCGGGATGCAGGCTGGATTCGCGCGCAGCGCCAGCGGCGTTGGCTGGTTTACGGGCAGCGATAAGGATATGGCGCCGCCCCTGGCGAATCAGCAAGCCCCGCTCAGTCATTTCGGTTAGAAGCTTGCTGACCATCGGGCGTGAACTGCCAATCATCTCGGCGAGTTCTTCCTGCGCGAGTTCGGGCAGCAGCACCGCTCCGCCCGAGTCGGGCACACCGAATCGCTTCGCCAGCTCGTCCAGAACAATCTCGAGCCGTTTGCGCAGCGACATTCCCAAAAACGTCATGTAGCGGTAAGCGATCGATGACCACATCGAATTGATCGCCTCGGCAATCCGGAGCAGCGCCTCCGGCTCGAGGCCCTTGAGCACTTCGGAGATCTGATGGCGCGTGAACAGCGCAACGCAGCAGTTGGTCACTGCCGTTGCCCCGAACAACTGCGAACGGCCGCCGTCCGCGCCGGCAAAATCGGCATAGCCAAACAAGTCGCCGGGACCGGCGAGCTCGACCAACACCGGGTCGCTGCCGGGACGCGAGCTATGAACCTTGACGAGGCCGGCCAGCACGGCGAAGACGACGTCGGCCGGCGAGCCCATCGAGAACAGCTCCGCGCCCTTGGGATAGCGCACCAGCATGTGCCGCTCGAGCAGTGCGGCCGCCGCCGGCCGCGCAACTCCGATCGATGAGAGCTTGGATAGCAGCTTTTCCTGCGCCTGCGCCGAGGCCTGAAGATTCATAGGCGTCTCTCTTGCAATTGCGCCGCATGACGGGCGGTGTGTAATTAAACCCTACAAACTGTTAGCTCGAATGCGCGCCTCGGTCAAGCGCAGACGAAATACTGGGAATAAGTGGTCGCAAGCGCTCAGGCGCCGGCGATCGTCATCTCGGCTATCTTGATCGTCGGCGCGACCGTGGATGAGCGCCAGTTGAGGTCGTTGCCGATCATCTCGACGCCCGCCATCATGTCTTTCAGGTTGCCCGCGATGGTGATTTCATTCACCGGATAGGCGAGTTCGCCGTTCTCAATCCACATTCCGCCCGCGCCCCGCGAATAGTCCCCGGTGACCATGTTCACGCCGAAACCGATGGTCTCGGTCAGGTACAGTCCCTGCTTCACCGAGCCGATTATCTGCGCGGGGGTGTAGCCGCCGGGCTCCAGGTACAGATTGGTGGTCGAGACGCCGGGAGCCTCGCCCACCGAACGCGCGGCGTTGCCCGTGGGCGCCAGACCGAGCTTGCGCGCCGAATAGCAGTCGAGCAGGTAGGTCGCGAGCACGCCCTTGTCCACCACGTTCTTGCGCGAGGTGGGCAGGCCCTCGCCGTCGAACGGCTTGGAGCCGAGACCGCCGGGGATCAGCGCGTCGTCCACGATAGTAACGCCGGCGGCGGCGATCGGATTGCCCAACTGTCCCACCAGAAACGACGCCCCCTTATACAATGAGGGCCCCGAAGCGGCGCCGACGATCGATCGAATCAATCCGGCGGCCATGTCGGGATCGAAGACGATCGGTGCGCGCGTAGTCTTGATCTTGCGCGCTCCGAGCCGGCGGATCGCCCGCCTGGCGGCGGTTATTCCGACTGACTCCGCATCCTCGAGTTTTCCGAAGCGGCGATTCGACGTGTACCAGAATCCCTGTTGCATCGCGTCGCCGTCTTGCGCGATCGGCTGCACCACAAGGGTGTACGAGGTGCCGGAATACTCACCGGAAAAGCCCTGGCTGTTGGCGAACAGAATCTGGCCACGGCCGGAGCTGAATTCGGCGCCCTCGGAGTTCTTCATGCGCGGATCGAATTTCAGCGCCGCGTTCTCGGCGGTGCGCGCGATCTCGAGCGCCCGATCCGCGGTCACTATTCCGCTGTCAGGATCCGCGAGCCGAAGCTCGGGCAACGACTTCGGATGCATCGAAGGGTCGGGCAATCCCGCCCACGGATCGGCGGCCGACAGCCGCGCAAGCTCGACCGTGTTCGCGATGAATTCGCCCAGCGAATCGCGCTCCAGTTCGGCCGTCGATGAGGTCGCGGAAGACTGTCCGCAAAATACGCGCAGACCCAGCCGCCGCTCGCGCGAGCTCTTGAGTTTCTCGACTTCGCCCATGCGCACGCCGGCCGAAAGAGACTCTGCGGTCACGCACAGAACTTCCGCCGCACTGGCGCCTTTGCGCCTGGCCTCGTCGAGCGCCCAATTGGCGAGTTCAATATCAACCGTCGCCATCAGATTATTCTCACTGTCATTCTAATTGTCAGGCGCGGGTGCCGCCGACCGTTATGCCGTCGATTCGAATCGTCGGCAGTCCAACTCCCACCGGCACCGATTGGCCGTCCTTGCCGCAAGTTCCGACCCCGGCGTCGAGCGCGAGGTTATTGCCGACCATCGAGACCCGGGTCAGCACGTCGGGACCGTTGCCGATAAGCGTGGCGCCTTTCACCGGCCGCGTCACCTGGCCGTCCTCGATCAGGTAAGCCTCGCTCGCGGAGAAAACAAATTTGCCGTTGGTAATATCGACCTGTCCGCCGCCGAAGCTGACCGCATAGAGGCCGTTCTTGACCGACTTGATTATTTCCTCGGGCGTGGATTCGCCGCCCAGCATGAAGGTGTTGGTCATTCGCGGCATCGGCGAATGCGCAAAGCTCTCGCGCCGTCCGTTGCCGGTGGGCGCCATCTTCATGAGCCGCGCGTTCATCCGATCCTGCAGATAGCCGCGCAGGATTCCCTTTTCGATCAGCACCGTGCGCGAAGTGGGCGTGCCTTCGTCGTCAACGTTCAGGCTGCCGCGGCGATTGGGGATGGTGCCGTCGTCGATCACCGTGCAAAGTTCGCTCGCGACTTTCTGGCCGATTCGATTCGCGAATGCGGAAACGCCCTTGCGGTTGAAGTCGCCTTCCAGCCCGTGGCCAATCGCTTCGTGAAGCAAAATTCCCGGCCATCCCGGGCCGAGCACGACCACCATCTCGCCCGCGGGCGCATCGACGGCGTTGAGATTCACGATCGCTTGCCGCGCCGCTTCGAGCGCGTACTCGCGCCAACGGTCATTTTCGATGAAATAGTTCCACTCGACGCGCCCGCCGCCGCCGTAAGAGCCCATCTGGCGACCCTTGCCGTCGTCGGCGATCACGGTGACGTTGAGCCGGCACAGCGGCTGCACGTCCGCGGCGACCTGCCCGTCGCTGTTCACGACCATCACGATCTTCCGCTCGCACGCGAACGACGCCATCACGTTCTTCACCCGCGGATCGCAGCCGCGCACCACGCGATCGATCTCGCTCAGCAGCCGCGCACGCTCCTGCACCGGAACGTCGAGCGGGGTGCTGTCGAGATCGTACAGCGCATGCCGCGCGACCGGAGTACCGACCTGCACCGCGGCCGGCGTCGTACCGCGCTGATCGGCGATCGCGCGGGCGGCCTCCGCCGCCAGCCGCATCCTGTCGATCGTGACTTCGTCCGAATAAGCGTAGCCGGTGCGGTCCTCGGCGCACACGCGCACACCGACGCCGTGGCTCACGCTCTTGCTGGTGTGATTCACCATCGATTCCTCGAGCCCGAGGCCCTCGGCGCTGCGGTACTCGAAGTAGAGATCGGCATAGTCAGCCTTGCGTTCGAGCGCGGTGCCGAGGATTCGCTCGAGCGCGCCGTGATTCATGCCGAATCGGTTCAGGAAAAATTTGTCGGGAGCAACGAGTTCGTTGGACATTAAATTTGCCGCCTGTAAATCAAGTTTATCAAAGCGCGCAGCCGCCAAGAAGGTCGCTTGCTCCAACCCGCGCAAACCATCGGCTCGACGATAGCGAAGCGGCCCCGAAACGGGTTACGATTCGCCGATGGCGGCGGCAACGCGGGATACACTGGCGCTTATCGATCGCCTGATGCTCGAAATGATCGCGCAGCAGGAGCGCAAGGTGCTGGCGATGGCGCGCGCGATTCGTCCCGGGCTCACCCAGGAGGACATCCGCAACCCGAATGATTTTGCCGACTTGATGGCGAGCGGCGAGTGGAACTTCGAGGACGGAATCCTGGCCGGGCTCAAGAGCGCGCACATGGCAATCCGCGCGAAGCTACTGGAAAGCATCGAGTAAGAACTCGAAAAAGTTCCACCAGCAGGACCACAGGAAAAAAGAAAAGGCACGAAGAGATATTCTTCGTGCCTGTGCGTCTCTGGCCGCGACGTTTGAGTTGGCTCAGCCGGCGGCCGCCGCCCGACGCGGTCTCTCGGCGGCAGCGCCCTCTTTCTTCGCTGCGGAGCGCTTGCGCGGCTTCTTCGACTTGGTCTGCTCTTCGTTGCCGGTGAACTCGATGACTGACAACATGGCGGCATCACCGCGGCGATGACCGAACTTGATCACCCGCGTATAGCCGCCGTTGCGATCTTTGAAGCGCGGCGCGATCTCATCGAACAGCTTCTTGACCGCCTCATGCGACTGCATGAACGCAAACGCACGCCGTCGCGCAGCGAGATCGTTCTGCTTGCCGAGCGTGACCATCCGGTCCGCGATGCGCCGCAGTTCCTTGGCCTTGGGATCGGTCGTCTTGATTCGCTCATGACGAATCAGCGCGAGCACCATATTCTTGAACAACGCCTTGCGATGCGCTGAGGTGCGATTGAGCTTGCGGCCCGAGTTGAGATGACGCATCAGTTACTCCAAACCGCTATGCCGATTCGCGGCGTTCTTGCTCTGCCCACATGCGGTCGAGCTCGCCGCGCGGCGGCAGGTTCTCCAGCCGCATCCCGAGCGATAGCCCCATGTCGGCGAGGACTTCCTTGATCTCGTTGAGGGACTTGCGTCCGAAGTTCTTGATCTTGAGCATGTCCTGCTCGGTGCGCTGCACCAGCTCACCGATATACTTGATGTCGGCGTTCTGAAGACCGTTGAACGCGCGCACCGAAATCGGCAGCCCTTCGACCGGCCGATAGAGCAGCTCGCTCATCGTGGGATGGGCCTCGCCGCCCTCGGCCGTGCCGGCGGCTGCTTCGGTCTCTTCCTCGACGCCGGCGAAAATCGTCATCTGATCGCGCATCACGCGCGCCGCGTAGGTCAGCGCCTCGCGCGGGTTGATCGAGCCGTCGGTCCAAATCTCGAGCGCGAGCCGATCGTAGTCGGTGCGCTGGCCGACGCGCGCGTTGGTCACGGTGAAGTTGACCTTGCGAATCGGCGAGAAGATCGCGTCGAGGCGAATCGTCCCGATTGGCTCCTCGTCTTCGGTGCGCTCGCCGGGGACGTAGCCGCGGCCGCGCTTGATGACGAGTTCCATATCGAGTTCGGCGCCCTTGTCGAGCGACGCGATATGCTTGTCGGGGGTCAGGATTTCCAGGCTCGGGCCGCCGGTGATATCGCGCGCGGTCACCTGCGCCTCGCCCTTGACCTTGAGCGTCGCGGTAATCTGCTCGCCTTCATGCAGGCGCAAGCGGATTTCCTTGAGGTTGAGGACGATGTCGGTCACGTCCTCTTTGACTCCGGCCAGAGTCGAAAACTCGTGAAGAACGTTTTTGATCCTGACTGCTGTAATCGCGTAGCCGGGCAGCGTGGACAGCAGGATGCGCCGCAGCGCGTTGCCAACGGTGATTCCGTAGCCGCGTTCGAGCGGTTCCGCGGAAAATTTGCCGTAGGAAGGAGTGACTTCCTTCTCGTCGAACTCGACCGCCTTGGGTTTGATCAGATCTCGCCAGTCATTCTGCATAGTCTATGCTCTTTTTTCCGATGGATTTCCCGCGCCCACACAGGTCCACCACGGACCGGGACGCCGATCGGTATGCCTCCGCCCTATCTGGAGTAATGCTCGACGATCAGCTTCTCGCTGATCGGCATTGTCAGTTCAGCGCGCGCCGGCAGCGACCGGAGCGAGCCGCGGAATTGTTCGCGCTCGAGTGCCATCCACGGCGGGACGCCGCGGCGCTGCGCCATCTCGATTGCCTCGACGATCACCTTCTTGGTGCGGCTCGCCTCGGCCACGCTGATTACACTGCCAACCTCGACCAGCGTCGAGGGAATCGTGACTTTTTTGCCGTTGACGTGAATATGCCCGTGGCGAACCACCTGGCGCGCCTGCGCCAGCGAACTGGCGAAGCCGAGACGATAGACCACGTTGTCGAGCCGCCGCTCGAGCAGCACCAGCAGGTTCTCGCCGGTAATTCCGTCCATCCGCTCGGCCATTTCGAAGTAGGCCGCGAACTGCGTTTCCATCAATCCGTAGATGCGCTTGACCTTCTGCTTTTCCCGCAGCCGAATCGCGAATTCCGAAAAACGCGTGCGCGCCTGGCCGTGCGCTCCAGGCGGATAATTGCGCCGCTCGATCGCGCACTTGTCGCTGTAGCATCGCTCTCCCTTGAGGAAGAGTTTCAGTCCTTCGCGCCGGCACAGCCGGCATACCGGACCCAGATTCCTTGCCATCTTCGATTACGCCTTCTTCACTCGCGTGTATTTCAGTTCAGACTCTGCGCCGCTTCGGAGGACGGCATCCGTTGTGCGGAATCGGCGTCACGTCCCTGATCGAGATGACGCCCAGCCCCGTCGCTTGCAGCGCGCGCACTGCCGATTCGCGTCCTCCGCCCGGGCCTTTGACGTGAACGACCACCGCGCGCATCCCGACTTCCGAGCACTTGCGCGCGCACGCCTCCGCCGCCATCTGCGCCGCAAACGGCGTGCCCTTGCGCGAGCCCTTGAAGCCTACGGAGCCGGCGCTCGCCCATGCGATCACGGTTCCCTGCTGATCGGTGATCGTCACGATCGTGTTGTTGAAGGTCGCGTGCACATGCGCGACGCCCTCGGGCACGTTGCGGCGCACCTTCTTGCGCCGCGGCGCAGGCGCAGGTGCTCCAGCAGCGGGGGCCGCGGCGGCAGCGGCGGCCTTCTTTTCAGGTGCGGCTTTCGTCTCTTTGATTTCTTCAGCCATTTATTCCAATTGCTCTCGTCATGATGCTTGCTATGTCGCTCGCGCCCCTTGCGTTAGCCCTTGGGCGGCGCCTGCTTCTTGCCGGCGACCACTTTGCGCGGACCCTTGCGCGTACGCGCGTTGGTATGCGTGCGTTGCCCGCGCACCGGAAGTCCGCGACGATGCCGAATCCCGCGGTAGCATCCCAGATCCATCAAGCGCTTGATCGACTGCTGAAAGTCGCGGCGCAGATCGCCTTCGACCTCGAAGTCGGTGTCGATCACCTGGCGGATATGGACCTGCTGGTCTGCCGACAGGTCGTCGGTCCTGATTGCGGGATCGACCTTGGCGGCGGCGAGAATTTTCAGCGCGCTCGGCCTGCCTATTCCGTAGATATAGGTCAGCGCGATATCCATCCGCTTGTTTTTGGGCAGTTCGACTCCAGCTATGCGTGCCATCGCGAAACCCTTCCTAGCCCTGACGCTGCTTGTGGCGCGGGTTCGAGCACAGGACGCGCACGACGCCTTCGCGGCGCACGACCTTGCAGTTCTTGCAAATCTTTTTAACCGACGCTCGGACTTTCATAGTTCGTCAATCTCTATCCGGCGCGCCCGCTAGCGCATCCGGTACGTAATCCGGCCGCGGGTGAGGTCGTAAGGCGACAACTCAACCGTGACCTTGTCGCCGGCCAGAATCTTGATGTAATGCATCCTCATTTTGCCCGAGATATGAGCCAACACCTTGTGCCCATTGTCGAGCGTCACCCTGAACACCGCATTGGGGAGCGCTTCCTGGACCGTCCCCTGTACTTCGATCGCGTCGCCCTTAGACATTTTCGAGTTCGCTTAAGATTTGCGGCCCGTTGGAGGTAATCGCGATGGAATGCTCGAAGTGGGCAGATAGTTTACCGTCCGCCGTCACCGCAGTCCAGCCATCGGAAAGGATCTCCAAATCGGGGCTTCCCTCGTTAACCATCGGTTCAATCGCCAGCGCCATTCCCTCGCGCAGCCGCGGATTAGGCATCCCGGGACGGAAATAGTTCGGCACCTGCGGATCCTCATGGAGCCGGCGGCCGATTCCATGTCCGGCAAAGTCGGTGACGACCGAAAACCCCGCCCGCTCGACCGTATCCTGCACCGCGCGCGCAATATCGCTGATACGATTGCCGGCGCGAGCCTGCGCGATTCCCGCGTAGAGCGACTCGCGCGTCACTCGCAGCAGCTTCGTCACCCGCTCCGGCACCGGGCCGACCGCGACCGTGCGCGCCGAGTCGCCGTAGAAGCCCTGGTACACGACGCCGAAATCGAGTCCGACGATGTCGCCGGCCTTCAATTTGCGGCTCGACGGGATGCCGTGGACGATCTCGCTGTTAACCGACACGCACAGGCACTTGGGATAAACGACGTCGCCCGGTTTGTAACCCTTGAAGGCAGGCTCGGCGCCTTTTTTGTAGGTCAGATCCTCGGCCAGCTTGTCGAGTTCCTCGGTCATGATTCCGGGGCGCACGGCAGCGGCCAGCGCCTCGAGGATCTCGGCGACGATTTGGTTCGCCTGGCGCATCACGGCGATCTCGGCCGGGGTTTTGATAGTAATCATGATCGCGCGTGCCCCACGCCTGCTCGGGCCTGGCTGGTAACCGCCAGCCCGTCAACTGCGGCCAGAATTCGCTTCTCGACCTCGTCGGGGCGCCCCACTCCGTCAACCTGCGCAAGCAGCCCGAGCCGCCTATAATGATCGAGCAGCGGTTGCGTCGCCGCGTGATAGACCTTGATCCGTTCGCGCACGGTTTGCTCGGCGTCGTCGTCGCGCTGATAGAGTTCGCCGCCGCACTTATCGCAGACGCCCGCTTTGGCCGGCGGCTCGAAGACTACGTGATACATCGTCGCGCAATTGCGGCAGGTGCGCCGTCCTGAAATCCGTTTCACGACCTCTTCGTCGGGCAGCATCACCGCGACAACTTTGTCCAGCTTCAGCCCCGCGCGCTCGAGTCCCGCCGCGAGCGCTCTCGGCTTGCACTACGTTGCGGGGGAACCCGTCGAGGATAAACCCGCCGCGGGCGTCTTTTTTTTGCAGCCGCTCCGCGATCAGCTTCAGCACCAACTCGTCGGGGACCAACTGCCCGCGATCCATGTAGCCGGCCGCCTCGCGGCCAAGCTCCGAGTCTTCGCGCACGGCGGCGCGCAACAGATCGCCGCTGGCAATTTGCGGGATGCCCCACAGCGCAGCGAGCGTCTGCGCTTGCGTACCCTTGCCCGCACCCGGCGGGCCCAGCAGCACGAGCCGCACCAGCTAGGCGCCCCTCTTGGTCTTGACCCGTCCGCGGCGCATGAAGCCCTCGTAGTTGCGGGTCAGCAGATGGGTTTCGATTTGCGCAACCGTGTCCAGCGCCACACCCACGACGATCAGCAGTGCGGTGCCGCCGAAGAAAAACGGGACGTTGAAGCGCGCGATCAGAATCGTCGGCAGCACGCACACGGCGCTGACGTACACCGCGCCGCCGAGCGTGATTCGCGACAGCACGCGATCGATATAGTCGGCGGTGAAGCGCCCGGGCCGGATTCCCGGGATAAAGCCGCCATATTTTTTCAGATTGTCGGCGACGTCGACCGGATTAAATGTGACCGAGGTGTAGAAGTAACAGAAGAAGACGATCAGCGCGACGTAAACCAGGTCGTAGTAGAAGCCACCCGGCGTCAGGTAGCTCGAGTACGGTTTCAGAAATGGAACGAAGGTGGCCAGCGTCGCCGGGAACACCAGCAGCGCCGACGCAAAGATCGGCGGAATGACACCCGAGGTGTTGATCTTCAGCGGCAGATGCGAACTCTGACCGCCGTAAACGCGGCGTCCAACCACTCGGCGCGCATACTGAATCGGGATGCGCCGCTGCGCCGTCTCGATATAGACGATACCGGCGATCACCGCGACTGCGACCGCGAGGATGAAGATGAGCAAGAAGATGCTCATTTCGCCCTCGCGCACGAACTGCGCCGTGGTGCTGATCGCGCTGGGCAGGCGCGCCACGATTCCCGCCATGATGATCAGCGAGATGCCGTTGCCGATTCCGCGCTCGGTAATCTGCTCGCCGATCCACATCAGGAACATCGTGCCCGCCGTGACGGTGATCACCGTCATCACGATGAACCCCGGTCCGGGATTGTAAACGATGCTGCCGCCGCCGGGCGCCTGAATCTTTTCGAGCGAGAACGCGATCATCGTGCCCTGAAACAGCGCCAGAGCCACCGTGCCGTAGCGCGTGTACTGGGTTATCTTGCGGCGGCCCGCCTCGCCTTCCTTGTAGAGCTCGTCGAGATAGGGCGACGCGATTTTCAGCAGGTCAAGGACGATCGCGACCGAGATGTAGGGCATGATGCCGAGCGCCAGGACCGAGAAGCGCTCGAGCGCGCCGCCCGAAAACAGGTTGACCCATCCGAACAGCGTGCCGCTGGCCGCGTCGAAGAACGACGCGAGCGCCTGCCCGTCGATGCCGGGGGTCGGCACGGCGACGCCGATGCGGTACACGGCCAGCATCATGGCCGTGAACACCAGCCGTCGGCGCAACTCCGGGATGCGCGAGGCGTTTGAAAACCCGTCCAGCATCTAGCTTTCGGTCGGCGCGTTACCAGCTCCGCGACGCCGCCCGCGGCGGCGATTTTGTCCAGCGCGCTTTTCGAGAACGCATCGGCGCGCACCTTGATCTTACTCTTCAGATCGCCGTCGCCTAAAACCTTGACCTTGCGCCCGGCGGGAACCAGTCCGCGCGCGGCCAGCGCGGCCGCATCGATGGTGACGCCGTCGGCGAAATCGCCCAGCCGCGACAGGTTCACAATGGCGAATTCGTCGCGGCGCGCCTGGTTCTTCAGCGTGCGTCGAAAACCCTGCTTGGGCAAGCGCCGCTGCAGCGGCATCTGGCCGCCTTCGTAACTCGGCGGCGTGTTGCCGTGCGAGCGCGCGCCCAGTCCCTTATGCCCGCGGCCCGAGGTCTTGCCGTGGCCGGAGCCGATTCCCCTGCCGACGCGGCGTTTGCGATGCGTCGAGCCGGGAGACGGTTTCAAATCCTTCAAATCCATGACTGCGCCTAATCCTTGAGCTCGACCACCAGATGCTTGAGACGCTTGACCATCCCTTCGACCGCGGCGCTGCGCTTGAGCTCGCGCACGCTGCCGACTTTGCCCAGGCCCAGCCCCTTGACCGTCTCGCGCACGCGCCGATTGGTGCTGATCGGACTGCGCGACGAGTTTCGATTCGGATCGTATCGCTCATCACTAGACCGCTTGACTTGACGCGATTATCTGCTTGACCGATTGCCTGCGCAAAATACCTTATCGTCCCGTGCCCGTCCGGGCTCAGGCCGCCTCGGGACGTTCGCCGCCCGAGCGCGCGCGCGACTTAGATATCCTGCGGTGCTGCGCAGTTCGACCAGCGCCTCGAGCGTTGCCTTGACCAGGTTGTGAGGATTCGACGAGCCCAGCCGCTTGGTCAGGATATTGCGGATTCCCGCCAGCTCGACCACCGCGCGCACTCCGCCCGCCGCGATCACTCCGGTGCCCTCGGCGGCCGGGCGCAGCACGACGCGGCCGGCGCCGAAATGTCCGACCACTTCGTGCGGAATCGTGCCATCCTGAATCGGCACGCGGACCAGGCTTTTCTTGGCGCGATCGACGCCCTTGCGAATCGCCTCGGGCACTTCGTTGGCCTTGCCCAGGCCGAAGCCGACCAGTCCGTTATGATCGCCCGCGACCACCAGCGCGCTGAAGCTGAAGCGGCGTCCGCCCTTGACGACCTTGGCGACGCGGTTGATGTGGACGACCTTTTCCTTGATTTCGAGGCCCTGCGGATCGATGCGTTGCGGACCGCGCTTTCTCTTAGCGTTCGTTGCCTGCCTTTCAAAATTTTAGTCCCGCTTCGCGCGCCGCGTCGGCCAGCGCCTTGACCCGGCCGTGATAGAGAAATCCGTTTCGGTCGAACACGACGCTCGAAATTCCGGCTCGAAGGCATCGCTCGGCGATCGCCTTGCCGACGGCCTTGGCGGCGGCCAGGTTGCGCTTGCTCTTGAGCCCGTCGCGCACGCTTCGGCGGTGGCGGTCGAAGCCGCGGCGAGCGTACGTGCCGCTCTGGTCGGAGATCACCTGGACGTAGATATGATGCAGCGAGCGGAAGATCGAGAGCCGCGGGCGCGGTCGTTGCCGACCGCCTTGCGCCGCACGCGCTGGCGGCGCAGCCTGCGTTTTTCTGATCGCTCTGATAGCCATAATCGCAACTAACCTTTATGCCCGACTGGTGCGCACTACGCCGAGGTCGAGCCGGCCGCGGCCTTGCCCGCCTTGCGGCGAATCGTTTCGGTCGCGTACTTGATTCCCTTGCCCTTGTACGGCTCGGGCGGCCTGAGTTCGCGAATCTGCGCCGCGACCGTGCCGAGCAATTGGCGGTCGGCGCTCTCGAGCGTGATCAGTCACCTGTTTCTCGACCTTGGCGGTGACTCCGGGCGGAAGCTGATAGACGATCGGATGCGAATAGCCGAGCGTCAAATTGATCTGGTGGCCCTTGGCTTCCGCGCGGTAGCCGACGCCGTTTATCTCGAGAACGCGGGTAAAGCCCTTGCCGACGCCCTCGACCATGTTGGCGATCAGCTTGCGCGTGAGCCCGTGCAGCGAACGCTCCAGGCTGGTAGTCGCCGGGGCGCTTCACGACGAGTTCGCGCGTCCGTTGATCTCGACGGTAAAGCCGGGATGGAGCTGAGCTCGAGCTTGCCCTTGGGGCCCTCGACCTTGAGCGTCGTGCCGGCGAGCGACGGCCTTGACGCTCTTTTCGAGTTGTATCGGTAGTCTTCCTATGCGCGACATCGGCTCCGTTCACCAAACCCTGCAGAGGATTTCGCCGCCGACGTTCTTGCGCCGCGCTTCGCGTCCGGTCATCACGCCGAGCGGCGTCGATACAATTTGCACGCCCATCGCGCCGCGCACCTTGCCGATCTCGTCGGCGCCCGCGTAGCGCCGAGACTCGGCTTGCTGATGCGGTCGATGCCGCGGATCACCGGACTCGCGCGTCGGCGAGTAACGCAGCTTGAGCACCAGCATCTTCTTGGGCATCTTCACCGCCGACTTCGACGCCGCCGAGGAAACCTTCGGCCATCAGCACGCGGCAAATTGCTTCGCGCAGCCGTGAATGGGGCGAGCGTGAGTTCATTGTACCGCGCGCGCATCGCGTTGCGGATTCGGGTCAGCAGTTCTGCGATCGGATCGGTCTGCGACATTATTGGTCTCTCTTACCAGCTCGCCTTGATCGACGCCGGGCAACTTGCCGTCGAGCGCGAGTTTGCGCAGGCATAGCCGGCACATTTTGAAGCGCCGATAGAACGCGCGCGCGCGACCGCATAGCGGGCAGCGGTTGTACTGGCGCACTTTGAATTTTTGTTTGCGGGTTGCCTTAACCCGCAGGCACGTTTTCGCCATTAACTATCCTCAGGCCCCCTGCTCTGGGCCGTCGGCGCGGCGGCGCCTTGGCGGCCTGCGCGCGGCCTGGCGGCGGCGCGCCTTGGCCGCGTCCGCCTCGCGCTCTGCGCCCGCGCATCGGCATCCCGAGCGCGCGCAGCAGGGTCAGCCCCTCGAAGTCGCTGCGCGCCGTGGTCGTGATCGAAATCGTCAGTCCCTTCACCTTGTCGACCTTGTCGAGGTTGAGTTCGGGGAAAATCGTATGTTCCTTGCAGCCCGAGCGAGTAGTTGCCGCGGCCGTCGAACGCCTTGTCGCTGACCCCGCGGAAGTCGCGCACGCGCGGCAGCGAGACGTTCACCAGCCGGTCGAAAAATTCCCACATCTGTTCGCGCCGCAGCGTTACCATCACGCCAATCGGCATCCCCTGGCGCAGCTTGAAGTTCGATATCGCCTTGCGCGCGCGGGTCAGCACCGGCTTCTGCCCGGCGATCACCTTGAGCTCTTCGAGCGCGGAGTCGAGAATCTTGACGTTGTCGCGCGCTTCCTGGAGCGCCATGTTGATCGTGATCTTCTGACAGCCGCGGCACCCGCATCTTGTTGTCGATCTTCAGCTCGCGCATCAGCGCCGGCACGATCTCGTTTTCGAAGCGAACGCGCAGCCGGGCCGGCAGCTTGGGCTCGGGCGGCAGCGGCGCGGCAGCCGCGGACTTGGCTTCTTCGGCCGCCTGCTTCTGCTGAGCCTGCCGGGCCTTGCCTTCGCGCTTGGCCTTGGCCGCCTGATCGGCCTTGGCGGTCTGCTCGGCCTTGGCGGCCTGCTCGGCCTTGTCGGGCTTTTCCTTTTTGTCGGCCATCAGTCGTTACCTATCACTTCGCCGCAGCGGCGGCAGACGCGGCTCTTGGCGCCGTCATCGGCAAGCTTGAGCCCGACCCTGACCGGAGCGTTGCAGCGATCGCAAAAAATCATGACGTTCGAGATGGCGATGGGCGCTTCCTTCTCGACGATACCGCCGGGGCTCTGCGCACCGCGCGGCTTGCTGTGACGCTTGACGATATTGAGGCGCTCGACGATGACGCGTCCGCGCTCGGGCAGCACGCGCATCACCTTGCCGGTCTTGCCGCGGTCGCGGCCGTTGACGACCATCACGGTGTCATTCTTCTTGATCTTGTATTTCGCCGACGCCATCACAGCACCTCCGGCGCGAGCGAGATAATCTTCAGAAATTTCTTCGCGCGCAGCTCGCGGGCCACCGGACCGAAGATGCGGGTGCCGATCGGCTCGTGATCCTTGTCGAGCAGCACCGCGGAATTGCCGTCAAAGCGGATGTAACTGCCGTCGTCGCGGCTGATTTCCTTGGCGGTTCGCACGATAACCGCGCGCGACACGTCGCCCTTTTTGACCTTGGCGTTGGGAATCGCTTCTTTGACCGCGACCACGATGACGTCGCCGACCGACGCGTAGCGGCGCTGGATCCGCCGAGCACCTTGATGCACATCACTTTGCGGGCGCCCGAGTTATCGGCGACATCGAGAACGGTTTGTACCTGTACCATCGCGCCCTACCCCGCGGCCTTTTTGAGAACGCTGGCTGACGCGCCAGCGCTTGTTCTTGGAGAGCGGACGCGACTCGATAATCTGCACGCGATCGCCTTCGTTGCACTCGCCGCGTTCGTCGTGCGCCATGAAGCGGGTGCTGCGGCGCACGCGCTTGCCGTACAGGGCATGCTCGACCATGCGGTCCACCCTGACCACCACGGTCTTGGTCATCTTGGCGGACACCACAGTGCCCTCGCGCCGTTTAATTCGTTCCCGCATTGGCTACCTTCTTGTCCGCCGCGGCCGCGCCGCGCGCCTTCTCGCCGAGCAAAGTCATGATGAGCGCCAGCTCGCGGCGCGCGCGCCGATAGCCGGCGTGATTATCCAGCTGATTGGTGCGCAGCTTGAGCCGCAGCCGGAAAATTTCCTCGCGCGCCTCGCGCTCCTTGACGCGCAAATCCGGCGCGGTCATCTGCCTTAGTTCGTCAAGCTCCAAGGCCGCCCTCCTCGCGCTGGATCATAATTGTCTTGATCGGCAGCTTGTGCGCCGCCAGCCGCATCGCTTCTTTTGCCGTGGCGTAATCGACGCCTTCCATCTCGAACAGAATCCTGCCCGGGCCTGACGCACGCGACCCATCCCTCGGGCGAGCCCTTGCCTTTGCCCATGCGGGTTTCGGCCGGTTTCTTGGTGAAGGGCTTGTCGGGGAAGACGCGAATCCAGACGCGGCCGCCGCGCTTGATATGGCGGGTCAGCGCGATACGAGCGGCTTCGAGCGCGCGGGTATCGATGCGGCAAGTCTCGAGCGACTTGAGTCCGTAGTCGCCGAAGGCGAGCGTGAGTCCGCGCGACTCGGCGCCGCGGACGCGGCCCTTCATCATTTTGCGCCATTTAACTTTTTTTGGTGCGAGCATCTTGGCTGTTCAATTCGCCTGCGCCGGCGCGCCTGCGCGTTTCGCGTCCGCATCCTTGCGGGTCAGAACTTCGCCGCGGAAAATCCAGACCTTCACGCCGATCTGGCCGTAGGTCGTGCGCGCTTCGGCGAATCCGTAAGCCACGTCCGCGCGCAGCGTCTGCAGGGGCACGCGACCCTCGCGGTACCATTCCTGACGCGCGATTTCCGCGCCGCCCAGGCGTCCGGCGACGTGGACCTTGACGCCCTGCGCGCCCATCCGCATCGCGCGCGTGACGGCTTCTTTCATCGCGCGGCGAAAGGCGACGCGGCGCTCGAGCTGGAGCGCGATATTCTCGGCGACCAGCTGCGGGTCGAGGTCGGGGCGGCGCACCTCGTGGATATTGATAAACGAGTCGCGCCCCTTCATCAGCTTCTGGATATCGATCTTGAGCTTGTCGATCTCGGCGCCCTTCTTGCCGATCACGATGCCGGGGCGCGCGGTGTAGATATTTATCTTGGCCTTGTTGGCCATCCGCTCGATTTCAATCCGCGAGATGCCGGCGTGGTAGAGCCGCTTCTTGATGAAATCGCGCAGCTTCAAATCCTCGTGCAGCAACGTGGCGTAGTCGTGGCTGGCGTACCATCGCGAGTCCCAGCTTTCGATGATGCCGAGGCGAAATCCGCGCGGATGTGACTTTCTGTCCCATCGAAGACCTCAGGACGCCCGCTCGTCCACGATTACCGTCAGATGGCTGGTGCGTTTGTGGATCGGCGTCGCGTGCATATGGGCGCGCATGAGCGAACGCTTCCAGGTCGGCCCGGTGTCGGCGGTCGCGCGTTTTACGAACAACTTGTCCTCGTCCACGTTCTGCTGATCGCGCGCGTTGGCGATTGCGGCCAGCAAGGTTTTCGAGACGAACCTGGCGCGCCTTCTTGGGCGTGAACTCGAGAATCGACAGCGCCTGATCGACTTTCTTGCCCGCGATCAGCTCGCACACCAGCTTGAGCTTGCGCGGCGAGATTCTGATGAAGCGGGTTCGCGATACGGATTCCATGATGTTACAACTTCCCCGCTTATGCCTTGGCCGCGCGCCGGAGGCGGTGCGGCCGGCGCGGCGGCGGCCGGCCGGCTTGCACTTCGCCCTTGCGATCGCCGGCATGACCGTGGAAGGTCCGCGGTCGGCGCAAATTCGCCGAGCTTGTGGCCGACCATGTTCTCGGTGCAGTACACCGGGATGAACTTGTGCCCGTTGTGGACCGCGAACGTGAGCGCGATCATGTCCGGGCGTTATCATCGAGCGCCGCGACCAGGTCTTGATGATTCGCTTGTCGCCCGAGGCGGACGCGGCGGCGCCTTTTCTTGAGCAGATGCCCGTCAACGAACGGACCTTTTTTTAGTGACCTGGCCATAACGATTAATGCTTCCCGCGCGGCCGGCGGCTGACGATCAGATTGTCCGACGGCTGCTTCTTGCGCGTCTTGTATCCCTTGGCCGGCTGTCCCCACGGCGACTGGGGATGGTTGCCCTTCGAGCGGCCCTCGCCGCCGCCGTGCGGATGATCGACCGGGTTCATCGCGACTCCGCGCACGTGACCGCGCTTGCCGAGCCATCGCGAGCGCCCGGCCTTGCCGATAGAAATATTTTCGTGGTCGAGATTGCCGACCTGGCCGATGGTGGCGCGGCATTCCGCCTGCACCATCCGCTGCTCGCCCGAGGGCAGCTTGAGCAGCGCCATCTTGCCCTCTTTCGCCATCAACTGCGCCTGCACACCCGCGCCGCGCGCGAGCTTGCGCGCCGGCTCCCGGCTTCATCTCGATGGCGTGAACGATCGGTGCCGAGCGGGATGTTCTTCAGCATGAGCGCGTTGCCCGGCTTGATATCGGCGTTCTCGCCCGACTCGACCTTGGCGCCGACCTTGAGCCCGTCGGGCGCCAGGATGTAGGTCTTGACGCCGTCGGCATAGTGGAGCAGCGCGATATTGGCGGAGCGATTCGGATCGTATTCGAGCGCGAAGACGACGGCCGGAATACCGTCGCGGTTGCGCTTGAAATCGATCAGGCGAAGGCGGCGCTTGTGTCCGCCGCCGCGATGACGCGAGGTCATGCGGCCGCGATTGTTGCGTCCGCCGGTGCGCTTGACCGGGACCAGCAGGCTTTTCTCGGGCTCTTTTTTGCTGAGCTCGGAGAAATCCGCTATCTGCATGAAGCGCTGGCCGGGAGTGCGCGGATTTAATTGTATGACTGCCATTCTTCTTTTTTCAGTATCTCTACTGTCCAGCTACGAACTCTCGTCCCAGGCATCGCGTCGATGCAGTTCCGTTTACAGACCTTCGAAGAATTCGATCTTGTCGCCTTCCTTGAGGGTCACGTAGGCCTTCTTCCAGTCCATCTGGCGGCCCTTGATTGCGCCCTTTTTGCGTTCCTTGCCCATGAAGTTCGAAGTGCGGACCTTGAGCACGGTGACCTTGAACAGATGCTCGACGGCCTCGCGAATCTTGTCCTTGCTCGCCCCGGGGCGCACGCGGAACAGCACCTGGCCGGCCTTTTCGCTGGCCATGGTGCCCTTCTCGGTGATGATGGGCGCGAGAATCAGACTCTCGGGGCTGCTCATTTCGCTTCTCCGGCAAATCGGGCTTCGATCGCCTTGGCGGTCCGACTGGTCATCACGAGTTCCCGGTAATTGAGCACGTCGTAAACGTTAAGCCCTTCGAGCGCGAGCACCTTGTGCGCGGCGAGGTTGCGCGCGGCGAGAAAAAACTTGCCATCGCCTTCGCCCATCACTATCAGCGCGTGCTCGAGGCCGAGCTTGTCGAGCGCGGCCTTGGCGGCTTTGGTTTTGGGCTCGGACAGATCAAGCGACTCGACGACGAACAGCTTGCCGTTGCGGGCGCGATCGGAAATCGCGAGGCAGAGCGCGGCGCGCCACGCCTTTTTCGGCATCTTGTACGAATAGTCGCGCGGCTGCGGGCCGAAGATGGTTCCGCCGTGACGCCATATCGGCGATCGCGTCGATCCCGCGCGCGCGCGTCCGGTTCCCTTCTGCCGCCACGGCTTGCGGCCGCCGCCGGAGATGAGTCCCTTGGTCTTGGTGGACGCGGTTCCCGAGCGGCGATTGGCAAGCTGCATCCGGACCGCCTCGTGCAGCAGCGACAGATCGCCGTCGCGGCCGAAGACTGCGCCTGCGACTTCGAGCTCGCCGACTTTTTCATGGGCGGCCGAGTACAGCGGCAGCTTGACCGGCGATAGCTTTTCGTTTCCGCTCAGGCATTGCCGCCACCTTCACATTGGCGCGGCGGCGCGGGCGGGCCGCGTGATGAACGACGAGCAAAGCGCCGTCGGGTCCGGGCACCGCGCCCGAGACGACGACTGCGTTGTCGTCGGGCAAGTATCTCGAGCACTTCGAGATTCAGGATCGAGGCAGTCTCATTGCCCATCTGCCCCGCCATCCTCATCCCCTTGCGCACGCGTCCGGGATACGAGCGGTTACCGATCGATCCGCCGTGGCGGAAATATTCGTGGGTGCCGTGCGAGCCGGGAAAGCCGGAGAAATGATGGCGCTTGATGACGCCCGCGTAGCCGTGGCCCTTGGAGACGCCGGTTACGTCGACCTGATCGCCGACCTTGAACACGTCGGCCGCCGCGATCGCCTGTCCGAGCTTCAACTCGCCCTCGCCGCGGCGTTCGAACTCGCCCGATCTGATTCCGGGCGCGATCTTGGCCTTGGCGAAATGGCCGCGCAGCGCCGCCGGTCACGCGGCTGAGCTTTTTCTTGCCGAAGGTCACCTGCACGGCTTCGTAGCCGTCAGTCGCCGCGGTCTTCAGCTGCGAGACGGTGCAGGGACCGAGCGTGAACGACGGTGACGGCGCGAACGCGACCCGGCGCGTCGGTCATCTGGGTCATCCCGATTTTCTTTCCAATCAGTCCGGTCAGCATCGGCCGCTACTCGAGCTTGATTTCGACGTCCACGCCCGCGGCCAGGTCGAGCTTGCCCAGCGCGTCGATGGTCTGCTGGGTCGGCTCGATGACATCGAGCAGCCGCTTATGAGTGCGAATCTCAAAATGCTCGCGCGACTTCTTGTCCACGTGCGGCGAGCGGTTGACGGTGAAGCGCTCGATTCGGGTCGGCAGCGGAATCGGACCGGCGACCCGTCCGCCGGTGCGGCGGATAGTGTCGACGATTTCGCGCACCGACTGATCGAGCAGGCGGTAGTCGTACGCCTTGAGACGTATGCGTATCTTGTCGTTCATCCTGGAAAACCGCGCCCGATTCGTCAAGCGCTCCGCGTCCCGATCTCCGCTCGAGTTGCGCACCACTTGCTCTCGGTGTCCGCTACTTCAAAATCTTCGAAACGACGCCCGCGCCGACAGTGCGGCCGCCCTCGCGGATCGCGAAGCGCAGCCCTTCGTCCATCGCGACCGGCGTGATCAGTTCGCCAACGAATCTTGATGTTGTCGCCCGGCATCACCATCTCGGTGCCCTCGGGCAGCGTGAGCACTCCGGTTACGTCGGTGGTGCGGAAATAGAACTGCGGGCGATAGCCGGTGAAGAACGGCGTATGGCGGCCGCCTTCGTCCTTGGTCAGGATGTACGCCGACGCCTCGAAGTTGGTGTGCGGGGTGATCGAGCCGGGCTTGCGCGAGCACCTGTCCGCGCTCGATGTCTTCGCGCTTGAGCCCGCGCAGCAGCACGCCGATATTGTCGCCGGCCTGGCCCTCGTCGAGCAGCTTGCGGAACATCTCGACGCCGGTGACGACGGTCTTGGTGGTGTCCTTGAAGCCGACGATTTCGACTTCCTCGCCGACCTTCACCTTGCCCTTCTCGACGCGGCCGGTGACGACGGTGCCGCGGCCCGAGATCGAGAACACGTCTTCGATCGGCATCAGGAACGGCTTGTCGGTCTCGCGCTTGGGCTGCGGGATATAGTTGTCGACCGCGTCCATGAGGTCGAGGATCGGCTTGCAGTTGGGGCAATCGTCCTTGCCGCATCCGCAGTTGAGCGCGTTGAGCGCGCTGCCGCGAATGACGGGAACGTCGTCGCCCTCGAAGTTGTACTTGTTGAGCAGGTCGCGGACTTCGAGTTCGACCAGGTCGAGCAACTCGGGGTCATCGACCATGTCGACCTTGTTCATGAACACGACGATCGACGGCACGCCGACCTGGTAGGCGAGCAGGATATGCTCGCGCGTCTGCGGCATCGGGCCGTCGTTGGCGCCGACCACCAGGATTGCGCCGTCCATCTGCGCGGCGCCGGTGATCATGTTCTTGATGTAGTCGGCGTGTCCGGGGCAATCGACGTGCGCGTAGTGGCGCTTGAGCGGTTTCGTACTCGACGTGGGCGATTGCGATCGTGATGCCGCGCTCTCGCTCTTCGGGCGCCTTGTCGATCTGATCGAAGGCGGTGAAGTGTGGCGAGCTTCTTTGACGCGAGCACCTTGGTGATCGCCGCGGTCAGCGTGGTCTTGCCGTGATCGATATGACCGATGGTGCCGACGTTCGCGTGCGGCTTGGTGCGTTCAAATTTAGCCTTGCCCATGTGTAACCTCCGATTGAGCGCGTTGCTCACGAGTCGTTATGCACGCGCGCGCGAATCGCCTCGCTTCGGCGTTGCGCGCCGTCAATTCTTCGAAAATATTTTGCGGTACCGGTTCGTACGCGCCGAACTGCATCGTGTAAGTTGGCGCGGCCCTGGGTCATCGAGCGCAGCCGCGTGGCGTAACCGAACATGGTGGCCAGCGGGACGCGCGCCTCGATCACTTGCGCGCCGGCGCGATTTTCCATGTCCAGAATCTTGCCGCGCCGCGAGTTGAGATCGCCGATCACTTCGCCCATGAACTCCTGCGGCGTGACGACCTCGACATCCATGATCGGTTCGAGCAGAATCGGCTCGGCCTTTTCGCAAGCTTCCTTGAACGCCATCGAGCCGGCGATTTTAAACGCGAGTTCCGACGAGTCCACCTCGTGGTACTTGCCGTCGAGCACGGTGGCCTTGATATCGACCATCGGATAGCCGGCCAGCACGCCGTTCTCCATCGCCTCTTTGATCTCCGTCTTCGATCGACGGAATGAAGTTGCGCGGAATCGAGCCGCCCTTGGTCCCATCCACGAACTCGAAGCCGACGCCCTTGCCGAGCGGCTCGATGCGCAGTTCGACCACGCCGAACTGTCCGTGACCGCCGCTCTGGCGGACGAAGCTGCCCTCGGCTTCCGACGCGCTTGGATCGTCTCGCGATAGGCGACCTGCGGCTTGCCGACGTTGGCGTCAACTTTGAACTCGCGCAGCATCCGATCGACGATGATCTCGAGGTGCAATTCGCCCATCCCGGAAATCAGCGTCTGCGAAGTTTCCTTGTTGACGCTGACGCGGAACGACGGATCCTCTTTGGCGAGCTTCTGGAGCGCCTCGCCGAGCTTTTCCTGGTCGGCCTTGGTCTTGGGCTCGATTGCGATCTGGATGACCGGCTCGGGAAACTCGATCGACTCGAGTACAATCGGTGCGGCCGGATCGCATAGCGTGTCGCCGGTGGTCGTATCGCGCAGTCCGACCGCGCAGATGTCGCCGGCGTAAACCTCGGTGATCTCCTCGCGCTTGTTCGCGTGCATCTTGAGCATCCGGCCGATGCGTTCGCGCTTGCCGCGCGTCGAGTTGAGCAGCGACGAGCCGCTTTCCAGCTTGCCCGAATAGACCCGCATGAAGGTCAGCGTCCCGATGTACTGGTCGTTCATAATCTTGAACGCGAGCGCGGAGAACGGCGCGTCGTCGCGCGGCCATCGCTCTTCGATCTTGTCGCCGGCCTTGCCGACGACCGGCGGCAGGTCCAGCGGCGACGGCAGGTAGTCAACGACCGCGTCGAGCATCGGCTGCACGCCCTTGTTGCGGAACGCGGAGCCGAGAATCACCGGCGTGATCGCCATCTTGAGCGTGGCGGCGCGAATCGCGGTGCGAATCTGGTCGGGCTCGGGCGCCTTGCCCTCGAGATAAAGCTCCATGATGTGCTCGTCGTGATCGGCGAGCGTTTCGACCATCTTGTCGCGGTATCCGGCGGCCTGCTCTTTCAAATCGGCCGGGATGTCGTCGACGCGATACTTCGCGCCGAGCCGATCCTCGTCCCAAATCAGCGCCTTGCGATCGATCAGATCGATCAGCCCGGTGAACTTTTCCTCGGCGCCGATCGGCAGATGCAACAGCAGCGGCGTGGCCTTGAGCTTGTCGCGCATCTCCTGCACGACGCGCTCGAACTCCGCGCCGACGCGGTCCATCTTGTTGATAAATGCGATCCGCGGCACGCGGTACTTGTCGGCCTGGCGCCAGACGGTTTCCGACTGCGGCTCGACCCCGCCGACCGCGCAGAACACCGCGACCGCGCCGTCGAGCACGCGCAGCGAGCGCTCGACCTCGATGGTGAAATCGACGTGTCCGGGCGTGTCGATAATATTGATGCGATGGTCGCGCCAGAAACAGGTGGTCGCCGCCGACGTGATCGTGATGC
Organism: uncultured delta proteobacterium; assembly: GCA_963743865.1. Taxonomy (GTDB): domain Bacteria; phylum Desulfobacterota; class Binatia; order Binatales; family Binataceae; genus Binatus. The sequence continues at coordinate 2,651,644 of CAVURG010000006.1, forward strand.
CGCGCTCCTGCTCCTGCACCATCCAGTCCATCGTCGCGGTGCCTTCGTGCACCTCGCCGATCTTGTAGTTGATGCCGGTATAGAACAGCACGCGCTCGGTGGTGGTGGTCTTGCCGGCATCGATGTGCGCCATGATGCCGATATTGCGCACCCGTTCTATTGGTGTCTGACGAGCCATCTAAAAAAACTCGGTGATTACCAGCGATAGTGGGCGAACGCCTTGTTGGCGTCGGCCATTCGATGTGTGTCTTCGCGCTTCTTGACCCCGCCGCCGCGATTGGCGGCTGCGTCGAGGATTTCGGCGGCCAGCCGCTCTTCCATCGACTTTTCGCCGCGCGCGCGCGCCGCCGCCACCAGCCATCGCATCGCCAGCGAATTGCGCCGCACCGGGCGCACCTCGCTCGGCACCTGGTAGTTGGCGCCGCCGACCCGGCGCGAGCGAACCTCGACCGCCGGACGAACGTTGTCGAGCGCGCGTTTGAAAACGACCAGGCCGTCTTCCTTCGAGCGTTCCGCGACGAGATCGAGCGCGTGATAGAAGATCTGCTCGGCGAGCGACTTCTTGCCGCGTTCCATCACCACGTTCATGAACTTCGCGACGGTGCGGTCGTGATACTTGGGGTCCGCCGGAATTTCGCGGACGCGAATTTGTCCTTTGCGCGACATATAACTCTACTTGGGTTTCTTCGACCCGTACTTGGAACGGCCCTTGCGCCGCTCCTGTACGCCGATCGAGTCGAGGGTGCCGCGAATCACGTGATAGCGAACGCCGGGCAGATCGCGCACGCGACCGCCGCGAATCAGCACCACGGAATGCTCCTGCAGGTTGTGTCCGACGCCCGGGATATAGGTATTCACCTCGATCCCGTTGGACAGCCGCACGCGCGCGACCTTGCGCAGCGCGGAGTTGGGCTTCTTGGGCGTAGTGGTCTTCACTTGCGTGCACACGCCGCGCTTCTGAGGCGAGCCTTCGAGCGCGCGCGCCTTAACCTTGAAGCGCTTCTTCACGCGCGCCTGTCGGATCAACTGGTTTATCGTCGGCACGTTATAATTCTCGTTTCTCTTTCCGTTTCGAGCAGCGTTTCCACCGGACGGTTCGCCGACTCTCGGAGCCGCTCGGCGCTCGCATCGCGCCGCCCGGTGTCGCCGGATTGCCTCTAGTGGGACGCGGTGTTCAAACAAACCCCCCAAGGACACTTATGCCCTTGGGGGAAACATCATTATGTACGGGACCAGACCCGCCGTGTCAATCTCCGCCGGGTGCGGGCGCGGCAGCCAGCTCCGGTTTTCCCGCATCTTCTTCGGTCGCGGCGCCTTCGACCTTGACCACCATCCGGTTGTACAAGTTCATGCCCGTGCCGGCCGGAATCAAGCGTCCCATGATCACGTTTTCTTTCAGTCCGACCAGCCTGTCAACCTTGCCGTTGATCGCCGACTCGGTGAGCACGCGCGTGGTTTCCTGGAACGACGCCGCCGAGATGAAACTCTCGGTGGAGAGCGACGCCTTGGTGATTCCGAGCAGCAGCGGCTCCGCGATCGCAGGCTCTCCGCCGCGGGTCGAGCACGCGCCCGTTCTCCTCGTCGAAGCGCCATTTCTCGACCTGATCGCCGACCAGGAACGGGGTGTCGCCGACTTCCTTGATTCGCACGCGGCGCAGCATCTGGCGCACGATCACCTCGATATGCTTGTCGTTGATGCGCACGCCCTGGAGCCGATAGATTTCCTGGATTTCGTCAACCAGGTATTTCGCCAGCGCTTTTTCGCCGAGGATGGTCAGGATGTCGTGCGGATTGGACGAGCCTTCCATCAGCGGCTCGCCGGCCTTGACGATATCGCCCTCGTGGACCGCGATATGCTTGCCCTTGGGGATCAGGTATTCGCGTTTCTCGCCGATTTCGGGCGTGACTTCGACCTTGCGCTTGCCCTTGGTGTCCTTGCCGAAGGAAACCTGTCCGTCGATTTCCGAGATGACGGCGAATTCCTTGGGCTTGCGCGCTTCGAACAGCTCCGCGACGCGCGGCAGACCGCCGGTGATGTCCTTGGTCTTGGTGGTTTCGCGCGGGATCTTCGCGATCACGTCGCCGGGCTCGACCGCGGTGCCTTCGGGCACGTTGATATACGCGCCCACCGGCAGGAAGTAGCGCGCGACGTTGTTCGAGCTGGGCAGCTTGGCGGTCTTGCCCGACGCGTCCTTGATCGAGATGCGCGGGCGCATGTCGAGGTCCTTGAACTCGACGATAACGTTGGAGCGCGCGCCGGTCCGTTCATCGACCCGCTCCTCCATCGTTTTGCCTTCGACGATATCGCCGTACTTAACCGTGCCGTCGACCTCGGTGATGATCGGCGTGGTGTACGGATCCCATTCCGCGATCAGCTCGCCGGGTTTGACCTTGTCGCCCTCGGCCTTGCGCAGCTTGGCGCCGTACACCAGCGGATAGCGCTCGCGTTCGCGCTCGCGGACGCGGCCGTCTTCGTCGGTGACCTGCGCCGCGATCACGACCTCGCCGTGGCGGGTCATGACGACGTAGGTTGCCGTCGCGGCTCTTGACCGTGTTGACGCCATGCAGGCGCATCACGCCCTCGTTGCGGACCTCGAGCGTGGTGTCGCTCGGCGCGCCGGCTGGCGGTGCCGCCGATATGGAAGGTGCGCATCGTGAGCTGGGTGCCGGGCTCGCCGATGGACTGCGCGGCGATCATGCCGATCGATTCGCCGAGGTTCACCAGATGCCCGCGGCCGAGATCGCGTCCGTAACACTTGACGCACACGCCCTGGCGCGACTGGCAGGTCAGCACCGAGCGAATCTTGATTCTCTCGATGCCGGCATCTTCGATTCGCTTGACCTTGTCCTCGTCGATCATCTCGTTGGCCTGGACCAGCACTTCGCCGGTGAACGGATCGACGGATGTCTTCGAGCGCGACGCGTCCGAGCACGCGATCGCCGAGTCCCTCGATTATTTCGCCGCCTTCGACCAGCGGCGACATCTCGATTCCGTCGAGCGTGCCGCAATCGTCCTCGGTGATGATCGAGTCCTGCGCCACGTCAACCAGGCGGCGGGTCAGGTAGCCGGAGTTGGCGGTCTTGAGCGCGGTGTCGGCCAGGCCCTTGCGCGCGCCGTGGGTCGAGATGAAGTACTGCAGCACCGTCAGCCCCTCGCGGAAGTTGGCGGTGATCGGAGTCTCGATGATTTCGCCCGACGGCTTCGCCATCAGGCCGCGCAGTCCGGCCAGCTGGCGAATCTGCTGCTCGGAACCGCGGGCGCCCGAGTCGGCCATGATGAAGATCGGATTGAACGACGGCCCGGTGATGGTCTCGCCCTTGTCGTTCTTGCCGAAGACCTCGGTCGAGAGCCCCTTGATCACGGCGCTGCCGATTTGGTCCTGAACTTCGGCCCAGATATCGACGACCTTGTTGTAGCGCTCGCCGTCGGTGATGACGCCGTTGTTGTACTGCTGCTGAATCTCGTTGACCTGCTTCTGTGCGCCGTCGAGCAGATGCGCCTTTTGCGGCGGAATCGTCATGTCCTTGATCGAGATGGAGATTCCCGCCTTGGTGGCGAATTCAAAGCCGACGTCCTTGAGCCGGTCGGCGAAGATAACCGTCGCCTTGTCGCCGGCGCGGCGATATGCGATGTCGATAAGGTTGCCGAGCTCCTTTTTCTTCATGGTCTTGTTGAGCTCGGTGAACGGAACCTCGGGCGGCACGATTTCGAACAACAGCACGCGGCCGACGGTGGTGGTGACGCGCTCGTAGCGCGGCATCGCGGCGGCGGCTGCGGCGGCCGCGGCGGCGCGCTCCTTGGCCTTGCCGCGAGGATGGCCGTTGGTCTCGGGCGCGGCGGGCGCGATTCCGGTGGCCAGCATCGGCGCCATCCGCACCGTGATTTTCGCCTGCAGGTCGATTTCCCCGTGATCGTACGCGATTCGCACTTCCTCGACGTTGGCGAAGTTCTTGCCCTCGCCGCGCGCCAGCGGACGCTCGCGCGTCATGTAGTAAAGACCCAGCACCATGTCCTGGGTCGGCACGATTACCGGCTTGCCCGACGCGGGCGACAGGATGTTGTTGGTGGACATCATGAGCGCGCGCGACTCGACCTGCGCCTCGATCGACAGCGGCACGTGCACCGCCATCTGATCGCCGTCGAAATCGGCGTTGTACGCCACGCATACCAGCGGATGGAGCTGAATGGCCTTGCCTTCGATCAGCACCGGCTCGAACGCCTGGATGCCGAGCCGATGCAGGGTCGGCGCGCGATTGAGCAGCACCGGATGCTCGCGGATAACCTCGTCGAGGATATCCCAAACGTCCTTGCCCTCTTTCTCGACCATCTTTTTGGCGCTCTTGATGGTGGTGACGTAGCCCTTTTCTTCGAGCTTGCTGTAGATGAACGGCTTGAACAGCTCGAGCGCCATCTTCTTGGGCAGCCCGCACTGATGCAGCCTGAGCTCGGGGCCGACCACGATGACAGAGCGGCCCGAGTAATCGACGCGCTTGCCGAGCAGGTTCTGGCGGAAGCGGCCCGACTTGCCCTTGAGCATGTCGGACAGCGACTTGAGCGGACGCTTGGACGGTCCGGTGATCGCGCGGCCGCGCCGTCCGTTGTCAAACAACGCATCGACGGCTTCCTGGAGCATCCGCTTTTCGTTGCGAATGATGATGTCCGGGGCGTTGAGCTCGATGAGCCGCTTCAACCGGTTGTTGCGGTTGATCACGCGGCGGTAGAGATCGTTCAAATCCGAAGTGGCGAAGCGGCCGCCGTCGAGCGGCACCAGCGGACGGAGATCGGGAGGAATCACCGGCAGGATGGTGAGAATCATCCACTCGGGCTTGTTGCCTGAGTCGCGAAACGCGTTGACGACCTTCAGCCGCTTGGCGACTTTCTTGCGACGCGCCTCGCTGGCGGTCGCTTTCATCTCGATGCGCAGCTCTTCGGCCAGCTTGTCGAGCGCGAGTTGCCCCAGGAGCGAGCGAACCGCCTCGGCGCCCATCTCGGCCTTGAAGCCGTCGGCGTATTGCTCGCGCGCTTCGCGATATTTGCGCTCGGTCAGCAGCTCCTTGTACTGGAGCGGCGTCTCACCGGCGTCAACCACGATATAGCACTCGAAGTAGAGGACCTTCTCGAGTTCCTTTAGCGTCATGTCGAGCAGGGTGCCGATTCGCGACGGCAGCGAGCGCAGGAACCAGATGTGCGCGACCGGGGCCGCGAGATCGATGTGACCCATGCGTTCGCGGCGGACCTTGGACTGAATGACTTCGACGCCGCACTTTTCGCAGACCACGCCGCGATGACGCATCCGCTTGTACTTGCCGCAGTTGCATTCGTAGTCCTTGGTCGGCCCGAAAATCTTGGCGCAGAACAGCCCGTCGCGCTCCGGCTTGAAGGTCCGGTAGTTGATCGTTTCGGGCTTCTTGACCTCGCCGTGCGACCACGAGCGGATCATTTCCGGCGACGCGATCGAAATCCGGATCGCGTTGAACGCCAGTGGATTCTTGGGCTTCTCGAAAATGCCGAAGAGATCTTCCATCTCTTTAATAACTCCCTGGCCTTAAGCCCTTTGCGGCTGCTCGAGCAGCTCCATGTTCAGGCACAGCGATTGGAGCTCCTTGACCATAACGTTGAACGACTCGGGCAGTCCGGGCTCCAGCGTGTTCTCGCCCTTGACGATCGCTTCGTACATCCGGGTTCGTCCCGCCACGTCGTCGGACTTGACCGTGAGCATCTCCTGCAAGGTGTAGGCGGCGCCGTAAGCTTCCAGCGCCCACACTTCCATTTCACCGAGCCGCTGCCCGCCGAACTGAGCCTTGCCGCCCAGCGGCTGCTGCGTAACCAGGCTGTAGGGACCGGTCGAACGCGCGTGAATCTTGTCTTCGACCAGGTGATGCAGCTTCATCATGTACATGACGCCGACCGTGACCGGCTGCTCGAACGGCAAGCCGGTGCGTCCGTCGTGCAGGGTAGCCTGTCCGGTCTCGGGCAAATCGGCGCGCTTGAGCAACTGGAATATTTCCTCTTCGCGCGCGCCGTCGAACACGGGCGACGCCACGTGCACGCCCGCCAGCGCCTTGGCCGCGAGCTTGAAGATATCGGGCTCGGCCAGCTCGTCGATAAACTCGTGGCTTTCCTTTTCGGGGTAGATTTCCTTAAGCCGCCGCTTGAGCTGCGCGGCGCTGACGCCGCTGCGCAAGTCTTCCTCGATTTTGTGGCCGAGTTCGCGCGCGGCCCATCCCAGATGCGTCTCGAGAATCTGGCCGACGTTCATGCGCGACGGCACGCCGAGCGGATTGAGCACGATATCGACCGGGGTCCCATCGGCCATGCACGGCATGTCTTCCTCGGGCAGGATGCGCGAGAGCACGCCCTTGTTGCCGTGGCGCCCGGCCATCTTGTCGCCGACCTGGAGGCGGCGCTTGATGGCGACGAAGACCTTGATCATCTTGATGACGCCCGGCGCGAGTTCGTCGCCCGCCTTCAGGCGCTCGACCTTGGCGCCGTAATGATTCTGCACGGCCTCGACGTTCGCGTTCATCGCCGCGATCGCCTGCGCCGCTTCCTCCTGCGCCGATTCGTTCTCGACGCGGACCTGGCCCCATAGCGTCGGCGGCAATTCCTCGAGTTCCTCGGCGCTGAGCGTGTCGCCCTTCTTGAGCAGCTCCTTGCGCTCATCGGACATCACGCGTCCGGCGAGCTTCTTGCCGGCCAGCGACTTCTTGAGCTTGCGCAGAGTTTCCTGGCGGATGATTCGGACTTCCTCGGCTTCGTCCTGCTTGAGACGTTCGGCCTCGAGCACTTCGATTTCCTGGGTGCGTTCGTCCTTCGACACTCCGCGGCGCGAAAACACGCGGCCGTCGATAACGGTGCCTTCGACGCCCGGCGGCACGCGCAGGCTGGTGTCGCGGACCTCGCCGGCCTTTTCGCCGAAGATGGCGCGCAGCAGTTTCTCTTCGGGAGAAAGCTGGGTCTCGCCCTTGGGCGTTATCTTGCCGACCAGGATGTCCTGCGGCCGGACTTCGGCGCCGATGCGGATGATGCCGCTGGTGTCGAGGTCCTTGAGCGCCTCTTCGCCGACGTTGGGAATGTCGCGGGTGATTTCCTCGGGTCCGAGCTTGGTGTCGCGCGCGATGCATTCGAATTCCTCGATATGCACCGAGGTGAACAGGTCTTCCTTGACCACGCGCTCGGAAATCAGGATCGAATCTTCGAAGTTGTAGCCGCCCCACGGCATGAACGCGACCAGCACGTTGCGGCCCAGCGCCAGCTCGCCCATGTCGGTGGACGGTCCGTCGGCCAGCACGTCGCCGGACTTGACCCGCTCGCCCTTGACCACGATCGGGCGCTGGTTGATGCAGGTGTTCTGATTGGAGCGCTGATACTTGATCAGGTTGTAGATATCGACGCCGGCGTCGCGCAGATCCTTGCTCTGCTTGTCGGCGCGCACGACTATTCGCTCGGCATCGACGCTTTCGACGACCCCGTCGCGCTTGCCGACCACCGTAACGCCCGAGTCGCGGCCGACCGTGCCCTCCAGGCCCGTGCCGACCAGGGGCGCGTCGGGCTTGAGCAGCGGGACGGCCTGGCGCTGCATGTTCGATCCCATCAGGGCGCGGTTGGCGTCGTCGTTTTCAAGAAACGGGATCAAGGACGCGGCCACCGAGACCAGCTGGTTGGGCGACACGTCCATGTACTGGACGTCCTCGGCGCGGACCACGGTGGACTCGCCGCCGATGCGCGCCGAGACAAGGTCGGCGGTGAAGCGGCCGTGCGAGTCGAGCTGCGCGTTGGCCTGCGCGATGACCTTGTCTTCCTCGTCGAGCGCGGACAGATAGACGATTCGATCGGTGACGCGATTGTTTTCGACTTCGCGGTACGGCGTCTCGATGAAGCCGTACTCGTTGACCCGCGCGTAGGTCGAGAGCGCCGCGATAAGTCCGATATTGGGGCCCTCGGGCGTTTCAATCGGGCAGACGCGGCCGTAATGGGTCGGGTGAACGTCGCGGACTTCGAATCCGGCGCGCTCGCGGGTCAGACCGCCCGGGCCAAGCGCCGACAGCCGGCGCTTGTGCGCGATTTCGCTGAGCGGATTGGTCTGATCCATGAACTGCGACAATTGCGAGGAGCCGAAAAACTCCTTGATCACGGCGGAAGCCGGCTTGTAGTTGACCAGCTCCTGCGGCATCAGGGTCTCGATGTCCTGCAGGCTCATCCGCTCTTTGATCGCGCGCTCCATCCGGACCAGCCCGATGCGGAACTGGTTCTCGACCAGCTCTCCGACCGCGCGCACGCGGCGGTTGCCAAGATGGTCGATATCGTCAACCTGGCCGTTGCCGTTCTTGAGCTCCATCAGGTAGCGGACGACTTCGAGGATGTCCTCGCGGCGCAGCGTGCCCTGCTCGAGCGGCACGTCAATCTTTAGCTTGTGATTGAGCTTGAGGCGCCCAACCTTGGACAGGTCGTAACGCTCGGCGTTGAAGAACAGGTTGTTGAAGAAGGTGGTCGCAGTTTCCTGGGTGGGCGGATCGCCGGGACGCAGGCGGCGGTAGATCTCGATTACGGCTTCTTCGGGAGTGCCGAGCTTGTCCTGCGCGAGCGTCAGGCGCAGCGGGCCGCCGCCGGGCGCGTCCTCGGTGAACAGCACTTCGATCTTTTTTACGCCGTGCGCCTTGAGCTTCTCGAGGGTTTCCTCGGTCAGGTCCTCGTTGGTGCCAATCAGCACCTCGCCGGTGGTGGAATCGACGATATCGTGCGCGGAGACGCGGCCGACGATCTCGTCGAGCGCGATCGGAACTTCGCTGATCTTCGCCTGCTCCATCGCGCGCACGATAGCCTTGTTGAACTTGCGGCCCTCGCGCGCGATAACCTCGCCCGACTTGGGATCCTTGACGTCGCGGCTGACCCGCGAACCCAGCAGATGGTCGGCGACGAACTGCTTGGTGTACTGCTTGGGGTCCAGGACGATTACGTCCTTGCGGTAGTAGTAGTTGAGGAGATCCTCGGTGGTCATGCCGAGCGCGCGCAGCAGCACGGTCGCGGGAAACTTGCGGCGCCGATCGATTCGCACGTAGAGCACGTCGCGCGGGTCGAATTCGAAGTCGATCCAGCTGCCGCGATACGGAATGATTCGCGCCGAGTACAAAAGCTTGCCGGTGGAATGGGTGCGGCCCTTGTCGTGCTCGAAAAATACTCCGGGCGAGCGATGCAACTGCGACACGATGACGCGCTCGGTGCCGTTGACCATGAAGGTGCCGTTGCCGGTCATCAGCGGAATCTCGCCGAAGTAAACTTCCTGCTCCTTGACGTTCTTGATCGAGCGGCGCCCGTTCTCGACGTCCCAGATGACGAGCTGAATCTTGACCTTCAGCGGCGCCGCGTAGGTCATGCCGCGCTGATGGCATTCCTCGACGTCGTACTTGGGCGTGCCGAGTTCGTAGGAGACGAACTCGAGCGACGCGGTCTCGTTGAAATCCTTGATCGGAAAGACCGACTTGAAGACCGCCTGCAGACCTACGTCCGCGCGGTCCTCGGTCGAAACGCCAACCTGCAAGAAATCGTCATACGAGCGCTTCTGAATCTCGATCAGATTCGGAATCTCGATGATCTTCTTGATCTTGCCGAAGGAGCGGCGAATGCGAAGATTGCTCGTTACATGAACCTGGGCCATCAGCTACCTCACCGTGCGTGCGCCACAAACTTCGGCGCGCCGTGAAGCAATAGAGGACGCGGGCGCGAGGGTCTCCCCCGTGCCCACGGCTTCATCGATAAAGACCGTTTGAAATCCGCGCGCGCGCGAAAGTCCCGCGCCTCGCGAATTTCCCGACCCTTTGTTGTGCGTCAAAAGGACTAAATCCTTCCTACTTCAGCTCCACGCTGCCGCCGGCGGCTTCGAGCTTCTTCTTGATCTCTTCGGCCTCGGCTTTGTTGACGCCTTCTTTGACCGCCTTCGGCGCTCCATCGACCAGGTCCTTGGCCTCCTTGAGGCCGAGTCCGGTCAATTCGCGCACGACCTTGATCACCTGGATCTTCTTGTCGCCCGAGCCGGTCAGCACGACGTTGAACTCTTCCTTCTCGGGCGCCGCCGCGGCCGCACCGCCGGCCGCCGGAGCGGCTGCCACCGCGACCGGAGCCGCCGCCGATACGCCGAGCTCGGCCTCGAGTTCCTTAACCAGCGCCGCTGCATCGATCAGGCTGAGGTTCTTCAGATAATCCTTCACCTGATCGCGGCTGAGTTGTGCTTCTGCCATGTTACCTTCTCTCCTTGTTCACGCATCCGGGGAGATGTGGGAGCGCCCCAGGATTTTTCTTTTCAGTGAAACCTCGCGTGCTTTGTGCACACGAACGTCAAAATCGCTTACCTTGTCAGCCCTCAGATGCGGGCTGCGCTGCTGCAGGCGCAGCTTGCGATGAATCTGCGGCCGGAGCCGCAGCGGCGGCGCCGTTCTTTTTTCCAATCGCGTCGATCACGCGCGCCAGGTACGAGCCCGGCTCGTTCAGCAAGCGGACCAACTGAGTCGCCGGCGCATTCAACAGGCCGAGCAACTGGCCGAAAATCACCGCGCGCGGCGGCAACGCCGCCAGCGCCTGCACTTGCGCGGGCGTGAGCGCCTTGCCGTCGAGCACCGCGCCGCGCAGCTTGAGCTTCTCGCCCAGCGGCCCGAACGAGGCGAAGGTCTTGGCCAGTACGACCGGATCCTCGTAACTGAGGATGAGCCCGACCTGTCCGCCGAGGTTGCTGTCGAGCGCCTCGTAGGCAGTGCCCTTGATAGCGCGGCGGACAAGGGTGTTCTTGGCCACGCGCATCTCGCCGCGTACGGCGCGCAGGCGCTTGCGCATCTCGGTCGATTCCGCCGCCGTCATCCCGCGGTATTCGGACACGAGCGCGATACTGGCGCGGCCGAAACTCTGGTTAAGATCCTCGACCAGCGCGGTTTTCTCTGATTTCTTCATCTAATTATACCGATCCAGCTCCAACCAACGAAAGCTTATGCGGCCGCCGCGAGCGCCTTGGCCGCCGCCTGCGCCGTATCGACCCGCACTCCCGGGCCCATCGTCGAGGAAATCGCGACGCTGCGAACGTAATTTCCCTTGGCGCTGGCAGGCTTGGAGCGAACGATCGCGCCCAGGATCGCGCGCACGTTGTCGAGCAGCTTCGACGCGCCGAAACTCAGCTTGCCCACGCGCGCGTGCACGACGCCGGCCTTGTCCACGCGGTAGTCCACCTTGCCGGCCTTGATCTCGGCGACCGCCTTGGCGACATCGAACGTGACGGTGCCGACCTTGGGATTGGGCATCAGGCCGCGGGGTCCGAGAATCTTGCCGATCCGTCCGACCTGGCCCATCATGTCGGGGGTGGCGATAACGCGGTCGAAGTCGAGCCAGTTCTCTTCCTGAATCTTCTTTATGATCTCGTCGCCGCCGACGAAGTCCGCACCCGCCTCGCGCGCCTCGCGCTCCTTCTCGCCCTTGGCGACCACCAGCACGCGCGCCACCGCACCGGTCCCATGCGGAAGCACGATAGTGCCGCGCACGTTCTGGTCGGCCTGGCGCGGATCGACGCCGAGCCGCACTGCTATTTCGACCGTCTCGTCGAACTTGGCGACCTTGTTATCGACCACCAGCTTGACCGCTTCTTCGAGCGTGTAGCGCTTTTCGCGATCGATCTTCTTGGCCGCTTCCTTGTATTTCTTGCCTGCCATCTTCTTTAGCCTTAATCCGTGACGTCGATGCCCATGCTGCGCGCGGTGCCCGAAACGGTATTGACGGCGGCGGCCAGGTCGGCCGCGGTCAGGTCCTTGAGCTTGGTCTTGGCGATTTCCTCGACCTGCGCGTGCGTGACCTTGCCGACCTTGTTCTTGTTGGGCATCGGCGAGCCCTTTTCGATTCCCGCGGCGCGCAGCAGCAGAATCGACGCGGGCGGGCTCTTGGTGATGAAGGTGAACGAGCGGTCGGCATAGACCGTGACTATCACCGGGATGACCAGGCCCTGCATGTTCTGGGTCTGGGCGTTGAAGGCCTTGCAGAACTCCATGATATTGACGCCGCGCTGTCCGAGCGCGGGGCCCACCGGCGGCGAGGGATTGGCCGCGCCGGCCGGAATCTGCAGCTTGATCGATCCGACTACTTTCTTAGCCACTTTAAAATCGTTCCTGGTTGCTCAGTCGCGAACGCCGCTTGCGCGCGCGAGCCGCGCGCATCCGGCGAATCGGGTGTTGTTTCGCTGTTTCAGGCCTTCTCTACCTGCACAAAGTCCAGTTCGACCGGAGTTGCGCGGCCGAAGATCGAGATCAGAACGCGCACTTTGCCCTTTTCCGGCTTGACTTCCTCGACGGTGCCGTTGAAGTCCTGGAAAGGGCCGTCAACGACTTTGATCGCCTCGCCCACCTCAAACAGCACCTTGGGCTTGGGCCGCAGCGCCCCCTCTTCCATCTGCTGCTCGATCTCTTCAACTTCGGACATCGGAACTTCGGGCGGATTGGTGGAATGCCCGACGAAGCCGGTAATTTTCGGCGTGTTCTTGATGACGTGCCAGGTCTCGTCGTCGAGCACCATCTGCACGAAGATGTAGCCGGGGAAAAACTTGCGGCTGGAGACCTTGCGCGCGCCGCCCTTGCCGAGTTCCTGCACGCGCTCAATGGGCACCAGCACCTTGCCGATTTTGTCTTCCTTGTGGAGCGAGCGCACCCGCTCCTCGAGCGCGGCCTTGGCCTTATGCTCGTAGCCCGAATAGGTATGGACGACATACCACTTCATCGCGGGCTTGGCGGTCTCGGTAATCGGTTCAGTCATCGCAATGAGCGGTCTTCACCAGAATGAGCAATTCTGCGTCCGGTCGTTGGTCCCTAGCGGAGCAGCATCTGCACGCCGCGAACCGCGAAAAAGTCGATCACTCCGAGCCACAAAGCCATCACAAACGTCAAACCCACCACCACAATCGTGGCCTGCATGGTTTCCTTGGGCGAGGGGTAATGGACCTTGGCAAGCTCCGTCCATGCTTCCGTGACGAAACTTACGCCCTGATTGAAGTAACTTTTCAGACTATCCATATTTCGTGCCTAAATCAAGGACCGTGTGATTAATTCGATTAAACCGCCGCTATTTTTGGCGGGCCAGCCAGGAGTCGAACCTGGAACCCTCGGATTTGGAGTCCGATGCTCTGCCAATTGGAGCTACTGACCCTTTTTTCAATGTGCTGTCGGGCGTCGAGGCTCAGTCAACCCCGAACCCATTTTCCCCAATCTACCAGCAAGCGTGAGTGGCTCACTCGAACTTGGACCGGTCAAGAAACTTTGCCTTCCTTGTGCACCGTGTGCGCGCGGCACTTCGGACAGAATTTCTTGATTGAAAATTTGTCGGTCTGCGTCTTCTTGTTCTTGGTCGTGGTGTAGTTGCGCGATTTGCAACCGTCGCACGAAAGCGAAATCAGATCTCTCATTGTCGTCCGCCTCGAAAAACTTTTCCGCCGCCCAGCCGGCGCAAATTTGGAAAGCCCACGACGGGATTCGAACCCGTGACCTCTTCCTTACCAAGGAAGTGCTCTACCGACTGAGCTACATGGGCATTCGTGCTCTGCTCAACCGGAACAATCGTTGCCTCAAAAAACAAAAATCCGTTCGCCAAAAAAACTGCCGCCGCTTCGGCCCATCGTCAGATGGTTTTTTTGGAGCGGGAAACGGGACTCGAACCCGCGACCCCGAGCTTGGAAGGCTCGCGCTCTACCAACTGAGCTATTCCCGCTCTCCCCGTCGAACTCATTATTATACTGGTGGAGAGGGGAGGATTCGAACCTCCGTAGGCATAAGCCGGCAGATTTACAGTCTGCTCCCTTTGGCCACTCGGGAACCTCTCCTCCCAAGGCTATCGTGCCGACCAAGCCGATGGCGAGAATCGAACTCGCAACCACCTGATTACAAATCAGGTGCTCTACCGTTGAGCTACATCGGCAAACGACGTTAAGAGGGCAAAGTTATTCGCCGCCGCCGCAAGTGTCAAGCTAAACGGCGTTTGAGGGTCTGCTTCTTGCATCCGGGCGACCGGGCGCCGCGTGTCACGTTGGACAATTGCGGCGCAAAACTGAACCTCGCGGTTCCCCAGGTGACAGCGCAATACTTGCGGTCGCGGGTGTCGACGCGGAAAGTGTTCGGCATGACGAAACTCAAGCCTCCTGCCAGCAGCGCCCTGATCGATCTCGAATGGGCCAGGGTTTACGCCGACCGCATCAAGGGCGAACTGAAGCTGCTTGGCAAGACGCTGTCCGAACTCAACGTGCACGGGATGCATCCGCATCTCGCCAAGGGAGCGGTACTGCTGAAAGCGCAGATGAAGGACGCCAGCCGGCAGATTGGCGGGATGAGAAAAATCGCGAGCCAGTGCGAATCCAACTGGATGAACACCATCAAGAAGGCGCTGGCCAGGAAGTATCCGGGTTTCACCGAGCGCAAATCGACCCGAGCCAGGCCGGCGTCAAAAAGAACCGCCAAGAAGCAGCAGCACAAAGGTCTTAGCTGCTAAACCGCCTGTTTCGCGGCGCAGCGGCGGCGGGCGATTTCGAACAGCGCCACCGCGGCGGCGACCGACACGTTGAGCGAGCCGACTTTGCCGCGCATCGGGATGCCCACGACAAAATCCGCACCCTTCTTCACGATGTCGCGAACGCCGCGCCCCTCGGAGCCGACGATGATCGCGAGCTTGCGCGAGGTGTCCAGCGCGTAGATCGACGTATCGCCGCCGGGCGCGAGCGCCGCGGTCCAGTAGCCCGCCTCTTTCAACTGCTCGATGGTGCGGGCGACGTTGCCGCATCGCGCGATCTTCAGATGTATCCACGCACCGGCCGACGACTTGATCGCCGCGGGCGTGATGCCCGCCGTTCGGTCCTTCGCGATGACGATCGCGCCGACGCCGGCGCCTTCCGCCGAGCGCATCAGGGCGCCCAGGTTGCGCGGATCGGTGACGCCGTCCACCAGCACGATCGGATCGGGCTGGTCGATGAGAATCTGCTCGAGCGGCGTGTACTCGTACTCGCGCATCAGGGCCGCAATCCCCTGATGGCGGGCGGCCGGTCCCGCCAATCGCTCCAATCCGGCGTCATCGGCGAATTCGACGCGGCCACCGCCGGTTCTGACGAGATCGATCTCAGCCGCGAAGCGCCGCTCGTCGCCGGATTTCACGTAGAGCACTCGAATCGAGCCGGGCGCGGCGGCGACCAGCTCGCGGATTGGCTCGACGCCATAGACTATTTCGCGATCGTTGCCGCTGGCGCGCCGAGGCTCGCGCTCGCCCGCGTCCGCACGCCGATAATCGCGCGCAGGGGCCGGCGCCGCGGCAGGTTTGGAGGCGGCGCGGGCGAATGCCGGCGCGGCGGAGTCGGCGCGTTGCGGTTGAAGCGTGGATTGCGGCCCTTGTCGCGAAAGTCTCTCATCGAGAGCGATACTATCAGAGCGCCGCGCAAGTAGCTGTCCCGGTGCGCAAGAAGAAGATCGAATCGCAAGTTTCAATCGCGCGCCGCTACGTCTAAACTTGGCCGCTGAGCCCTTGCCGGCGGCAGGGATCGACACAATGAGACTGGCAATCCCAGGATTTGCGATTATCGACCGCTACGTCGCGCGCGAGGTGCTGGGGCCGTTCGCGGTCGACGTCGGGCTGCTGACCTTCGCGCTGGTCACGGGCAAGTTGCTCAAGCTGATGGACATGGTCGTCAATCACGGCGTCAGCCTCGGCGAGGTGATGGGGATCATCGGGTACATCATGCCGGCCTTTTTGGAGCTCACGTTTCCGATGGCGGTGCTGCTCGGAGTGTTGATGGGATTCGGGCGGATGTCGAGCGACCAGGAGATGACCGCGGCGCGCGCCTGCGGCGTCAGCTTGTATCGGCTGGCGGTGCCGGTGATGGTGGTGGCGCTGGGCGTGTACGCGCTTTCGAGCTACTTCGCGTTCTCGCTGAGGCCGTGGGCGAATTCCAATCTGCGCAACAAGCTCTACGAACTCAGCCAGACCCGGACCAGCGCCGGGCTGAAGGAAAAAGTCTTCAACAGCAATTTTCCCGGCCTGGTCGTTTATGTCGACGAGATGTCCGATACCGATTCCAGTTTGAAGGGCGTCATGATTTCGGATGCGCGCGATCCGCACAACCAGAACACGATAATCGCCAAGCATGGAATGATGTGCCCGACCCGCATGACAAGTCGATCACGCTGCGGCTGTTCGACGGTTCGATCTTCGGCTCCGAGCCCGCCAACGACGCGACTCACGTGACCAGCTTCAGAACCTACGATCTCAGCGTCCGTCTCGAGTCGGCGCTGGACGTGAGCGATCAGGATCCGGGCGAAATGAAGTACGCGGCACTGCGCGCCGACATCGCGGCGGCGCGCGCCAAGGGGAAACCGGACTACGCCGCCGAGACCGAGATGGCGAGCAAGTACACCGTCCCGTTCGCCACGATGCTGTTCGCGCTGCTTGGGATCTCGCTCGGGCTCAAGCCGGCGCGCGGCGGCCATTCGGAGCGTTTCGGCGTCAGCGTCGCGCTGTTCTTTCTCTATTACTCGCTGATGCGCGTGGGCGAGACGCTGGCGCAGCGCGGCAAGCTCGACGCGTGGGTCGCGATGAGCATCCCGGACATCGTATTCATGGCGCTGGCTTTCTGGTTCTTCTATCGCGCCGCGTCCGACAAGGGCGACCAGGGCCGCGGCCCCGGCGACATCATCTGGGATCTGGTCGAGCGCTACGAACGCAGCAGGCAGGCCGCATGAAACTTCGACCGCGCCTTTCGCCGGTGATGGACCGCTTCATCGCGGGCCAGTTCTTCGGCCCGTTCATGGTTTGCCTGGCGGCATTCACGGCGGCTTACCTGCTCGGCGATATGTTCGATCGATTCGACGATTTGATCCGCTACGGCGGGCTGGGGTTATTGGGCCTCGAGTACTTCGCGCTCAAGCTGCCGCTGATCGTCTCGCAGGTTCTGCCGGTGGCGAGTCTGGCTGGCGTACTGCTTGGTTTCGCGCTGCTCAATCGATCGGGAGAGGTGCTGGCCTGCCAGCAACTCGGCATCAGCCGGCTCGAGATGGCGGTGCCGGTGCTGATAGTCGCGGTGTTGATTTCGGGTTTTGATTTTTTCATCAGCGAAACAGTGGTTCCGGCCGCGACCCGCCAGGCGAAGTATATCTACGCGGTGGAACTCAAGAAGCGCCAGCTCAAGGGGGTATTCGCCAACCGGCGCATCTGGGTGCGCGTGCGCGACGGATTCATTTCAGTTGACCGCTTCGACAAGGAAAACTTGCAGCTCGTCGGAATTACCCACTATCAACTCGATAACGCTTTCGGACTCAAGGATCTCGAGCATGCGGCGAGCGCGAAATGGAACGGTCACGACTGGGTTGAGAGCGGGTTAAACTCGTTCCAGATCGGCAAGGGCGGCGCCGTGACCAAGTTTGGCACCGCGCGCTTCGAACTTGGACTGACTCCCGCCGATTTCGGCCTGCTGCGCTTCGACCCGGAGGAGTTCAGCTTGTGGGAACTCAACCGCTACATCGCGGATCTGCGCAGCAAGGGACTCGACCCGGGCGGGTACGTCGTCGATCGCGATCTGAAGTACGCGATGCCGCTGACGTGCCTGATAATGGCCGCGCTCGGGATGGCGCTCAGCCTCGATCCGCTGCCGCGCAACCTGAGTCTGGGGCGCAGCTTCGGCTTGGCAATCGTGATCGGCTTCGCCTACTGGACCTCGCTCGGAATCACGTCCGCGCTGGGCCGTTCAGGGCTGCTGCCCGCGGTGATTGCCGCGTGGATACCGAATTTCATGTTCGCGATGATCGCGGTCTCGATCTTCCTGTTCGGCGAAGAACGCTGACCGTCGCGATGCGCGAGGGCGTGCTGCGTCAGCCGCCGATCTGGTACATCGAACGGTCCTGCGTCGAGCGGCCTTCGAGCAGGTGATGCCCGGTGGGCTTGAGCTCGACCGCGCGCTTGAGGATTCGCGCCACGTCGGCGATCACGTCGCCTGAATTCGAGCGCAACGCCTTGCGCACGTCGAGTTCGTCGTCGTTGAGCAGGCACAGGTGGAATTTTCCGTCCGCCGTCAGCCGCATCCGGTTGCAGGTCCCGCAGTAAGGCTCGCTGACCGGACTGATGAAGCCGACCACGCCGCGCGCGCCCGCCAGCCGGAAGTTGCGCGATTCGTCGGCCGGATTTTCGGACGGGATTTCGCTGAGTGCGCCGAGCGCCGCCTCGATTCTGCGCCGCGTCTCGATGTTGGACACGTAGCGCTTCATCGACAACGTCGCGCATTCGCCGCCGCCCAGCGGCATCAGCTCGATGAATCGCACGTGCCAGTCGCGCTCGAGCGTCAGGCGCGCCAGCTCGACGACGTCGGCTTCGTTGTAGCCGGCCGTCACCACCGAGTTGAGCTTGATCGGCCGTAGTCCCGCCGCTTCGGCCGCGACTATCCCGCGCCAGATTTTCTCGAAGCTGCCCCATCGCATTTGCCGCTCGACGGTCGCGGGGTCCAGGCTGTCGAGATGCACGTTGATTCGATTCAGCCCCGCGCGTTTCAGCGCCGGCCCAAGCTCCGTGAGCAGCAGAGCGTTGGTGGTCAGCGCCACGCCGTCCACTCCGGGCACGCGCGCCAGCCGCTCGACTATCTCCACGAGATCGAGCCGGATGGTAGGCTCGCCGCCGGTCAGCCGGAATTTTCGAAAGCCCACGCCGACCGCGGCGCGCGCGACGGTTTCAAACTCCGCCGGGGTCAGCAACTCGTCTTTGGGATGAAAGCGCAACCCCTCCAGCGGCATACAGTAAACGCATCGCAGGTTGCACCTGTCGATCACCGATAACCGCAGGTAATCTATCTCACGATTGAACGAGTCGCGGGGCACGAACGCATAGTTATCGGAGCAGCCCGCGTGAAACAACCAAGCGCCTGGCCGGGCGCTCAATCTTGCCAATTTGTACGCAGCGCCTATTATCATTGGCGTTGGGGGTGAATGGTGGCGTGAACATGGTTTATCGATTGCGCGCCAACTCGCGATTGAGCCGGGCTTTGATGCCCGCAATCGCGATCGCCGCATTGGCAGTCCTGGCGATCGCAGCTTCGAGCTACGCGGCCTCCGCGAATCGCGCCGCATCCGACGCGGTCGTTGCCGGGGCGGAAAAGCTGATCGTGCAGGCTGGTCAGGCCAATCCGGTCGATAGCAAAGAGATCCACCAGGCGATGGACAGGCTGCATGAGGCGCTGCGCATCGATCCTCGCAACGACTCAGCGTACGTGGACCTCGGCTTCTGCTATGGCGTGCTGCGCGACGGCGATAGCGCGATCCGGATGTACCACACGGCGACCGACCTGAATCCGTCGGGCAGCAACTTCCTCGAGCTGGCCGACGTGTACCTGCGCGTCGGCGACGCCGAGGATGCGCTGCTCGCGGCCAACGCCGGAATAATCAAGGACCCTTCCAACGCGCGGCTCTACAACGCCAAGGGCATGGCGCTGAACGACTTGCAGCGCTTCGGCGAAGCGGAAGAAGCCTGGGAGAAGGCGCTCAAGCTCAATCCCAATTTGAGAGTCGCGCAGGCAAATCTGGACGCACTAAACGGCGGCTCAAGCGGGCGCGGCAGTATCGTCAAGCATCGGCAACAACCGCCGGCAAGCACGACGCACTAGCCGCCAGTGATCGGACGCTCGGGCTCCGCCACGCAATATGCGCATCGGCAGAGATTTCTGAGCTGGTGCATCGTGTAGATAGTCTCGTGGCCGTCAACCCATCCGATAAACACCGCCGCTTCGCCCAGCCGCGAAAGCTGCCGCATGCGGATGCTCGCGGGCGGCACCGCGCCGTTCACGTTGCCCTTGCACGCGTCGCACGGACATCCGCGGCGCAAATTTTCCAGCGGAAAAATGCTGTCGTGACCGTCAACCCATTGCACGCCGACGGCGTAGCGCCCCACTTCGTGAAGCTCTTTGATCTTCGGAGTCTTTGACTTGATAAGCGCCATCGGTGCAGTCTCTGCGCAAGTATATCTCCCACGACGCCGGCTGTGGAGACGTTATTTTGCCCCCAGCTTTTGTAAAATATGATGAACTAAGCCGCGCGCTCAAGCGCATGGCCGCCAGCGCCAGCCGCGAGCTGCTCGTCAAGCAGCCTCATTGGGGCGACGCGATTCTGTGCGACGGCCTGGTTTATGTCGCACGCGCGCTTGAGACCGACGCCCCGATCGAAGCGGCCCAGCGATGGTTCGCGCCAAAGCTCGCGGCGGGTCCGCGCACCAACGGATGGTTCTGGTTCTGGGCGGCCGAAGCGCTCCCGGCGCTCGACCTGCACCTGAAGACCGGCGATCCGCGCTACGTGGATTACGCGCGCGCGATCGTCGGGTTCATGGAAAATTCAGCCGCGCGAACTCCCGACGGCGCGTTCGTCCCGCATCCGCCGGCGCTCGAAGTGTGGATCGACGTCTGCTACTTCACCGCGCCCGCGATCGCATTGCTCGGCCGGCTCTCGGGCGACGCCGCGATGATCGAGCGCGCGGCGGATCAGATGATCGTTCATCGCGATCATCTGGCCGACCCCGGAAGCGGACTCTTTTGGCACGTCGCCTACGTTGACCGCAACTCGCATTCGCCGTGTCTGTGGGCGCGCGGCAACAGTTGGTTTTCGATCGCGGCGCCGCAAGTGATCGGCGAAATCGAGGCGGCCGGCCTGCTCCAACCGCTTGGCGCAAAGGTCGAGAAGATACGCCAGGCGCTCGCGCTTCAGCTCAATAAAGTCGCATCGCTGCAGGACCAGTCCGGCTTGTGGCACACCGTGATCGATCGCGACGATTCGTATCTCGAGGCGTCGGCGGCGGCCGGATTCGCGCTCGCGCTCGGCCGCGCGATTCGGACGCGGCTGCGCGGTCTCGACGAGGCTCGCGCACGCGACGCGTACTCGCGCGCGCTTGGCGCCATTTGCGCGAAGATCGACGCGCATGGCGCGTTCACCGGCGTATCGCAGCAAACGCCGCCGGGGGATTTTGCCTTTTACAATTCGATCGAAATCGGGACTGCGCCGTTCGCGACCGGTGTGTGCCTGATGACGCTCAGCGAGGCGGTCGAGACCTGGCAAACTAAAGAATCGTAGCCCCGCCGGGCGGCGATCCCGACAGCCGAGGCGATGCGCGCAACGCATCCTTGTCGGGAAAGCCGTTTGGGTTTACAAAGCGAGTCGAAATCCAAGTCTAGAATGGAAATTCCGGCTTAAGCCGGTGTGTTGGGAGAAACGAGCGTGGGCAGCATCAGCGCAGTGGACAAAAAGACCGGCCGCAAGTTCTATCTTGACGATCCAGACGACCTTCAGCCCGGCGACAAGGTGGTGTTCCTCTTGAGCCTGCACGGCGGCGGTTCAATCGGCGCATGGCAGCGCGCCTACTTCCCGGCTTTCCAATACAAAGAGAAGTATCGCCTGGTTATCGCCACGCCATCTGCGGCCACCAAGGAGCCGTTTCGGCACTGGGTGGGAGCGGCGGATGACGCTCATCTGCGCAATATTGTGGACTATGTGTTCGATAGGTATGGCAAGGACAACATCGCCTCGTTCTGGATCGTTGGCCATTCCCAAGGCGGCATGACGGCCAACCGCATCCTCGGTGACGACTTCTTCAAGGACCGAGTTGACGGCTGGCTCAGCCTCTCTGGCGGGCGGATCGGGCCGATCGAGCTTCCGGCGTCCTTCTTCGTCGCCATAGGTGGGCTTCCTCCGATGCCGGCCCAGGTGGGCGACGCGCCCCGCCCAGGCCGCGCCACGGCGCCTGACTGCGACATCTCCTTCATCTTCGCGACGGGCGAGCATGAGATGGTCGCCCTGCCATCGACTTCGCCATGGGCCGACAAATACGGGGCCGGCCCACGGGTGCGGTTGGCCGATGTGGTCGATGACGAACCCGGCCAAATCTATGACACCATCCGCGAAGGGAAGTCGACGCCGGCCTGGGGTCTGTCGCCTCGGCCGGGCACGGCTCAGGTCTATCTCTACCCCAAAGCCCGAGACGGACGCCTGATCGCCGACATCGTGCGCGTGGATAAGGGCCACACCGAGGGACTGGAGCCGAGGATCACACAAGAGCTTATCAAGATGATGGTTGCGGCGCCCGGCGGGAAAGCCCGGCGGAGGATTTAGGAGGGGGACAATTTCAATCGCGATCTCTGTCTAGTAGAAGCGGGGTTCGCCGGGCGGGCGGGTTTTCCAGCGCCGGTGAATCCAGTTCCAATGATCGGGATGCTCGCGGATCATCTGCTCGATCGTGCCGGTGTAGCGCTGCGTGTACTCGCGCACGGCGGCCTCGCGGTTGCGGGTCTTCTCGGCGTAGATGGCGGGCAGAATTTTGATCTTGTGATGAATCGTGTCGCCCTGGCGCACCATGAACGCCGGCAGCACGGGCGCGCCGGTGGCGATCGAAAGCCGCGCCATGCCGTCGCTGGTGCAGGCGGGCATCCCGAAGAAATCGACGAACACGCCCTTGCGCACGTCGAGGTCGAGCGCGATTGCGATCATCCAGTTCTGCCGCAGCATCCGCATCATCTCGCGCCCGCCCGCCTTGCGCTCGATGAGTCTGTTCCCATGGCGGATTCGCTCGGCGCATACCGCCGCGTCGACCAGCGGATTGCGCAGCGGCCGGCGAACGATGGCGAGGTGGTAGCCGTAGATGGAGTGCGCGATCGGCAGCAGCTCGAAATTTCCGTAATGTCCGGTCAGCACCAATATGCCGCGGCCGTTGGAGCGCCGTTCGGCCTCGTCCCAATTCTCCTTGCCCTCGTAGGTAACGACGTGCTCGATGTTGGCGCGGCTGAGTTCGGGCAAGTGGGTCCATTCGGCGAGCACGCGGCCCCAACTGCGGTACATCTTGCGCAGGATTGCCAGGCGCGCCGCCGGGGTAATCTCGGGGAAAGCGATCTCCAGGTTTTTGAGCGCGATCGGCCGGTTGGGGCGATCGAAGTTCATCGCCCATCCTCCCAGCCGCGCGCCCGCGCGCACCGCCCGTTCTAACGGCATCGCACGCAGCGCCGCGGTGAAGGCGGTTATGCCCGTGTATTCGATTCGGGCCTGAACGGGACCGATTTGCCTGGCCATGTTTAATTGCAGCTTTTGAGAATGCGAAACCGCTTACGGGTAAAGATGCGGACTTCGCCCGGTTAGAACAGCTAGCGGGAGAGTTAGGGGGCGATGCCGGGGGTTACGCCTGCAGCGCCGCCAGCCGCTGGTCCTGCCGGGACTTTGCCGGCGCCGGCATCGAGTGGCGCAGCAGGCCCAGTGGTAACAAATTGTGCGGAGGACGCCGAGTTCGGCGGGGCGCTCGTCATGGTCGCCGAAGTCGCAGCCGAGTAGCCGGTCGTCGTCTCGTTCATCGAGGTCGGACCGACCTCGGGGCTGTTAAAGGGAGTCTCGCTTTCGTTGCCGTCGGGCGCGGACCCGATTGCGGCGCCCGGAGCAGACGCAGGAACAGCGCCGAGCGCGTTCAGGTCGGCCGCCGGAGAAACAGGAATCGAGAAGCCCGGCTTGTAGATTTGTTGAATCTGCGAGGCCGGCATATCGTGAATTTCCTTGCGGCCGAGCGAGTTGGCGAACCGCTGGCGCTCGTCCAGCGCGAGATCGCGCAGCTGGGTCCTGTTGCGAACTATATGAGGCGTCAGGAACACGATCAGGTTGTCCTTCTGCTTGTCGGTGCTCTTGCTGCTGAACAGGTTTCCGATTACCGGGATGTCGGAGATGAACGGAACGCCCTGATTATTGAACGTATCCTGGCTGGCGAGCAGGCCGCCGATCACCGCGGTGCGATGGTTCTGGATCAGCACGCTGGTCGAGGCGGACCGGATGGTCGTGGTCGGACCGAGCGTGTTGTTCGCGGTGCCGTTGACGACGTTGGAAACTTCCTCATAGAGGTCGAGCTTGACGTAGTCGCCCTCGGAGACCTGCGGCACGATATCGAGCGTGATGCCGACGTTCTGGCGGTCGACCGAGTTGAAGATTTGCCCGGGCAGTCCGGCGTTCGCCGCCGACGAGCCGACGAAGGGCAGGTTCTGGCCGATGACGATCATCGCTTCTTCATTGTCGGCGGTGAGCAGCGTCGGCGCGGAGAGCACGTCGGCGTGAGTGTCGCTTTCCAGCGCGGTGATCAGCGCGATATCGCAGGGAACGCTAATGTTGCCGGTAGTGGTGGCGGTCGTCCCGGTGCCGCCGGTAGCCGCCGCCAGAGCCGCGGAAGAAACCGTACACATGCTTTTCGACGCGAGGCCCAGCCCCAGCCCGGTCAAACTGAGCGGGTCGCTGAGCGTGTTCTCAAGCTGTCCGAAATTAAGCGTGCCGACCGCCATTGTGCTGCCGCTGACATTCGTGGCGGCGTTGAAATTCACCCCCAACTGGCGCTGGCGCTCGGCGGAGACCTCGACAATGACGGCCTGGACGAAAATCTGGACACGCGGGGTGTCGAGGTCGTCGATAATCTGCTTGAGCGTCTGCCAATCCTGCGGCGACGCGCTGATAACCATCGCATTGGTCGCGGGATCGGCGGTGATATTTACCGGATATGAGAAATCGATGCTCTTGCCGGCGGAGCTGGCCGACGCCGGACCGGTGCTGCCCGACGAGCCGCGGCTGATCATCCCGCCACCGCCGCCACTACCCCCGCCGAAGCCGCCGGAGCCGTTGGTGCCGCCCATTCCGCCGCCCCCGCTCATCGAACCACCGAAGCTCGCGCTACTGCTCATCCCGCCCATGCCGCCCATTCCGCCCATTCCGCCAAAGCCCGAGTTGCCGCCCATTCCGCCGCTGGCAGCGCTGTTAAAGCTCGAGCGGCCGAGCGAACCCTTGCCGGTGGTGGGCGACATGGTGGTCGGGCCGCCGCCGCCGTTGAGCAGGGCGTTGAGCACCTGGACCATCTCGAGCGCCTGCGCGTTCTTGAGCCGATAGACATGGATTCGCGAGGTGGCCATCGGCGGATTGACGTCGAGCTTGGCGACTATTTCCTGGATCTCACGCATCCGCAGCGGCGGCGCCATGACGATAAGGCAATTGGTGCGTTCGTCGGGGATAACCTTGTAACCCGTTTCGCCGCCGCCGGTGGCCGACGGCGCGACGCCCAGCTGGGGCCGTACTCCCCCCGGGTGGCTTGCGGCGCCTCCTTGCATCTTGGCCGTCATGAGCGCATCGATCTCGGGCGCAAGCTCAGTGGCAAACGCAAGCTTGAGCGGAATTACGACGATGGTCGCCTGTTCGCCGCGCACGTCGAGGCTGCCGATTATCTGGAGCAGCCGCTCGACGTTGTAGGCGTCGTCGGTGATGATGATGGTGTTGTCGTTGGGAAACGCGGCGATCAGACCGTCATGCGACACCATCGGCTGGATCACGCCGATCACCGAAGCCGCGTCGATATTCTTAAGCCGCACCATCCGGGTGACATACTCGTCGCCCTTGGTCTCGGCGGGGACTTGCGATTCGGTAAGCGCGGCGGAGGAGCGCACGTTGCGCGCGGGCACAATCTTGATGACCTTGCCGGCCTGAACGGTGGTGAAGCCTTTTACCTGGAGAACGGATTGAAAGATCGAGTAGGCCTGTTCGGGAGTTACCTTGCTCGGCGAGATGATCGTGACCTTGCCGCGCACGGATTCGTCGATGATGAAGTTGCGGCCGGTGATCTCGCTGATGAACTTGGCAAGAACGGGAATCTCCACGTTCTGGAAGTTCATTGTAATTGTATTATGCTCAGGCAGCTCCGCGGGATCGGCGCCGAACGCGGGGGAACAAAGGTTGCCGGCGCAAATCAGCATTGCGGCGGCAAACGCCCCAGCCAAAAGACGGTTCATCCGAGCATCCTCCGCATTTCGGGTCAAAACGTCGTGAGCATATTTCACGGCCGCTGCGCAGCGCAACCCGGATTTGTCGCAATGGTCGCGGGGCTTGCCGGGTATGACGAACACCAGCCCGATTTGATTCAATCGAAGGTTGAAAGAAACGACCCTCTTGCACCGGCGCCGCGAGTGACGAGCCGCGCTCTCCCCCTTAACCTTCTATCCGGGCGAAGCCCGCATCCTTATCCTTACTCGGGTGCAGGGGCTGGCCCCTGCCCAAGGAAGCGCGAAACCCACGGTGGGTTTCGCTACAATTTCGGATGGTGACCGGTTGCGCTACGAATTCCTGATTGGCCTGCGATATTTGCGCGCCCGGCGGCGCGAACGATTCGTGTCGCTTATCGCGATCATCTCGCTGATCGGGATAACCTTTGGGACGTTCGCGTTGTCGCTCGCGCTATCGGTGATGAGCGGATTCGAGAAAAATCTGCGCAGCCTGTTGCTCACGTTTACCCCGCAGATAACCATCGAGCGCAGCGATGGCGGCGTGTGGAACCCGGCCGGGCTCGAGCAGCAAATCGCCGCGCTGCCGGGGGTGGCGGCGGCGGCGCCGTTCGTCACGTCACAGGTGATGGCGGTCTCGAGCACGGACTCGGGCGGCGCGGGACTGGTGTCGGGCGGAATTATCCGCGGGGTCCAGCCGCACGACAATCCGGTGCTCAAGGAACTAAGCGACACGCTGGAGAACGGGACGCTCGCGGACCTCGAGACGACCCATCCGGTGACGATTGTTGATAAGGGCGTCAAGCGCCAGGTCGAGCTGCCCGGCGCGATCGTCGGCAAGTCGCTGGCGTTCGAGCTGGGGGTGAGGCCGGGCGACCCGGTGATCCTGATTTCGCCGGCGAGCTTGGGAACGGGAATCGGGCCTCCGCGCCTCAAGCGATTCGTGGTGACGGGGTTCTTTCACTCGGGCATGTACGAGTTCGATTCGACCCTGATCTTCGTCGCGTTGAAGGACGGACGCGCGTTGCTGGCCGACGATCCGCAGCTCGAAAGCGGACTCGAGTTGCGGCTGGTCAACATGTTCGACGCGCCGGCGATGCGCGCCCGGATCGCGGCGATGGCGGGGCCTGACTTCGAAGTCTCGGACTGGACGACGGCCAACGCGCCGCTGTTCTCCGCGCTCAAGCTGGAGAAATTCACCTATTTCATGGTGCTGCTGCTGATCGTGCTGGTGGCGGCCTTCAACATTATTGCGACGCAGGTGATGGTGGTGATGGAGCGGCGCAAAGAGATTGCGATCCTGCGCACGATGGGTGCGCGGGCGGCGTCGGTGGCGTCGATCTTTCTGTGCCAGGGCGCGGCGCTGGGCGTGCTCGGCACGGTTTTGGGCGATGGCGCCGGATTCGTGACGGCGTACCTGGTAGGCAGGTATCATTTGATTCATCTGCCGGCCGACATGTTCATGGTCAACGCGGTGCCGGTGGAGCTCAATCCATGGAACTTCATCGCGGTTGCGGCGGCGACAATCGTGCTGTGCCTGCTTGCGTCGATCTACCCGGCCTTGCAGGCCGCGAAGCTCTCGCCGGTCGAGGTGATTCGCTATGAGTGAGGGGCGCGGCGCTGCGGCATCGAAAGCAAAACCAAACCAGGCCAACCGGCGTCTAATCGAGGTGCGCGGCCTCGACAAGACATTCTATGACGCTGATCGCGAGATTCGCGTGCTGCGCGGTCTCGATCTAACGGTCCAGGCGGGCGAGGAGATCGCGATCGTGGGCCAGTCAGGAACCGGCAAGTCCACTCTGCTCCATATCATGGGCAGCCTGGAAGAGCCGACCGCGGGCAAGATTTATTTCGAGGGCGAGGATTTGTTCGCGCTCGATCAGAAATCGCTGGCGGAGTTCCGCAACCTCAAGCTCGGCTTCGTTTTCCAGTTCCATTACCTGCTGGCGGACTTCTCCGCGCTGGAAAACGTGATGATGCCGGCCTTGATCAGCCGCATCAGCGACGCCGAAGCCGGCCGCCGTGCGGCCGAGATGCTCGAGATCGTCGGGCTGGGCGACAAGCTGCGGCGCCGGCCGGCGGAACTGTCCGGCGGCGAACAGCAGCGCGTCGCGGTGGCGCGCGCGGTGGTGCTGCGGCCCAAGCTGCTGCTCGCCGACGAGCCCACGGGCAATCTCGATCCGCATACGGCCGAAGAAGTGCACGAGCTGTTTCACAAGCTCAATCGCGAGCTTGGGATCACCCTGGTGATCGCTACCCATAACGAGCAGTTGACGCGCAGCGTCGGGCGCGCGCTGCGGCTGCATGAAGGAAAGCTGGTGGACGAGCGACGCCAGGCGCCATCCCCGGCGCCCGGGTAGCGAGAATTGGCGCCGCTGCGCGATGCGGGCGATGTTTACTCCAAGTGAGGTCGAAGGGCCCGGTTGGAAGGGGTAACGGGGCAGAGACGGCGGGTCGCGCGGGCGTTGTTCTCTTTTGTGTCTTCTTTTGCGCCATCGCGACCGAAGCGGAGGGACCCCGGAACGATCGGGTTTAGCCGCTTCGGGGCCTTTGGTTTACATGCGGGGAGCGATTGGCTAGTTTGGTCGGCGTTTTTGGTGGGTTTGAGTGACATCCGGAAAATTCAACGCGCACGCGCCGCGCGCGCCGTCATCTTTCGGGCTTTATCGCCCGCCCTGCGGGTTATTGCCGGCCGGCCGCGCAATGCGGACGCCGGGCGGCGCGCTAATCCTGGTGGTGCTGGCGGCGTTCTCGCTTTCGTTGTTCGCCGCCGCGGTCGCGCGCGCGCAGGGTCCGGCTCCGATAATCTCCAAGATTGAGATCGCCGGCAATCAACGCGTCGAACAGGACGCGATTCTGATCCACATCACGCAGCAGCCGAACCAGCCGCTCGATCAGACGGCGGTCGATGCGGACATCAAGTCGATTTACCGGATGGGTTTTTTCGAATCGGTGACCGCCCGCGTGGAGCAGCAGGGCGGCAGCAGCGTGCTGGTGTACCGGGTGAAGGAGCGCCCGCAAATTACCGACGTCAAGTTCTACGGAATGAAGGCAGTCCGGTCGAACGACGACAAGATAATCGCGGCGGTGAAGGTGCATCCGGGGTCGATCCTCGATCCGGTCGCGATAAAGGAGACGATCGCCGGCGTGACCCAGGTTTACGCGAACCAGGGCTACACGGACGCCAAAGTAGTCTTCAAGCCGATACCGCAGCCCGACAACACCGCGTTCGGCGAATTCGACGTGACCGAGGGGCCGAAGGTCGAGATCACCAAGATCGTGTTCGTGGGCAACAAGGCGTTTTCTTCGTCCATTTTGAGCGCCAATATGGAGACGCACACCCACAGCAAATTGCTCAGCTGGTTGACCGGATGGGGCGCGCTCGATCAGAAAAAATTGCAGGCGGACGTCGATCGGCTGACGGCGTTTTACTACGACAACGGCTACCTCAACGTGCTGGTCTCACCGCCGCAGGTGGTGCGCAACGGCGCGCAGATTACCATCGTAATTACCATCGACGAGGGCACCCCGTACCGCGTCGGCCGAATCGACATCGAAGGCAACCTGAAATATCCGCGCCGCGAACTGCGCAGGCTGCTGACGATGAAGAGCGGACAACTGTTCCGCGGCTCGGCGTTGCAGCGCCAGGTGCTCGCGCTGTCGGATTTCTACTCGAATCGGGGCTACGCGTACGTCAATATCGATCCGCGCACGCAACTGGTCCACACCACCAAGCGAGTCAACGTGATGTTCGTGATCAATCCCGGTCACGAAGTGCTAATCGACCGGGTCAATATCAGCGGCAACACCAAGACCTCGGACAAGGTAATCCGCCGCGAGATCCAGCTTCAGGAGCAGGAGCCGTACAGCGCCGAAGAGATCCGGGATTCGAAGGTGCGGCTGGATCGGCTGGGCTTCTTCACCGACACCCGCATCACAACCTCGCCGGCGGCGCAGCCGGACAAGATAAACCTCGACGTGAACGTGACCGAGGCCAACACCGCGTCGTTCCAGGTGGCGGGCGGATTCGACACCTATCAATCGGTGTTCGGCAACTTTACCCTGGGCAACACCAACCTCTTCGGCGGCGGCGAATCGCTGATCCTCAACGCGCAGGTAGGCTACTTTTTCCAGAACTACAGCATCAGTTACACCGAGCCGTGGTTCCTGGACATCCCGCTCGCCGTGGGCATGCAGTTGTTCGACAATAAAACTTACCTGCTGAGCTTCAACCAGTCGTCGGCAGGCTTCACCCTGACCACGACCTATCCGCTGACCGAGCTCGGCTTCAAGAAGCTGGGACCGTTCTCGCTCAAGGACGTGCAGGCGGGACTGGGCTACTCGTTTCAGAGCATAGGAATCACCGGGCTGAACCAGTTTACGACTTTCCA
Organism: uncultured delta proteobacterium; assembly: GCA_963743865.1. Classification (GTDB taxonomy): domain Bacteria; phylum Desulfobacterota; class Binatia; order Binatales; family Binataceae; genus Binatus. The sequence goes on from CAVURG010000006.1 coordinate 2,681,828, forward strand.
AATCGCGCGCTACAAGGGCTACACGCAGACCTCGGAGATTACGCCGACGATACGCCGCTTCACCGTGGATAATCCGATCGATCCGCGCACCGGCACCGTCGAGAGTCTCAACATGGATTTCGGCGGACTCGGCGGCACCAACTCATTCATCAAGGGCGTCGCGCATTTCCGGTATTTCTACCCGTTCCTGAAGAGCCAGTCGCTGGGAACGTTCGTGCTGTCACAGGGAATCACCTTCGGCATCGGGACCAACCTGCAAAGCGGGACCGGCGGCGAGTTGCCACTGTACGAGCGATTCTTCCCCGGCGGTGTCGGCGGTCCCGGCGACGTGCGCGGCTATCAGCTCTATTCGTTGGGACCGCAGGTGACGTTGTACGGCAAGAACGGGGCGCCGCTGAGCGTCCAGGACGTCGGCGGCAGCAAGGAATTGTTGCTGAGCAACGAAATCACGTTCCCGATACTATCGGGATTGGGAATCCGCGGGGTGATATTCAGCGACGCGGGACAATCGTTCCTGCTCAAGGATTCGATCAATATCGACAAGCTGCAGGCGTCGTTTGGAATCGGTATACGCTGGAAATCGCCATTCGGGCCGCTGGCCCTGGATATCGCTTTCCCGATCAACCCGCGGCCGGCCGACCAGAGCACCGTCTTCGAAATCGGGGCCGGCTCTCCGCTCTAGCGCCGATCGATTTCCCGACATCGGGCGACAATGAGGGCGCGGGCAACTGGATTTGATGCTCGATGAAGTACTATTGTGATATATTTCCCAAGCGCGAGTGATGCGCCGTGAAGAGGACGCGTCCCAGGTGGGTAGTCAACAGGAGGCTTTCCGGGCTGTATGAGGCAACGGTTGTTCATCGGTGCGTTGTTCGGTGCGTTCCTTGCGGTGACGTCCGCGGCAGTTCCCGCGCACGCCGACCTGAAGTTCGCGTATGTTGACGTGCAGCGAGCGCTCAATGAGTGCGACGCCGGTAAGCGGGCCAAGGCCGAATTCCAGGGCCGTGTCTCATCGGTGGAGGCGAAACTGCAGCGCCAGCAAAATGAGGTCCAGTCCATTAAGGACGAGATGGAAAAAAAGGGCATGCTGATGAACCCGGATCAGCGCCAGAGTCTGCAGGACCAGTACGTGGAAAAGCTCAAGAACTTCGAGCGCGACTACAAGGACTCGAAGGACGAGTTGCAGGCCAAGGACCAGGCGGTCACGGCGAAAATCGTGCATGACCTTGCCCAAGTCATCCGCACGCTTGGAGAGCGTGACGGCTACACGATGGTGATGGAGAAGGGATCGATCCTCTGGGGTGCGCCAGGCATCGATATTACCGACCAGGTAATCCGCAGTTACAACGCGATGCACGTGACGATAGGCTCGGTCGGCGAAGGCGCCGGCGGCGGGATATCGCGCGCGAGCGAGCAGGCCGGCGCACCGGCTCCGTCGGATTTCGGCTCAGCGGCGGCCAAGCGCTCGACGATCTCGAAGTAGGCCGCTCGAATCAAGATGCGCGAAGTAATTCCCGGTGCCTGACGACGCAAAAGTCGCGGAGCTTGGGCGCGTGTTGGGACTGCTGCCCCATCGCTATCCGTTTCTGCTGGTCGATCGCATCATAGAACTCGTCAAGGGCCGCATCGTAACCGTCAAGAACGTAAGCTTCAACGAACCGTACTTCGCCGGGCATTTCCCGGGTCATCCCGTGATGCCGGGGGTGTTGATCGTCGAGGCGCTGGCGCAGTCGGGGGCGATCCTGGCGCTCAATGAAGTGGGCGGGGACCCGGCGCGTCTGTTCATGCTGACAGGACTGGACAAAGTGCGATTTCGCCGCCGCGTAATCCCGGGCGATCAGCTGCGGATGGAAGTAAAAATTCTAAAATTTCATCGTCCGCTGTGGCGGATGCAGGCGGTGGCGCGCGTCGGCGACGAACTGGCGGCCCAGGCGGAATTGTCCGCGATGGAAGTCGAGGAGCAAGTCCGATAGCGGGCCGAATCCATTCCTCCGCGGTCATCGACAAGCGCGCCGAACTCGACACGAGCGTCGAAGTCGGTCCGGGCGCGGTGATCGGACCGGAGGTCAGGATAGGAGCCGGCAGCGTGGTCGGCCCTTGCGCGATGATCGAGCGTAACACCACGATCGGCGAGCGCAATCGCATCTGGCAGTTCGCCGCCATCGGCGCGGAACCGCAGGACCTCAAATTCAAGGGCGAACCGTCAGTCGTCGAAATCGGCGACGACAACATGATTCGCGAGTTCGCGACCATTCACCGCGGCACCGAAGGCGGTGGGATGATAACAAAAGTCGGCAGTCACACGCTGGTGATGACGTACGCGCACGTCGCGCACGACTGCATCATCGGCGACCACGTGATCCTGGCGGCGTGCACGGGGCTGGCCGGCCACTGCGCGATCGAGGAGTACGCTATTTGCGAGGGCCAGGTCGGGGTGCATCAGTTCAGCCGCATCGGCACTCACGCGATCGTGGCGGCGGGCGCGAAGGTGGCGCAGGACGTGCCGCCGTACTCGATGGTGGCGGGAACCGAGCGCGCGCGGCTGGCGGGCGTCAACGAAGTCGGCCTGCAGCGGCGCGGCTTCAAGCCCGAAACGATTGCGGCGCTCAAGTCCGCGATCCGCACGCTGTTCTTTTCCAAGATGCTGCGCGACGATGCCGTGAAGCAGGTCCTGGACGAGTACGGTACGGTTGCCGAGGTCGTGCGGCTGGTTGATTTCATAAACAACTCGAAGCGCGGAGTCGTCGGCCGCGAGCGTGAATAAGCTCGGGCTCATCGCGGGCAACGGCGTCTTCCCGCTCGAAGTGGCGCGCGCCGCACGCGAGCGCGGAATAAAGATCATCGCCGTCGCGCACCTCAATGAAAGCGATCGCGCGCTTGACTCGGTGGCCGACGAAGTAACCTGGATCAAAGTCGGCGAGCTGCAGAAAATAATCGACGTTTTCAAAAACGCCGGAGTCTCGCAGGCCGCGATGGCCGGCGGCATCTCGCGCGCGCGGCTGAAAGATTCTTTCGCGCCCGACGCGCGCGCGCTTAAGATGCTGGCGAGGAATCGGACGCTTCAGCGACGACGCTGTGCTCCGCGGCGTCGCGCGTGAAGTCGAAACCGAGGGAATCAAAATGATCGATCCGATCCCGATGATCGAGCATTGGCTCGCGCGCGCCGGCGTCGGCGCCGGACCCGAGCCGACTCCCGCGCAAATCCGCGATCTCGAGCTCGCATTCGCGGTCGCGCGCCGGCTCGGCAGCTACGACATCGGCCAGACGGTCGCGGTTCGCGACGGAATGGTCGCCGCGGTGGAAGCGCTGGAAGGAACCGACGCCGCGCTGCGCCGCGCAGCCGCGCTGGTGGGCGCGGGCCTGGTGGTGGCCAAGGCGGCCAAACCGGGCCAGGACATGCGCTTCGATCGCCCCGCGATTGGCCCGGCTACGGTGCAATTGCTCGCCGAGATCGGCGCGGCGATGTTAGGCGTCGAAGCCGAGGTCGCGCTGATTCTCGAACGCGAGCGCACGCTCGAGCTCGCGTGCGCGAACAACGTGACGTTATACGGCTATGCGGAAGCCAGTGGTTGAGCTGCGCGCCGCAGTGATTGGCGCGGGCCGCCTGGGCACCTTGCACGCGCGCAAGTACGCCGCCATTGCGGGAATCAAGCTCGCACACGTGGTCGATATCGACGCCGAGCGGGCGCGAGCCGTAGCGATGGAAGTGGGCGCGACGCCGCTGGCCGACTACCGGATGCTGGCGGGCAAGGTGGACCTCGTGACGGTCGCGTCGCCCGGCGTGACGCATCATGAGATCGCATCCGCGATGCTGAAATCGGGCATCGACGTGCTGCTGGAAAAGCCGATGGCCGAGACGCTGGTGCAGGCGCGTGAACTGGCCGGACTGGCGTTGACCAGCGGCCGCATTCTTCAGATAGGCCACCTCGAGCGGTTCAATCCGGCGGTCGTTCATCTGCATTCGATCGTGAAAAATCCACGCTTCGTGGAATGCCATCGGCTCGCGCCGTTCACCGAGCGCGGCACCGACGTGGATGTGGTGCTCGATCTGATGGTGCACGACCTCGACGTGATCCTGTCGGTGGCGCCGTCAGAGGTCGCGTCGCTGGAGGCGGTCGGGGTCGCGATCCTTACCGATCGAATCGACCTCGCCAACGCGCGCATCCGCTTCCAGCAGCGGTCTCATCGCGAATCTGGTCACCAGCCGCGTGTCGGCCCGGCGCGAACGCAAGATTCGCTTCTTCCAGCCCGACGCGTACCTTTCGGTTGATTACGAGGCGCGCAGCATCCAGATGTATCGCAAAACTCCGCCGGCGCGGGGCGCGCAGTTCCCCACGATCTCGGCGGAGCAGATCGATTTCGGCGAAGGCGATCCGCTCGCCGACGAAGTCAATGCGTTCGTCGCGGCAGTTCGCAGCAGGTCCACGCCGGCGGTCAGCGCCGAGGACGGACTTCGCGTGATGGAACTAACCGAGAGAATCAAGGAAGTGATGCTGACGGATTCGGTCGCGCCTTGACGCTCGCTGTGCGCTGCGACAGCATCGATTTGTGATGCGTCCGATCAGGCTCAAGCTTCTCGGCGGTCTGGTGCTCGCAGCCGGCGCCGCCGCGTTTCTCATCTTCAGCGCGAGCTCGGATTGCACAACCGTGACCGGCGGCGACGAGGTTCATGTCAACGTATGCGCGATGCGTCCCGGTAGCGCGCGGCTTTTCTCTTACACTGATGACGCGGGCAAGCGGCTGCGCTTCGTGCTCGCGCGCGGGGTCGATGGCAAGGTGCGGTCGGTGTTCGACGCATGCCGCCAGTGCTCCGCGTTCCATCGCGGCTACCGGGTGGTCGGGGGCGAACTGATTTGCCGGGTGTGCGGGAATCACTACCCAATCGATCGGATGACTGAAGGCAAAGCGTCGTGCGTGCCCGTCAGCTTGCCGCACGAAGACGATTCCGGAATCGTACGCATCAAGACCGCAGATCTTAAAGCCGGACACGCGCTCTTCTGATTATCTGAGTAGCTATAGCAAGACTATGGTTGATATTCGCAACTTAGTAACGGATATATAACCAGTAGGATATAATATGAGTATTCACTGTAACCTCAGGTCTCTCGCCGTCATCATGGTAATGACGTCGAGCCTGTTCGCGGCTGCTGGATGCCGCGGCGACTCAACCACAGCCGCCTCGAGCTGCCTCACCGACACCAAGCTCGTCGATCAGAATGGCAACCAGGTCTCGCTCGCGTCGCTCAAGGGCAAACCGCTGGTGGTGGATTTCATCTATACCTCGTGCCCGGGGGAGTGCCGGATGGAAACGGCGAAGTTGACAAACGTCGCGCTCCGGCTGGGGCCCGACCTCGGTTCGAAGGTCACGATCGTTTCGATCAGCGTCGATCCGGAGCATGACGGCCCCAAGCAGTTGCTCGATTACGCACGTCAGCAGGGGGCGGACGAGAAAGGATGGTATTTCCTGACCGGAGGTCCCGGAGACATCGATAAAGCGCTGGCAGGCTTCAAGCTCAGCCGGCAAATCATGCCGGACGGTTCGATCGGTCACCTGGTCGATATGATGCTGATCGGACCGGATGGGCGGTTGGTGCGTGAATACAACGGCGAAATCGTAAAAGCCCAGGATATCGTCGATGACGTCAGAAAGACCCTGAACAAGGGCTGAGAGATGCAGCATGCGACGAGCTGTCATTTTCGGCTCCGCGATTGCGGCGATTCTGGCGCTGACATGTCTGTGGCCGTCGTTCGGCGGTTCATCGGCGGACAATGGCGGCGCGCGCGGAGCGATGTGCATCGCGGGTCATTGCTGCTGCGCGGGGCGGGCGGAGGCCGAGACCGTCGCGGCCAACGCGGCGCAGGGCCGTTTGACGCTCGATCCAAACCAGTTCACCGGTCCGGTAAAGCAGGCGTACATAGTTGCGGAGAAAAATCCCGCGCTACTGGCGGAACTGCATTGCTATTGCGGATGCGACAAGGCGGACGGCCATCAGAATCTGCTCGATTGTTATCGCGGCCGCCATGGCGCGACCTGCGAAATCTGCACCGAGGAGGCCTTGCTGGCGGAACGGATGTCGGAGCAGCGTTCGCCGATCGATCAGATACGCGACGCGATCCGCAGGCGGTTCGCTTCCGACGACTGAATCGCACGGGCGGGGCTATTTGCGGCGCCGTGTTTTTCAATCACAATCCCTTCGATGCCGTTGAATGCCGAAGCGCCGCCGCCGCTTGATCAACGCCTGAAAGAGACCGCACGCAGGCGCCGCATCATGATCGTTGCGGGCGAGGCGTCGGGCGATCTTCATGGCGGCGATTTGGCGCGGGAAATTCTCGCACGCGATCCGTCGTGCGACCTGTTCGGAATTGCGGGCGAGAAGATGCGCGCGGCCGGGGTGCGGGCAATCGTCGCAACCGAGGACATCCACGGGCTGGGACTTTTGGAACTGGCTTCCACGATTGGGCGCACGATTGGCGCGTTTCGCGCACTGCGTCGAATCATCAGGCGGGAGAAGCCGGACCTTGTGATCCTGATTGACTACGCGGAGTTCAACCTGATTCTCTCCGGCACGGCCAGGCGCGCGGGCGTGCCGGTGCTCTACTACATCACGCCGCAAGTCTGGGCGTGGCGGCGCGGCCGAATCGACAAGCTGGTGGATCGCGCAGGCCGCCTCGCGGTGGTGCTGCCGTTCGAGGCCGAACTGTTCCATCGCGCGGGCGAGCGCGTTTCATTCGTAGGGCATCCACTGCTCGATCGGGTCGCCACGGTCCAGAGCCGGGAGGAAACGCTGAAGCGCCATGGATTCCCGCCGCGCGCGCGAATCATCTCGATCCTGCCGGGCAGCCGCCGCGCTGAAGTTCGTTACCTGCTGAGTCCGATGGTCAAGGCGGCGCGGATTGTCGCGCGCGATCATGGCCTTGAAATAGCGCTCGCGCTGGCGCCGACCCTGACCCAGGCCGAGCTCGCCGAGGTTGGACGCACGGAGCTGGCGGGAATCACGGATTGTCGAGGGCGACACATACAACCTGGTCGCGGCGAGCGAAGTCGCGCTGGTCGCGTCGGGGACCGCCACGCTGGAGACGGCGCTGCTCGGATGCCCCGAAGTTATCGCCTACAAAGTGTCGCCACTTACCTATATCCTAGGGCGGATGCTGGTGACGGGCGTGGATTTTATCGGGATGCCGAATATCCTGGCGGGCCGGCAAATCGTGCCCGAACTGATCCAGGGCGACGTGACTGCGGAGAAGCTGGTACGAGCCGCCGAGCCGCTCTTGAGCGACACGATACGCGCGGAAACGGCGGCCGCGCTGAAGGCATTGCGCGAGAAGCTCGGATCGCCGGGAGCGGCGGCGCGGGTCGCGGCGATCGCGCTCGAGATGATCGGATTCAGGATGAACGGCATGAAGCTGCTGACCCCATTGCAATGGCGGCTGTTCGGCTACCTCCGCCGATACCTGTTCCCGTACGTGCTGTTGCTGGGCGTGGCGATGGCCTTGCTGTCGGCGGCCAGCGCCGGAATCCCGTTCATCATGAAGCTGGTGGTCGACCTGGTCGCCAATCTCAAAGTCGCCCATCAGCTCGATGCGCACAGCGCCTCGAAGCTGCGCGAATTCTCGCTGATGCTCGCGGGATTATTTTTGCTGCGCGCGTTCGCGAATTTTTCCAACGACTACTTGAGCTCATATATATCCCAGAAGCTGACGATGGATATCCGGGCCGATCTGAACGAGAGCCTGCAGCGCCAATCGCTGAGTTTTTTCAACCGCACGCCGACGGGCGTGATGGTTGCACGAATTATCAGCGACGTCGGCCTGGTGGTGTCGAGTCTGAGCAGCGGCGTGTTTTCGATCTTCGGCGACGGCATGTCGCTGATCGCGTTGCTGGTGACGGCCTTCTGGCTCGACTGGCAGCTCGCGATCATCGCCTTCATCGGTTTTCCGATCGTCATTCTGCCGATCGCCAGTCTGTCGAAGAAAGTTCGGCGCGAGACCAAGAATCAGCAAAAGCAATTGAGCGGCTTGCAATCGCTGCTGGTTGAAACCTTCCAGGGAAATCGCGTGGTCAAGGCGTTCGGGATGGAAGATTACGAGCGCGCGCGTTTCAATCGGGAGCTCAAGCGGCTGTTCCGAATTTTCATGCGGGTGGCGCGGATCAAGGCGTTTACCGGGCCGCTGGTCGAGGCGCTGGGCGCGTTTGCGGTCGTCGCGGTGGTCTGGTGGGCGGTGGGATCGCTGCAAGCGGGCACGCGCACGCTGGGACAATTCGCCGGATTCTTTACGACCATGATCCTCGTGTACCGGCCGTTTAAGGCGCTGGGCAAAACCAACAACAGTATTCAGCAGGGGCTGGCCGCGGCCGAACGCGTCTTCGAGATGATGGATCAACCGAGCGAGGTTCCCGACGATCCCAATGGAATCGAGCTGCAGCCCGGCCCGCACAGCGTCGCGTTCGAGAACGTCAGTTTCCGCTACGGCGACGAATGGGTGCTGCACGATATCAACCTGGAGATCGGGGTTGGCAAAGTCGTGGCGCTGGTCGGAATGAGCGGCGGCGGCAAATCCACGATGGCGGATTTGATTCCGCGCTTTTACGACGTACAGCAGGGACGCGTCATGGTTGACGGAATCGACATACGCAAGCTGCGGCTTAAGTCGCTGCGCGCGGAAATCGGTCTGGTCACGCAGAGCACGTTTCTGTTCGACGACACGATTCGCGCCAATATCGCTTACGGCAGCAGCGACAAGCATCTCGAGCGCGTAATCGCGGCCGCCAAGCTCGCCAACGCTCACGACTTCATCACGCGGCTGCCCAACGGTTACGAGACGATGGTGGGCGAACTGGGCGTGCGCATGTCGGGCGGAGAACGGCAGCGAATCGCGATCGCGCGGGCGCTGCTCAAAGACGCGCCGATTCTGATCCTCGACGAGGCAACCTCCTCGCTGGACTCCGCCGCCGAGCGCTCGGTGCAGGAAGCGCTCGAGCATCTGATGGCAAACCGCACGACGCTGGTGATAGCGCATCGGCTGTCCACGGTGCGCCGGGCCGACCGGATCTTCGTAGTCGTTCACGGCCGGATAGTCGAAGATGGAACGCACGACGAATTGTTTGCGCGCGGGCAGGAGTACCGAAAGCTCTACGACCTTCAATTCATGTCCCCCGAAGATCTGGCCGGCAACGGCGGTCTCGTCAACTGATACTTACTGATCGTAAATTCGACTCGTCAGGTGTGCGGATCGACGAGGCTTCGATGTTAAGCGCGCTGTACAATTTGTTGTGGTATCCGGCGCTGCCGTTTGCGCTGCTGGCCGCGCATCCGGCAAACCTGCGGGACTATCGCGAGCGGATGGGGCACGGCGATTTTCCGGATACCGCGGGCGCGCCGCGAATCTGGATTCATGCGGCCTCGGTCGGCGAGATCGAAGCGATTCGGCCGGTCGCCAACGGTCTGCTCGAACACTATCCGGGCGCGGTCATGGCAATCACCGCGATGACGGCGGCGGGACGTGAGGCGGCCAGGCGCCGAATCCCGGGTGCGGCGGCGTGGATGCTTGCGCCGCTGGACAATCGGCGCGCGGTGCGATCCTTTCTGGAGCGGGTGCAGCCGAGCGTGGTGCTGATCACCGAGACTGAAATCTGGCCGAACTACTTCATCGAATCCGCGCGGACGGGCGCGACGATCGCGGTGGTCAACGGCCGGATGTCGGAGCGATCGTTGCGTCGTTACCTGCGCGCGCGCGGCCTGTTTGAAGATGCGCTCGGCCAGGCAACCTTGATTCTGACGCAGAGCCGCGAAGACGCGCGGCGTTACGCGAAGTTCGATCTCGCGGCAAAAGTGGTAGTCACCGGCAACACCAAAATCGAAGCGGCGCAGGCGCAGATGGCGAATGAAGAACCAATTCGTCCTGAGCTGATGGCGTTTGCACCCGGGCGGAAAATTTTTATCGCGGGATCGACGGCGGCCGGCGAGGACGCCGTGATTGCGGGCGCCTACCGCGAACTGCGCAAGGACTTTCCGCAGCTCGCGCTGACGATAGCGCCGCGTCATCTCGAGCGCACGCCGGAGATCGAAAAGGCGCTGCATGCGGCCTCGCTCGATTACGTGAAAGCGTCGGAACTCAATTCACCGGGCGCGGCGCGCGACGCGGACGTTTTGATCCTCGACACCATGGGCGAGCTGCGCAGCTTCTATCGGCGCGGATCGATCGCGTTCGTCGGCGGCAGCCTCGCGCCGGGACGCGGCGGGCAAAACCCGGCCGAGCCCGCGTTGGCCGAGGTCCCGGTCCTGATCGGTCCGTATCACGAGAACCAGCAGCAGATAGTGTCGTCGCTGGTCAGTTCCGGCGGCGCACGAATCGTCAAAAACGCGAGCGACATAATCAGCGAAACTTCGCAATGGCTCGCCGACGATGAGGCGCGACAACAGGCAGGCCAACGCGCGCGCGCTGCGGTGAGCCGTTCGTCGGGCGGCGCGCGGTTCGCCTTGAAGCAGCTCGAAGGGCTCATTAGTCTCGGCTGACCGATGCCCTCAAACGAGCCGAGTCCGAATCGCCCACGAATCGAGCGATTGTGGCGGCGGGATCTTCCCGCTCCACTTCTTCCAATTTGGGCCGGGCTCGCGGTTGCGGCGGGATTCTACCGAGTCGGCGTGGCCGCACGTCATCTGTACTGGCGGATGATGAAACGGCGGGCGCCAGTGATGACGGTGAGCGTGGGCAATCTGACGGTCGGCGGAAACGGCAAGACGCCGTTCACGTTGTTTCTCGCCAAGCGCTTGCAGAGCCACGGCCTGCGCGTCGGAATCGTGAGCCGGGGCTACCGACGCGCGCGATCCAAAGTGCGCGCCGAGCTGGTGGCTGACGGCGGCACGTTGAAAATCTCAGCCGGAAGACGCGGGCGACGAGCCGGCGATGATGGCGAAGTCGTTCGCCGGTCCGATTGCGGTTGCGCGCCGGCGCCTCGACGGCGTCGAGCTGCTAAGCAAGCTCGGTCCGCTCGACGCGGTGATCCTGGACGACGGCTTTCAGCACGTGCGCTTGAATCGCGACGTGGATCTGGTGCTGGTGAGCAATGAGCGCGGCTTCGGCAACGGCTGGCTGCTGCCGGCCGGACCGATGCGCGAGCCGATCCGCGCGGTCGGCCGCGCAGACGCGATTATAATGATGAACTTCGGAACTGCCGCGTCGGCAATTGGACCGTCGCAGATGAAGAAGCTTTCCGCGCGCAAAATACTTCACGCGTCGGTGCGGCCGCGCGCGTTGCTGGTCACCGAGAATGGGGTGTGGCGCGAAACCCCGCTGGGGCTGGGCGGACGGCGCGTGCTGGCGGTGAGCGGTCTGGCGGATTCAAGCGCGTTCTACGCGATGCTGCGCGAACTCGACGCGGACCTGGTCGGCGTTTTCGATTATCCGGACCATCACGCCTACACGAACGCCGACTGGCAGGCTATGGTGAATGCGATGCGCGACACCGACCTGGTCGTCACGACCGAGAAGGACCTGGTCAAGCTGGAGCGGTTTCCGTTCCCGCGCGATTCGCTATACGCTCTCAGGCTTGAAGTAACGATGGATGCGGCCGATGCGCGCGCGCTCGACGAGTTGATACTGGGTCGCATGACCGCAGCCTCGGCGGCGGCGGATGCATAGCGAGAGGAAAGAAAATGCCCGGAGGATTTCCGCGATGGCGCTGAGTCAGGAACTGCTCGACATCCTGGCGTGCCCGAAATGCAAGGGCGACCTGCATCTCAACGACAAGCAGGACGGCCTGGTCTGCAGCGCTTGCAGACTCGAGTATCCGGTGCGCGATGACATTCCGATCATGCTGATCGAGGAAGCCAAACCGATCGCGTGACCGCCGCGCGGCGCGCGGCCAGCCTGCCTTCCGCGATGAAAACGATCGACGCCACGCGCGCCCGCCAGTTCGCATGGCTCGCGATGGGCATCTACATCGTCGGGCTCGGCATCTCGGCAACGCTTCGGACGCAGGGCGACTTCAACGTTTACTATCGCGCGGGCCGTCGCGTGCTTCACGGCCTCGCGATCTATCCGCCGGCCGACTCCGATCGGTTTCTCTACGCGCCGATCTTTGCGATCGGGTTCGCGCCGCTCGCGGCGCTGCCACGCCATGTTGCGCAATTTGTTTTCTTCACGGTCAACGCATTCTCGCTGATCGAATTGATCCTCGGCGCGGGCGTGATTCTGTTCGGCCGCGAGCGCCGAATCCCGGCCGCGCTGATCGTTGTCCCGGTGTTGCTGTCATTCCGATTCATCGACAACAACATCGAGCACGGCCAGATAAATCTTCCGACCCTGGCGTTGATCGTGTGGGCGATCATTTACGCCGACGAGTCCCGCGACGGGTGGGCGGGCCTGATGCTTGCGGCGGCGATACTGATCAAGCCGTTCGCCCTGCTGGCCGCGCTACATCTTGCGATTCGCCGGCGCTTCGCCACGCTCGGATGGGCGCTGGCGGCGGGAATCGCGCTGATCGTCGTGCCAATCGTGATCTTTGGACCGCGCGGATGGATCGATCAGACCGGCGCATACCTGAACGCGATCGTTTCGATGACGAATCGATATCGCACGATGCTCACAAACCAGTCGGCCGTGTCGGCGGTCGCGCGCCTGATGAGTCTTCGCGGCGGGGCTGACGCGGAAACGTCGTTCGGCCGCCACGATTGCCGGAATGGGACTCGAGATAATGCTCGTCGCGGCAGTGTCGCTCTGGGACGCGATGAGCGATGAGCGCCGGACACTTCGCGAGGCGGCTGGCGCTGTGCGGCTTGTTCTGCCTGATGCCCTCGTTCGCGCCGATTTCGTGGAAAAGCTACTACGCGGCGATGCTCGTGCCATACATGGCTCTGACCGCGGCGCTGTGGACCGATCGAGACGGCGGCGAGCGCCCGTTGATTTCGGTGTGGACGCTGTTCGCGCTTTCCGTGTTGCTCAATCTTGCGACGGGAAACTATTTGAACCGCATCGCGCTCTTCTACTCGGCGCATTTCCTTTCATCGTTGCTCGCGCTTGCCGCCGTGTTCGCGTTGTGGCTTCAAAGCGGGAACGAGGCGCCCCAGGCGTGAGACCGCGTTGCGCAAATGAAGTGGCGCTCCGATCCGAACTTTTCGGCGTTCAAGATCGGCCGCCGAGAGCTCGTGATTCATCGCGATATCGCCCCTCACGCCGCGGAGATCGTGCAAAAGCTCGGCGAGCTTGCGTCCGCGTCGGAAGCGGGCGCGGGAAATCGCCAGAGCGCATTTCGGCTGAATCTCGCGGGCGGGCTCGAGCTGTTCGCGCGCCGGGGACGGCGTGGCGGAATGATTGGATCGATCCTGAGCGACGTTTACGTGGGGATCACGCCGCGCCCGTTGAATGAACTCGCCGTGACGGTTGAAGCGATGCGGCGCGGAATCCCAGTGGCGGAGCCGATGGGCGCAATGATCGAATGGATCGGTCCCGCTCTCTATCGAGGATTTTTTCTGACTCGTGCGGTGCGCGGGATGACGCTATGGGAGTTCGTGAAGACGGACGACGATCCAATCGTTCGCCGCCACGTTCTCGGGCAGGCGCGCGCAGCGATCGACACGATGCACGACAAGGGGCTCTTTCACGCCGATCTCAATCTGCACAACATCCTGGTGACGCAAGCGCGCGAGAGTTTCACCGTGATTATTATCGACCTGGACAAGGCGCGGCTGTTCGATGGGCCGTTGCCGGCGGCGATGCGCCGGGCGAATGCGGCACGCTTGATACGGTCGGCGCGCAAGCTCGATCCGTCGGGGCAATATATCGACGCGTCCGCGCTGTCGATTCTGCAGGGGTGACCGCGCGCGACAGAAGAATCACCTGCGCGGTGGGCGGCAGGGGCTGCGGCCCCTGCACCCGCAGTGACAAGACGTGAAAATCTGCGCAGCGCATCTTTTCGCGACTCCGCGATAAAAGAGCCAACGAGCGCGCGCGACAACGGAGCGCGGCCTTAACACTGGCTACCCGTGCCAACGGGCGGGCGCGCGATTCACTTTTTCACTTTTTCAGTCGCGTTTGAGCGCGATCGCTTCGATCTCGATTCGCGCGTGGCGCGGCAGCGCCGCCACCTGCACGGTCGAGCGCGCCGGATAGGGCGGATCGAAATGCTCTGCGTACACACGGTTGACGATTTCAAACTCGGCGAGATCGATCATGAAGATGGTGGTCTTGACCACATCGACGAAATCCAGTCCCGCCGCCGCGAGCACTCCGCCGAGGTTCTGGAGCGCGCGCCGGGTCTCGAATTCGATCCCGCCTTCGACCAGAGCGCCCGACGCCGGGTCCAGACCGACCTGCCCCGAGCAGAAGACCAAGCCGTGTTGCTCGACCGCCTGCGAATAGGGACCGATCGCGGCCGGCGCCTGAGTGGTGTGAATCGAGGTTTTCATTTTTTCATCAATGGCGAATGCCGTTTTGCTGGCCGAGGCGCGACACGCGCATGACGCCGTCGATCGCGCCGATCGAGTTCATCAGGTTGTTCAATTGACGGGCGCTGGAGACGCTGACCTCGAAGACCGCCAGCGCGCGTCCGTCGGCGCCGTGAGTCTTCACTTCGGCGGTCGATATATTCACGCCCGCCGAGGCGATCGCCTTGGTCATCGCGGCGAGCAAGCCCGGCTGATCGGCGCATAGGACTTCGAGCCGAATCGGGCGCGGCGCTTCCTCGCCGTCCTTCCATACTACGGGCACGCGCCGATCCGGATCGGTGTTGAGCGCATGGGCGCATCCCGCGACGTGGACCGTAACCCCGCGTCCGCGCGTGATGAAGCCGGTGATCGCCTCGCCCGGGAGCGGATTGCAGCATCGCGCGAATCGCACCAGCATGTCGCCGACGCCCGAGACCACGACCGCACCGCTGGCGGATTTGCGCGCTTCCTTGGCGGCGCGTTCTCTTTGCGCGGGTCCCAGCGGCGTGGGTAATTTCTCGGGACGATAGAGTTTCAGCTCGGCGGGCGTCAGCAGTTTCGCGAGCAACTGCGCAGGCGTGATTATTCCGTAGCCGACCGCGGCGAGCAGGCTTTCGACGTCGCGCTGCGAGAATTCCGCCAGCACTGCGTCGAGACGCTTGCTCGATCTAAGCTGCGTGACGCTGAGCTTGACGGGTTCGAGCTCGCGATCGAGCAGCGATATTCCGAGATCGCGGGAGCGTTCCGCCTGTTGACTGCGCAGCCATTGACGGATGCGCGATTTCGCACGCGCGGTGGCCGCGTAGTTGGTCCAATCCTTGCCCGGCACCTGCTTTTCGGAGGTCAGCACCTCGACCGTATCGCCCGATCGAAGCCGGTAGCGCAGCGGCACCATGCGTCCGTTGACGCGCGCGCCGGCGAGATGGTTGCCGACCTGGGAGTGGATTCGGTAGGCGAAGTCGATCACGGTCGAGCCGAGCGGAAAATCGAAGACGTCGCCCTTGGGGGTGAAGACGAAGACTTCCTCGGGAAACAGATCGTCCTTGACGGTGGAGAGAAATTCCTGGGGGTCCTTGAGATTCTGCTGCCATTCGATCAGCCGCCGCAGCCATGCAAAGCGCTCGGTCTCCTTGAGCTCCCTGGAGTTGCCGTCCTTGTAGCTCCAGTGCGCCGCGATTCCTTCCTCGGCCACCTTGTGCATCTCGCGGGTACGAATCTGCACTTCCATCCGCTGGCCGCGCGGACCGATCACGGTGGTGTGCAGCGACTGGTACATGTTGGCCTTGGGCAGCGCGATGTAATCCTTGAAGCGGCCGGGGACCGGCTTCCAATTGGCGTGCACGACGCCGAGCGCCTCGTAACATTCGCGCACCGAGTCCACGATGATGCGGAACGCGACCAGGTCGTAGATTTCCTCGAAGCTGAGCCCCATCTCCTGCATCTTGGAGTGAATCGAAAAGAAATGTTTGGGCCGGCCGGTGACCTCGGCCGTGACCCCGCTGTCGGACAGGCGGCGCGACAGGATCTCGATGACGTTGGCGATGTACTCCTCGCGCTCATTGCGTTTGGCCGCGACGAAGGCCTTCAGCGTCTGGTACGCAGTCGGATTCAGATAGCGAAACGACAGGTCCTCGAGCTCCGACTTGAGCCAGTAGATTCCGAGGCGATGAGCGATCGGCGCGTAAATTTCCATCGTCTCGCGCGCGATCTCCTGCTGCCGGTCGGCGGCGAGATGGTCGAGCGTGCGCATATTGTGCAGACGGTCGGCGAGCTTGATCAGCACGACGCGGATGTCGTGGGCCATCGCGATGATCATCTTGCGGAAATTCTCGGCCTGCTTTTCCTCGCGGCTCTGGAAAGTGATCTTCGAGACCTTGGTCACGCCGTCGACGAGCTGCGCGACCTCGGCGCCGAAATCCGTCTGCACCTCCGCGAGCGACACGTCGCGTATCCTCGACGACGTCGTGCAGCAAGCCGGTGACGATCGAAGGCACGTCGAGCTTGAGCTGCGCGATGATCATCGCGACGTTGAGCGGATGCGTGACGTAGGGCTCGCCCGATTCGCGCTTCTGATCGAGATGCATCCGCGCCGAGTAGTCGTACGCGCGCCGGATCAGACCGATGTCGGCCTGCGGGTTGTAGGTTTGCACCCGCCCGATGAGGCCGGCGAGTTGGTCGGGAGTGCTTTGCGCTAACTCTTCCACGGCGCGAATTCGCCGCGCAGGCGGCCGACCTTGAGCCGCTCCGCGTTTACGATCGTTTCGAGCCGCGCGACGGATTCATGAAGCTGGGCGTTGACTATCAGGTAGTCGTATTCGGGATAGGCCTGGGCTTCGTCGCGCGCTTTGCGAAGCCGGTGCTGAATCTTCGATTCTTCCTCGGTGGCGCGGCCGCGCAGACGCCCCTCGAGCTCGGCGAAGGTTGGTGGCAGAACGAAAATCGCGACCGCATCGCGGGGATACATTGCGCGAATCTGGCGAGCGCCCTGGATGTCGATGTCGAGCAGGATGTCGCGGCCCGAAGCGATCGCGGCGTCGAGCGGCGCGCGCGGCGTGCCGTAGGAGGATTCGAACACACGCGCCCATTCGGCGAGTTCGCCGGACGATTGCCTGCGTTTGAACTCTTGTTCGCTCACGAAGCTGTAGTCGATTCCGTCCGCCTCGCCTGCTCGCGGCGCGCGCGTGGTCAAGGATACCGAAAACTCCAGGCCCGCGATGGCCTTGAGCGACGCGCGCCAAATCGTGGTTTTGCCAGCCCCCGAAGGCGCCGAAAGGATAAAAATTATACCGCGTCTCGGCGGCAAAGAATCACGTGATTTCAATGGTATAGAAGCCATTAAGCGGGTGCAAAGGCCCCTTCTAGTATATCCTATTCGACGTTCTGGACCTGCTCGCGCATCTTTTCCGCCTCCGCCTTTACTTCAACCGTTACTTGAGAAAGGGCCGCGTTCTGCGACTTTGAACCCATCGTATTTACTTCGCGGTTGATTTCCTGGAGCAGAAATTCAATCGACTTCCCGACCTGCCCCTTGCGCTTGAGCAGCGCCTTGAGGCCGTCGAGATGGGTGCGCAGACGCGTGATCTCTTCGCTGATATCGCCGTGCTGCGAGGCGGACGACGCCTCCTCGTAGAGGCGTTTCTCGTTGACCGGCAAGTCTGCCAGGAGTTCGCGAATCCGCTTGTGAAAATTGTCCATTATTTCCGCGCGCGTCTGCTCGGCCAGCCGTTCAATTTTCGGGACCGCCGCTTCGATATTGCGAACCCGCGCGGCAAAATCGTTGTGCAGGCTGCGCCCTTCGCGCACCCGCTCGGCATCCAGCGCTTTCAACGCGCGAACCAAAGCCTTGTGGCCAAGCCTGAATGCCGCGCGCGAGTCGTGCTCCTCCTCGACGACGTGAAAAATTTCAGGCCGGTTGAGGATCGACCCGATGTCCGGATTGCCGTTGAGATGAAGCTGCTTGCCGAGACGGCGCAGTTCGGCGACGTACAAATTCGCCAGCCGGTCGTTCACCTCGAGCCGCACCGGCGGAGGCTTCAGCGCAACCGACTTGATAAAAATTTCGACTCGTCCGCGCGCCACGACAGTTCTGTACGGCTTTGCGAATCTCGGCCTCATGCTCGCCCCATCCGCGCGGCACCGTCAGCTTGAGTTCGAAAAAGCGCTGGTTCAGCGCGCGCACTTCGGCAATCACGCGAGTGCCGTCCTGCTCGGCGATAGCCCTGCCGAACCCGGTCATGCTTTTCATGTGACTCCGCCCCTCTCTTCCCGCGTTTTTCTCACACACGCGCGATAGAGCGCGAGCGTCCGCGCGGCCATCGTCGCCATCGAATAATTTTCCACGGCGCGCGCCCGCGCCGCCGCGCCCATCTGCGATCTCAGCGCGGGCGATTCCGCCAGCCGGCCGATCGCCGACGCAATTGCTTCAGGATCCGCCGGCGGCACGATGATTCCGGTGCGATCGTGTTCGACCACTTCGCGAAGCCCGCCAACGTCGCTCGCTATCACCGGGAGCGCGCTCGCCATGGCTTCCAGAGCGGCTACGCCGAGCCCTTCCTTCAGCGACGGCATCGCGAAGGCGTCCGACGCCCACAGAAGTTCGCGCGGGTCGTCGATTCTGCCGAGCAGCTTGACGCTTTCAGCGCATCCCAGTTGCGCGATTTCGCGTTCGAGTTCTCCGCGAATCGATCCGTGACCCGCGATGAAGCATTTCAGCCTTGATCGGACGCCGCTGCCAGCGCGAGCCGCGCGACGCTTCGATGAGATAGCGATGGCCCTTGCGCGGCTCGAGCGCGCCAACCGCCGATATCACGAACTCGCCATCGGATATTCCGAGCGCGTCGCGCGCCTCGACGCGTTCGCTCAGGCAGTTGGCGGGCGGAAGCGGTCGCAATCCACGCCGCTCTGAACAACCGTGATGCGCTCGCGATCGACGCCCGCGGCCGCGAGCGAATCGGCAACGCCGCCGGAGATCGCGACCACGCCATCGACCGCGCGATTGTACAGGTACGGCGCGAAAACGCGGTTGGGCCTGTAGTCCATCCGCCGCGTAACGACCAGCGCACGCGCGAAGCCGCGCGCAAACGGCGCCATCGAATGCGCGCGCGAGGTGTGGAAATGAACGACGTCATAGCGTTCACGTTTGAGAATCGCGCGCAGCCGGATGCCGGCCGCCAGGTCGATAGCGTTGCGGATGCGCAGCGGATGGCATCTTATGCCCGCGGCGACGGCCCGCTCCCAGAGCCGTCCCGCGGGATCGCAAATCAACTCCGCGCGATGACCGCCGCGCGGCCAGCGCGATCGTCAAGCCAAGCACCTGGGTCTCGCCGCCGGCGAAGCCGAGTTCGGGATCGACGCCGGCGATGCTCAGCGCCGGGCGCAACGGTGTTGCTATCGGGATGCACTGGATGGGGTCGTCAGGTTGAACAGTCGCATCCATTGATCGCGTCAGTCGAAAAATCTGTAATACAGGATTGCGCAGACCGCGGTCAGCGCGTCGCGAATGCCGATCTTCTTGCCCTCTTCGTAGGTCCGTCCCGCGTACGACACCGGCACCTCGTAGATTCGCCATCGCGCGCGCGCCGCTTTGGCGGTGATCTCCGGCTCGAAGGTGAAGCGATTGGCGCTGAGCTTGAGCGTCATCAATTTCTCGCGCACGAACGCCTTCATCCCGGTCTCCATGTCGGTCAGATTGAGATCGCTTACCATGTCGGAGAGCAGCGTCACCGCGCGGTTGGCCACGTAATGCCAGAAGAACATGACGCGATGCGGCCCGGAGAGGAAGCGCGAGCCGTAAACCATGTCGGCACGGCCGTCGAGCAGCGGGCCAATCATTGCGGCGTAGTCCCTGGGATCGTATTCGAGGTCGGCGTCCTGCACGAAGACGTAAGGATTTTTCGCCGCCGCAAAGCCGAGCCGGAGCGCGGCGCCTTTGCCGCGATTGACGGTGTGATAGAAACATTGAACGCGCGGATGGCTGAACTCGCGCAGAAACTCGGTAGTGCCGTCGGTCGAAGCGTCATCGACGACGATGACCTCGGGATCGAAGCCGCAATCCAGCACGCGCTCGATTACGCGGCCGATCGTCGTGACTTCGTTGTACACCGGAATCACCACGGAAATTTTGGTCCGCTCGGTCCATCAGCTTCCGCTCGCCTCCCGATGCGGCGCCACGGACGCCGATGCGCGGACGGCGGCGGCGCGCCTTGCGCTCGTGCCGAATTCTGGCCGCGAGCATCGCGGCAACGCGGCGGCGTTGCGCGCGCCGGCGTCGCGCGGAAAACGCGGCGGCGTAGCCGCACCACACGCGCATCCGATCCGTATTGGTGACGCCGCCGAGCTCGAGCTGCCCGAGCTGAACGAGATTGCGCATCCGCGGCCGCTCGAAGCGGCTCAGAATCGTGCGCCGGGTGCGTTCATGATCGATGAAAACGAATTGCGGCGGCTCAAGTCCGGTGACGAAGATGTTGAACGGCGTCAGGTCGCCGTGGATATATCCAGCGCGATGCAATCGCGCGACCTGCGCGCCGAGCGCGCGCAACACGACGCGCCTGGACGCGAGCTTCGCGCGCTTCAAATAGCGCGCAAGATTAGACCCGGCGACGCGCGCGGTTACTATGATCTCGCGCCCGCCGCGGCGCTCGGCGCCGAGCAGCAGAATTTCCGGGACTCCGACGCCGTCGGCGCGCAGATGCTCCGATATCGACGCAACGTGCGCGGCGCGCATCCGCTTGAATAACCACCTGATTCGATTCAGGCCACGGATCGGGTCGAGCACTTTGAAATAGGCGTTCGGACCCCCGACCTGATCGAAATTCTCGAACCATGTCTCGGCATGACGCGAGCGGCGTACGCGAGTCGCCAAGGCGCCGTCGATGGCGGCGAATGCGGAATCGATCAGGCTCTCGCGAAACGCCTCTGAAAATCGCGCGGCGTAGCCCGGGATGAAGAAGGTCCATCCGCCGCGCGTCAACGGCGCCCCGTCAAAGCCCGTCATTCGCCAGGTCATCCGGCCGCTCCACGCATCGCGAGCGCGCGCCTCAGGTTGGCAGTGACTTCTTCGGGGGATATTCGCCGCATGCATTCGCGCCCGACGGGGCATTGACGAAGATAGCAGGGATGACACGGGATCGCGCCGCTGATTGCGAGCTCGGCGAAACCCCACGGCGCGGAGCGCTCGGCGGCGGTAGCGCCCCACAGCGATACGACCGGGCATCCCACCGCGGCCGCGATATGCATCGGGCCGGAGTCGGGTCCGAACGCGGCGGCGCATTGGGGAAAGATCGCGATCAGATCGCGCAGCGAGGTGCGTCCGGCCAGATTGAGCGCGGGGACGCCGTCGAGATGGCGCATGACCTCGGCCGGCGAGTTGGGTTTCGCCGGGACCGCCGAGCAACACGGGAAATCAGCCAGGGCTGCCGGCTCCGGGGCGCGCGAGCGTCCGAATTACCGCGGCGGTCGATTCAGGAAAGTAGATGCGGCTTGGCCACGACGAGCCAAGGATCACGGCCAGGATCGGACGCGGCGCATCGCGCAGCATCTCCAACGCGCGGGCGCGTTCCGCGTCCGTCGCGGCGAGTCCGAATTCGATCGGCGACTCCGCAATGCCGAGCGCGTCGCCGAACGCCTGGTATTGCAGGAGCTTCAGGCGCATGTTCGGCTGCGGCGCGATCCAATGATTCGAAAAGAGATGGTTGAACTCCTTGGTGTTCGGCTTGGCGAAACCAAAACGAACCGCGGCGCCCGAGATTCGCGACGTGATGCCGCTTTTGAGATGACGCTGAAGGTCTATCGCCAGATCGAAATGCCCCTTGCGAATTCGCCGCAGGAACCCAATGAACGTCAACGGCGCGTGCGTGCGATCGTACACGATCGCTTCGTCGAGCCATCGATGGTGGTCGAGTACCCCGCTGGACTTGGGTTCCACCGCCCACGCGATGTGCGCGTCGGGCCATGCATTGCGGATGCGGCCGAGCAAAGGAAGCGCGCGCACCACGTCGCCGATCGCGCCGAGCAGCACTATCAGCACCCGACGCGGGGGCGGCGCGATTTGCGTAGCGATGGCTTCAGGAGAGGACATTTTGAGAAAGCTTGATTATATGTGAAACCCACCGTGGGTTTGCAGGGGTGACCCCTGCACCCAGTGTTAAGGCCGCGCTCCGTTGTCGCGCGCGGCCCCTGCCAACGGCTTAATACTGCGCTGCCGTCGCCACGGCCAGGGGTGACCCCTGCACCCGGTAACGAATCGAAAAATCCGCGCGGCGCGTCTTTTTCTCTCGGGCGTAATACTGGCCAGCCGTGCGCCTAGTGAAAAGTGAGAAGAGAAGACGCGCTAGCGATCGCACTCTCCGCCGATCATGTTGATCATGCCGAACGTCGCGATGATGTCCGGGATCATGCGGCCGATGAGCATCTTGTTGAGCGCGCCCATGCCGAGAAAGCACGGCGGGCGCACGCGCACGCGATACGGCCGGCCGCTGCCGTCGCTCACGACGTAAAAGCCCAACTCGCCGTTGGCGGCCTCGACCGCCTGGTAAACCTCACCGGCGGGCACGTGGATGCCCTCCATGATCAGCTTGAAGTGGTTCATCAGGCCTTCGATCGAGTTGTACACCTTCTGCTTGTCGGGCAGCACGACCCTGGGATCGGTGATCGTGACGGGACCTTCAGGGATCGCCGCGAGCGCTTGCTCGATGATGCGCTTGGACTGATACATCTCCTGGAAGCGGACGTTGAAGCGATCGTAATTGTCGCCGCGGTCTCCGGTCGGGATTTCGAACTCCATCCGGTCATACACCAGGTACGGATGCGCCTTGCGAACGTCGTAAGGCACGCCGGCGGCGCGCAGCAGAGGACCGCTCAGCCCGTAGGAGATTGCCTCCTGCTTCGACAACTTCCCGATTCCCGCCATCCGGTCGATGAATACGCGGTTGCGGCTGAGCATCTTGTCGCAGTCGGAGAGAACCTGATCGAGGCGCGCGAACGCAGCTTTGATCCGATCGGCGAAGTCGGCGGGCAGGTCGTGGGTCACGCCGCCGACGCGGCACCATGTCACGGTGACTCGCGCGCCGGTGACAGCCTCGATCAAGTCGTAGAGAAACTCGCGCGCCTCGACCATGTACATGCCGACGGTCGAGCGCGCCGACCTCGTGCGCCGCCATCCCGAGGCAGGTCAGGTGGTCGGCGATGCGCGAAACTTCGCTCATGATCATGCGCACGTACTTGCATCGCTCGGTCGTGTCGATGCCGAGCAGGCGCTCGACGGCGAGCGCGAAGCCGACGTTGTTGATGCATGGCGAGGCGTAATTGAGGCGGTCGGTGTACGGGAAGCATTGGGTCCAGGTCCCCTGCTCGCACATCTTTTCGAATCCGCGATGCAGGAATCCGACCTCGACGTCGCAATCGACGATCCGCTCGCCGTCGAGCTTGAGGTTGAACTTGATGGTGCCGTGGGAGGCGGGATGCGACGGCCCCATCTGCAGTTCCATGATCTCGTCGGAGGGGTCCGACGGTACGATTTTGTCCTTCCAGCGCGCCGGTAGTGCCATGGCTTGTATCGGGTCGTGTGCTTTCAGCGCGAGGAGCGAATCGGATTCACGACCGGGTCGATCTCCGGGACGATCGGTTGGCGTTTGTTGTAGTGGTAGTCCTTGCGCAGCGGATGACCCTCGAACGAATCGTACATCAGGATGCGGCGCAGATCGGGATGGCCCTTGAAGACGATTCCGAACATGTCGAAGCATTCGCGCTCGAGCCAGTCGGCGGCGCCCCACACGCCAACGACGCTGTGGACCCAGGGATCGGCGGCGTCCACGCCAATCTTGACGCGGATGCGATGGGCGAGGTTGAGCGAGTTCAGTTGATAGACGACATCGAAGCGCGGTTTGCGCTCGGGCCAATCGACGGCGGTCACGTCGGTCAGGAAATTGAAATCGAAGTCAGGCTCGTCGCGCAGCGCGCGGAAGAAATCATACGCGTGTTCGCGATCGATGGTGAAAGTTTCCTCGTCGCGTGCGTTTTGCGCGTCGAGAATTTCCCCGCCAAAGCGTGCTTTCAGTTTTTCAATCAGCATCGATCGCAGCTAGTCCCAATCAAGCGCGCCGCGCTGCCAGGCGTAGAGCAGGCCGACGCAGAGAATCGCGATGAAGATCAGCGCCTCGACGAAGCCGAACATCCCCAGATAGCGCAGCTCGACCGCCCACGGATACAGAAAAATCACCTCGACGTCGAAGATCAGAAACAGGATCGCCGTCAGGTAAAAGCGCACCGAGAACCGCCCCCACGCCGAACCGCTCGGCGGGTTGCCGCATTCGAAAGCCTCGCTCTTGACCGCAGCACCGGCACGCTTGGGGCCGATCAGCATGTTGATCGTGCACATGACGCCGACGATCACGCCGGCGACAAACAGGGTCACAGCCACGGGATACCAGGTTGTCATTCTCGAACCGCCTACAAGCGCTTCTTATTTTGATATCAATACCTGATGAGCGGGTGTTTTGGAACGACCGCCGATTTTTTTAGCAGGGGCGGCCGCCGTCGGCAAGCGCTACTGGGGCCATTAGACCCCCCCCCAACCCGTTTGTTATCATTAGCGCTATTGACGACTCCCAGCCGCAAGGCTAATTACACGTAGCACATAGTAATGTTAGCAGATTGTTGCAGGTCCAAATTCCAAACGTCGGCAACCACTTGCCGAAAGAGGGAGTCAACATGAAGCGCGCAATCGGATGGGGAGCCTGGTGCGGCGGAGTTCTGACTGCTTTGATGCTTTTGGTCGGGATTACCAACGCGCCGGCATCGGCTCAGGTAAAGCCCGGGGATGTCATC
This sequence comes from uncultured delta proteobacterium, assembly GCA_963743865.1. Classification (GTDB taxonomy): domain Bacteria; phylum Desulfobacterota; class Binatia; order Binatales; family Binataceae; genus Binatus. The sequence continues at coordinate 2,706,574 of CAVURG010000006.1, forward strand.
ACCCCGGAAAACGCATCCAAGGTCAAAGACCTGCTCCCACCAGGCGACGTACGCACGCGTCCTGCACGGTATGGAGATGAAGATCGAGCCAACCGAGCGCATAGACTGGCCTCCGCCCTACAGCGACGCGACCGAAAAGTACTCGAGCCAGACCAGGCTGACTCCCGACCATCGCAGCCTGATCGGCTACGTCGCGGGTGAGCCGTTTCCTATCATCGATGCGAACGATCCGCAGGCGGCCGAGAAGGTGATGTGGGACGAAGTCTTCCGGCCAATATCTACGGACGACTACGATCTGCGCTGGTTCGATTGCGACAGCGTGTACTGGGGCTACAACAAGCCGTACTTCTCGATCAATGACATCGAGATCGGCCACTATGCGGGCTACAACGAAGTCGGACGGACCGAGGTGCAACCGCTGCCGATCGATCCGGATTTCAATGTGACTGGACGCTTTTACGAGGCGCTGCTCTATCCGGTTCTATCCCCGGCTACCGGTCGCGGCACCGGGATCCTCAAGTTCCGCTACGCCGCTCCCATGAGGGATGACGACACTTGGACTTGGGAGCCCGGTACGCGCCGGCTGCGGCGTCTGAGCTACACGCTGAGCGACTCCGCGACAGGCACACAGGCCTACGATCCAAACCATTACGAGGGCTGGAGCGGCAAGCCCGAGGACTACGACTTCAAGTTCCTCGGCGAAAAGACGATGCTCGCCGCCATCGACATTCACCGCAGCCCCGATCCGCGCTGCCCAACCGACGGCGGCGCAAGCCACTGCCCGGACGCGTGGCAACTCAGGCGGCTGTACATGATTGAGGCCAAGGCACGGCCGGGACGGTACGCCAGCCCCCTTTACAGCCGCGAAATTATCTACATCGACACGGAGGCCGACTTCCCGATGTTCGTGGATCTGTATGACAACCGCGGCCAGTTGTTCAATAACTACACCTCGTGGATGAACTATGCCGATCGGGCGCGCGCCGACTCGCGCATAGCGATTTACCCCTTCAAGCGCGAGTTCCAGGTCGGCTCCTCGACGGTCGACCTGCAAGGTGGGTTTTCCACCGTTTGCTACCATCCGTCGCTGAGCGCTCCGTCAGCCGAGAGCTGGTTCATCAACATGGGCGCCGTGGATCGCGAGTGGTTCACCCCCGAGGCGATGGCGCGCGCGGCCGAGGGCGGACACGGGATAGCAGGCGACTGATGGCCGGCATGATCGAGTGAAGAAAGTCGCGCGACTGATTGAGAAATAAACCGGCGCGGCCACCAACGGCCGCGCCGGTTTTTCGTCTTTTGCTTTTCACCCTCACTGGCGTTCCTCAGACTCGCGCAACCGCAATTCCGCCGCTAGAATCCATCACGTGCAACCCGACAACGCGTTCGAAATATGGGCGGCAAAGGCGGTCGCGCGGCGATGGCCGCGCACGCGCGTCGACAAGATCGCCGCTCTGCGCGGCGATCTCTCAACGCGCCGTTTCTGGCGCGTATCGATTGCGCAGCCCAAGGCAAGCATCGGCCCGCAGGGCGAAACCAGCGCGCCTCTTACCGCTATCCTCGTCGATCTCGGCCCCGACGACTTCCCCCGCTACGTTGGCGTGTTGAATTTCCTGCCACGGCGCCGCGCCGAGCCGCCGTGGATCGACGTGCATCGCTCGCTTGAGTCGATCGGTGCTCCCGTTCCCGCACTCTACGATGCGGACCTCGCCCGGCGCGCGCTGCTGATAGAAGATGTCGGCGAACTTTCCCTGCTCGACGCCGTCCGCCGTCCCGGCGCCGACGCCGCGGACCTGTTCCGGCTCGCCGCCTCCGAGCTGATTCGCCTGCACGTTGACGGCACCGTTCAAATCGACCGCCGATGCGTCGCGCGGGAGATCGCTTACAGCGGCCGGCTGTTCGAATGGGAGATGAAGGAATTTGCGGAAGTTGGCCTCGCCGCCGTCGCACCGGGCGCCGACTTTTCACCCATCGCACCCGAGCTGACGCGGCTGGCCGCGCGGCTCGATCGCTTCCCGCGTGTGTTCTCGCATCGCGACTACCACGGCCACAACCTGTTCATCCAGGACGGTCCGCAAATTCGAATCATAGATTTCCAGGATGCGCTCATGGCGCCGGCCGCGCAGGACCTGGCCGTGCTGCTGACGACCCGCGACACCGATGAATTCATTACCCCGGCAATCGAGCGCCGCATTCTCGACTTCTACTGCGGGGGACTCGCGCGGCGCGGCGTCCCCATCACGCTCGACCCGGCGGAATTCATGAGCAGCTATCGGATGTGCGTTTTGCAACACGCGCTCAAGATGATCGGACGCTTCGAGATGTTCGAGCGCGGCGGCAAGAGCGGATACCGTCACTACATCTCGCATGCGCTCGCACAGGCGCGCCGGATGCTTGCTCAGATGCGGGCAGAGTTTCCTGAACTTTGTGCGGCGCTCGGCGCTTAGCAGGGCGTCTATTCAATGAAGGCATTGGTACTGGCAGCCGGGATGGGCGAGCGGCTTCGCCCGCTGACTGAGATGACGCCGAAGCCGATGCTTGATCTCGGCGGGCGGCCGTTGATCCATTATCCGCTCGCGATGCTGCGCCACGGCGGCGTCACCGAGGTCGTAATCAACGTCCATCATCTGGCATCCGCCATTCGGCGCGGACTCGGGGACGGATCGGGGCTCGGACTGCGCATCACGTATGCGCCGGAGCCGGTTTTGCTCGGCACCGGCGGCCCGCTCAATGGCCTGCGGGAATTCCTGGGCGGCAACGAAAAAATCGAAAGCGAAAATACTTTCGTAATCGCCAACAGCGACACGATCCTCGATCTCGATCTGCGCGCGATGCTCGCGTTCCATCGCGACCGCGCCGCACTCGCCACCATCGCGCTGTTCCGGCCCGCCAATCTCGATTACTACAGCCGTCTCGAAATCGACGCCAGCCAAAAACTCCGCCGGATGCGCCTGCTTGCGCGCCGCGACCCGCTTCAATACGACGATTACCCGGCCGGCCTGGATGACAAGCTTGCCGGATCGCTCTCGCCGTTCATGTATTGCGGCGTGATCGTCGCGGATCAGGCGGTATTTGACCTGATGCCGCCGGCGCCGCCCTGGAGCCTGATGGCCGGCCTGTTCGCGCCGATGGTCGCAAACGCAATGCCGGTGTTCGGCTATGTCCATCGCGGCTACTTCCGCACGATCGACGATCTCAAGAGTTACGACGCGCTCAAAGCGGAGTTCGTGTCCTCGCCCCCACCGGGAATTCTAGCCGGCTGAACTTCACCAACCGAGCGCCTCGCGGATTTCAGCGCCTGCCGCCCCGCAACTCGTGTCGATCGTTCGCGAGACTCCGAGCCGTTTGATTCCGATGACACCGGCGAGCAGCAATAGCAGGTTGAGCACGTTAACCATCCAGAACACGATCATCGCGACCCGGTAAGTCACCGCCAATCCGTCCCGCACCAGCATCGCCGCCAGATAAGCGCCGAGCGGCGAGCCGACTGCGCCCGACAAATGCAGCGCGATTCGCGCCCACCGCGGCTGCGCAATGTAGCTGCCGTACTCCATCTTGAAGCGCGGCTCGCCATGCGCCAGGTAAGCGTAATCATAGCCCACGCCCAACGTGGTTCCTGTCACTACTTTGACCAACGGTTGAAGAGCCGTCACCCACAGCGCCACGGCGGCGATCGCCGCGAGGTTCGACGACGCGTAAACCCCAAGCGCCAGAAGAAAATCGCCGAGCCCGACAGCCGCTATCTCGATTATCACTCCGGTTTGCGCCTTGATGGTCTTTCGTTCGCGGCGCAGATGAAGCTTGCGGCTGACGCGGCTAGCGTCTGTCGAGATCGCGCGACGGTCCGCCCGCGACGCGGCGCGCACCCGAGTTAGCAGTCGCGCCCACGGACCGGGGCGATACGCACCGGCGTCGATCGCGCGCTCGATCTCGGCAATTTCCGCGCGCAGCTCTGCCGGGTTCGCGATGGCAGGACCGGTTTGCAAGCTTCCCTTCGTCATTGGTGCAATGGATCACCACCCGACAAGCGCGGCAATGGCCCCTGCTCCTGCTAGATCAGCACCTTCGCTTCCTTGAGTCGCGCGATTTCCGCGGTGCTGTAACCAAGCAGCTCGGTCAGAACTTCAGCGGTATGCTCGCCGATCATCGGCGCGCCGCGATATTCGAGATCGATCGCGCTGAAATTCACCGGAAGTCCCGGCACCACGCGCTCGCCGACTTCGGAATGCTTCAACTTCACCAGCATCCTCGAGCGGGAGAAGGCAGCATCCTCCATCAATTCGGGAGTGCTATAGACCGGTCCCGCGGCGAGACCGCACGCGCGAAGTTTCGCGACCAGTTCATCGCGCGGATGGACGCGCGTGCGCGCCGCGATTTCGCGCTCGAGCTCCTCGACGTTCGCGAGGCGGCCGAACAGTCGCTTGAACTTCGGATCGGACGCCATCGAAGGCGCTCCGAGCGCCTCGCACAGCTTGGCGAACTCGTCGTCGGCGGCGATCGCAATCGCGATCCATTGGTCGTCGCCTGCCGCCGGGAACACGCCATGCGGCGCCATCGACTCGTCGCGATTCCCAATCGCGGCCTGGTCGCGCCCGTTCATCAGAAAATCCATCATCGCTTCGGGCATCATGGTCGTAACCATCTCGGCCATCGACAGGTCGAGGTACTGCCCCTCGCCGGTTTGATCGCGATAGTGCAGTGCCGCGAGCAGAAAGAACACCATGGCGGTGCCCACCGCGAAGTCCGGCCAGGTTCCTCCGATCCCGCACGGAAACGAATCGGGATAGCCCGTGATATGGCACAGCCCGGCAAAGGCCTGCGCCGTCGGCCCAAAGCCGACACTACCGGCGAGCGGACCGTCCTGGCCGAGCGGAGTGCCGCTCAGCATGATTATGTCGGGTTTGATTTTAACCAGATCGTCGTAGGCGAGATTGTATTTCGCCATGTTGCCGACGGTAAAATTTTCGGTGACGAAATCGCTCTGCCGGATAATCCTGCGCGCGATTTCCTGCGCCTCGGGCATCGCAAGATTCAGCGCGATGCTGCGGCGCGAGGAATTGATCGCGTGGAAAATTCCACTGCGGTTGGCGCCAATCGATCCGTCGGTGCCGGTCAGAAATCGCACCAGGTCCGGCGCGCCCGAGGTCTCGATCCTGATTACGTCGGCGCCCAGCGCGCCCAGCCATGCGGTCGCGTGCGGAACTGAGTAGATCCACCCGAAATCCGCGATCCGGATCCCTTCCAGCGGCCGGGTTCCCATCAGATGATCCCCGCCGCGGCGAGTCCCGCGAGCTCCGCCTCCGACCGCCCGATTCTCTCGCCAAGAATCTTTTGATTGTGCTCGCCCAGCCGCGGCGCTCCGCGCACGATTCGCCACGGCGTGCGCGTGAACCTGCACGGTGCACCGGGCATCCGTACTTCGCGGGCGGCGGAATGCTCGAGATCGATGAAAAATTTCCGCGCCTTGTATTGCTCGTTGCCCGCGACTTCGGCCGGGGAATGCACCGGGAAGCACGGCACGTGTTCCGCCTGCGCCTTTGCGAACACCTCGGCGCGGGTCTGCGTAGATAGCCAGTCGATTACACCGGCTTCGATCGCGTCGATATGCGCGACGCGGCCCAGGATGGTGTCGAACAGCTCGCTATCCATCCACTCGGGATTGCCCATCGCCTTTTTCGCGCCGCGCCAGAAGCGATCGGTGCCGGCGCTGAAGCTTACCCATCCATCCTTGCACGGATACACCCACTGCGCGGCCCTTTTGCGCCGGGTCGAGAGCCGCTGGAACGACGGCGAATCGGGCGTCTCATGAGAGTAAAAGCCGATATTGGGGCGAATCATGCTGATCATCGAAAACCACTGGCCGACGTCGACATGCTGCCCCGCGCCATTAGTCTTTCGGCTGTACAGTGCGCACATCGCGGCGGCCGCCGCTGTATAGCCAGTCAAATAGTCAGACTGCCTGCCGCCGAGCTTCAGCGGCGGTTGATTCGATGGATCGGTTACCTGATGCCACGGGGTCTCGTAGCCGACGCCGCTCATGTGCGTGGCGACCAGGTCGCCGCCGCGTAGATTCCGGTAGGGCGACTCGGCGCCAAAAAAAGTTATCGACACGACGATCAGCCTCGGAAATCGGGCCGTGAGCGTGCGCCAGTCAATCCCGAGCTTCTCGTTCAGTTCCGGACGATTCGGACTGAAAACAATGTCCGCCGGCGCGAGTAAATCGAGCGCAAGATCGCGCCCGCGCCGGTTTTCCAGGTCGATCGTCACGCCGAGCTTGTTGCTGTTGAGGTAGAGATGCAGCCCGCCGGTTTCGGGGTCGGGCATCTCGTCGCGAAATGGTCCCAGCGCGCGTTCCCGCGATCCCGTTCGCGGCGGCTCGACCTTGACGACCTCGGCGCCGAAATCCGCGAACGACTTCGCGGCCATCGATGTGGCCAGAAAAGGCATCGTGTCGAGGCACGGCAGCTCGACGACCTTGAGGCCTTCGAGCGCGCGCGGCGGCTCGCGGAAGGGCTCGAAACGCGCCATCGCTACTCGACCATTTCCGCTTTCAGATTGTCGAGGAGGCCGATCAACTCCGCCATCGAGCGGATCACGTAGTCGGGTTTGAAATACGGATGGGTCTGCAGGTATTTGAACGACGCCGAGCCGGTAGCGACCGCGACCGACGCGCCGTAGCCCGCGCCGAGCGCGGCCATGATGTCGCGCGGCTCATCGCCAACGTACATGCAGGCGCGGGGAAGTATCGCCGCCTTGAGCGCGGTCTGCTTGAGGCTCTCCGTCTTGTCCAGCGCTCGCAGCGAGCTCGTGGCCTGCGTGACGACCTGGTCCAGGTACGAGGCGAGCCCGACCATCGCGAGCTTCTCGACCAGGCGGCGCGAATCACCCGGTCGGCTGGTGATCACCCCGGTCGCATAGCCGCGCCGTTTGAGTTCGGCCAGCGTATCCTGCACGTGCGGCAGCACCTCGAGACGCTCGGTCTTGTCAACTTCAGCCAGGAAGTACGCGTACGCGAGCTTCACGTACTCAGGCCTGAGATGCTCCGGCACTCCGAGCCATACGTCATCGCTGGAAAGCGCCTCGCGAAAGCGCTCATGGGTGAGCGGCGGCTCGTGGCCGAGTTCGTCGAGCGCGGTTTTCGCGGCGATATACAACGGGCCATGGATATCGACCAGCGTGCCGTCGAGATCGAAAAAGACCGCCTTGAATTTGCGCGATGCCACCAAAATTCCTCGAGCTTCCCAACCGGAGTGTGTGGAGATGCCGAGCGAACTGTCAAGCGGGGCCGCTAGGGGCTGCGCTGATACAGCAGCAGATACTCGCGCCGGCCTCCGATCACTTTCTTTACGTACTCGCGCGTCTCCTTGTACGCGATATTCTCGACCCACTCGTCGTCAGCGCCGGGAAAATCGGCCAGCCACTTCGAAACCGCGTGCTCGCCCGCGTTATACGCCGCGACGGCCCGAAACGCGTTACCGCCGAACATCTCCAGCAGGTTTTTCAAATAGGCCGTCCCCAACTCGACGTTAACCGAGGGATCGTAGAGACGGATCGCCTCGCTATCCATGCCATGCTCGGACGCCATCTTCTTCGCCGTCGAGGGAATCAACTGCATCAGGCCGCGCGCGTTCGAACTCGACGTGGCATTGGGGTTAAACAAGCTCTCCTGGCGCGCCAACGCGAGCACCAGGTAAGGGTCCAGCGCGAGCCGGGTGGACGCGGACTCAAAGAGATCCCAGTACGCGCGCGGATAGCGGACCCGCTCGGCGACGGCATGGCTAATCTGCCCGTTTTTTTCCATATGCGTCGCAGCTACGATCGCGTCATACCACGCATCGGCGCTCGCCAGTCCGGCCAGCACGAAACGTCGCATCTCGATGGCGCCGCCGGCATGTGACTGGAGCGCCTTCAACTCGGCGGGCTCAAGTTCCTTGAGTCCCATCGCGCGCAGCGATTGAAGCCGCGCCAAGTGAAACTCGGCGACACCGGTAACGGCAGGCGCAGCGCCGGATTGTGGGTCCGGCGCCGACGCGGCCGGAAGATCGGGCCTGGCTGCCGCGACGCGCTGGCTGGCGAGTTCGGGATAGTAGTTGGTGTCGGTGCTATCGGCGAGTTTTGCGAAAATCGCGCGAGCATCGGTGGAATCGCCCGCGTTTTCCAGCGCTCGCGCACGCCAGTACTCGCACATGTCGAGATTGGTTGCGTCTTTCGCGCGAACGCCGGCAAGCTTGAATCCCGCTGCGGCGCTGCGGTAATTGCGCGCCAGATAGAACGTCCAGGGTATGCGAAACCGCGCGTCCTCGGCGGAGTCGCTGCGGGGATAGCGCGCGGCCAGGCGTCGATATTGCGCACGGGCGGAATCAAGCCGGTGCTGTTCTTCGAAAATTCTGCCGACACGGAGCATCGCACCGGGCGCGCGCTCGCTGGCCGGAAAATTCGCGACGAGTCTGTTCAGCGCCGCACGTGCGAGGTCGTCTTGATCATCGTGCCAGTAGCTCAGCGCCAGCGCTTCAAGCGCAGCCGGCGCGTCCGGTCCGCGGGGCGCGATTCGCAGATAGTCGAGGATCGCGCGCCTGGCGCGGCCGGGTTCCGTTTTCAGCGCTCGCGCGGTCACCCACAGCAGTTCCGCGAGAACCGATTGCTCCGACGCCATCGCAAGCCCCGCGCTTGCCTGCTCCTGGGCCGCGGACAAATCGCCCTCGCGGAGCAGCAACTCGGACTCGTCGCGATGATAAGCGAGTGAAGCCGTGTCGGCGAGCTCGGGGTTCGACGCGAGGAGCGAATGAACAATCATGCGCGCCTCGCCGTCTGAGTCGGAGCGCGGATACTTGTCTCGCAGTTCCATCGCATCCGCATAGGCTGACTTCGGATTCCCGAGCGCGATGAGCGCGCGCGCTTGCGCGATGCGCGCGCGCTGCTCGATAGACGCTTCGGGCGTCCGCGCAATCAGCCGCGACCCGACGGCAGCGGCCTCGGCGTTGCGGCCGAGCTTCAGCAGATTGTCCGCCAGGATAATCTCGCCGCGATCGACCATCACGCCATCCGGATACGACCTGACCAGCCGATCGAGCGTGTCCGCCGAGGCGTTCAGATCGCCCTGGTCGTGCTGAGCGAGTGCAAGATAGAAGAGCGCATAGTCGCCGAGCGCGGGAAAATTGTCGGCTGCAAATTTGAGACGATCGATCGCACGTGAATTGTCGTGGTTCTGATACGCGCGATAGCCGTCGAGGAATGCCGCCTGTGCGTCGGACGGCGGCTCGATGGGCGCGGCGATAGGACCGGCTGGTGGCGCGGCTTGCGAGGACGCGGCCGCTGAATCGGCACGCGCGGGCGCCGACGCGCATCCTGCGAGCAGCATCGCGAACAGAATCACCAGCGCGCCATCGCGCCACCATTTCGCTATCATCTGATCTTGGTTAGCGCATGCTGGAAGCGTCTTCAATTGGAAGGTAGTTCTCCGGCGCGACATCGGAGCGCCGTCAGACAACTGAAAAACCGTCAGACAACTGAAAACCGTCAGGCAACTTAATAAATGGCCGATTCAACCAAAGTGATTCTTGCCTCGGCGTCGCCGCGGCGCCGTCAATTGTTGGGGGCAGCGGGAATTTCGTTCGAGGTTATCGAAAGTTTCGTGCCCGAGCGGCGCCTCGCGGGCGAGCCGGCGCGCGACTACGCGCTCAGGATGGCGCGGGAAAAGGCGGGCGCGGTTTCATCGCGGCTCCCGGAAGCGATTGTGATCGGCGCCGACACCATCGTGATGTGCGAGACTCAAATTCTGGAAAAGCCCGCCCATCCCGAGGACGCGCGCCGGATGCTCGAGATGCTCTCCGGGCGCACTCACACGGTCGTGACTGCGTTTGCATTGGCGCGCGGCGGAAGCGTCCTGGAGAGTTCGCCGGTCGAGAGCCGGGTCACTTTTCGCAAACTGTCCAAGGCCGAAATCGACGATTACATCGCCACCGAGGAACCATTCGACAAGGCCGGGGCGTACGGAATTCAGGGCGTTGGCGGTGGATTTATTTCCCACGTCGAAGGATCGCGCGACAACGTGATGGGCCTGCCGACCGAGCGCGTCGTCGCGGCGCTGGCGCGATGGGGCGTGAAGCCCGCTTAGCCGAGGTCGCGGGAAATGTCGATCGGCAATGAAATCGAACGGCGGCTGGAGATCGTGCGAGCGCGGATCGCCGCGGCTGCCCGCCGCGCCGGCCGCGATCCCGCCTCGATTCGGCTCGTGCTCGCGAGCAAGACGCAGCCAAGCGAGGCGATTCGCGCCGCAACGCGGGCAGGCGCGCGCGATTTCGGCGAGAATTATGTCCAGGAGGCGATTGCGAAGCGCGCCGAGCTGGCGGACTTGCCCGAAATTCGATGGCATCTGATCGGCCATCTGCAAACCAACAAGGCAAAGGCGGCGGCGCGCGCATTCGCGCTCATCCACAGTGTCGATTCGGTCCGCCTGGCCGAGGCGCTGGGGCGGGCGCAACCGTCGCCGCGCGTCCGCGCGCTCATCGAAGTGAATCTCGGCGCCGAGGCGAGCAAGAGCGGAGTCGCGCCCGACGGCATCACCGCCATTTTGGATGCTGCCCCCGGAAAAATCGAAATCGAGGGCCTGATGACGATTCCGCCGCCCGCCGCCAGCGCCGAGACGACGCGTCCCTACTTCGTGCGGTTGCGCGAGATGCGCGATCGCCTTGCAGTGCAATCGGGCCTTGCGCTAAGCGAACTCTCGATGGGCATGACCGACGACTTCGAAATCGCCATCGAGGAAGGCGCGACGATCGTGCGGATCGGACGCGCGGTCTTCGGCGAACGCACGGCGTGAAAACGTGAGAACGTGAAAGAATGAAAAAACTCGGATTCATCGGCGGCGGCAACATGGCCGAGGCGCTCGCGCACGGCCTTATCGCGCACAAGGTTTTCAAGCCGGCCGAAATTATTGTGTCCGACGTTGCGCCGGAGCGCCGGCGCAAACTGGCCCGCGCGCTCAAGCTCGCGACGACCGACGACAATGCCGAGGTCGTGCGCGAGGCCGGAGCCGTCGTGCTCGCCGTCAAGCCGCAAACGATCGACGCGGTGATGGCGGAAATCGCGGCCGAACTGGCGAAAGCGCGCGGAAAAGCGGCCGGCAGGGGCAAGCTGTTCGTTTCGATTGCGGCCGGCGTGACGATCGCGCGGCTGACGCGCGGGCTCGGCAAGCGCGCGCGAGTGATCCGCGTGATGCCGAACGCACCCGCGATGGTGGGCCACGGGATGGCGGCGATGGTGCGCGGGCGCGGAGCGTCGGCGGGTGACGAGGCGTTCGCGCTGCGCATTTTCAGGGCGGTAGGCGACGCCGTCGCGCTCAAGGACGAAAAGCTCCTGGACGTGGTCACGGCGCTCTCGGGCAGCGGCCCCGCTTACGTTTACCTGTTCGCCAAGGCGATGGCGGATGCGGCGGTGAGCGAGGGAATCCCGCGCGAACTGGCTTTACGGATGGCGCTGAAGACGATTCGTGGCGCCGAACAGCTGATGCGCGAGTCCAAACGCGAGGTCGGCGATTTGATTGCGGCGGTCGCTTCGCCGGGCGGCACAACCGAGGCCGCGCTGCGCCGGTTCGCCGAGCATGGGTTTTCTGATATCGTGGCCGCCGCATTGCACGCCGCCAGCGATCGCTCGCGCGAACTTGGCCGCGGAATCAACTAGCGGGAGCGCTATCGCGTGTACGCCTGGACCAACCTGATCATCTTCGTCGCGCAGACCCTCGACAGTTTGCTGACGCTCTATTTGTACGTCGTGATCATTTCCGCGTTGATGACGTGGATCGAGCCGAATCCGTACAATCCGATCGTCCGCTTCATCTATTCGATCACGGAGCCGATCTTCGAATGGTTCCGCGAGCATGTCCCGGTGGTCTTCGGCGGAATCGATTTTTCACCGCTGATCGTGATTGTCGTCATCCAGCTCATCCAGCGCGTGGTCATTCCGAGCGTGGTGCACGCGCTGATTCCCGTCTACGCGTGATTCCGGGCGGCAATCCGCCGGCGGGATACACGCCCTGGATGCGAGTGGCCGACGGCGAGGTAACGATCGAAGTCACGGCTCGGCCGGGCGCCTCGCGCCGCGGCGTCATCGGCACGAGTGGAGAGCGCCTCGTCGTCGGCGTCCATTCAGGGCCGCAAAAAGGCAAAGCGAACGACGAACTGATCGAGTATCTTGCCGGCGAGCTGCGCGTGCCGCGCTCGGCGATCCTGATCGTTCGCGGGGCAACCTCGCGTCGCAAGACGATCCGAATCGTTACGCATGACGCGGCCAAGGCGGCCTCGCGGCTGCGGCAGATTGGCAGACCAAAGTAGCGTCTGCCAGCGCGAACCAGGCGAATCGAAGGCGAACAATCTGTGTTTCGGTTGACTGCGCTGCTCGTCGTGGTTAATTAAAGGGGTGGACGGTGGGAGTTTTCGATTAGCAGTCCCGGTTTTGCGATGCCAATTTACGAATACAAGTGCAACAAATGCGGCGTGTTCGAGGCGATGCAGGGGATCAAGGAATCTGCGCTCAAGAAATGTCCGACGTGCAACAGCAAGGTGGAGCGGCAGATGTCGCGCGGCTCGTTCATCCTGAAGGGCAGCGGATGGTACGCGACGGACTACGGCAAGAAGAGCAGCCCGAGCAGCACGGACTCGGATTCAACGGCGTCGCCGTCGACGCCCGCGACCAACGGTAGTACGGCGTCGTCGAACGATTCGCCGGCGAAGTCGGCGGGCGAGTCGAAGCCGGCGTCTGAGTCGAAATCGGCGTCATCGGAATCGAAAACGTCCTCGCGCTCGAAATCCTCATCCGAAAAATCAGTGTCAGCCAAATCCGCCGACTGATCCTGTTCCCCACTAAATAATCAAGCGCATCCAGCCGTGGCGACCCTGCGGCGCAAGTGAGCGAGAGTGCCGCTTTGTGTCCGGGTTTTCTGGTGGGCCGTCGGAGACTCTAATTCAAGACCCGTGTTTGCGGCTGGTCGGCGCGGCGATTATGCTCCCTAACCAGCGGCGTGGGACTTTCGCACGGGGAGGTAAAGGGACGTGAAGAAAAGCAGGATCGTCCTTTGCGGCCTCGCGCTGGCCGGTTGTCTGTGGGCTGGCTCGGCCAAGGCACAGGATCAACCACCAGCGTACATGAATCCAATTCCCAACGGTGGTTATATGGTCACGCAACCCGGCGCGCGGCCCTACCAGCCACCGATCTACGTCAAGCCAATACCGAACGGCGGATACATGGTCACGCAACCCGGTGCTCAGCCATATGAACCGCCCACGTATATCAGACCCATTCCCGGCGGCGCATTTCAGCCGGGTGTTCCTGGCAGGCGCACGTTTGATCTCCCCGAGGGCGGAGACCACTAATCACCCGGTTCGACTATGAGCATCCGCCATGCTGCCGCGCTTGCGGTTGTGGGCTGGTATCTGATGCTGGCGCCCAAAACGTTAGACACACCGCTTGCGTTTGACGAAAGCGCACCATTGAGCAAATGGAGCATCGTCGGCTCCTATGACTCGGCGAGTGATTGCAACGAGGGCAGGAACTATATTCCAAAGGGTTTGTTGCAACTAGCTAATGGTGAATCTGACGAGGGCAAGAAGAACCAGCTTACGCAGCAGGCGGTTAGCCTCGCAGGAGCTTACCTGTGCATCGCGACCGACGATCCGCGCCTCAAGGGGAAGTAACGATGGGAGACAAAATTAATTGCGTAGTCGTCAACAAACGACCGGTGGGGCCGCTGATATTCGGCGCAATAAAGGACGCTCTCTCGGACGCCAAAATCCGATTCACTCATGATTCTCTTGAGGATGCATTCCTGTTCTTCATCAGTGCCGATTACTTCCCGAAGGCGCGCGCAGTTTTCGACAAACTGAAGAACGATGGCAAAATTGATAATTTCGAGGTCAAGGAGAAGTGATCCCCCGTCATGCAGCCGCGCTCGCGCTTGTGGGCTGGTATCTGATTGTGCCGCCGCGAGGGATCAAATCGAATGGGGTGCTGCTCCAGCCCGACATAAAGAGGCTGGAAGAAGCCATCCAGAACGGTACCGCTGAGGTAGCCCCCGATCCAACACAGCCTTACTCAGATTGGAAGATTATGTCGTCGTACGATACCGGGGGGCAGTGCGAGCAAGAGAGGAGCAAGTACCATAAGATTGCGACTTACGCGAAGGAGAGGGAATATCGCGATGCGAAAGGCCAACCTCTCTCGGATCAGATCAAGATTTCTACCGAGCAATACGAGTTTGCGCTTTGCATCGCGACCGACGATCCGCGCCTAAAAGGAGACTAATACCATGGGAGCCTGTAAAATATGTGAAAGGCCGAAAGCGGATGTTTGCCTGCGTGATTACGATGGACCCGGGGAGGCGTACGCAGGCGGAAAGGCAACTGGTCCCGTCACTGGACAACTAGAAACCTGCGATGACTGCCACAAGGATATCGAGGATTCTTGCCGCCCAAAGCATAACACCGCCGCTAGCAAGAAAAACGACTTGCTTTTGACGCGTCCCGGTCGCCCTTAACTAGGGCCGCCCGCCCCCGCCCCCGCCACCGCCTTCTCGTGCGCCATCATCTGACCCGATTGTCGCATCCAGCTCAGGCTAATATGGGGCCCCCGGCTCTTTCCCCCCTAACCCGTTCTAACAGGCCGTCAGGCCGCATCTATTCTTATTTCCTCGCTAAGGTGCAGGGGTTACCCCTGGCCGTGGCGACGGCAGCGCAGTATTAAGCAGTTGGCAGGGGCCGCGCCCGCCAACGGCGGGCGGCCTTAATACTGGGTGCAGAGGGGTCGCCCCTGCAAATCCACGGTGGGTTTCACTAGAATCGTGCGCTATGCGCGCGCTGATATTCGATCGCAATCTGGAATTTCGCGGCGACTATCCCGATCCCGTCGCTGTGCCAGGCGAGAGTATCGTCCGCGTCCGAGTGGCCGGCATCTGCGGAACCGACCTGGAGATCGCCCGCGGCTACATGCAATATCGCGGTGTGCCGGGTCATGAATTCGCCGGCCGCGTAGTCGAATCGAAAAACGCCGCGCTCGCCGGACGACGCGTCGTTGGCGAGATCAACGCGGGATGCGGGCGATGCGCGATGTGCGCTGTCGGTCTCGCGCGCCATTGTCCCAATCGCACAGTGCTGGGAATCCTCGGGCGCGACGGCGCCTTTGCAGATTTCCTTCGCCTTCCCGACGCCAACCTGAATCCGATTCCCGATTCGATGCCCGACGAGGTTGCGGTATTCGTCGAGCCGGTCGCGGCCGCCTACGAGATCTTCGAGCAGGCACATCTGGCGCGCAATCAGACGATTGCGGTGATGGGCGACGGCAGGCTCGGCGCGATTGTCGCGTTGGCGCTCAAGGCCGAGAAGTACCAGCCGTTGGTCGCGGGCCATCATCGGGAAAAACTCGCGCGGCTGGCTGACCTCGGACTCGACACCACCGAGGAATCTTCTGTGCGGGACAAATTCGAGGTTGTGATCGATTGCAGTGGAAGTGGATCCGGTTTTCGGCGCGCAGTCGAACTGCTGCGGCCGCGCGGAAAGATCATACTGAAGAGCACTGCGGCAGCGGCGGCTGAAATTAATCTGGCGCCGATCGTAGTGAATGAGATCACCGTGATCGGTTCGCGATGCGGCCGCTTTGAGCCTGCGCTCGACGCACTCGCGGCCGGAAAAATCGATCCTCGCCCGCTGATCGATGGGATCTTCGCGCTCGACGAGGGCCTTAAGGGCTTCGAGGCCGCGAAGAATCCGCTCAATTTCAAAATACTGTTGAGAGCGCCGTGAAACAGCGGAGTTCCCGCCCGTTCAGCGGCGGCCGAATCGTCGTCGGGATAGATACGGGCGGCACGTTCACCGATCTGGTCGCGATCGCCGGCGGTGAAATCCGCGTGCACAAAGTGCTCTCGACGCCGGCGGACCCTGCCGACGCTGTCATCCGCGGCCTGCGCGAGATGCTTGCGGGGATCGACACGGCGCCGGAGTCCGTCACCTACAGCTCCACCGTCGCGACCAACGCGCTGCTCGAGAAGAAAGGCGCGCGCGTCGCGCTGTTTACCAACGCGGGGTTCGAAGACCTTATCGAGATCGGCCGGCAGAACCGCGACGACCTGTACGCGCTGGCGCCTTCGCGGCCCGAGCCGCTGGTCGGCCGCGCGATGCGCTTCGGCGTAGCCGAGCGCACGCTGTTCGACGGGACCATCATCAAATCGCTCAGCCGCGGTGAACTCGCGCGAATTCGCGGCCGCGCGGCACGGAGCGGCGCCGACGCGTTCGCCATCTGCCTGCTTCACTCGTACGCCAATCCGAAAGGCGAGGAATCGATCGCGCGGGCGCTGGCGCCTCTCGGACGGCCGCTTACGGTCTCGCATCGGATTCTCGCCGAATATCGCGAATATGAGCGCTTCTCGACCGCGGTCGTGAATGCGTACGTCGCGCCGCGGATGTCATCGCATCTGAAAAACCTGGAGACCCGGCTCGAAGGGGCGCGGCTGCGAGTCATGCAATCCAACGGCAGCGCGATCGGCCCGGAGTTGGCGCGGGCGGAGCCGGTGCGAACGATTCTCTCCGGTCCCGCGGCAGGCGTGATTGGAGCAGCGAGCCTGGCGCGCGCCTTTGGCACCGATCGTTTCATCACGTTCGACATGGGTGGTACCTCGACGGATGTATCGCTGTTCGATCGCCGCGCGCGAATCCGCACCCTGAGTCATCCCGACGGATACGCGGTGCGCACGCCGGTTATCGACATTCACACCGTCGGCGCAGGCGGCGGATCGATCGCGCGGATTGACGCAGGCGGTTCGCTCCGAGTCGGGCCGGATAGCGCGGGCGCCGATCCCGGACCCGCGTGCTATGGACGCGGCGAATCGTGCACCGTTACCGACGCCGACCTGGTGGCGGGCAGACTGGTCGCGGAAAATTTCCTGGGCGGCCAAATGAAGCTCTATCCGGAGCGCGCCGAGCGCGCGGTGTCGCGGCTCGCGAGCGAGATGAAAACGAATCCGATTGCGGCGGCGCGCGGGATTATTCGCGTCGTCAACGCGAACATGGAGCGTGCGATTCGCGTGATCACAGTCGAGCGCGGCTACGATCCGCGCGACTTCGCGTTGCTGGCGTTCGGCGGCGCCGGCCCGATGCATGCGTGCGAACTGGCGCTCGATTTGGGCATCGGGCGAATCGTGATGCCGCGAAATCCCGGCCTGCTGTGTGCGTGGGGCGCGTCGAGCGCTCCGTTGGGCCGCGAGTATTCGCTCACGGTGCGCGAGACAAATCCGAGCTATCGAGGCCTGCTCGCGCGCGCCTCGCGGCTGGTCCGCCGCGCGCACGCCGAACTCGCGGCTGAAGGAGCGGCCGCGATTCGTCACGAACTGTGGGCCGACATGCGCTATCGGGGGCAATCGTACGAACTCGAAATCGCGCTCACGCCCCGATTCGTCGCCGACTTTCACTCGACGCATCGCAGAACCTTCGGACATTGCGCCGCCAGCGCCCCCGTCGAAGTGGTGAATATCCGAATCCGCGCGGTCGCGGGGGATTCGCTCGCCAGGCCCAGGCGAATCGCGCGCCAGGCCGGGAAGCCAACGCCGGTTTCACGCGGACGAGCGCTGGTTGGCGGCCGGGAACGCGCGGTGCCGATCTACGAGCGAGGCTCATTTGGCGCAGGCGCGCGCGTGCGCGGACCGATCGTCGTCGTCGAGCTGAGTTCCACCGCGTACGTCGCGCCGGAATTCATTTTGCGGGTGGACGACTTCGGCAATCTCCAGCTGGAGGCGGCGCGATGAAGCTCGATTCGATCCAGCTGGCCGTAATGAACAGTCGGCTTGCGGCGATTGCCGACGAGATGGGCGTTGTGCTCGGACAGACGGCGTTCTCGCCCAACATCAAGGAGCGGCACGATTTTTCGTGCGCGATTTTCGACGCGCGCGGCGAGCTGGTCGCACAGGCCGCGCATATTCCGGTGCATCTCGGATCGACGCCGCTCTCGGTGCGCGCGGCAATTGAGAATCTCGATCTCCAGCGCGGCGACGTCGCTGCGCTGAACGATCCCTTCGCCGGCGGGACGCACCTGCCCGACTTGACCCTGGTCGCACCGGTGTTTATCGGGGTCGAGCGCCGCCCGTTCGCGTACGCCGCCAACCGGGCGCATCACGCGGATATGGGCGGGATCGCGCCGGGCTCGATGGCGCTGGCGACGGAGATTTACCAGGAAGGTTTCCGGTTGCCGCCGGTGAAAATTGTCAGCGGCGGCAAGATCGCTCGCGACGTGATGACGCTGTTTCTCGCCAACACCAGAGTCCGCGAGGAGCGCGAAGGCGACCTGCGCGCGCAGATTGCCGCGTTGTCGGTCGGCGCCGAGCGGTTGCTCGAGACAGTAAAGACGTCGGGACGGAAGACGGTCGAAGCTGCGATGGACGGGCTCAAGGATTACGCGGCGCGCCTGATGACCGCGGCGCTTGCCGAGCTTCCGCCGGGAACCTATTGCGCGGAGGATTTTCTCGATGACGACGGATTCGGCACGGGTCCGATTCCAATTCGCGCCGCAATCAAAATTGGCGGCGGCAAGGCGCTCGTCGATTTCACCGGCTCCGCGCCGCAGGTGCGCGGTTCGGTCAACGCAAATTTCGCGATCACCCTGTCGGCGACTTTCTATGTAATGAAATGCCTCGCAGCGGAGGCCGTGCCCGCCAACGAGGGCCTGATGCGCCCGATCAGCCTCGTCGCGCCGCCGGGCTCGATCGTCAACGCTTTGGCTCCAGCAGCGGTCGCGGGCGGAAACGTCGAGACCTCGCAGCGAATTGTTGACGTTCTGTTTCGCGCGCTCGCCAAGGCGGCGCCGAATCGAATCCCGGCGGCGAGTTCGGGCTCGATGTCGAATCTCACAGTCGGCGGCTTCGACCGATTTCGCGACCGCCATTTTTCTTACTACGAAACGATCGCCGGCGGCGCGGGCGCCGCAAGCGGCCGGCCCGGCGCGGCCGGCATCCACACCCACATGACCAACACGCTCAACACGCCGATCGAGGCGCTCGAGGCCTACTACCCGATGCGGATCACCGAGTATCGAATCCGGCGCGGCTCTGGCGGCCGTGGCCGCGCGCGCGGCGGCGACGGACTGATTCGCGAACTCGAGTGCCTGGTCGATTCGAACGTCAGCTTGCTCACTGAACGGCGGACAATCGCGCCATACGGACTCGCCGGCGGATCACCGGGCGCGACGGGGATAAACATTCTGGTGCGCGGCACGCGACGAACCCGGTTACCCGGCAAAACGAATATCGAGCTCAAAGCCGGCGAGCGCATTCGAATCGAGACGCCCGGCGGCGGCGCCTGGGGCCGTCGCTAAACCCGGACGTGGCGCATCGGCGAGCGGCCCGCTAGCTTGAGCACGATGGCGGAGCAGCAATTCTACGTCGGCATCCATGGCGTTATCGCCAGTCGCGGGCGAATGCTCGTGCTCAAGCGCGCGCCGGTGATGCCGTATCGCCCCGGAAGCTGGGACCTTCCCGGCGGCCATCTTGCGCTCGGCGAGAGTTTCGAGGATTGCCTGTTGCGCGAGGTCAAGGAGGAAACTGCGCTTGATGTCGCGATCGACCGCCTGCTCGGCTTGCACAGCATGGTTTCAGAGCCTTATCTGCAGGCGCTCTACTCGTGTCGGTTGACAGTGTTTCAGAAAGTGCAGCTGCGGCCCGACGAACACGAAGAGCATCGATGGGTCACGCCGGCCGAGCTCGCGAGCCTGGAGTTGATTCCTTATCTCGCGGCAATATTGAAGCGCGGTATGCTGAGTTACGTGAAGTGATCGAGGCGATGCGGCGCTATCTTGCTATCAGGCGGCCGCGCCAATAGCCGAAAAAGTTGGCGCATTCGAGTTCGTGATAAATCGCCCGCTCCGGATCGCCGCGCATCGCGGCAGCCGCCATCCGCACGCCGTTGCGGATCAGCTTGTCGAGGCGATTGTGGTTTTGCAGTCCCGCAAATGCGGTGCCCATGCCGAAGGCGAAGCTCTTGCGCCGCAGATACGCGCCCGTCATCCGCTCGGGCGGGATCAGATGATGCACGATTGCGCGCGGTGCAAAACCCATGGCGCCGCCGCGCGCCAATATCCGCGCGAACAGTTCGGTGTCCTCGCCTGAGATAGGATTGCCGCCGACCACGCCGAGGTCCTCGCGAAATTTCCCGAAACGCGCGAACGCAGAGCGCTTGAACCCGACATTCGCGCTGAAATAATTATCCAACCGCTCGGCAGATGACGTTGGCGCCGACTCGATCGTACGCCGGTCGTGAACTGCGAGCTTGACCCACAGGCTCGGCCCCAACCACTTGGGCGGTGGCGACGACCATCGCGGGATGACCATACCGCACGCGGCGTCCAGGTCGCGCCGGCGCATGTCATCGAGCAGTTCGGCGGCCCAATCGCGCTCGGCCAGTGCGTCGTCGTCGATGAAGAAGATGAAGTCCGACGCGGTTTCGTCCACCGCACGATTTCGCGCAAAGCTCGAACCCAGGCGCGGTTCGAACACGCACCGCATCGCAAGCGGCGCGCCACGCGCCGAGGCATCGATTACCGCTGCGGTGTCGTCGGTCGATCCATTGTCGATGACGAGGCAGTCGGCCTCGACGCCCGACGGTATCGCGAGCGACGCGATACTCGCCAACGTCTCGCGCACCAGCGCCGCGCGATTATGCGTGGGAATCGCAATTGTGAGTTTGACTGTCAATGCGGTCGTGCGCGCCTGCCAAGCGAATCCGTCGCCGCTTCATGCCGCGTTCCGTCTCCATAATAGCCGAACCGCGCCTCGCATCGGATAACCCGGCACCGCCGCGTAGCTCGGCGCCGCTGCGGCGGGGGCCGCGTCAGTTCTTCGCCGGCGATGGCGCCGCGGCGGGCGATGCTCCCGGCGACGGCGATGGCGCCGCAGGCTTGGGCAGCGGAGCGCCCGATTGCGTGAACACGATCGACGTGACCGTCAGGTCGGGCGTCGCCTTTTGCTGGATGTCGGCCGGGGCCGTCAGGCGGAAACCGAAGCTGCGCGTCTCGCCCGGCACGAACGGCAGCACCGGACGCCCGAAGTTGGTGAACTCGAGCGGCGTCGCAATCGGGGTGTGAACCTCGGTGAAGACTTCCTTTTTGGTTTTCCCTTTGCCCTCGGAATACGTGACCGTGAACTGAACCTCGTCGATAGCCTTGTCGCCGCTGTTCGTCATCTTGCCGAAAATTCCCGGTACCCGCGATGCCGCCATCTTCATGTCCACATCGCTCAACACGATTTTCGGTATGTACGCCTGCGCTTCGGGGAGCTGCTTCTGCGCGTTTTGTATATCCGCCAACTCGCGCCCGTACCGGAACTTGAGGCCCGCGTTGCCGGTCGCCTGCTCTTTGTCCAGTTCGTCGAGGATTTTCTGATAGGCGGCCGCCGCCTTGTCGTAGTCGTGCTTGTGGTAGAGATCGACGGCGTCCTTGTGTTCCTTGATGATATTTTCTTTGAACGGGAAATCGACGAACACCCGCCATTCGCCGCCCTGATTCACCATCACCATATTGTCGTCGTAGCTGACCTTGGGGTACGTGTTTTCGGTCAGGTTTTTCTGCGCGATCGAGTCGGGGGTCTGATCTCCGCCAAGTGAAGCATCCACCGTCCGCTCCCAGAGTGCGAGATCGGGCCGCGTCACGCTGACCGTGACGATCGCCTTGTCGCCGTCGGTCTTCGCCTCGCCAACCTTGTAGTCATAGGTGCGCAGCACGCCCTTGAACCAGTCCTTGCTCACGTCAGGCGCCATCGGGATTTCGCCGAGGAACTGATCCATCGTGCGATCGACCTGGTCCTGATGCGACAGCGCCTCGTAGCAGGCCGGGTAATTGTAAAATTTCAGGTTGCTCAGATAGGCTTCCGCCGCGCGCTGGGGCGTATGACCCTGGCATCCCGCCACCAGAAACGCGCAAACCACGCCGGCCGCAAGCATCGCACCCTTGGCCTGAATTCTGCTCATTGTCATCGTCGAAATTCCTCTTCATGCGAGCCGCAAACGGTTTGATTCTAATGTCGCTCCCACCAAAAACAAGCTCGGCTCGACGGCAGTTTCCACCCCTGGCCGCCATCTCGGGGGGCAACAGTCTTGCTTATCAGAAAGAAGGCGCGCTATGCGAACGGCCGCCGATCCGCCGTTCACGCCGCGGCCGGCATCTGCTTGAGTTCAGCGACGTTGCCCTCGGCGCGATTCTGATCGTGGGCATCTCAGAACAACTAAATACGAAAAACGTGATCGAATTGCGCGGCCTTGAGTGGAATTTCCATACCGACTCTCCCGGACTATAACTCTGATCCCGATGCTTCCAACATCCTCGCCGCTTGATTGCCGCTCTTGCGCCAACCATCATTCCTGAACCACGATGCTCTCCAGCCACGCCCCGGCCCTCGCCATATTCGCCCTGACCTACGCAGTGATCGCGCTCGGCGAAATTCCGTGGCTGCGCATCGATCGCACCGGCGCCGCGTTGGCGGGCGCGGTCGCGATGGTCGCGTCTGGCGCTCTCAGCGGAGCCGCGGCCGAGCGCGCCATCGACTTCCACACGATTGCCCTGCTGCTCGGGATGATGATCGTAGTGGCGAACTTGCGCCTCTCTGGCGCCTTTGCGTTCTTCGCGCGCGTGCTGCTGAGGAGGGCGCGCTCTGGCTTCGGGATGCTTGCGATGACCGTCGCCGCGGCGGGCTTGCTCGCCGCGTTTTTCATTAATGACGTTGTCTGCCTGGCGCTCACCCCTCTGATAATCGACGCCGCCGAAATTGCGGACCTCGATCCCATCCCGCTTTTGTTGGGACTCGCGACCGCCAGCAACATCGGCAGCGCCGCGACGATCACTGGCAACCCGCAGAACATGATCGTCGCAGGCTTCGCGCATCTCGGCTACTCCAGCTTCGCAATTCACCTGGCGCCGGCCGCCATCATCGGCCTCGTGATCGATTTCCTGGTGATCGCCGCGGTTTACCGACGATCGATCGGAGCGCCACGTCGGCCCCGTAACGCCCCCGCTCCACGCACGCTTCGCGTCATCCGCCCGCTGATGATCAAATCGTCGATCGTCGCGCTCGGTGCGTTGGCGATGTTCGTCGCCGGCTATCCTACCCACCTGGTCGCGATGAGCGCCGGCGTGATCCTGCTGTTCACCCGGCGAATCAAGCCGCATCGCGTGTATCGGTTGATCGATTGGACGATGCTCGCGATGTTCACCGGACTCTTCATCGTGGTGGCCGGTTTCGAAACCACCGGCTTCCAAACCGAAGTCTTGAGCCTGGTCGGCGTTCAGCGGTTGACCCATCCCGTCACCCTGACGGTCGTCGTCGCGATCCTTTCCAACCTGGTCAGCAACGTGCCCGCCGTGCTGCTGTTCCGTCCGCTCTATCCGATGCTTGGCGGCGGCCGCGCGCTTGCGCTGTTGATCGCGAGCGCGAGCACCTACGCGGGAAATCTTACCCTGGTTGGATCGATCGCCAATCTGATCGTGGTCGAGCAGGCGCGGTTCAGGAGGATTGACGTGACCTTCGTCGATTACTTGCGCGTTGGCGTGCCAATCACGCTGATCACGCTGGCGATCAATACTGCGTTTCTGGCGCTCTGGCCCTAGCCGCTTGCGCAGCCCGCGGCGGAAACCAAAAACGCTCGACTTCGGTGGCGCGGACCACGTCGTCAATCATCCGCGGGATATCGAATCGCGATTCCGCCGCCTCGACTTCCTCGATTCGCGCCCGCGTCTCGGGATGCGCCGGCACAAACAGCGTGCAGCAGTCCTGATCGGGCAATATCGATGTCTCAAAGGTGCGCAGCCGGCGCGCCTGATCGATAATCTCGTTTTTGTCCATCCCGACCAGCGGCCGCATGACCGGAAACGCCGCCGCCTTCTCGATCACCGCCATGTTTTCCAGCGTCTGCGAGGCGACCTGCCCCAGGCTCTCGCCCGTTACCAGCACCGTCGCGCCTGAACGCTCCGCAAGCGCGCTGGCGATTCGCAGCATGAAGCGCCGGTACAGCACCACGCGCAGCGGACGCAGAGTGTTCGCCACGATCTCGCGCTGCAAGTTTCCAAACGGCGCCAGCATCAGCGTCGATCGCGCTTGCCATCGCGTGAGATGAGCCGCAAGCTCCGCCGCCTTCTCCCGGCTCGCCGCCGAAACGATCGGATACGCATGAAAATGTACGAAGTCCAGCCGAAGCCCGCGCCGCATCATTCGATGCGCCGCGACCGGCGAATCGATCCCGCCCGACAGCAGCGCCAATCCACGTCCCGTCACCCCCACCGGAAGTCCGCCCGCACCCGGCATCTTGCCCGCCGACACGTACGCGGCGTCATTCATTATCTCGATCGATATCGTGAGCTCGGGCGCGCGCAGATCCACTTCGAAGCCGAGCGCCTCCTGCACTTCACCGCCGACCGCTCGATCTATTTCCACCGAATTCATCGCGAACCGCTTGTCCTCGCGCTTGGTCCGCACCGCAAATGTCCTCGCACTGCTTCCGGTCGCGAGCTTGATCGCTTCGCGCGCGATCGATTCGATGTCGCGAGCGGTCGCATGGCTGAGCGAGAAGTTCTGCAGCCCGAAAATCAAAGCCGCGCGCTCGGCGGCGGTTTCGTCGCTAAGCTCCTCGGGAATTTGCACCATCAGGCGCGGCCCGACGCTGCGGATATTGCCCAGCCGGTAGTCGCCGAATATATCGCGCAGATTCTGCTTGACCTGATCCACGAATCGCCATTGATTGCGGCCTTTGAGCGCGATCTCGTGGTATCTGCCAATCAAATATCGCATATTATGAAGTCGCTCGCGTGCATCCGCCGGACTTGAGGTTAGCCCAGGCACGGGCAGCATTGAAAACCGGCTGCGCGCTTGCAACAAGGCCGCTGCGCGCGATTATCTGTAGTGATGAGCGACGCCAATTCATTCGCCCGCCAGGTCGAGACGATCCGGCGCAAGCTCTCCACCGTCACTCCCGCCCCGCGCGAGGCACTGGCGAACAAGTCGAATGCCGCCGCGGTGCTGATGCCGCTGTTCGAGCGCGCCGGCGGCCTTCACGTCATCTATATCCGCCGCTCTGACCATGTCGCCAGCCATCGCGGCCAGGTCGCGTTTCCGGGCGGACGCGTCGATCCCGTGGATGCGACCCTGCTCGACGCGGCTCTGCGCGAGGCGCACGAAGAAGTCGGCATCCATCCTTCGACCGTAGAGGTGGTCGGCGCTTTCCCCACCATGCAAACGACGACCAGCGGAATTGTCGTCGCGCCATTCGTCGGCGTGATTCCGTCCGACGCGCCGCTCAGGCCTCAAATCTCCGAAGTCGCCGAAATCTTCGACGTGCCTCTTACCGCGCTGCGCGATCCGAAGTTTCGCGGCGACTATGAATGGAAGAGCGACGGGCCGGCCGGTCGTTCCTCGAAATTTCCGGCGATTCTCTACGGCGGCCAGGTAATCTGGGGCCTCACCCTGCGCATCACGCTGAACCTGCTCGAACTTCTTGAAACGGCCCCCTTTTCTTCCAATTCTTCCTTGTAATTGCACTGTTAATGTAATAAGTTTCGCGCCTGATGCAGCAACTTTCCCGTCTCGACGGACGCCTGGCCCGCTCGGCTCGCACTCGCCGCGCCGTGGTCGATGCGCTGCTCGATCTTCTCGGCGAGGGCGACCTGAAGCCCACCGCGGCGCGAATCGCCGAACGCGCGGGCGTCTCGATTCGGCTCGTGTTCCATCATTTCGACGACCTCGAAGAGATCTACAGCGAGCTCGCCGACCGCCAGGCCGAGCGCGTCAAGCCGCTCACCGTGCCGATTGCGGTCTCGATCCCGCTGGCGCGCCGCATCGAGGGATTCTCGGCGCAGCGCGGCCGTCTGCTCGAGACGTTATCGCCGATCCGCCGCGCCGCTGTCTTGATGGAACCGTTTCGCCCTGCGCTGGCCATGCGCCTCAAGCATGCGCGCGATCTGACGCGAGCCGCCACGCTTGCCGCATTCGCGCCCGAACTGTCGAAACTCGCCGCCGATGAAAAGCGTGCGACGATCGCCGCGCTCGACGTTGCTACTTGCTGGCTGGCGTGGGAGCAGATGCGCCGGCATCAAGGGCTTTCCGAAACCGAGGCGCGAGGCGTGATGGCGACGACCATCCGCGCGCTGCTGACAACGAAAAAGTGAAATCTCCAAACGGGAGGCGAAGCCAATGGGACGCAACATCCTTTTCATCACCACCGATCAGCAGCGCTACGACGCGCTGGGATGCAACGGCGGTAAGATCGCGAAGACGCCGGTCGCCGACCGGCTCGCCAATGGCGGGATCAACTATCGGCGCGCGCACAATCAGAATGTCGTCTGCATGCCGGCCCGCTCCACCATGATCACCGGCCAATACGTGCGCACCCACGGCGTCGTCGCCAACGGGGTTGCGCTTCCGCCCGATTCGCCGAGCGTCGCGGCATATCTTCACGAGAAAGCCGGTTATCACACCGCGCTGCTGGGCAAGGCGCATTTCGAGCCCGCTTTCGATTTGCAGGGGCGATGGTTCGAGAACAAGATGGCGCGCCAGAATTCAACCGGCCCGTATCGCGGCTTCGACCGGATGGAACTGGCGATGCATTCGCCGATCGGCGGATGGCATTATTCGCTGTGGTTGCAGAAAAACCATCCCGACGAATTGGGCGGCTTTGCGCCGCTTCTCACCGCGCTGCCCGGCGGCGACACCGGCGCGCCGGAAGTGAAGTACAATCCGATTCCGCGCGAGCATTACCACACCGACTGGGTGGCGGCGCGGACGATCGCATACCTCGATTCGCTCGAGCCCGACGACAACTGGTTCGTGTGGATGAGCTTCCCCGATCCCCATCATCCGTGGGATCCGCCGCAGGACGAGGCGCGGCGAATCAATTGGCGCGATCTCGATCTGCCCGCCGGCTATCCGGGCTCGCGCGAGAAAATTGAAAAAATACTGGCCGGCAAGCCGCGCCATTGGCTCGATTGGTACCAGGGCCGCTTCGGCAACTTCGAGGGCGGCCCCGCCAGCTTCGTCCCGTGCCAGCTCACCGAGGATCAGCTTCGCGAAGTCAACGCGATGATCCACGTCGAAAACGAATTGATCGACCAGGCTTGCGGCCGCGTGCTCGCCCGAATCGCCGAGCGGGGATGGGAGGCGCGCACCGACGTATTCTTCACCACCGACCACGGCGAGTTGCAAGGCGACTTCGGGTTGCTCTACAAGGGCCCGTATCACGTTGACGCGCTGATGCGGCTGCCGATGATCTGGCGTCCCGCGCCGTCAGCCAAAATCACGCACAGCGAAATCGCGGAACCGGTCGGGCAGCTCGATCTCGCGCCGACGTTCTGCCAAATCGCGGGCGTCCCGGTCCCCGACTGGATGCAGGGCAAGCCGCTTCCCGTCGCTCCGGGCTCGGGCCGCCAGCGCGTGATCACCGAATGGGACAGCCAGTTCGCCGCGATCGGGATGCATCTGCGCAGCATCTACCGCGACGGTTACACGCTCACCGTTTACGAGAAATCGACTCGTGACTATGGATTCGACATCGCCGATATTCCCGCGTTTCTGGCGCCGCGCCGTCCGATTGCCGATATCCGCTACGACGGCAGCGAGGGCGAGCTTTACAATCTGCGCGAGGATCCGATGCAATGGCGCAATCTGTGGGACGATCCGGCCTGCGCGAAGCTGAAGTCCGATCTGCGCGCCGACCTGTACGACAATCTTCCTGCCGAGCGCAACCCGAAGCTGCCGGTGGAGGCGCCCGCCTAAGTTAGATGCGGAACCCACCGTGATTGAATGTGAAACCCTGCGCGGGTTTCACCCTTCCGCGGCAGGGCTGAGCCCTGCACCCGGTAACGAATCGAAAAATCCGCGCGGCGCGTCTTTTTCTCCCGGGCGTAATACTGGCCAGCCGTGCCAACGGGCAGGGGCTGCGGCCCCTGCATCCGCATTGAGAAGACGCGAAAATCTGCGCAGCGCATCTTTTCGCGACTACGCGACGACAGGGGCGACCGCAGGGGCGACCTCCTTCGGCTTCGCTCAGGACGGGCTCTGCACCCAGTGAAAAGTGAAAAGAGAAGATGCGGGCTTCGCCCTGTTAGAAGGGTAAGGGGGAAAAGGGGCTGCTGCCCGCCGGCACAGTAGTGATAATCAAGCCTCGATGGCGCGCGGAGCCGGCCACCACGAATTGGTGGACTCTGCGCTGGAATCGACCGGCGCCGACACAATCTTCAGCGGTTGCGTCTGAGCGGTATGGCCGCGAAGCTCCACTTCTTTCAAAAGAGCGATGTCTGTAACGCGAGTGGGGCCGGTTCTGCCAGCCGATCCGGCAAGCGCGCCAATTCACCCTCGAATCGAAACTTGCTCGCCTCGAGGTAGGGCGAGTGGTTCTCGATGGCTATCCATTTGCGGCCTTCGCGTTCACAAGCCTCTCCCGTCGTGTTGCTTCCGGCAAAAGGGTCAAGAACCAAATCGCCAGAGTCGGTAAGGAATCGAATGAAGAAAGCCGGTACCTGAACAGGGAAGCGAGCCGGATGAGGCTTGATATTGTTCTGCTTGCACAGTTCAAGATAGCGCCCGTTGGCGTCGTTGTTGCCATGCACCAGAAGATTCGAAGGAATGGAACCGCCGCGATCGGTAAATTTCTTCGTAATGATATGTCCAGACGGACGCACCTTCGCTTTGTATCCGCGTTTCACCAGCCGTCGCATGTCTGGGCTGTATTCATTTAGCACACGCTGATTGTCTGCCTTGGGGTCGGGCGTCTTTGACAACCACCAAAGACAGTTGACTGCGTCCTTCATCCGGATCTTTCGGACCGTTACCCATTCAGCAGGTGAAGGAAGCTTCGCAGGATTGTACCAATAGAATTCTTGCGCCAGGTAAAAGCCGACCTCCCGAACGAGAGCAATCAGCAAATCGAAATGATACAAGGAGCGGGTCGGCTTACCGGGTGTCCACGCACCGCCAATGTCGATCACAAAACTGCCGTTGTCCCGCAAGAGGCGGCGTACTTCGCGCGCAAACGGCAGAAACCATTCCACATAGTCTCGCTGATTGGCGTTGCCGTATTCCTTCTTGAAGTGAAGTGCGTAGGGCGGGGAGGTGAAAGCGAGATTCACGCTCCCGGCCTCAAGCCCCGCCATGAACGGTAGGGAATTCGCTACGTAGGCACGACCCAGCTTTGTTTCGTAAAGCGGTTTCGCCGGCAACTGCGGGTCGCCGGAGTGCCCGTTACTTAACCGCGTCCTTGAAGGCATCGAGCAAATCATAGCTCCAAAAGCCTTCCGGTTGGAGCGGAACGGGCTGCATGATCGTAAGAAATTGGGCTAGCGGCTTGGGTCGTCTAGTGAGGCGGCGGGTTGCCACAAAAAGGTATTCCCACTTCCCAGTGAAATTGAAGAGACAAGCGGCGAGCACGTCGAATTCCTCCGGCTTGTAGCCGCGTGTGGGCTCGCCTTTCTTGTTGTTGCGGGTCTTCTGGAGTTCGACGCGCGCCGATTCCTGCGGACGTTTAGTTTGGCTCGGCGAACGGACGTTCTTGCACTCGATCTTAATTTCCCGACCTGCATAGGGCACGAGGAAATCTGGTTGGCCGTCCTTGTCTTGCCAGATGACGTTTTGGAGAGCACCTTCCCGTTGCATTTGTTCGAGCTTCTGAAAGAGAAACCACTCGGCAAGCTTGCCTTTCACGTCCACCTGTGCACGAAACCCGCGCTCTATGGCGGACAGAATATCCGATGCTGTGGTATTCCATTTCTCTTCGAGCGGATGCTTCTTCATCTCGCACCGCGCTCGGGAAAAAGCTCGCGCACCGCGATGCCAAGTGCCTGTGCGAGGTCGCTGATAACGCGGAGAGTGGGATTCCTCTCACCACGCTCAATACCGCCGACGTAGGTCCAGTGCCGCCCGCATTTGACGGCGAGCTCTTCCTGGGTCCAACCTCGCTGTTCGCGAAGCTCGCGAACGCGTCGGCCGAATGCGATAGAGGGCGACGCCACAACCGCATACAAGCCGGAATGAAGACGATGTTTCTAGAGACTATAAGTATTGTGCGCTGAGAAATCCCACCCGACCTGAAAGATGCGAAGGCACTGCTGGACGAATTGAACGAGGGCTAGATTTTCGCGGGCATCTCGAAGCGGGACATATCGATTCAGATTGGCCTGCGTGACTGCGCGCGCCGCCAGGGTTTGCAGGAGTGACCCCTGGCAGGGGACGCCCCTGCACCCACCGTTAATCGAAAAATCCGCAGGATGCGTCTTTTTCTCCCACGGCCGAGAGCGAGAGACGCGGTTGCCGCGTATCTCGCGCTTACCGTGCGCCCCCGTCGCAACGGGCGCCCACCGCGCAGGTGATTCTTCCTTCATGCGGCCGCCAACGGCGGGCGCGGCACCCTGCCAACGGCTTAATACTGCGCTGCCGTCGCCACGGCCGGGGGAAACTTGACAGGTTGGGAAGGCCGCGCGTAGGCTCCCAGCAGGCTGTTGAAAAAGTAATTTTCAACGCCTGCTCCCTCTCTCTTGTCTCCCCCAAAGGGGTTTTTCACTGGTCTCCCCCAAAGGGGGAGATGTTGTAGGTAAGAAGACAGTTTTCACGCAGGGTGTTGAAGTGCCTGAAATCGAAAACGACGATTGATCCCAAATTTTTCAACACCCTGCTGGGACTTCGCACGGCATTCATTTGAGTAATTCACGGGAAACGAATCCGGACGATGCGAAACTGATCGAAGCCGGCTTCGACCCGGCGCTCGCGCCCGCCGCCGCGATCGCGAAACTGCGCGAGCTCAAGGGCAAGCCTGGAATCGCGGACGGCGCAATCGCGCGCGCGCTTGGCAGGATCGCAGACCCCGGCGCGAGCGCGATGCTCATCGAGATGGAAGCCGGCGCGGCCGGCGAAATCCGGCGCGAAGTCCGCCGCGCGCTGTACAAGCTGAAGCAACACGGCATCGACGCACCCGCGGCCACCGCCCGCGGCGGTCAGCACCATCCACGACACTGCCGCTGAAAAAAGTGAAAAAACCGCGATGCTCTCGCCGATCGACGCCGAAGGCGCGCGCATCGTCTGGATCGTCAAGCCGCGCGTGCAGGGCGGCGTGATCCGGCTGTGGGCGCTGATCTCCGAGCGCGAGGGTCTGGTCGGCGCGCAGAACGCGCACTGTCGCGGCGCGAACTGAAATCCGAACGCGAGGAACTCGAGCGCCGCGCGCAGGTCAAGCTGGTTGACGCCGACTGGCGCGTCGCGGACTTTATCGCGTGCGAGGCCTGGCGCATCACGCCCGAGTCGCGGCGCGGTCAGGTCGGAAACTTTCTCACGCTGCGCTCCGAGTTGATCGCGTCGCCGCCGCCGACCGAGCTGCTTCATCCGGTATATGCCGAGCTCGCGGCCGAGGCTGCCGGCGAGCCGTCAGTCGAACTGCTCAAGGAACCGGAACTGCTCGAATGGCGGATTGCCCGACGCGATCCTCAAACCCTACGTCGAGGAGATTGCCCGCGCCGGCGAAAGCGTGATCGTCTTGAATCCGCTCCACAAGCAGGAACGGGTGAATGCCGTGATCGATCGCGCGACCGCGGAATTGCTGACGGGAGACAACGGGCGCGCGGTCCGGCGGCGGCTCGAGGATATCGCGTACTACATGGCGCGGGTCGGACGCCGCGCGCAGGCGGGATGGGCCGCGGCGGCAGCGGCGCGGCTGCGCGACGGAATCGACGTGACGAAGGTGCTTTTCTTTCAGGCCTTCATCCGCACCCAGCTCGGCACGGTCGCGGCGGCCGAGCAGGAGAAGGCCGAGCAGGAGCCGCGGCTGATCATGACTCCGGCCGAGGCGATGCGCGCGCGCGAAGCTCAAGCAGCAAGGACTCGCCGGCGCTAGCCGCGCTTCGATCCCGATCCGCGTCGCCACAATTGAGCGACCATTCCCTCGATTCTACCCGGCGTTTACCCCGGCGGGCCGGCGAGAGTTAGAGCAGCGGGCGCTGGGCGGCGGCGGCGACGGGCGAGAACGAGCGGCGATGAACCGGCGAGGGGCCGAGCCTGGCGAGCGACTGCATATGCTCACTGGTGCAATAGCCCTTGTGTTGCGCGAAGCCGTAGCCGGGGTAGATCGCGTCGAGGGCGACCATCATGCGATCACGGGTGACTTTGGCGACGATGGAGGCGGCGGCAATGCAGAAACTTTTGCGATCGCCGCCTACGATTCGGGTCTGTGGAAGTTCGAGGCCCGGAATCAGGCGGCCATCGACGAGCACGTGGCCGGGCGCCAGATTCAACGCGGACAGCGCGCGGCGGCTCGCGGACATGGTGGCCCAATAGATATTGAGGCGATCGATTTCGTTGACCTCGGCGATGCCGACGCCGACCGCGATGGCGCGGTCGCGGATCGGGGTGAACAGTTGCTCGCGCTGATCGTGGGTCAACTGTTTGGAATCGTGCACGCCGCTGATGAATGTTTCGGGTGCGAAGACCACGGCGGCGGCGACGACGGGACCGGCCATCGGACCGACGCCGGCTTCGTCAACACCGGCGACTGCGTCGATGCCGAGTTTCCACAGGCGCCGTTCGTAGCGCAGGTCGGGCCGCTTGCTCATCGTGATAGTCGATGCTCGTCAGTCACAGGTTGCGTGTCGTTTACGCCATCCGTTTCAGGCGCGCCTTGCGAATCGTCTCAGCGGTTTCATCGGGAGCGCCGATGTCGTTGAGACGGATCGCGTAGTCGGCGCTGGCGGCGGACGCGATCGTGACGTCGCCAAGGCCGATCATCCGTTGAACGACGCGCTTGCTGACCTCGACCGAGCGGATGTCGGCCAGTTCCATCTCGCGACGGCGTGACGCGACCAGCCCGCGCTTTTCGATCAAGCGATCGGAAGTGAGACTCCAGCTGATGGTCCTGGAGCGAATCATGGTGACGATGAAGGTCAGCACGCCGACGCCTGTTACAGCGAAGCCGGCCTGAATCGGTTCGCGCTTGACGTGCAGCACGTACAGCAAGCTGGCGCCGATCGCGATCAGCACTCCACCGGTGAGGAAGCCGTTGGCGTAGTACCATAGCGAGGGACGGAATTGGGCGAGCGCGTACTCGCGCACGGCGGCGGGCTTGGGCGCGTACATCCGCGCACCGCATCGCGAGCAAAAGGCGGCGCCTTGCTGGGTGTCGTTACCGCACTGGGGACATCTCATCGCGCCGCCTCACGCCACCGCATCGGAAACAGTGTCAGTCGGTGCGATTATGATGATGCGTGGCGCGTCGCGTCAATTGAAACCGCGTCGATGCCGGAGCAAGGAGAAGCCGCCGACTGCGCATCTTAGTTGATGGGGTGGCCCCAGGTGCGGGAGCAACTGAGGATGTCGATCGGGGTTCCATCCTGGACCGCGCGGTACTTGTCCCAGAAGCTGGAATCGATTTGTTTGAGCGCAGGCGGCTCCCGCCGGCGCCATCGATTGCACGCGCCCGGACCGCCGTTGTAGGCCGCGTAGGCAGATCGGGCGAGATGGCCGGCGACCGGGACGGGATCGAACTTCAGCTGAGCGGACGCATAGCGCATCATCCGCGCGAGAATCTCGCAGCCCGCGCCCGCGTTGTAGAGAACGTCCCACTTAAGGCGATCGATATCGTAAAACCCGCGCCAGACGTGCTTATTCACCTGCATCAGGCCGATGTCGCCGGTGGCAGATTCAAGCCATCGGATGCCCGCGCGGGCCATCACGAACTGTCGCCAGCAGCTTTCCTGCCATGCCGTGCTGCGCACGAGCGTCACATAGATGGGGGAGCCGCCGGCGTCAACGGCGCTTTCGCCGAGTTGGCGCTCGGCGCTGAGATCGAGCAGCAGGCCCATGTCGCGGCGATAGGTCTGGGCGTTGTCTTCGGTCACGACGCGGCGGTAGAGGCGTTCGGCGACCTCCTGGAGTTGGGGGAGTATCGCGGGCTCGTCGTCCTTGTCCTGCCGGGCAGCGGCGGCGGCCTCTCGTGGCGACACGACGGAGAGCATTCGCAGGAGGAGAGGAGCAAGGCGGGCGATTTGGCGCGACGCTCGACGGCTGGCGCCGGGTCTGGGCGACGCGGGAGGAGCAGAGCTGCTCGGCGACGCATCCGCGGCAGGGGTGCTCGCGCCGCCTGAGCTCGGCGACGGGCCGGGGGCGGAAGGCGGCACGTCCTCTTCTTCGATTGGGTGGCGGCTGGCGGGCGGCTCAGGGACGGCGAACAGTTTCTTCAGGTCAGGGTCTTCGCGGTAGTTGAATTGAAGCGGATCGCCGCGTCGCGCGCGGGCGCCATGATGTGTGCGAGGCGGCGAAGGTCGGCGGCCGAAATGCGCATCCCAAGGGCGGGCGCAGCCTGATCGAGCGCAAACAACGCGTCGCCGGCGGAGATGAACGACATGAATTCGAGCGCGTGCGCCCCGAGCATCCCGCGCCGTGCGGCGGCGCGCACCGCGTCGTGGAGCTGGCGCCATTCGTCGAGGAAAAGAATGCGCACCGGATCGGGCCCAGCCGCCGCGGGCGAATTATTCAGCGCCTGGACGAGGCGGTAGCGGCTGTCGAGCAGGATTTGCAGCAACTGGTCGCGGAACTGCTGGTCGCCGACCGCGTCGCCGAGCTGCTTGATCGAAAAAACCAGAAACGCGTCCCACTGATCGAGCGTGTCCTGAAAGGCTTTGAGCTCGGCGGGCGTGGGCGAGGCGGCTGCGCCGGGAATCGCGGCGGGAGTGGGGACATCGGGGACGGTCATCACCAGCGTGACTCGGATGCCGTCGTCGAGTGCGGCGATGTCGGGCTCGGCGGAGAGCGATGCGATTGCGGCGCGGACGCGGTCGGCGGCCTCGGGCATGACCGAATCTGAGACCATCGCGCCGAGCTGCTGGACGGCGGGTTTGAGATCGTAGGAAAAGCCGTCGAGCTGCGGAATGAGATAGCTCTTGATCAGGTCGAAGCCGCGACTGACGAGCTCGGTTTTCTGATGAGCGGAGTCGTAGAGATTCAAATCGGTGAAATGAAATTTAAGCTGGAGGCCGGGGGCGATGTAGGGGACGCCGAGCGCCTCGACGATGCCGCTCCATTGGATAGCGTTCAGGCATTGAGAACCGATCGAGACGCCCAAGCCGAGGCTGTTGGCGGTTTGGAGCGTTACGGTGGCCGGGCCGGCAGCGGCGGCGCGTGAGAACTCGGGATTTTCAGCGTAAAGAAACTGGCAATCGTCGCTGCCGTTCCAAAGCTGAGCGCGTCCGCCGGGCGCGGTAAAAAGATTGCGCTTGAGCGCCTCGCGCAGCGTGACGTAGTCGATGGTGAGCGGAATCCTGACCTGGGCGGCGCGGGCGGGAGCGGGCCCGGCGAGGAAGATTGCGCCGGCGGCCGCGGCGATTATCAACAACCTGACTGCTGACGCCTTTTCTGCGCCCTCACCTACCGAGCGCGAGGCGGCCAGCCGCCTCTCCCGAGAAATCAGCACCCTCACCCGCGCCGGTAGCGCGGCCTCTCCCGGAAGCAAGCGGGCGAGGCGGGTAACAAGTGGCGCGGGACGCGGCACCCTAACTCGGGCGAGTGTGGTCATGAATTACCGGCTTTGGCGATCATTGCGATTTTGTCGCGCGCGCATCGTGAGCGCACGCGGTTCACGAGTCAACCATTATGGCAAGTTCATTGCGCCTTGAAAGCCGCGGTGTCGCTATTGATAATCAAACTGGAAGCATCAGCGGAAATTGCGGGTAAGCCCGATGAGTACTGAACGCCAGGCAGACTTTTACGAAGCGGAACTGCCGCAGGCGTCGCGCGAGCTGGCCAAGCTGCGCGCCTCGAGCGACTACGTGGCGCCGTTCGAGATCGTGCGGCGGCGCGTGATCGACGACGTCAACGAAGGCAGGATGACGGTCGATGCGACGGTCGTAATCCGAATCGGCAACGTCGAGGAAACCGAAGCGGCGTCGGGCGTCGGCGTGGTGCACGCGCTCGACGTGGCGCTGCGCAAGGCGCTGCTGAAATATTTTCCATACCTCGAGCCGGTGCGCGTGATCGAAACCTACCAGCATGCGACCGGCGACTCGACCGAGGCGGACGTGGTATCGGTGAAGAAATTTTCCGACGGCCAACTGCTGTGGACGACGCTGGCCAAGTCGTCGAATACGGTCGAAGCGGGATGGGTGTCGCTGCTCGACGGTTACGAGTGGCGAATCATCAACGAGAACGCGAGGCGGCACCGGATGAATGCGAATCCGAGGTTGTCGAGGCGCTGACCCCCAAGGGGCGAGGCGATCGCGATGAGCACGGACGAGCGAGCAGCCGGAAGCGGCAAGGCGGCGGCGGGCAAACTGGCGATTTTGTACGACGGTTCGTGCGAGATGTGCCGCGCGAGTGTGGACGGAATCATGCAATTCGACAACTCGGGAGCGATCGAACCGCTCGATCTTCATCGCGAAGAAGTGCGCGGGCAGTTTCCCGGGTTGACGCTGGAGAATCTGCTCGAGGAATTGCACGCGGTGGACGAGAGCGGACGGGTGTACCGCGGGGCGCGGGCGATCAACGAAATACTGCGGCGGCAGCGCGGGCTGCGGGGCTACCTCGCGTACCTGTGGTACCTCCCGCCGTACGCGTGGCTCGCGGATCGGCAGTACAAGCGGATCGCGGCGTCGCGATACGCGACGCGATGCGCGCGGCAAGTTGAAGGGGCAGGCGGCGGCGCAGCGCTAGCGGGGCGCGGCTTGTTCGAGATCGCGAGCGCAGCGGTAAGCTGTACGCTCGCATTCGTGAAACCATTTTACATTTTCAATTCGCTGACGCGCGCGGTCGAGGAATTCCAGGCGCTCAAGCCGCCCGAGGTGACGCTGTATTCATGCGGGCCGACGGTCTATCTGCCGCAGCATCTTGGGAATCTGCGCGCGTACGTGTTCGTGGACAGTCTGCGCCGGGCGCTGGAGTTCAACGGCTACCGGGTGCGCCACGTGATGAACGTGACCGACGTCGGCCACATGACGGGGGACGTGGACGACGGCGAGGACAAAGTCGAGAAAACCGCACGGGCGCAAGGGAAATCGCCACTGGAAGTCGCGAACTATTATTTCGAGCAGTTTCGGCGCGATTGCGCCGCGCTCAATCTCGAGCCGCCGCAGGTGTGGTCGCGCGCGACCGATCATATCGGCGACATGATCGCGCTTAGCGCGAGAATTATCGACGCGGGATTCGCCTACGTCACGAAAAGCGGGGTGTACTTCGACGTCGAGAAGTATCGCGGGAACAACCGGGCCGGGCGGCTCTCGCGCCAGAGCCTCGACGAGCAGAACGCCGACGCAGCGCCTGGAGCATTCGGCCGACAAGCATAGCCCGCACGATTTCGCGCTGTGGGTGCTCGACCAGCCGGGCCATCTGATGCAATGGGAGAGTCCGTGGGGGCGCGGCTATCCGGGCTGGCATATCGAGTGCTCGGCGATGGCGATGAAATACCTGGGCGAGACTATCGACATCCACACCGGCGGCATCGATCACATCCCGGTGCATCACGAGAACGAGATCGCGCAATCCGAAAGCGCGACGCACAAGCCGTTCGCGCGGTACTTCGTGCACAACGCGTTCCTGGTCGGCAAAGAGGGAGCCAAGATCAGCAAGAGCGCGGGCAAGTTCCCGCTGCTGAGCGATCTTGGGGCGGCGGGGATCGATCCGCAGGCGTTTCGGATTTTCTGTTACGGCGCGAAGTACCGTTCCGAAATTGCATTCAACGACGACGCGATCCGCGCGGCGCAGAGCAATCTCGATTATTTTCGGGAGTTCGCGCGCAGCGTGCCGGACGACGCGGCGGCGGACGGCGCCGAGGCGGCGGGATGGGCGGCGGAGTACTACGAGCGCTTCCACGACGCGATCAACAACGATCTGAACACGCCGCAGGCGATCGCGGTGGCTCTGGAACTGATCGCGGAAGCATACCGGCGCAAGGATTTCCGGGCGTGGCCGACACTGCGGGCGCTCGACGCGGTGCTGGGACTCGACCTGGAAAAGCATCGCGAGTCGGCGCACGCGGGCTCGATCGCGGCGGACGTGCAGCAATTGATCGACAATCGAACGGCGGCGCGCAAGGCGAAAGACTTCAACCTCGCCGATGAACTGCGCAAGGAAATCGAGCGGCGCGGCTACGAGGTCAAGGATAATCGCGACGGCACGGCGAGCTATCAGCAGCGTCGCGCCTGAACGGTTGCGAGCGAGCGGGATTTCGGGCCGCAGGTTTGCCTTGAATGGTTGCGCGAAAGTCTCTTAGAATCGCGCGTTGACGAGTCAAATCGTCCGCCCAGAAGGAAGCGATGGGGATTGAGTTAAAGAAGTTCGACACCAGGCTGCAGGCCGAAGGACCCGAGGTACGCCATCTCGATCCGGCTGCGGCGCCGTTCTACCTGCCGATTGGCGACGAAGTGGAAATCTTCAGCGCCGCGTACAAAGCCCGCCTGCCCGTGCTGCTCAAAGGACCGACCGGGTGCGGCAAGACGCGCTTCGTCGAGCACATGGCGCATCAACTGTCCTCGCTGGCCGACGGCCCCAATGAGCTGATAACCGTTGCGTGCCACGAGGATCTGACCGGCAGCGACCTGGTCGGCCGCTTCCTGATCCAGGCCGACGAGACGGTGTGGGTTGACGGTCCGCTGACGCAGGCGGTGCGGCGCGGCGCGATTTGCTACCTGGACGAGGTGGTCGAGGCGCGCAAGGACACGACGGTGCTGATCCATCCGCTGTCGGATCATCGGCGGATTCTGCCGATCGAAAAGCGCGGCGAGACGATCGTGGCGCACGACGGATTTCTGCTGGTGATTTCGTACAATCCCGGCTACCAGAGCATCCAGAAAAACCTGAAGCATTCGACGCGCCAGCGCTTCGTGACGATCGAGTTCACGTATCCGCCGGCGGACAAGGAAGTCGAGATTATCGCGCACGAGGCGGGGGTCGATCAGGATATGGCGCATGCAGCTCGCGGTGCTGGGCGAGAAGGTGCGCCATCTGAAGGCGTCGGGATTGGAGGAGGGCGTTTCGACGCGCCTGTTGATCTACGCCGGGGAGCTGATCCAGCAGGGAATCGCGCCACGGCGCGCCGCGACCGTCGCGGTCACGTGGTCGCTGACCGACGAAGCCGACAGCAAGCGCGCGATCGACGAAGTGGTAAAGGCGATCTTTCCATAAGTTGCGAGCAAGATTCCCGAATCGACGCGAATGACGCCAACAAATTCAGCGAGGTCGCGCAAATGACAGTCTCCGCAAAGTTCAAGGTGATTCTGGTTTCGGTTTCAGCCGCGACGCTGGTCGCCGGCGCATCCGCGATGGCGCAAGATCTGCAAGGGCTCCAGTCACAGACCGGACCGAGGCTGGATTTTCCGGCCGGGCTGGCGACCGACGGCCGCGCGGTTTACGTTTCCAACAGCCGCAACAATACGATCGAGGCGATCGACGCGGCGTCGAAATCGCTCCGAATCGTCGCCGGCAAGCTTTTCCAGCAAGGCAGCAACGACGGCACCGGCGATTCGGCGCGCTTCAACAGCCCCGACGGGATGACGATCTCCGGACAGGATCTCTATCTTTGCGACACCGCCAATTCCGACATCCGCAAGATCGATATCGGCAGCGCGACGGTCACCACGATTGCGGGGACGGCGAATATCGCGGGCACCGAGGACGGCACCGGCTCGGCGGCGCATTTCAACCTGCCGACGCAGATCACGACCGACGGCGCCTCGCTATACGTAGCCGACAGCGGCAACAACACGATCCGGCGCATCACGCTCGCCGACATGAAGGTCAAGACGATCGGAGGCCAGCCGGGGACGACGGGCAAGGCCGAGGGTGGTCCGGACAAGTCACAGTTCACCGGACCGCGTGGAATCGCGGTGGACAAGAAGGCCATCTACGTCGCGGATACCGGCAATGAGGTGATCCGCAAGATCGATATCTCGACGCTGCAGACCAGCACGCTTGCGGGCACCGGCGAGCAAGGGGACAAAGACGGTCCCGCGCTGGAAGCGCAGTTCAACAATCCCGGCGCGCTGTGCACCGACGGAACGATGCTCTACGTGATGGACGCGGACAATCATGCGATTCGCAAGATCGACCTCACCGCCAACACCGTAACCAAACTGACGCTGGTCAACGGCCATATCGGTTCGGGCTGCGCGCTCAGCAGCGACGGCAAGCAACTGTACTTCTCCGACACCACGGAAAACGCCGTGGAGGTCGTCGATACGACCAGCGGCAACTTCACCGCGCTCTATCCGCCGGGGCAGTAGGGCACGCGCGGCGGGCATCGCGTCTTGATCGATCTGCGCAGCGACACGGTTACGTTGCCGACGCCCGAGATGCGCGAGGCGATCGCGCGCGCCGAGCTGGGTGACGACGTTTACGGCGAAGACCCGAGCGTGAACCGGCTCGAAGCGATGGCGGCGGCGCTGATGGGGAAAGCGGCGGCGATGCTCGTGCCGAGCGGCACGATGGGCAATCTGGCCGCGATGCTGACGCATTGCGCGCGCGGCACCAAGGCGATAGTCGGCTCGCAGTCGCACACGAATCTTTACGAGGCGGGCGGCGCGTCGGCTCTGGGAGGCATCGTGCTAACCGCAGTCACCAACACCGACGACGGCGAGCTCGACCCCGGACGCGCTCGCGCGCGAGCTTGGGACGCCGGCCGACGTTCATTTCGCGCAGCCGTCGCTGGTCGTGATCGAGAACACTCACAACCAATGCGGCGGCGCGCCGA
Organism: uncultured delta proteobacterium; assembly: GCA_963743865.1. Taxonomy (GTDB): domain Bacteria; phylum Desulfobacterota; class Binatia; order Binatales; family Binataceae; genus Binatus. Next base: position 2,747,280 of record CAVURG010000006.1, read on the forward strand.
TCAAGCTATCGCACATGGCGGAAGTATCCGACGCGGCGCATCGGCGAAAAATCCGGCTTCATCTCGACGGCGCGCGAATCTTCAACGCAGCGATTGCGCTGGAAACGACGCCGAGGGAAATCGCGAGCGGCGCGGACACGGTATCGTTTTGCCTGTCGAAGGGGCTTGGATGTCCGGTGGGCTCGATTCTGTGCGGGAGCCGCGAATTTATCGCCGGTGCGCGCCGGACCCGCAAAGTGCTGGGCGGAGGAATGCGGCAGGCGGGAATAATCGCGGCGGCAGGAATCGTCGCGCTGACCACGATGGTCGATCGGCTGGCCGAGGATCATCAGAATGCGCGCGCGCTGGCGCAGGGACTTGCGCTGGTCGCGGGACTGAACGTGCGGGCGGTTAAGAATCGGACCAACATGGTCGTATTCGACGTGGACGGCGACGCGGAAGCATCGCGGCGTTTCGCGGCGGCGATGCAACAGCGGGGGGTGCTGATATCGCCGCGCGAGGCGACATCTTTCCGCGCCGTGACGCATCATGGGATTTCGCGCGCCGACGTCGATCGGGCGGTCGCAGCGGCCGCACAAGCCGCCGGCGAAGTCTTCGGCGACTGAATCGTTCGATCGCGCGCATGGGAAATCACGAGATGGATTCGCTCGATTCGCTGTTCTCTCTGCGCGGGCGTCGCGGACTGGTAACCGGCGCGTCGTCCGGGTTGGGAGTGGAATGCGCAAGGGCGCTGGCGATTGCGGGCGCCGACGTTGCACTGGTCGCGCGGCGCAAAGAACGCGTCACACAAATTGCGGCCGAGCTGGCGAAGACGCACGGCGTCAAGGCGATCGGAATCGGCGCCGACGTGACGCGCGAGGACGACCTCGATCGCGCTGATGGCGGAGACATCGGCCGCGCTTGGCGACGTGGATATCCTGGTGAACAACGCGGGCGTGTCGCCGACCGGCCGCGCCGAGAATTTCAAGCGTGAAGCATGGGACGAAGCGATCGCGGTGAATCTGACCGCGCCGATGATGCTGGCACAGCGCGTCGCGCGCCGGCTCATCGAGACCGGACAGCCGGGCCGAATCATCAACATGGTTTCGATCTACGCGTCGGTGGCGAGTTCGGTGTACCGGCTGTCGGCATACGCGGCGACCAAGGCGGCGTTGGCGAATTTGACGCGTCAGCTGGCGGTCGAATGGGCCGGCTATGGAATTCTGGTCAATGCGATCGCGCCGGGATGGATTCCCACCGAGGCCACCGAGGGCGGAATCGCGAAGCCCGCGAACAAGGAACGGATGGAGGCGTTTACGCCGATGAAGCGGCTGGGGCTTCCGCACGAGATTCGCGGCGCGGTGATCTTCCTTGCCAGCGCGGCTTCAAGCTACGTTACGGGTTCGGTAGTTTCGGTGGACGGCGGATACCAGGCGTGGTGAAAGCGGCGCGGGTCCGATCGCAAAGCTGCAAGCCGCGCCGCAGCAATCTCCGGGCAGTCGTTAGATCAGGAGCGGGGATGAACGGCACCGGGCTTCGGGCGCAACTTTTCCGGCGCAAGCCGGCGGCGGCCTTGATGGCGGAAGCCGCGGAGCACTCGGGCGGGCTCAAACGGGCTCTGGGAGCGCTCGATCTCACGCTGCTCGGGATAGGCGCGATCGTCGGTGCGGGAATTTTCGTGCTGACCGGCGTCGGCCGCGGCAAGATACGCCGGGCCGGCGATCGTGCTCTCGTTCGTGGTGTCGGGATTCGCGTGCGCGATGGCGGCGCTGTGCTACGCGGAGTTCGCGGCGATGATCCCGGTGGCGGGCAGCGCGTATTCATATTCGTACGCGACGATGGGCGAGCTGGTCGGCTGGATCATCGGATGGGACCTGGTGCTGGAGTACGCGGTCGCCGCGGCGGCGGTTGCGGTGGGATGGTCGGGGTACCTTACCGTCATCCTGCACGGCGTCGGGATTCATTTGCCGATCGCGATAACGAATGCGCCCGGGTCGGCTCCCGGCGCGATCGTCAACCTGCCGGCGTTGCTGGTCGTGATGCTGATCACCTGGGTGCTGTACATCGGGATATCGGAAAGCGCGCGGATCAATTCGATCATCGTGGCGGTGAAGCTGATCGTGGTCGGCGCCGTGATCGTCGTCGGTGCGTTTTTCGTAAGGCCGGAGAACTGGAGTCCGTTCGCGCCGATGGGATGGAGCGGGAGTGATGAAAGGCGCGGCGGTGATCTTCTTCGCGTACATCGGGTTCGACGCGGTCTCGACGGCAGCCGAGGAAGTGATCGATCCGAAGCGCGACCTGCCGCTCGGCATCCTCGGTTCGCTGTTCGTCTGCACGGTGCTTTATATCCTGGTCGCGGGCGTGTTGACCGGGATGGTGCCGGCGCACCTGATCGACGTGAACGCGCCGCTGGCGTCGGCGTTCGTGCTGCGCGGGATGCATGCGTTGTCGGGATTTATCTCGCTGGGCGCGGTTGCGGGGCTGACCTCGGTGCTGCTGGTGATGATGCTCGGGCAGTCGCGGGTTTTTTTCGCCGTGTCGCGCGACGGCCTGCTGCCGCCAGCCTTCACCCGGATTCATCCGAAGTATCGCACGCCGTACATACCGACCACGCTGACCGGAATCGGAGTCGGAATCGCGGCGGCGCTGCTGCCGATCCAGGAAATCGCGGAGCTGACGAATATCGGGACGCTGTTCGCGTTCGTGCTGGTATGCTTCGGCGTGTGGATCCTGCGCCACGCCGAGCCGGACTTGAAGCGCCCGTTCCGCACGCCGCTGGTGCCGCTGGTGCCGATTTTCGGCGTCGTTTTCTGCCTTTACCTGATGGCGAGTCTGCCGCTGGTTACGTGGATTCGTTTTTTCGTGTGGATGGCGATCGGGCTGGTTATCTATTTCAGTTACGGCCGCTTCCACAGCCGGGTGCAGAACAACGCTCAGTCGAGCGCAGGGGCCGCGTAGGCCGGCGTCGGGCGAGGCCTGCAACGGCTAACGCGCTGCGTCGCCCGCAGTGCGCACGGATGCTGAAGGCCCTGCCCTGCGACGTAGGGGAGGATGCTCACGGGCAGCGGCACGCTATTGGCCGGAGCGATCGGCGGCCTTCTGCGCGGCTGCGGCGGCGGCGGAGGCGGCGGCGCGGGTCTGGGCGGCCTTTTCCATCGCGGCCTTGTGCTGCTCGCCGCGAGCGAGGTTCTGTTCATTTGCTTGGCGCCCGCGACGCCGAGGTCCTGCGATTCCCACTTGGGCTTCGCGACGGAGACCCATTGTCTTCCGTCAAGCGCGTAGGTGAAGACCAGGTACTTGAGCTTGCCGGTGGCGAGGCCCTTGGCTGTTCCCGGCTTGGCAGGGTCGTACTCGACGCCGCCGAGCTTGCAGCTCACGACCAGATGATTATGCGGGCCGTAGGTCGGCAGGTACTCGAACTTTTGCTGCAAATCGATGTACAGCTGGCCCTTGGCCTTTTTTTCATCCTGCTCGACAAAGTAAGGCTCGGCGACATCGGAAAGTTTATCCTGGAGCGACTGCTGGAGGGCAGGCGAGAGGTCTTTCTGCGCGCGCGCGTGCTCGCAAGTCCATCGCATATGCACGCGACGCATCGAGCGAAAACGAAAGCGCGGCCGCAAGGGCGACCGCGCTGAGAATCTTGAGATTTTTCATGGCGTCCCGGCCACCATCATAGTGGACGATTGACCGGGCGCAAATATTTACGGGCTGAGCTACTCGCCGAGCCCGCGGCCGAACGACAGCGACCTGCGACTGCCATTGGTCGCCGAAGGCGAGGATCAGCACCTGCTGATTGATGTGCGCGTCCTTGGTCAGCGATTTCATCGAGCCGCCACCGGCGGTAGCCAGCACTTTGTAGGCCGCCTGCGTCTGCCGGTAGAACTCCGGCAACGGCGAGATTTTCGGCGGCTCCTCGCGATGCACCTTGAGCCAGAACTCGCGCTCGAAGCGCTCGTGCTCCTCGGCCGCCACGTCCACCGTGTTGAAGGTGCCGTTGTTGGTCTTGAACTGCCGAATCAGCGCGAGCAGCGGACCGAAGTCCTCCTTGTGCGGGGGAGAATCGCCGACCAGCACGACCACCTTTTTGGCGTACGGCTTCCAGTCCATCTTGTTTATCGCCGTCTCGCACGCGCCAAACGTATCCTCTTCCCATTCGCCGCCACCCATCGCCTGGATGCCGTTGAGGAAGTCGCTGAGCTTTTGCGGCGACAGCGTCAGCGGCTGGACATTCATCTTCTCGCCCTTGCCGCCGAACACGATTATTCCGATTCGCGCGATCGGCACCAGCCGGTGAATCGACTGCACCAGCTGCTCCATCTTGGCCTTGACGTCGTCGATGATCAGTTTCATCGAGCCGGTCCCGTCAATGACCAGCACCACGTCCAGTCCCTTGCGCCGCAGCTCACCGATGAACCCGCCGAAGCCCGAGCCGATGCCGTGACCGTAGCCCGAGCCCATGCCGCCGCCACGGCCGATGCCGATTCCGCCGCCGCCGGCTGCGCGCACGTAGTCACTGGCGAGTCCAACGGCCTGCGAGGTGTCCACCGCGGTCGGCGCTTCCATCTGCTGCTGCGCCGTGTCGGGCATCGGCACTTCGGGCATGTCGAGATCCTGCATCTCGTTGCCGCCACCGCCGCCGCCGCCCGCTTCCAGGTTCACCATGATCAACTCGCGCCCGCGCTGCTCGTGCACCGTGATGATCAGGAAAAGCAGGGCAAGCACGTGAATGGCGACCGACAGCGGAAAGGGGCCGATCAGCAGACCGAGCGCATCTTTGATCTTCTGAAGACGGGTCGCGTCGGCTTCGTCTTCTTCGCGGCGCGTCTCGGCCGCGAGCTCTCGTTTGCCGATAATGCGGTAGAAGATGAAAGCGACGACGAACGTCGAGAGGACAAGCAAAATAACAATTGCTGCGATCATATAAAAACGTGCTCCCCGCTTGGGCCACGCTTGGCGCGGCCGAGGCCGAGATCCTCATTCACTAGATTTAAAGCCGCGCGATCGTCGCGGCGACGCGTGAGCCGTCCGAAAATCAAATTCCTACGCTCCGCCTCCCGGCGCTCCGGCAGCGACGCCCCCGGGAGGGAGAGAAGACACGGCGATAGCGATAGCCTCCGCGCCGGCCGACTTGGCCATATCCAGAATACGAACCATATCACCGAGTATAACCTTTGGGTCGCCCTGGAAAATCACAATTTTGTCGGTCGAATTTGCAAGCGCGTCATGAAGCTGGGGCACCAACTCGGGCTCGGTGACCTGCTTGTCGCCCAAATAAATCAGATGGTCGGCGGTGTACGTCACGATGATGCCCTTGGGCTTTTCGTTCGCCGCGGGCGCAGCTTCAGCTTTGGGCAAATCGACGTGGGCCGCGGACTCGATCGTCACCGCGGTCGTCACCATAAAGATGATCAGCAGGACGAGAAAGATATCGGTCAACGGGGTGATGTTGATATCGGCGAACACCCCGCCGCCTTTGTTTCTGCTCATTGCCATGGAGCAAATACCTCTGCGTGTATCGATGCTCAGGTCAGCCACCGGGGCCGGCCCGATCAACCTCCACCACCTGAGGAGTTGGCTAGTTGCGCACCGGTAACCCGCTTGGCCGCGATTGCAATTTGTTCGGCGCCGGCGGCCTTGGCGATATTCAGGATTCGCACCATGTCGCCGAGCAGCACTTTGCGATCACCCTGGAACACGACGATCTTCTGGTCCACTTTGCTCAGCGCCTCGCCCAGGGCTGGAGCGGAGTTCGCGCTCGGGAACGTCCTTGGAGTTCACGAACAGCTCGTGCTGGGCGGTATACGTCACGATGACGCCCTTGTTCTCGGGCGCGGTATTGGTCGCGGTGGGCAGATCGACGTGGGCGGCAGATTCGATCGTGACAGAGGTCGTCACCATGAAGATGATGAGCAGAACCAGAAAGATATCGGTGAGCGGCGTGATATTGATGTCGGCAAAAACGCCGCCACCGCCGCCCTGATGTGGTCCGCTAATTGCCACGCGCCTGTCTCCCCTGGAGTGTAGCGTCGATCAGACGGTCGTCGTTGATGTGCTGGATGGCGCTGATGTTCTCAATCTTGACCGAGAAATAGTTGTAGAAGATAACCGCGATGATCGCGACGGCGAGTCCGAGCGCGGTTGAAATCAAGGCTTCCGAAATACCAGCGGCGACGACCGAGAAACCGCCGGTGCCCATGATTGCCATCGATTGGAACGCCACGAGGATACCAACGACCGTGCCGAACAGCCCGATGAACGGCGCCGATGCGCCGGCGGTCGCGAGCACCCAGATGTAGCGCTTGAACTCGAGGCCTTCCTGGTAACGGCGCTCGTCGTCGAGCTCGAGCAGATGATCCCTGTCCATCGTCTGCGAACCCGCGATGAGGGTGTGATAGATGCGCTCGGCGGCCGTGGCGCGCGCCTGCGTGGCCTGCAACGCTTCGTTGAACTTGCCCTGCCGCAGCTGCGGAATGAGCGAGTCAGCCAGCTTCGCGGTCTTCGGACCGACACCCCACAGCACCCATACGCGTTCAAAAATTATCGCCAGGCAGACGACCGAAATGAAAAGCAGGGGATACGTTGCATAGTAGCCCTGCTGAATCATCGCCAAAATCCCAAAGTTGCTTTGCATCTCTTATCCTCTCGAGTTTGAAATAAATTTGAGCGGTGAAATTTTGGCCCCGCCCGAACCGTTGCGTAACTGCCCCAAACTGCCTTTGCGGTCTCTCCCTTGAACCGGTCGCTAGCCCTATTTTCACAGATCGGGCTCCCACCCGCCGGTCAAAGTCATCTGTGATAGCGCGGAAGGTTTGAATGCAACAATAGAAAGTATTTGTCAAGAGTCGCCGCGGACGTATAAGCATTGACCCATTCGCCCACGATTGCAATATGAGCAAATTCTCACGCTGCGCAACGCTCGCATCATGCTCGATTATCGAGTCCGCGTGCCGCTTACTCTACGCCGTTGGCCATGCTGGCGACTACCGCAAACGGTCGCTCGCGGCACCGCGAAGCATCTTTTTGCCTTGACTTCTTGGCCCCTCACGTCTATCCAGAAGCTTGCCAGAACACGCCGCAGGTTGACCGCGATGCGGTCATTGTTTTTTGGTCGATTGACGCCTTTGAGAAATCTGAATCCACCATTGGTTAGGACGGTGCAGCGGCCCATTTTGTTCAGGCGGGCTGCGCTGGCCGCGACCTGCATGTTCGGAATCGCGGCTTGCAAAACCGCGCCGGTAGGCGCCCCCGTCGCACGGCCTGCCGTGCAGGCCTCGATGACCGCGCCCGACGAGCCCACCAAGGCGTTGCCGCCGGACCTGTACAAGACAATGCCGATATATCCGGGCGCCAAGATCGAACACGTCCGCAAACCCAAAGGTGCGATGCGGGAAATTCTGTTCAGCGTTGACGCGCAGATGCCGCAGATGGTTGCCTTTTACAAGGCCGAGCTGAAGAAAAACGACTTTCACATCGCCTCGTCGCTGATCATGCCGGCGCGCAAAACCTGGTCGTGCGATTTCCACTACAACGGGCGTCCCGGCAGCATCATGCTGTTCCCGAGCGACCAGGATAAGTCGAAGATGACCATCGACCTCATCTACGAGCTGCCCGCGCATCTGGACGAATCCCTGATGGAACCCAAAGAGGACTTCGACGTAGAAGGACCGGGCGAAATCGCCCAACAAGCTCCAAACCCCAGCGAGAAAGAGAAGAGGAATTAGAAAAATGGCACTATTAACAGGCAAAGTTGCGGTTATTACCGGCGCCGGACGCGGCATCGGGCGCGAAGAGGCGTTGTTGCTGGCCAAGCATGGAGCCAAGGTCGTCGTCAACGATCTGGGCGGCCACTTCGACGGGACCGGGCAGTCGCGTTCCCCGGCCGAGGACGTGGTCAAGGAAATCCGCTCGGCCGGCGGCGAGGCAGTCGCCAACTTCGAAAGCGTGACCGACTTCAAGGCCGCCAAGCGGATCCTCGATTGCGCAATCGACAACTTCGGCAAGCTCAACATCGTCGTCAACAACGCGGGCATCCTGCGCGACCGCATGATGTTCAACATGAGCGAAGAAGACTGGGACGCGGTCATTTCAGTCCATCTGAAAGGCTCGTTCAACGTCGCCCGCCACGCGACCGCCTACTGGCGCGAGCAGCACAAGGCCGGCAACGTGCTCAATGGCCGGCTGATCAACACCAGCTCCGACTCGGGCATCCTGGGCAACGCGGGACAGAGCAACTACGGGTCGGCGAAGGCGGCGGTCGCGGCGATGGCGATAATCGTGGATCGCGAGATGAGCCGCTACGGCGTCACCGCAAATGCGATCGCGCCGATAGCGCGCTCGCGCCTTACCGTGGACGCGACTCCGCAGACTGCCGCCGGCATGGCGCAGAAGCCGGGACAATGGGATGCGTTCACGCCCGCGCATGTGGCGCCGCTGGTCGCGTGGCTGGCGAGCGACGACGCCAAAGACGTTCACGGCGAAGTGTTCCGCGTCGGCATGGGCAACGTGTGGCTGATGCGCGGATGGCATACCGGCTCCAAGGTCTCGAAGAAGGGATCGATGTGGGAGCCGGCGGAACTGGGCGCCAAGCTCAAGGAAGAGCTCGCCAAGGGCGTGACCAAGAAAGAGAGCATGGGCGAGGTGATGGGCGGGGGCGCGTAGATTTTTGACGGCTGAGACGAAACCGAAAAGCGCGGCTCGTCGCGAGCCGCGCTTTCGTTACATCCTGTTCATTTGCGCCGCCAACACCGCGCGCAGCGTGATGGCCGAGCATATCCTGCGGCGCGAACTCGACGCGCTCGGCTTCGACCATCGGATCACGATCACCTCGGCGGGGATCGCGCCATACGCTCGCGATGGCGCGTTGGTTTCGCTCGATACGCGGATGGCGCTGCGCGAGGTCGGCATCGATATCGGCGACCAGGCGACTTCAACCGACCTGAAACGGCATCCCGAGATGCTCGAGCAGACCGATCTGATCATCGCGATGACCGAGCAGCAGGCGCGCGAACTGGTCGAGCGATTTCCCGGCGTGGCGGGGCGGCCGGTGTTCACGCTGCGTTCGTTCGCGGGTGAGGCAGGCGATATCGACGACCCCTACGAAAAGGGCGACCTGGTATTCGCCGAATGCCGCGAGGAGATTCATCGGCTGGTCCCGACGATCATCGAACGCCTTTTTCATCGCTAGCGCCCGACCGCGTCGCGCGGGATCATATGACGATGGAATTCATTAATCCGCCGGACGCCAAGATTCGCGCGATTTTGGCGCGGCCAGCCACGGTCGCGGTCGTGGGATGCTCCGACAATCCGGCGCGCGACTCGCTTCAAATCGCAAAATTGCTCAAAAGCCGCGGTTTCAAGGTGATTCCGGTCAATCCGCTGCTCGACCCCGACGCGCTGCGCGGCGCTCTCGGAGAGAAGTGCTATCCCGATCTGGCGTCGATTCCCGAGCCGATTGAGATGGTGGACGTGTTTCGGCGATCGGAGTTCGTGGGGGAAGTCGTCGAAGCCGCGATCGTCAAAGGCGCGCGCGTGCTGTGGTGTCAGCTCGGCGTGGTCGACATCGACGCGGCCCGCCGCGCGCGGCAGGCCGGGATGACGGTGGTGATGGATCGATGCCCGGCGATCGAATACGCGCGCTTGTTCTAAGGCGCAGTGGCGGCGGAAATTTGCGATGAAGCCGCGCAAGTGGAGGACGCTCAAGAGCGACATCGCCTACCGGACGCCGATTTTCGATCTCCATCGGCGGCGCTCGACGCATCCGCGGCGCGGCGAACGCGACTTCTTCATTCTCGACGCGCCCAACTGGGTGAATATCATTCCGATCACGGGCAGTGGCGATGTCGTGATGATTCGCCAATGGCGTCACGGGATCTCCGAGTTCACGCTCGAGGTGCCCGGCGGGATGGTCGATCCCGAGGATGGGTCGCCGATGCATGCGGCGCGACGCGAGATGATCGAGGAGACGGGATTCGATTCGGACGCGATCGTGGAACTTGGCAAGGTGCATCCGAATCCCGCAATCCAGGGCAACATCTGTTTCTCGTTTCTTGCAGACAAGGTGCACCAGGTCGAAAGGGTGATAGCGATCGGCGACGAAGAGACCGAGGTCGTGCTGGTGCCGATGCGCGAAATACGCGGGCTGATCGCGACGGGCAAGGTCATGCATGCGTTGACGATCGCCGCATTTTCGTTCCTGCACGTGTACAACCCGCCGCCCAAGCGCAGCCGCAAGAAGTAGCCGTCCGGCCTTATCGGCCCCCCCGCGCTCGTTTTACGAAAAGCATCAGCCTGGTGTAAAAATGAGCGCATGAAGCCTTGCCACGCTGCCGCGCTCGCGCTGGTGGTTTCGGTTACGGTCTCGTGCTCACCCATGCACGGTTCTCTTCAAGCGTTGCGTCAAGAACAGACTCAGGTTTGGTGCTCATGGTCTCCGCCTAGATCGCGCGGATGCGCAAGTATCGATGTGAACGCACCTTATTCGAAGTGGGAACTCAATCAGTGTTTCTTCGATTCTCGTACGAAGTGCCAACTCGCTCTTGAGAAGATGCGTCTGCACGCTCAGTGGAATGTTTGGTTTCCGAAAAAACCGCCATCGTTCGCGTGTGGAATCTGCAATCAACCGCCGCCTTGTACCTACGAGCAGGAACTGGAAACGTGGCATTACCGAGAAGACGCTTCCATTTGCATGTCGCTTGACGACCCCCGAGTCCAAGGCACAGACGCTATTCAAAGGTCTGCCATCTTCTAATTCGATCACATTGATGTCCTCGGGGCTGATGAAATTAAGATACTGGCGATCTGAAATTCAGCCACCCAGCCTCAAATCAAGACAGCACCATCCCGCCCTGCCGCATTGACAGCCGCCGGAGGGTGCCCTAGCCTTGACGGTTTGCTAGACTACAGAAACAAACCGACTGGGCCGGAGCCGCTTATCTCGACCTGCCACAACTGAATTTTTACCCATGTTTGATACGCTCAGCGACCGCCTCGAAGGGGTCTTCAGAAAACTCAAGGGCACGGGGCGAATCACCGAGCGCAATATCGAAGAGGCGCTGCGCGAAGTCCGGCTCGCACTGCTCGAAGCCGACGTCAATATCAAGGTCGTTCGCGATTTTATCGAGCACGTCAAGAGCAAGGCGCTCGGCGAGGAAGTGCTCCGCTCGCTCACGCCCGAGCAGCATCTAATCAAGTTCGTCGCGACCGAGCTGCAAAACGCGATGGGCGGTTCGGCGCGCGAGCTCGATCTGAAGGTCAAGCCGCCCGTCAAGATCATGCTGGTGGGCCTGCAGGGCTCGGGCAAGACGACTTCGATCGTGAAGCTCGGGCGATGGCTCAAGTTGGAACGCAAGCGCCATCCGATTCTGGCGTCCACCGACGTTTATCGCCCGGCCGCGATGGAGCAATTGCGCGTGCTCGGCGCGCAGGCGCAAATTCCGGTCGTCGAGAGCCGCGAAGATCAGAATCCGATCGAGATCGCGTCGCGCGCGCTGGCCCGGGCCGAGACGGGCGGGCATGACGCGGTGCTGATAGACACCGCCGGCCGCTTGCAGATCGACGAAGAGCTGATGGACGAGCTGGCGCGCCTGAAGGCCGCGCTGAACCCGCATCACATCATATTCGTCGCCGACGCGATGACCGGGCAGGAGGCCGCCAACGTGGCGGCGGGATTCCACGAGCGGCTGGGAATTTCGGGCGTGATTCTGACCAAGCTCGACTCCGACGCTCGGGGAGGCGCGGCGCTTTCGGTCCGGACGATAACCGGGGCGCCGATACTGTTTGCGGCCACGGGCGAGAAGCTCGACGCGTTCGAGATTTTCTATCCGGACCGGCTGACGTCGCGCATCCTCGGGATGGGCGACGTGCTGACGCTGATCGAAAAGGCGCAGCAGAACTACGATCAGACCAAGGCCAAGGAGCTCGAGCGCAAGTTCAAGAAGAACGAATTCACCATCACCGACTTCGCCGAGCAGATCAGGGCGATCAAGAAGATGGGATCGCTTGGCGATCTGATGGGAATGATCCCCGGGCTCAAAAAAGTGGCGGGCGCGGCGGATTCCGAAGAGGCCAAACACGAGCTGGGGCGCATCCAGGCGATCATCGACTCGATGACGCTGCAGGAGCGCGGCAACCATCTGATTATCAACGGGCGCCGGCGCGCGCGAATCGCCAGCGGCAGCGGCACCTCGGTGCAGGACGTGAATCGTTTTCTCAAACAGTTCGAGCAGACGCGCAAAATGATGAAAAAAATCACCCGCATGGGCGCGGGAAAAATGATGATGCGCGGACTGGGGCTCGGCAGCTAGAATAGGAAACAGGAGAATCGCATGGCACTTGTAATCCGGTTGCGCCGTCATGGCGGGCGCAAGAAACCCTTCTACCGCATCGTGGTCGCTGACTCGCGCTCGCCGCGCGACGGACGCTTCGTCGCTCAGGTCGGCACTTACGATCCGGCCTTCGATCCGCCCCGCGTCACGATCAAAAAGGACGTGGCGGATCGCTGGCTCAAGGCTGGCGCTAAGCCGAGCGACACGGTAAGAAAGTTAATTAAACGGGCCGAAACAGCAACGGTCTCCGCCTGATGCGACCCGCTGCATCGGAGCCATCCCATGAAGGAGCTCGTTCAGTTCCTCGCACAACAGCTGGTAAACAACCCTGACGCGGTGGACGTGAAGGAGACGCAGGGCGATACCGCCTCGGTAATTGAACTGCGGGTGGCGAAGGAAGATTTGGGGCGGGTGATCGGCAAGCAGGGGCGGACCGCGAAGTCGATCCGCACGATTCTCAATGCGGTCGCCTCGCGCACCAACCGCAAGGTTGTTCTCGAGATCGTCGAGGACAGATGATTCCAACGCGGCAATCGATCGACACTCTTCGTGGACCGGACGCGAACTGAGCCGGCCAGCGCCTGCACGGTGACACGAGTCAAGTTACAGCATCGATGCTCCGCGTCGGCCGCATAACCGGCGCCCATGGCCTCAAGGGCGCGCTGCGATTGCGGCCCGACAATCCCGACTCCGACACATTGGAACAGGTCGCGCGCGTGTTCCTGGAAAGCGCGGGACAAGCACGCGAGTTCCGGCTGACTGGAATGACGCGGCTGAACGCGACGACGCGGCGAATCACGCTCGCGGGTGTCACCGACGTAAACGCGGCCGAGTCGCTCAAAGGCGCGGTCGTGATGCTCGCGACGGAGGATGTCCCGGCGGCCAAGCCGGGCGAGTTCTACTATTACGAGGCGATCGGATGCGAAGTGTTTCTGACCGACGGCAGCCGCATCGGCACGATCGAAGAAATCTTCTCGACCGGCGCGCACGACATCTGGGTGGTGCGAGACAGCGAGCGCGAAGTCCTGGTTCCGGTTATCGAGGACGTCGTCAAGGCGATGGATTTCGCCGCCCGGCGCGTCACCATCGAGCCGATCCCCGGCCTGCTCGACTGAAATCGGCCGGCGCCGTCTGGCCCGAAGCGGCGCACCCGGATAGATTTGGATTCACGACGCATCCGCACTTCGGTTCGCCGCGATGGAATTTCACGTAATCACACTGTTCCCCGAGATGTTCGAATCGCCGTTTCGCGCCGGCATGATAGGACGCGCCATCGAGCAGGGATTGATCGCGATCGAGGCGCATCCGCTGCGCGAGCACGGGCTGGGTAATTACCGGCAAGTCGATGATGCGCCGTACGGCGGCGGCAGCGGGATGGTGATGCGGCCGGAGCCGATCGCCGCCGCGATCGACGCGGTCAATGCGGAGCGCCCGGGATTGTGGCGCATCCTGATGACGCCGCAGGGCGAAGTGTTCGACAATTCGATGGCGCGGGACCTTGCCAAGCGCGCGCCCGGCCTGATGATCGTCGCGGGGCGCTACGAAGGAATCGACGAGCGCGTACGCTCGCTGGTGGACCAGGAAATTTCTATCGGCGACTACGTGCTGAGCGGCGGCGAAATTGCCGGCGATGGCGGTGATCGAGGCGGTGGGCAGGTTGATACCGGGCGTGCTGGGAAATCCCGAGTCGCTCGACGAGGAATCGTTCGCCGCCGGGATGCTGGAGTACCCGCAATACACGCGGCCCGAGGAGTTCCGCGGGATGAAGGTGCCGGAAATCCTGCTCAGCGGCGACCACGGCAAGATTCGCGCGTGGCGCGAGGCGGAAGCAAAACGGCGAACCGCGCGGCGGCGCCCCGACCTGCTCGAACGCCGCAAGTTCTGAGCGTGTCCGATCTTTTCGTAGCGCTGATTCATCATCCGGTCGTCGACCGCAACGCAAAGATCGTCACGTCGGCAATAACCAGCCTCGACATTCACGATATCGCGCGCGCGGCGCGAACCTACGACGTGCGCGGCGTGTTCATCGTCCATCCGATTCCCGAGCAGCGGAAATTCGCGGCGAGCGTGATCGATCATTGGCGTTTCGACTTCGGCCGGAGCCACGATTCGCGCCGGCGCGAGGCGCTCGAGCGCGTGCAAATCGTCGCGGAACTCGACGACGCGATCGCCGCGGCAACGCGAATCTCCGGCGCACGCCCGCTCGTCGTGCACACCTCCGCGCGCACCGAGGGCGGCGCCAGCTACGCCGATTTGCGAACTCGGATGGAGGCCCCGGATGCGCCGCCGATGATGATCCTGCTCGGGACCGGATTTGGAATGTCGCCCGAGGTTGCCGAACGCGCCGACGTCGTGCTTGCGCCCATTGCTGGCCCCGGCGACTACAACCATCTGTCAGTGCGCTCGGCCGCGGGAATCATCCTCGACCGGCTGCGCGGCAAGTGACGCGGTTACCCCCACCCATTGAGTGGGCGGGCGCATTTCGGTAGGTTTAGGGGCTCGACTCGAGGTCTGTCTTCCCATGAATACCGTTATCCAGAAGCTCGAAGAGCGGGGCCTGCGCAAGGACCTGCCCGAATTCCGCGTGGGCGACACTGTTCGCGTTCACGTCAAAGTCGTCGAAGGCGAAAAAGAGCGCATTCAATCCTTCGAAGGCATCGTGATCAAAATCAACCGGGGCGCCAACCGCGCGACCTTCACCGTCCGCAAAGTTTCATACGGGGTCGGGGTCGAGCGAATATTCCCGATGCATTCGCCGCGGATCGACAAGCTGCAGGTGCTGACGCGAAGCCGCGTGCGGCGTGCGCGCCTGTACTATCTGCGCGATCTGTCGGGCAAAGCGGCGCGACTCGACGTCGCGACCTGAGCGCCGGGCGGGTCCTCGATCAGATGTCGATGGAGACGGCGGTCTTTTCGACAGAAGCCCGCGTCATGCGAACGTTGCCGTCCAGGTAGGCGCCTTCGGACTACCGTCAAGTTGCGCGTCTCGATATTGCCGAAGAACCTGGCGCGCGGACCCAGCACCACGCGGTCGCATCCGACGACGTCTCCGCGCAACTCACCCATTATGAGCAGTCGCGGCGCGAAGACCTTGCCCTCGATCATTCCATCTTCGCCGACCACCACCAACTCGACCGAGCGAACCTCGCCGCGGAAGCGGCCCTCGATTCTGACCGGTTCATGAAAGATCAGTTTGCCCGAGACGTTGACGTTGCGGCCTACCGCGACGCGCGTGCGCTCCTCGGCCCACGCCACGCCTGCATCCTGCGGTATCTGTGTTGAATCCATTCCGCTACGGGGCCGGGAATACGTGACATGCCACCGCGTGCCCGCCGCGCCCGGTTTCCAGTTTCGGTTCGACGTTGCTGCAAACATCTTTCGCATATGGGCATCTTGGATGGAAGCTGCAGCCGGGCGGGCGGGTTCATCGGACTCGGCATTTCGCCGGGCAGTTTGATTCGCTCCGGCTTGTGGGCGGTGTCGATAGTCGGAATCGCCGAGAGCAGCGCGCGGGTGTAGGGATGCCGCGGGTTCAGGTAGATCTCGTCGCGCGATGCGATTTCGACAATCTTGCCGAGGTACATGATCGCGACGCGATTGCTGATGTGCTCGACCACGCGCAGATCGTGCGCGATGAACAGGTAGGTGAGTTTCAGCTTCTCCTGCAGGTCCTGCAGCAGATTGATGATTTGCGCCTGGATCGAGACGTCGAGCGCCGAGACCGGCTCGTCGAGCACCAGGAAGCGCGGATTCACCGCGAGCGCCCGCGCGATCCCGATTCGCTGGCGCTGCCCGCCCGAGAACTCGTGGGGCAAACGATCCATCGCGTCGGCGCTCATCCCGACCATCGCGAGCAGCTCGGCGATTCGCCGCTCCTTTTCCGCCCCGCGCGCGAGTTTGTGAATCTCGATTCCTTCGCCGACGATCGATCTCACGCGCATCCGCGGATTCAGCGACGCGTAGGGATCCTGAAAGACGAGCTGCATCTGGCGGCGCAGGGCACGAAGTTCCGCGCGGCCAAGCGTCGAGAGATCGCGGCCGTCGAAATAGACGGCGCCTTCGGTCGGCTCGAGCAGTTTCAGGATCAGCCGTCCAAGCGTCGATTTGCCCGAGCCCGACTCTCCGACCAATCCCAGCGTTTCGCCGGGCGCAATCTCCAGATTGACGCCGGCCACCGCTTTTATCGAGAGCCCTTTTCTTGCCAATAATTCCCGTCGAGCCCGCCGGGAACTCCTTGCTGAGACGCTCGACGCGAACCAGCGGCGCGCTGGAAGCGGTCGCGGCGGTATTGCCGGTGACGGCTGCGGGATTAGGCGCGGATGCAGGCGACATAGTGGTTTGGGCCCCTGTTCTCGAGCGGAGGCTCTGCCGCGGAGCATTGAGGAATTGCGCGCGGGCATCGCGGATGAAACCTGCAGCCGGCCGGCGGATTCAGCGCGCTCGGAATCGAACCGGGAATCGCCTGCAAGCGATGGTGGCGGTTGCCGTCGATGCCGGGAATCGATTCGAGCAATCCGCGGGTGTACGGGTTGAGCGGATTGCGAAACAGCTCCGCGCTCGGCGCCTGCTCCATCACGCGCGCGGCGTAAAGAATCGTCACGTCGTCGGCATACTCGGAGACGATTCCGAGATCGTGCGTAACCAGTATCACGGCGAGGCCGAGCCGCACCTGCAACTCGCGGATCAGATCGAGAATCTGCGCCTGTATCGTGACGTCGAGCGCGGTGGTCGGCTCGTCGGCGATCAGCAGGCGCGGATTGCACGACAGCGCCATCGCGATCATCACGCGCTGGCGCATGCCGCCGGACAACTGATGCGGATAGTCGTCGATGCGCCGCTCGGGGTCGGCAATCCCGACCATCCGGAGCGCCTCGATGGTGCGATTGCGAGTCTCGGCGCGAGCGGTGTGCTGATGAAGGCGGACGGCCTCGCCAATCTGGCTGCCGATGGTGAAGACGGGATTGAGCGAGGTCATCGGCTCCTGAAAGATCATCGCGATCCGCGCGCCGCGAACGTGGCGCATCTCGGGTTCGCTGAGCTTCAGCAGGTCCTGATCCTCGAAGATTATCTCGCCGCCGACGATTCGCGCCGACTCAGGCAGCAGCCGCATGATCGAGAGCATGCTCGCGGTCTTGCCCGATCCCGACTCTCCGACCAGGCCCATCAGCTTTCCCGGAGCGACGGAAAAACTCACGCCGTCGACCGCGCGCACTTCTCCCGACGTCGGTGAAGAACGAGGTGCGGAGCGATTTAACTTCGAGCAGCGGTTTCACGTGGCGTTCAGCGTATCATCGCCGCGGCGCGGCCATCCAGACGGATGCGGCGCGGGGTAGCGGCGGTTTTGATGAATCGCGACGACATACCACGCGGAAAAGAAGCGCGCGATTCCGCCCCCCGATCAATACGAGGCGTTCCAGCCAACCAAAGGCAGTCGCCGATCAATCTCTTTTTCTATCTCGGCGCAACTGATCGCGGTAGAATCGTGAAATCGCGCTCAGTCGCGACAGAAGGGGGAAACGACCATGAAATGCGTCGTCGAATTGCTCGATGAACTCCGCCCGCTTACAGCGTTCTCGTTCGCTCAACGATTTGACCCTACTGACATCAACTTGGGATCGGGACAACGAGCCGATTTCTAACACTGGCTGCTCCGATGCGTCGATGCGGACCGTGAGTTCGCGAGCCTCGACGCCGCCTACGGCGCATATGTAAAAAGCTTCGGGTAGCCGAAAGCACCGGCAAGTTGTCGCCGATGCCTTGCAATGATCTGAGCAAAGGCGACAATACGACTCGTGGGGTCGCGGTATAGGCAAAGGCTGGAAGTCATCCTCGGGGAAGGAGGCACCTGAGGATCGATGACTTCTGCAAAATTTGCACGGCCCACATTCATCGATCTCTTCTGCGGCATCGGCGGGATGCGGCTGGCGTTCGAGGCCGCAGGGTGTCGGCGCGTGTGAGGCTTTGTTCGCTATGGCTCTAGAAATCTATTACGAAGATGAAAATGGCGAGCATTGGGTGTGGCCCTGCAAATCGTTGGCCGAAGCCAAAGAGTTCGTGAAGCAGCTTAAACAATTCTGCTGCGTGCCAGTTCACATCGGATAACGCGCCAAGAGTGTCTTGAAGATCATGACGGGAGAGAAATGGCTTCCAAAGCGAAGTTTGGGACGCATTGGCAGAGCGATGAACTCGATGCAATTGTCGCCGACTATTTCGCCATGCTGGCGGCCAACCTTTCTGGAGAGCGGTACGTCAAATCCAGCCATAGCAAGGGCCTCATGGCTCGGATAGGCCGGACGCACCATTCCATCGAATTTAAGTACCAGAACATTTCGGCGGTGTTGGATGAGTTGGGCCTGCCGTGGATTCCCGGCTACAGACCCAAGAGGAACTACCAAAGCGCGATCTTCGATGCGATTGACCGTTACCTCACGAAGCACTCCGATGTTCTCGAATCTGTCCCAATTTCACCGACACCGCCGGCATTGCCAACTGAAATCTTTGTCGCGCCGCCACCGCTCGTATCAGTTCCTGAGCGGATTCCAGAGGGTCTAAAGCGCCTTGTCCGGAAATTTGATCCGGTCGCGCGCGATCATCGCAACCGTTCTCTTGGCAAGGCCGGCGAAGAGTTTGTCTACAATCTTGAGCGCCGACGACTCGCTGCAGTTGGCCGCTCAGACCTAAGCCAGAGGGTGCGGTGGGTCGCCGCGGAAGAAGGCGATGGCGCAGGCTATGATGTCCTTTCGTTCAATACGACCGGACGAGAGCGATTGCTGGAGGTGAAAACCACCAACGGATCCGCGCGCACCCCTTTCTTCCTGACCCGCAATGAGTGTGACGTGGCAAAGGAGCGCCCTGAGGACTGGTGCATCTATCGGGTCCACTTGTTCGCGAGGGAACCGCGTATTTTTACGATTTCGCCGCCGCTGGAACTCAAACTGGATCTCCATGCGGAGTTGTGGCGCGCCTCGTTTTACAGCCGTGCAGAGGAGAAGCGACAATGAGAGAGAAGCAAGCGGGTGACTTCAAATCCGCTGCCGAGGTGGCGCAGCACGTCGAAACACTGGTTGAAGGCTGGGCTTCGGTAATCCGCTGCAAAGCCGAAAGCTTTGGCGGCATTCCGTGCGGCCGGATCGTAATGGTGGTGTTCCGCGATTTCTACCAACCCCCGCCTGAGGACAATTATTGCGTGTGGGATTCCAGCCGCCCGATGCTGTGCGAAGATTGCGCGATTGATCTACGGCTTCTCGACATCGTCCCATAGCGTTTGGTCGAAGAGCGAAAAAAGGGACGATTCCTGCGCCGTGGTTGGATGCGGCGCCCCCGTGCCTGAGGATTGGAAAAATCTTTGCTGGCTGCCACCACTCCACGCTTTGTATTCTCGCCTTTGCTCAAGCCATTGCAAGGCATGGGCGGCAAAATGCTGGTCCCCCGGTTACCCGATGCTCTTCATGCACCTCGTCGTGCGCCGGATCCGGGGTCCCTCGGCTTCGCTCGGGATGACGGAAGAAGAAGGGCATCTTGGAATTCGGACCCGCTCCCGACGCTCGACGATGCTCTAATTCAAAGAGTGGTGAACGCGCCGGGCGTGGCACCTCTCCCTAACCCTCTCCTCGGACAAGGAGAGGGTATAAGGAGGGAAGGACCGGCGGGAAAAAGATCCGGGGGCGCTGCGCGGGGGCGGGCGTCAGCCGGCGGTGGCGGGATCGAGGCGGTCGCGGAGGTGGTCGCCGAGGAAGTTGAAGGACATCACCGCAAGGAAAATGAAGATGCCCGGAATCAGGATCCATGGGTAGCGCGCGAGGTTCTGCACGTCTTGCGCCTGCGCGAGAAGGTTGCCCCAGCTCGCGGCCGGCTCCTGAATTCCCAGGCCGAGCAGCGAGAGCGCGCTTTCGCCGAGGATGAAGCCCGGAATCGAGAGCGTGGCCGCGACGATCGCGTAGCCGATCACCGACGGAATGATGTGGCGCGTGATGATGCGCCATCGCGACGCGCCCAGCGCGCGGGCCGCCTCGACGTACGGCCGCGAGCGCACCGAAGACGCCATCCCGCGAATGATTCGCGCAAAGCCGGCCCAACTGATGAAGCTCATGATCGCCACGATCATGAAGAAGGTCGCGACCGTGCTCATCCCCGACGGAATCACCGCGGCCAGCGCCAGCAGGAAATAGAACGACGGCAGCGACATCTCGATCTCGGACCATCGCATGATCAGGAAATCGACGGTTCCGCCGATGTAGCCGGACAGCGCGCCAATCGTGATGCCGAGCGAGAAGCTGATCAGCACGCCGATCAACCCGACGCACATGCTCACGCGCGAGCCGTACACGATCCGCGAGTAGAGGTCGCGCCCCAGGCCGTCGCTGCCGAGCATGAAGTACGGCTCGCGCTCGTTGTCGGTGGTGAATAGATGGCCGCGGGCGAACAGATGGATGGCGAGCCGGCGGGAAGTGTCGGCGACGAAGATGCGCGCGACCGGATCCTGCATGCGCATCGGATGGGTGTAGAACAGCCCGCGCGACCAGTCCGACGGCGCATTGATGTGGAGCGACATCGGAGGACAGTCGGGCATCTCGCGGTTCTGATAGGTCGGATCGTAACTCGCGAAGAACGGCGACGCGGCGGCGAGCAGGTAGAAAAGCGCGAGGCAGCTCGCGGAAAAGCGGACGGTCCGCGACGCGAGGCGCCATTCGCGGGCAACGCCTGTCGTTTGTCGCGCGGATAGCGCAGCGCCCTGGAGATTCGCCTGCATCGCGCCGGTCGCGTTCATCTCACTTTTCAGTTGGCCGCCTCCGACGAAAAATCGACGCGTGGATCGACCGCCACCAGCGCGATATCCGCGAGCAGGTTGCCGACCAGCAACAGAATCGTGCCCATCAGGACCGAGCCCATCACCAGGTAGATGTCGAGCGAGCGCACCGCGTCGAGCATCAGCAGTCCGAGACCCTGCAGGTTCATCACGGCCTCGACCAGCGCGGCGCCGCCGAGCAGGTCGCCCAGCGAGTAACCCGCCATCGTAACGAACGGGTTCAGCGCGTTGCGCAGCACGTGCTTGTAGATGACGACGCGCTCTGACAATCCCTTGGCGCGCGCGGTGCGCACGAATTCCGAATTCTTGATTTCGAGAATCTGCGAGCGCATCAGGCGCATCAGCCCTGCGGTGCCGGAGATGCCAAGCACGAAGACCGGCAGGATGAGATGGTTGATGCGATCGGCAATGCGGTTCGCCGGGTGAGCGTCGCGTAGTCGGGCGAGAAGGTGCCGCCAATCGGGAACCATCCGGTTTTCAGCGCCAGGTACATCATCAGGAAGGCGAGAAAGAAGCTCGGCACCGACATCCCGAAGAAGGCCAGGAACGAGAGGAAGCGATCCCAGATCGAATTTTGGTTCACCGCGACGATGATTCCGATCGGTATCGCGATTACCCACGAGAAAATCATGCTGCTCGACGCCAGGACGATCGTGTTGAAGGCGCGCGACGCGATGAGACCGGTGACGCTCACGCGGTATTGCAGCGAGAAGCCGAAGTTCAGATGCAGCACGCCCCACAGCCACTTGAAGTAACGGACCATCAGCGGCTGATCGAGGCCGAACTGCGCCTCGAGCTGGTGAATGACCTCGGGCGTGATGGTCGGGTTGAGCTTGAGATTGGAGACGAAGTCGCCCGGCACCAGCGACATCGCAAGGAACGAAATGAAAGTGATCCCGAGGATGAGCGGGATCATGTTGAGCAGTCGGCGAATGAGAAAGCGGGTCATCGCGTCAACGGCCTGGTATTTCGACGGGCGTTGCGCGCCAGATGTTCAGTCGGCCTTGAATTGAATCCACTCCGGCTTGTAGAGGCCCCACACCTTGGGCTGATAGTTTTCCAGCGAGTTTTTCCACGACGAATACCGCTGCTGGCGGACCGTTTCGATTATCGGCAACTGGTCGTGGAGGATTTGCTGAATTCTCCAGTAGTACGGCGCGCGCTTGTTGGGATCCATCTCGGACGCGCCCGGTCGAGCAGAGTGTCGATCTCCGCTTCCCACGGAGTGGCCGGTTTGGGCTGATTCGGATTCCACAAATGAAGGTTGCCCGACGAGCGGTAAAAGTTCGCGCCATCGTTCGGCTCGATACCGCCGGTGAATCCAATCAGCACGCAGTCCCAGTCGAAAGACGAATCGAGCTTGTCCACCAGCGTGGTGAACTCGAGCGGCCGATAGTTCACCTTGATGCCGAGGCTCTCGAGGTCCTGCTTGAAGATGGTGCACATCTCGTTGCGCTCAGGCGAGCCGGTGTTGGTGGTGAGATCGAATTCGAGGCGATTGCCTTTCGGATCGGTGCGCACGCCGGGTCGTGACAAGGTGATAGCCGGCCGCCTCGAGCATGCCGGCGGCAAGTTTCGGATCGTAGTCGTAATCCTTGAGATTGGGATTGTGAAAGATTTTGTTCTCGGGCGAGATGTCCGCCACCGCCGGCACCGCGAGTTGGTGAAAGACAAGATCGATCATCGATTTCTTGTCGATCATGTGCGCCATCGCTTGCAGGAACTTCAGGTCCGTGAACCAGCCGAACTTCGGATTGGTGACGCCGTTTTTGACGTAATGGCGCGGATTGCGGTTGAAGGTGAAAAACAGCGAGCCCGTGTCGATTCCGATCTGCTGAACCGTGATGTCGAGTTGGTGGTTCTTCACCTTGTCCTGAAGCGGCGAAACCTCCTCGGTGCGCGGGCCGTAAACGTCGATTTGCCCCGACAAATAGCGCAGGTAGGCGGCGTTCTGATCCTGCACGATCGTCACCATCTGCCCGTGCAGGCGCGGCAACTGACCGCCGTGCTCGTCCTTCATCCAATAGTCGTTGTTGCGGTCGTAGCTAACGGCCTGGCTCTGCACGTAACGCATCATCTTATACGGGCCGTTGCCGACGAGCTTGTCCGGGGGCGTGTCGATTCCCCAGGTGTGGTTGAAATTTCCCGCCTTCCACACGGGCTCGAGGATGTGGGCGGGCATCACCGGAATGCCGATTGAATAGAGCAGCGGTGCGAACGGTTTCGCCAGATGCATGACGACGGTGTAGTCGTCGGGAGCGTCGGCGACGATGCGTTGGTGGTCGATGGTGATCGCGGGACGGATGCTGTTGGGCACCTTGGGATCGTAGATGACGTCGAGCGTGAACAGAACGTCGTGCGCGGTGACGGGCTGGCCGTCAAACCATTTCACGTCGTGGCGGAGATGAAACGTAATCGTCTTGCTGTCGGGCGCGATGTCCCATTTCTCGGCCAGGCCCGCCTCGGGCAGGGTAGTGACGGGATTTAGGCGGATGAGGCTCTCGAACAGATCGCTCGTCAGCGTGCCCGAGGTCGCGTCGGTGATCAGAATCGGATTGAAGGTGCGCGGATCGCTGGCGACGGCGCTGTAGAGGATTTGATTTTTCTCGTGATCGCTCCCGGGCCGGTTCACCCGGCATCCGGAAAAAATCGCGAGCGACGATATGGCAATCGCGCAGGTGATGGCGGGCAGGATTCGCTTGAGCCGGCTTTCAGCTTTCATTTGCAAACGCGCAGGCATCGTCAAGGCTGAGATTCATCAAAATGGCTCCTGGAGCCGGCGTCAACACGAACGTCGAATCGGGGATGGCTCCATTGACGATCGGCCGGAGATAACGAAACGTGACGTGGCTGCCGGCCGCCGGAAAAGTCGCATCGACGACGTACGGAAACATCACTCCGCCGATATCATGATAGTCGCTGTAACGCACCTCGTAATTGACGCGGCCGCCGGCGTTGCCCGCCGTTACCCGCACCATCGCTAGATTGCCGCCCGAAAATCCAAGCTCGCGAGTCCCCGACGCGGTGTTGTTGCCATACGACGCGACGATCATCGCGCCATCGCTCGACACGGAGTCTGCGATTGCATTGAGCGCGAACTCGGGCGGCGCGAGTCCCATCAGCAGGCCTACGGCGTCGGCGGGCGCCATCGGGATTCGCACGTACCTGTAGAGCGTGTCAGCGGTCGCCTGGCCGCGCATGAAGCGATTCTGCCCCGGCTCGAAGATTGCGAGTTCCGAGCCCTGTGCCGCGAGCAGCAATGCCACGCCGAACGGCGCCATCGCCTCGACGCGCAAATTGGCGGGCCGCTTGACGACGATTTCCTCTTTGGCCTTCACGTGCTGATCGCCGGCAGTGTATTCCATGACGGCCGGGGTCTGCATCGAGTCGAGCCTTTTTTCACGCTCGGCCAGCGCCGCGATCAATTTCTGGACTTGAAATTTGCCGGCGTCGAAGCCCGCTATCGGGGTCTCGGGCTGTGCAATGGTGGGAGGACGAACGATGAAGCAGGCGGAAGTTGCGAGCATCGCCAACAGCAGCATCGATGCGAGCGCCGCGAGCGAAACAGTTTTTCGGCGCGGAGCGCGTTCAGTGGCCCGCGCTGGCGGCATTCTGCAGGACCTGAATTTTATCCTTGAGCCGTGCGACCTGGTCGGTTTCCTGCGCCTTCTTCAGCGCGTCCGAGTACTCCTGGCCCGCTTCCTTGACTTTGCCCAGCTTGCGATACGCATCGCCAAGATGCTCGGTGATAGTGGGGTCGTTGCCGGTCAGGTTGACCGCGCGCTCCAACTGCTCGACGGCGCGCTTGTAGTCGCCTTTCTGATAGTAAACCCACCCCAGGCTATCGACGTAGAAGCCGTCTTCGGGCTCGATATCGAGCGCGCGCTTGATTAGCTTTTCGGCCTCGACCAGGTTGGCGCCCTGTTCGGCGTAACTGTAGCCGAGGTAGTTCAGCGCCTGCGCATTGGCGGGATTGAGCTCGATCGCCTTCCTCATCTCGGCCATGGCTTCTGCGCGCTGTTTGTTCTGATCGAGCGCCGCGCCGAGCGTGAAGTGGAACTTGTCATTTTTGGGATCGGCCGCGACCATCTTGCGCGCGAGCTCGATCGCGGCCGGATAATCCTTCTTTTCCTGATAGACGCCGACCATGAAGCCGGTGATTTCGGGGTCGTTGGGCTTATTGGCGAGCGCGTCCTTCAGCGCGCCGAGCGCGTCATCGTACTTGTTCTGCTTGTCGTACAGGTAGGCGAGCTGCAGGCGCGACTCGACGTAATGCCCGTTGTCGGCGGGAATTTTGTTGAACTCGCGGATCGCCTTGTCGTTCTCGGAAAGTTCCGTGTACACCGTGCCGAGGTAATAGTGGACGCGGTAGTTGTTCGGCTCGGAGCCGAGCACGAGGTTGAACTCAGTCGCGGCGTCGTCAAAATTGCCCTGCTCGAGGTAGAGCAGGCCGATCTTCGTGCGCGTGTCCGCGGGATTGGTTTCGATCTGCTCGGCGCGTTTGAGCTCCTCCAATGCCTGGTCGTATTTTTTCTGACCGACCAGGATTTCCGCCTTGCGCTTTCGAACCAGCTCGTTGTTGGGATTGATTTGCGTGATCTTGTTGTAATAGGCCAGCGCGTCCTGGGGGCGCTGCTGGCGCTCGCGCAACAGCGCAAAATCAAGCAGCACCAGCTCCGACTGCGGATTGAGATCGAGCGCCTTTTGATAATATTTTTCGGCGGCGGGGTAGTTCTTCGAGGCCACCATCACCTTGCCGGCGTAGTAGTAGCCAAGGAATGAATTGGGATCGAGCTTGATCAGCTGCTCAAAGGTTTTCTCGGCTTCGCCGTAATCGCCCCGCTTGGCGTAGAGGGTGCCGAGATAGAGATAGGCTTCCTGATTTTTGGGATTGAGACGCAATACTTCGCGGTAGTCCTTTTCCGCGGTCGCGTCGTCGCCGAGCGCCGAGCTGATGCCTGCGCCGAGCAGACGGCCGTCGGCGGAATCGGGATTGATCGCGAGCGCCTGGTTCACCTGCTCGAGCGCCTCCTTCAGGCGCCCGTCGCGGACGTAGAGCGTGGCCAGGCGAACCTTGAGCGCGGCGTTGGTGGGATCGTACTGGACCGCCTCGGCGTAATCCTTGAGCGCCTCTTCGCGGTCGCCTTCATTCATCGCGAACTCGGCCTTCAGGAACGCGCTCATCGCGCGCGCATCGGCAGGGACCTCCACCGCCGGCGCGCCGCCGAAGGGATTATCCCCGCCCACGCTGACGGTGCGAACCGGCTCGAACTTCGTGCTGGTGATTTGTGGCGCAGCCAAGAAACGCAATCGACGCGGCGCCGAGTGCGATGATCGCGCGTGTACTGAAAAATATCATGATCGAAACGGATTCCCGGGACAGCTTCTCAATTGCGGCTCGCACCACGCTGTATGGATCGTCAACGCGCGGTGTCCTGCGCCTTCATAGCCAGTCGCGGACCTTTGCGCATCCTTTACATTATAAGGATTCCGCCACTGGATGCGACTGCGCAACCCTCATTTGATTTCCTGCCTGCTTGCCACTACGCGTCGCCTCGGATAGGGAGGGGGGCCGGAGCCGCCCAGCAATTGCCGCACGTCCCGACGGAAAACACGCGTTCCCGAGCGCCTTCGAGCGCCGCCCCGCCGGCGCATCGTTCGCCCCGCAAGCTCGGGCTCATCCCGCTGGTATGCGTGATGTACCTGGTCGTGAGCGGCGGCGCGTACGGCCTCGAGGATGCGGTCCGGATGGCGGGGCCGCGCCTGACACTGATGCTGTGTCTCATCGTGCCGCTGACGCTGAGCCTGCCGACGGCACTGATGGCGGCGGAGTTGACGGCGCTTGATGCCGGTGGAAGGCGGCTTCTATTTCTGGGTCAAGGAAGCGCTCGGACCGTTGGCCGGCTTCGCCGAGGCATATTTGACAATTCTGTACACCGCGGTGGACATGGCGATTTATCCGGTGCTTTTCGCGGGCTATCTTTCGTTCATCCTTCCGCTCGGCCCAACGGCCCAAATTGCGATCGGCGTCGCGCTGGTATGGCTGGCGGGCGGACTTAATTTTCTCGGCGTCAGGCCGGTCGGGATGGCGTCGATCGTGCTGGCCGCGATCCTCGTGTCGCCGTTCGCGGCGCTGGTGATCGTTGGACTGCCGCGCCTGGTCCATTTCACGATGCCGACGCCGCCGCTGTTCGGCGCAGATCCGTGGGGTGCGATGGCGGCGGGACTGACGGTGGTCATCTGGAACTTCAGCGGATGGGAAAACCTGAGCGTCGTGTCCGCGCGAGATCGATAATCCGCAGCGTAACTATTTGCGCGCCATCCTGATCGCGCTGCCGATAATCGTCGCCGGCTACGTGCTTCCGCTGGCGGTGTCCGTCTCGGGCGCCGTCACCGCCGCGGACTGGGGCACCGGCTCGTTCTCGCACGTGGGCTACGCCATCGGCGGACCCGCGCTCGGCGGCGCGCTGGCGCTCGGCGGCGCGGTGATGTCGTTCGCGGTGTTCGAGGCCGCGATGCTGTGGGTGTCGCGGATGCCGTTCGTGCTCGCTCGCGAGCGCTACCTGTCGCCGCCGCTGGCCGAGCTCTGGTCCGCGACCGCGACGCCGGGCAAGTCGATTCTGCTGTGCTGCATCGTCTTCACGCTGCTGGTGCCGGTCGGATTCGTCGCGCTGGTCGTGCTCGACGTATTCTTCTACATGGCGGCGCTTGTGCTGGAGCTGCTCGCCCTGATCCGGCTGCGGAAACGGGTGCCGGATCGCACACGGGATGTTCACGATTGGCGGCGGCCGCGTCGGTCTCGCGTTGGTGGCAATGCTTCCGATTCTGACCTGGGCCGCGACTTTCGGGTTGGCCGTCTCGGCCGGCGTAGGCAAGGTCGATTTCATCCTGGCGATCGTGCTCGGAGTATGCGTTTGGCCCGCGTACGCGATTTGCAGGCGCCGCTACGGCGGCCCGCCGGCGATCGATCTTCCGCCTACCAGCATCACCGCATGAGGCGTTAGTTCCGCGCCGTCAGCCGATACAGCGCGACCACCTTGTTCTGTGAGATTGGCTCGACGGTGAATTTTTCCTGCAACTGATCGAGCTCAGTCTTGAGCACGCCGGCGTAATCATCCGACTCGGGCGCGGCGAGCAAAAGAAAGACCGGCCGCTTCGCGCCAATCGCCGATGCGAGCGAGTCTGCCTCGGCGGACATTTGAGCACCGTCGAACACGACCGGCGGCACCGCGCCGTTCCATCCCGCTGCGCGTTTTTCGTACAGCCGATGCAGATGGTAGTCGGTGAATCGTTCGCCCGGGTCGAGCGAGTTCAGACCGACGAAGCGCCGATTCTCCGCGGGCATGTACAGCTCGAGAAACTGCAGCGAGATATTGCTGACTACGGTCGCGCCGGGAGGCAGCGTCGAATCCTCCTCCTCGAGGCTTGCAACCATTGCGGAGTCCGCGGGCCGCGCGCTCAATCGCACTACCACTTCCGAAGCCAGCGATACGACCAGAGCCAAGTCGAGCACGATCACGCCCGCCGCGCCCACGAACTGACCGGCGCTTCGACGCCGGTTTCGGAACACATCGCGCATCCATCGATTCGCCACCGCCGCTCCCGAGCCCGCCGCGATAAACAGTACGAACGCAGCCGGCAGGATGAAGGCAATATCGGTGAACAGGTAGAAACAGTAGAGGCCGGTCAATGCGGCAAGGTATCCAATCCCGAACCACATCAGCCGGCGCGCCGTGGATCTTTCGGGCGCGCGAAGGGTCGCGATGAACCCGACAATCGCGAACACCGCCGCCGCGAACGGGTAGAGGAAGTAACGCGCATTGCCGCGATCGCCGAGCATCCCGTCCAGTCCAAGCAGGGTGGTGGCGTACACGAGCACGTTGCCATGCGGATTTCGCGGCATCGTGGGACCGAACAGGTACGCGATGCTGAAGGTCTTGCCGCCGGCGCCATAAACTTCGGGCACCCACCACACGTAGCCGCTGGCGAACGCGCCACCGAGATTTATCGAGTTCTGATGCAACTGCCATGCGACCGGAATCGCGAACCCGATTGCTATTGCGATCGCCGCCTTGAGGATGCTTGGAAGATCTCGATGCTCAAGCGGCACCATCGCGACGCACAACGCGAGGCCGGCAAGGAGGGTGGCGTTGGTGGGACGGATGATCGTCGAGAATCCGGCGAAGAGACCGAACATCAGCCACGCCGACATCCGCATCCAGCTCGGCGATTGGGTCGCGTAGTCCGACGTCGCTGTCATCAGCATCGCGACGGCGAAAAGCGTCACGCACAACGTGGGCACATCGCTCATCACGAGCGAGGAATACGTGATGAAGACGGGGGAGAGCGCCAGCAGCAGCGCTGCGATCGCGCCGGCAGCGCGCCCGAACAGCCAGCGTGCCAGCCAGAGAATGTAAAAGACTGAGATCATCCCGAGAATCGCCGAGGCGAGGAACAGCCGAAAGTCTGTGCCGTTCAAGCGGTAGAAGAATTCCAGGATCAGCGGGTAGCCGCCGGTATAGCGCGACGGGTAAGTATATCCACCGAAATGCAGCACCGCACCGCGACCAGCCGCAAGGTTCAACCCCGACGCGGCGTACTCGAGTCCGTCCGGCCACGGCATCAACTCCAATCCGCGTTGAAAGCCGGCGGATCTGATCATCACGCCTGCGAGCAACACGATCGCCGCGATGACTACCCATTCGAGGATGCCCAGTCTAAGGGGAACGGCCGACGGGGTCGTCGCAGGTGGATTCGATGACTTCGCGCGGCTCATCGCGGCGCATCTCCGCGGCGGAAGGCAACGCCGGCGCCGCACGCATCGGCGCATGGCTGGTGGTCGTGCTGCTCCTCCCGCGCGTCGTGCGGATGCTCTACCCGGAGGTGTGGGTCGAGGACGATTTCTACCTCGAGAGCGCGTGGCTCGTGAGCGTCGGGATGCGCCCGTACCTGGATTTCGTTCACCCGCATATGCCGCTGCTCGAATGGATTGCGGGATGCTATCTCAAGTTGTTCGGCACAAGCCATCTGTCGATCGAAATCCTGAACGAGGCGGCGATTTTCGCCGCCAGCCTCCTGACCTACTCGCTCGCTCGCAAGGTCGCCGGCCGCCCGACCGCCATCGCCGCGTCGATTCTATACGCATACAGCTCGCTCGTCTTTCGCTACCACGCTTACGAGCGCGAGAGCTTCATCGCGCCGCTGATTATCCTGGGGGCAATCGTCACGCTCGACGATACGACGGCGGCGGTTAGCCAGGCGGCGATTCTCGCGGCGATTTTCTTCGTCGCATGCGCGATCAAGTTGACGGCAGTGATCCCGTTTGCCGTGATGCTGGCGTTCATCGCCGTGGCGTACCGGCGAATCGCGGGCGCAGTCGTCTCGGGCGCCGTCTTCGCGCTCGCGCTCGCCGCGTTCAGCGCCCTGCTCTACCGGCTCTACGGCGGCGAGTTCATCTTTCAGACATTCGTGTTTCATTTTCTCAAGGGGCGCGACACCGCCGGCAGCATCGCGACTTACCCGCGGATGATCCTCGACGTGCTCGCGCCGCTGTTCGTGCTCGGATGCTGGCGAGTCTTCACCGATCGCGCCTTCAGCGGTGGCGTGATTCTGGTGCTGGCGATCGTCGCCGCCGAGTACGCATTTTACGGCGTGCTGAGTCCGACCGCGTGGGGCCACAACTATCTCGAGGCGATCCCATTCATCGCGATCGTCGCAGGAATCGGCGCGACGGCGCTGGTACGGGCGATTGAGGATCTGACCGCGGGAGAGCAGGCGCCGCATCGATGGAAGGTCCTTGCGGGCGGTGCGGCGCTGATCGCGATTTTCCTGATCTGGATCACGCCGATCGTGAACGAGAACTGGCTGCACGGCGCGGTCTATGGCTTCGGCTTCGTGCCCCGCGCGGAAATCTCGCAGCTTGCCGACGCGTTGCGCGCCGTAAGCCACCCCGGCGAGGACGTGATCGCGCCGTCGTTCGTATGCTTCGAGGCCGGACGCCGCGAATTGATCCGCTATCCTGAAACCTACGGCGTGTATCGCGAAGCGAAAGCCGAGTACGATCGCGACGGCTTCTTCGCCGCGCGCCGCCGCCTCGGCGCGGCCGATTTTTTCCAGCTCATCTCGGATACGCGGCACTTCTGGACCGAACAGATGCGCGACGCGATTACGCGGGGAAAAGTCCCGGCCGTCATAAGCGATTCGCCGATTCAGTTGCTCCCGCTGGTGTGGGTTCCCGAAGACTTTCTGTCGAGCAACGGCTTCCGCGTGGTCCTGACGACGGACCATTTCACGCTCTGGGCGCGAACGCCCGCAGCAGGGGTGACGCCAAATCAATAGGAATGAATTATATGAGAGACCCACCGTGGGTTTCTCACTTCCTTGCGCAGGGGTGACCCCTGCACCCAATGTTAAGAGAAGGATGCGGGACTTCGTCCCTGGTAGAGCTGGTTAAGGGGAAGCGGTGCGAGTGGTGTCTGTTCCTTCGTGTCATCCTGAGCGCAGCGAAGGAACCCGGATTTTATTTCGCCCGTTATTTTACGCGCGCGAAATCGTCAGGGCACAAAACTGTTGTGTGCGGCTTCGACGAGCCGCCGAGGAGGAAAGTCCGGAACCAGACCGCACTGATTTCGCGTCTTTCCTATCAATGGGTCGAGCGGTCGCCCCTCGCGCCCGCCGGGTCGGATGCGGTGGGTGGCGGAACGGATTAACCAGCGAAGGTGGACAGGTAGCTGGCTATCAGCAGGGCTCCGACCGTGAATGCCGCTCCCAAGACAACGAATGCAGCCATACTAACCATACTGCTGTTCATCGCTGACTCCCCTGGCGGAAAGCCGCTGACAGGCCAAACTCTCCGCGATTTCGGAGATTACTGATAAATCGGGTAACGCGATGGTGACAAGTAGTCAAGGCGGGGCGATGGCATGGCGTGAATTTGCATGAAGATGCGCGAATTTGCTTGTAGGACGTCGAGTGGCGCGAAGCCATGGGGGGGCCCGGTTAGACGCTCGATTACATGGGGTCTGGCGTTCGTGAGAAGGAGAAGCGAAGTTATGAGAATGAAGCGAGCTCGGGTTGGAGCATTCACAGCAGGGGTTCTCGCGATGCTGATGACCGCATCGTACGCGCCGGCAGCGAAAGCGGATTCCACGACCGCCGCAAGCAATGAGATTCGCGCCGAGCTGGAGAAGTGGACGGGAGACTTCAATACCGGCGATGCATCGGAGGTTTGCTCGCTGTTTGCGCCGGATTTGATTTCAAATTATCGGGGGGAGCCCGAAGACACGTATAATTCTCTGTGCGCCAATTTGCAGATGGCGTTGGCGGATCCGGCGAAGGCGTATCACTATGACCTGGAGATTAAGGAAATCATCGTCTCTGGCGATCTCGCCGTCGTAAGGCTCGTTTGGACTCTGAAGGTGCGCCCGAAAAACGGACCCGAAGAGACAAAACGGGAGCCTGGCCTCGATATATTCCGGCGCCAGCCGGATGGAAGCTGGAAGATAGCGCGTTACATGGCCTACGAGGCACCCTACCCCTAGCACGCGGCGAGCAGGGGCGCCCCCTGCACCCACCGTTAAGGCCGCGCTCCGTTGTCGCGCGCGGGCAGGGCTGAGCCCTGCATCCAATGTTAAAACAAAAATGCGGGCGGCGTTTAGCGGGCGGTTCGAGCGATCGGCCGCCCGCTTGGTATTTCTAGGGGGCGGTGCGGTCGAGCGAGCGGTACTGAATCGCCTCGCTGACATGATGGGCGGCGATCGAGGCGGCGCCGTCGAGATCGGCGATGGTGCGCGAGACTTTGAGGATTCGGGTGTAGGCTCGCGCGCTCAGGCCCAGGCGGTTGATGGCAAGCTCGAGCAGGCGCTCGCCGCCAGACTCGATTTGGCAGTGGAGGCGGAGATCGCTCGCGCGCATCTGCGCGTTGCAGAAAAACGGCATTCCCTTGAAACGAACGAGCTGCGCCTCGCGCGCGCGATTGACGCGCTCGCGAATGGCGATCGACGGCTCGCGCGCGACGCGATCGGTCAGGTCCTTGTACTTCACCGCGGGCACTTCGATGTGGATGTCGATGCGGTCGAGCAGCGGGCCCGAGATGCGCGAGCGATAGCGCTGAATCGCGATTGGCGAGCATGAGCATTCGTGCTGCGGATCGGTGTAGAAGCCGCACGGGCACGGGTTCATCGCGGCCACCAGCATCACGGAGGCGGGAAAAGTGAGCGTGCCCATCACGCGCGAGATGGTGATGCGCGCGTCCTCGAGCGGCTGGCGCAGCACCTCGAGCACGTTCTTGCGGAACTCGGGCAATTCGTCGAGGAACAGGACGCCGTGATGGGCGAGGCTGACCTCGCCGGGGCGCGGAATCGAGCCGCCGCCGATGAGGCCGGCGTCGGAAATGGTGTGATGGGGAGAGCGGAAGGGGCGCGTCGTGATGAGCGCGCGGCCGTCCATCAGACCCATCACGGAGTGCACCTTGGTGGTTTCGATGGCCTCCTCGAAGGTCATCGCGGGCAGAATCGAGGGCAGGCGCTTGGCGAGCATGGTCTTGCCCGAGCCGGGCGGCCCAATCATCAGGACGTTATGCCCGCCGGCGGCGGCGACTTCGAGCGCGCGCTTGGCCTGCTCCTGACCTTTGACCTCGCTGAAATCGACGTCGTAAACATTTGCCGCGCCGAACGCGGCGCCGAGATCGGCGGGCGCAGATTGGAGCGGACGCAGGCCCTCGAAGAATTCGAAAGCCTCGCGCAGGCTCTCGACGCCGAGCACGGCGGTGCCCTCGCCGACGACGGATGCCTCGGACGCATTCTCGCGCGGCAGCATCACGCCCGCGAACCTGGCAGAGCGCGCGAGCAGAGCGGTCGGCAGCGCGCCCCTGATGCCCTTGATACGGCCGTCGAGCGCGAGTTCGCCCAGCACGAGATAGCCGCGCAGGCGCTCGCGATCTTTCAACACGTTTTGTGCGGCGAGAATTCCAAGCGCCAGTGGCAGATCGAACGCCGAGCCTTCCTTGCGCGTGTCGGCAGGCGCGAGGTTGATGGTCATCTTGCGAGTGGGGAAATCGAAGCCGGAATTTTTCAGCGCGGACTTGACGCGATCGAGCGCCTCTTTGACCGCGCCCTCGGCCAGGCCGACCAGACGATGCGGCGGCATCCCGGCGCCGATGTCGATTTCGACTTCGACCGGGAACGCGTCAACGCCAACCAACGCACTCGATATTACGCTTGCGTGCAATAATTGCCCCGACCGGCCGTTTACTGTTAACAGCCAGTGTCGCTGACACTAGCGCAATGAGGGGCTGCGGGCGATGCGCGTTATTTGGGGGACATTGTTACCTGGGTGACAAGGATTCGCGAGCGGTCAGGGCCAGACGGCGCCGGCGGCGACCAATTCATCGCGCTCTGCGCAGCCCAGCCCGAGCAATTCGCCGAGCACGTAGTCGAAATTCTCGCCGACTTCAGGCGCGATCGAGCGAACTTTTCCCGACCCGCCGGAAAGCTTGAACGGGATGCCCGTGACGTTGGTCGTCCCGCCCTTTGCGGTCGAGACGGCGGGCCAGAAGCCGCGCTCTTTCAGTTGAGGATCGCGCGCGCAGAGATCGATGCCGTTTTCGACGACGCCGGCGGCGATGCCGGCGCGTTGGAGGATCGCCATCGCGTCTTCGGCGCTGTGCTCCACGGTCCATCGTGAAACGTTGGCGTCGAGCTCAGCGCTATTGTGCATGCGCAGGTAGAGCGTGCGGAACTTCGGGTCGCTCGCCCACGATGGAGAACCAATCGCGGTGACGAATCGGCGCCACTCGGGGCCGGTGCGCACGGCGAGCGCGACCCATCGGTCGTCGTCGGCGCCAAGCGGGCGGCATTTGTAAACGCCGTGCGGTGCGGCGGGGCCTTCCTGCGAATTGTAGCCGGGCGCGGGCTGCGTTCGGCCGTTGGCGGAGATGTCCAGCAGCGCGGGACCGATAACGCTAGTGACGGCCTCGAACTGCGAGAGATCGACGAACTGGCCGCGGCCGGTGCGGTGTCGATTCCAAAGGGCGATGAGCGCCGCGAGTGCGCCCGTGTAGCCGCCGCATGTGTCGGCGTACGAATAGCCGTAGCCGGCGGGCGTGCCGTCGGCTTCGGCCATCAGCATCGTGTAGCCGGTGAGGGCTTGCAGTGTCGGTCCGTAGCTGACGTAGCTGGAGCGCGGGCCGGTGTGTCCCAGGCCGGACATGCTGATGCAGATGATGTCGGGCTTGACGGCGGCGAGACTTTCGTAGTCCATCCCCCAACTGCGCATCACGCGGGCGGAAAAATTGTCGATCACGACGTCGCTTTTGGCGGCGAGGCGGCGGGCGAGTTCGACGCCGCGCGGGTGCTGCATGTTGAGCGCGACCGAAAGTTTGCCGCGATTCAGATCGCATTGGAGGCCGAGCTTGCGATTGCCGAGTTGCGGCGGCTCCTTGCGCTCGACCTTGATCACCTCCGCGCCGTGGTCGGCGAGAATGCGCGTCGCGACCGGGCCGGCGACGACCCAGGTGAAATCAAGGACGCGGACGCCGTCCACCGGCATCGCCGGCATCGTCAGATCACTCCTTCGGCGAAGAGCGCAGCCAGCGCTTGGGGAGCCATCGAGAGTTCATCGCGCAAAATTTCGCCGGTATGCTCTCCGATTAACGGCGGGCGGCGCGATACCCGCCACGGCGTGCCCTTGAAAAGATACGGCGCGCCCGGATAGCGGAACTTGCGCCCGAGCTCGGGATGCTCGACCTCGACGAAGTAGCCGCGCTCGGCGAGCTGGTCGTCGTCGAACAGCGCCTCGGGCGGGCGGACGGTCGCGTAGGGCTGGCGCAGCAGCTGCGCGCGCTCGAGCAGCTCGTCGCGCGGATAGTCCTTGACCCAATCGTCGAGCACGTCGAAGAGATGCTCGGCCATGAGATAGCGATACATCACCTGATCATAGTCGGGCGCGTCGAGATCGCCGGCCTTGCCGTCGGACTTGACCCATTCGATGAGCGAGGTCCAGTCGCCGAGCGTGCAATGCATGATGTAGCCGTCACGGCATTTGCCGACGCGAAAGAAACGGCTCCAGTGCAGAGTGCCGCGGCGCGGCTCGGCCTCGCCACGCTCGAAAAATGCGCCGGCAACGTGCTCGACGGCGGCCGCGGTGGCCTCCTGCATGCTGAGGTCGATCCATTGACCTTCAGCGGTGCGATCGCGCGCGAGCAGCGCAAGCATCACGGCGATCGCGCCGTAGTAAGCCGACGAATGATAAGCCTGCAGACCGAGCGGACGAACGGGAGCGTGATTGGGGAAGCCGTTGATGTAGAGCATCCCGCCCAATGCGGTCAGCACGGTGTCGTCGGCGATGAAGTCGCGATAAGGGCCGGTCTGGCCGAACGGCGCAATCGAGCAGAGGACCAGCGCGGGGTTCTCGCGATGGAGCGTATCCCAGCCGAGGCCGAGCCGGTCCAGCGTGCCCGGCGCGTAGCTCTCGATGACCACGTCGGCCGAGCGGGCGAGCTGGAGCAGGATGTCGGCGCCGCGGGAATGGTTGAGATCGAGCGTGAGGGAACGCTTGTTGAGATTGTAGAACCAGAAGAACAGGCTGCGGTCGAGATGCGGGAGATCGTCGAGGAAGGGTCCGATGCGGCGGGCGTCGTCACCGGCGGGCGGTTCGACTTTGATGACGTCGGCGCCCATGTCGGCGAGCAGCCGCGCGCAAAATTGTGCGCGATGGCCGGTCAGATCGAGCACGCGCAGGCCCGCGAGCGCACCGGGCTCGGTCATGGTTGCTTCGCCGATTTTCCCGCGCCGGCGGACTTTTCGATTTGCGCGAGCTTTTGCTTGACCTTGGGCGGGGGCAAGTCCTCGATTGCGAACGCACCGGTGTCGAGCGTCGCGGGAACTTCCATCAGGACTTCGTTCCTGGGGCCGGTGCGTTTGCCGCCGCGCACGCGAATGGTTTCGAAGGTGATGGGATTGACCCATCGCACCCCCATCACGGCGGGTTTCGCCTGACCGTCCTCATCCACGGGGACGAGGGTGGTGCCTTCTTTATCGAACAGAGTTACTTTTCTGAGTCCCATAATTTATTTGCCAGGGCGAAATGATTCCTTGAGGCTGATTTGTTCCGTACGTGCGCGAAAAACCTATTTATCGAGACAGTAGTAGCGGCCATGTCAAACCGAGTCGACGAGCGGCAATAATGTCGCACCAGTTGACAATTCACGGGAGTTTTGGAACACAGCCATCTCCACATCACGAGCGCGCCAATGCAGCCCCGTTGATTTCCCTAAGGTTCGCGCAGCCGATCTGCACCATCTGATCCAGCTGCAGTAAAAATCCCAGTGACTGAGTGTAATAGCAGGTGAAAGGCTGGTCCATGGAACAAGTTCGTCTGTCTGTGTTGGATACTTTTGCTTATACGCGCCGACCCATCTTACTACCCACACGTCGATCATGGGGAACCTGTCCGGTTCCGAAAATGCGATGAACGTGGCGACGACCGGAAGCGCCCTAGTTTCGAAGAACAAGTTCTGAAACGCGGTCAGGTTTTCTCGTGATTCTGATCGAAGAAATTTGCAACAAATCGCCCACAAGTCTTCCGCTCTCTTGGAAGTGCATCGCTCGATCAAATTCGATGTGTGGCCATTCCGCACAAACGGCAGATTGAAGAGTTTCCAGAAGACTACCTCGTACCACGCCTCCAAGTATTTCGGTCCAAATTCCCGAAATCGCGCTTCGAATTGCACTGTTTCTTGCCAATCCCCGTGAAGCAAATTTACCCGAAACCACTTATCGCTGAAGCTCTCTCCTTCTCTGAACAACGCCAGATTTACAGGATACTTGTACGATCTAAGTGCGCTAGCCCAAGCGAGGCCTTCCTGTTTGGTCAACGAATTACCCCTTCAATCTCTCGATTCGCATCCCCTGATCTCATTTCGGTTTTCTCGATACCGGTCGCGCGCGCGAAATCATACGAAGCCGGTCGCCGGGATTCAAACGGCAGGGGCATCACCGATGCGCGACCGCGCTCGATACTCGCGAACGGGAGCGGTGTAAGACAAGAGCCAAAATCTCTACGATCGGTGAAGCCTGAGCAACTGAATATGCAAACCGGGACCATTTTCGGGCGGCCGCAAAACAAAAACGATCTTCGACAGCGGACGGGCTTCTTGAGAAAGCCACTGCATGATTTGTCGACTTTTCGGAGTAACAGTGCTCGGTACCGGGACAATGATATCACCGCCCGGGAGAACGCTCTGATCGCTATAAGCCGAGTAGATCTCGGAGAGTGCGCCTGCTGCAAGATCCGGAATTGCTCCGAGGTCCTCCAATTCCCGCGAACCATTGTCGGAATGCGTCGTGCAAACCCTCGCATGTTTCAGATCATGCGGTAGGTAATGGCTGGAGACGATCCCGAAAGTTTCGGTAAGCTGCGCCAGACGGGTTTCGTTTGCCGCGATTTCGTCTTCGTCACTCACCCATAACACATTCTGTCCAGCTCGAGAGAAGCCCGCGAGGAAAAAGGAAGCAAAATGAACGATAGTGAATAGTCTCTCAAGGCCGCTGGTTGACCATCCGGCGGCCCGCAAGCTTGCGATCCGCGGCATGTCCAAGTCGTCTCTTTGTGAAAAGACCGATTGGATCCGGCGATCAATTAAAACCGAAGCCAATATGCCGGGAATCATGTCCGCGATGTACAGGAATTCCGGTAGCGCGTTCCGGCGATACATATCCCCAAGTCGCGTAAACGACATTCGGCGACCATCACGGAGATGACGGAGTCTGAAACGCCGTCTTGCTTGAATCCAACTATTGAGAGCGTCGAGGTTGGCGAGCAAAAAAGAGAACGCCCGAAACCGGGCGCGCTTATGATCTCCGCCGTAGTCAGAAGCGATAATGAGATTTCCCCCGCCGCGAACGTTAGTCAATCGTGACGGATCCCGATCCTCAAGTCTTTGCACGCTATCGCTGACGATATTCATCGGACCGATCAGCGGATTGAAGGGTAGTCGCCAAGCGCGCTCGGCGTGAAGCGCCAGGCTCCTGGCGGAATCGGGCGCAATTGTTGTCCGATCCACAATGCTTCACATTGTACGCTTCGCGCCGATCGCACTGTAGCCCGTCTCGCCAGCGAGCGCGGCGTAAGTTAATCTGTTCGGACGCTCAATACTTGACTATTGCAAAGGAGATCGCGCGCGCACGGGCGCGCGGGCAGCATGGCGCGTGGCTGAGACCGACTACAAATCGACGCTGAAACTTCCCAAGACCGACTTCCCGATGAAGGCGAATCTGCCCAAGCGGGAGCCGGAAATGCTCAAGCACTGGGACGAGACCGACCTCTACGGGCGCCTGATGGAGGCGCGCAAGGACGCGCAGTTGTGGGTGCTGCACGACGGGCCGCCGTACGCCAACGGCCGGGTGCACCTGGGGACCGCGCTCAACAAAATTCTGAAAGACTTCGTGGTGCGATCGCGCTCGATGATGGGATATCGCACACCGTTCGTGCCGGGATGGGACTGTCACGGGATGCCGATCGAGCACAAGGTATCGCGCGAGCTCGGCGACAAGGCGCGCACGATTTCCAAGCTCGAGCTGCGCAAGCTGTGCCGCGCCGAAGCGGAGAAATGGATCGACTTGCAGCGCTCGGACTTCCGGCGGCTGGGAGTGATCGGCGATTGGTTCAAGCCATATCTCACGATGGCGCCGGAGTACGACGCGGCTGAAATCGGCGTGCTGCGCAAGATGGTCGAGCGCGGCTACGTGTACCGGGGATTGCGCCCGGTGCATTGGTGCTTCGAATGCCGCACGGCGCTGGCGGAAGCCGAAGTCGAGTACCGCGATCACGTTTCGCCGTCGATTTACGTGGCGTTCGCGTTCAATTCGAATCTCAAGGATGCGGGCGCGCTGGCCGCAGATCGCAGCGACGGCGCCGAGCTCAACGCCGCGCACAAGGCCGGCAAACTGTCGGCCGTAATCTGGACGACGACGCCGTGGACTTTGCCGGCGAATCTCGGAATCTCACTGAACGCGACTTTCGACTACGTCGCGTTGAAGGCCGGCGATCATTACTACGTGGTTGCGTCGCGATTGGCCGACAACGTCGAGAAGGAATGCGGCCTGGCAGTTGAAAAACGCATCGCGCTCGGCGCCAAGGCGCTCAAGGCGCTGGACGGCCAGGACATCTTTCGGCATCCGTTTATCCCGCGCGACGGCAAGCTGATGTACGCCGAGCACGTGACCGCGGACGCCGGCACCGGCCTGGTACATACCGCGCCGGGGCACGGCTACGAGGATTTCGTGGTCGGCAAGGCCTACGGGCTGACGCCGTTCACGCCGGTCGATGGGGGCGGAGTGTTCACGGCGCAGGGCGGAGAATGGGCGGGGCAGAACGTCTTCAAGGCGAACAAGCCGATCGTCGAGAGACTGCGCGCGGCCGGTGCGCTGCTGCATGCGCAAAACTTCTCGCACAGCTACCCGCATTGCTGGCGATGCCACAATCCGCTGATCTTCCTTGCGACCGAGCAATGGTTCGTGAGCATCGATCACAACGGCCTGCGGGCCAAGGTGATCGACGCGATCGACAAAGTGAAATGGTATCCCGAATGGTCGCGCGATCGGATCCGCAACATGACGGAGACGCGCCCCGACTGGTGCATCTCGCGCCAGCGCGCGTGGGGCGTGCCGATTCCCGCGGTCAGATGCGCGAAATGCGATGAGGTCGCGCCGCTGCTTGCGACGATGGATCGAGTCGAGGAAATTTTCGCGCGCGAAGGTTCCGACGCATGGTACAGCCGGCCGGCGGCGGACTTCGTCGCGCCAGGCCTCAAATGCCAGAGCTGCGGCGGCGCCGATTTTATCAAGCAAGAAGACATCCTCGACGTCTGGTTCGATTCGGGCTCCTCGCAAGCCGCGGTGCTTGGCGTGCGCCCTGACCTCGCCTGGCCGGCGGACGCGTACCTGGAAGCGGTGGAACAGGCGCGCGGATGGTTCGGCTCGTCGCTGGTCTGCGCGGTGTCGGAGCGCGCCGCCGCGCCGTTCAAGAACGTAATCAGCCACGGACTGACGGTTGACGAGCGGGGCCGCAAGATGTCCAAGTCGCTCGGCAACTCGGAGGACGCCGTCGATGCGGTCGGACGGATGGGGGCCGATGTGCTGCGGCTGGTGTACGCGTCGCTCGACTACACCGCCGACATCACGCTCGGCCAGACGATTTTCAGCGCGGTGTCGGAGTCGTATCGAAAGATTCGCAACACCTGCCGGTTCGTGCTGGGCAACCTGGCTGACTTCGATCCCGCGCGCGACGCGGTTGAAATCTCCGACATGCTTGAATTTGATCGCTATATCCTCGCGGTGTTTTCGCAGGTCGATGAAGCAGTAAAGAAGTGTTACGAAAAGTTCGATTTCCAGACAGCCTATAGGATGCTCTCTCAGTTCATAGTCGTGGATCTGAGTGCAACGTACGTCGATGTTGCGCGCGATCGGCTTTACTGTTCGGCGGAGAAATCGCGCGAGCGACGGTCGGCGCAGACCGCGCTGTTCACGATTCTCGACGCGCTGGTCAGGATGCTCGCGCCGCTGATTCCGTTCACCGCCGAGGAGGTTTACTCGTATCTGCCGGGCAAGAATGAACCCAGCGTACACTTGCTCACGCTGAACGATTTGAGTTCATGGAATGACACAAAACTGGTGTCGCGGTGGGCGCCGTTGCTCAGGATTCGCGACGAGGCGCTCAAGCTGCTCGAGGCGATGCGCAAGGCGGGGACGATCGGCGCGCCGCTCGACGCTGCAATCAGCCTGGGGGCTGACGATGGCTCTGAGAGCTGGGCTTGCCGAAACGATCAGGCAGTATCGTGAAGAGCTGAAGGACTTGTTCATCGTCTCGGAGGTTGCGATTCTGGGCGACGCGGAAGCAGCCGAGATCAGGCGGCAGGCCGGCGGCCGCGAGGACTTCGCCGTCGATGGCAGCTTCGCGCGAGCCGCCACGAATCCCGCAATCACGCTGGTTGGGCGTCACGCCTCCGGGGTCAAGTGCGCGCGATGCTGGAAGTACTTCGATGACGGCAGCGATCAGCAGTTGGACGCAAGATGCCGCGCGGTGGTGGGGGCGTAGCCGTTGCAGGAACAATCGAGCGTCAAGCCTCTTCCCAACCCCCTGCTTGGGCAAGGAGCGGGCAAAGAATTGGCCGTCCGGGCGCCGCGCAAGCCGTTCCTGCTTTTGATCGGCGCTATCACGATTCCGATCATCCTGCTCGATCAGGCAACCAAACTGTTCGTCAAGGCGCACATGACGCTGTATGAAAGCATCGCGATCGTCCCGAACTACCTGGACATCACGTACACGCTCAATCCCGGCGCGGCGTTCAGCATGCTGGCCGACGCGCCGCCGTGGGTCCGTCGAGCCTTTCTGCTGTCGATGTCGTGCGCGGCGATAATTGTGCTGATCGTGTTGATAGCGCGATCAGAGCGCGTGACTATCAATTCGATTGCCTTCGCGCTGATCCTGGCCGGCGCTACGGGAAACCTGATCGATCGTGCAACTCGCGACGGCCGCGTGATCGATTTTGTGCGGGCGCATTACTACGACCTGAACTACCCGGTGTTCAACGTCGCGGACAGCGCGATCACGATTGGCGTCGCGCTGATCATCCTCACGTCGTTGTTTGGCGGCGACACCGCGCCTAAGCCAGATCGTTCCAGCTAAACAGCTAAATTCCGGCTCGACGCATTTGAGGGCACCGCCGCGGCGGGTGACTGGACGCTGACCCGCGTGTTTAAAAATATCGTGGCGGCGCTGAAGCGAACGGGCGCAGAAAGGCAAAGGTTCGTGCGATCGTGGCAGAAAATCCGCGCCGGTATTTCCAGAGTTAGCCGGCCGGCGCGTCGATTTTCGTCCCGCCGGGTTGTCCGGCTACTTCGAACTCAGTCCGTGGTGGCTCGCGGGAAGCGGGGCCCCGGACTCCACTGCAGCGCGCCATTTGTCGATTGCCTCGACGGTAAAACGCCAGTCGCTGCCGACGCGGAACGCAGGAAGCTGATTTTTCTTCAGCATCCTGTAAACCGTGGACGAATGCACCCGGAGGTAGCTTGATACTTCCTGCACCGTCAGGACACTGCTCTTCATTTGATCGAAGCGATCCATGTGATCCCTCTTCGCTACGCGCATTTACTTTGTCTTCCCGGCCCTTAACTAGGCACGGGTTGAACCAACCCGGCGTACGCTAATTAGTAGATACTAAACCATCATAGAAATGCCAAACGTTCAAGCGAAATTTTCGTCACAATTAGTCACCTAAAGAACACTACCGGTCAGGAGTCTGAGGACCCTAGCTGGACTTGGTCGAAAATTCAGAGCAGCGGTGCGACGATCTCGTCAATCGAGAGGCTCTTGGTCATCGAATGACCCAGGCGGTCGAGCAGCACGAATTCGACCGCGCCAGCGGCGCGTTTCTTGTCGAGACTAAGCGCGCGGATAAAGTCGTCGCCGTGCCATCCGGGAGGCATCGCAGTCGGCAAGCCGGCGCGCTCGATCAGGCGCTGCAGACGCGACG
The DNA here is from genome assembly GCA_963743865.1 of uncultured delta proteobacterium. Classification (GTDB taxonomy): domain Bacteria; phylum Desulfobacterota; class Binatia; order Binatales; family Binataceae; genus Binatus. The sequence goes on from CAVURG010000006.1 coordinate 2,790,919, forward strand.
CTTCGTCGGCTGAGAAGCCGGCATAGGAGCAGGACAGCCGGGCCGCCGCGACCATCCCGATAGCGACCGCCTCACCGTGGAAGTAGCCGCCGTAACCAGCACTCGCTTCGATCGCGTGACCGATAGTGTGGCCGAAATTCAGGGTTTTGCGGAGATCGCTTTCGCGCTCGTCGGCGCCAACGACAGCGGCTTTGTGCATCAGCGACCGCGCGACGACTTGCTCGAGCAGGTCGGGCCGGCGGGAAAGGATCGAATCGAGGTCGCGTTCCAGGTCCGCGATCATCGGCGCGTCCATGATTGCGCCATACTTGATGACCTCGGCCAGGCCCTCGCGAAACTCGCGGTCGGGCAGCGTTGCAAGCGCAGTCACGTCGGCGACAATCAGCCGGGGCTGGTGGAACGCGCCGATCAGGTTTTTGGCGTGGCGATGGTTGACCGCGGTCTTGCCGCCGAGCGCGGAATCCACTTGCGCCACCACGGTGGTCGGCACTTGTACCAGCGCTACGCCGCGCAGAAAGGTCGCAGCCGCAAATCCAGCGAGATCGCCAACGACGCCGCCGCCGAGCGCGAACACGGCGCTGTTGCGGTCAAGCCCGATCTCAGTCATCCGATCGTAGAGAAGCTCGAGCGTCGGGAGAGATTTGGAGGCTTCGCCAGGCGGCACCGAAATTACGGCGGTTGCGAAGCCGCTTTTGCGAAGCGTGTCCTCGACGCGCGCGGCGTAAAGTTTTTCGACCGTCGAGTCCGTGACGACGGCGCATGAACCGGGCTTTAGTCCGGCGTCGCACGCCAGCTCGCCAAGCCGGTCCAGAATTCCCGCGCCCACATGAGCGTTATGCGACGCGGGCCCGAGTTCTATGCGGATGGTGCGCATCTCTATGCGGATCGTACGCCATCAGCCGACGGCACGCATCGTCGCGCGGCGTGTGCGGCGAAGGCGGCGATCACATGATCGGCGAGTTGATCAACTGTGAGATCGGAGGTGTCGATTTGGACATCGGCGCGAGCGTAGGCGTCCGCCCGCTCGGCCATCAGCTCTTTGATTCGAGCCAAAGTGGATTTTCCGCCCTCGGTCAGTTTCGGGCGCCTGCTTTTCGACCGCTCGACGCGCGCTGCGACGACTTCGGGGCGCGCCGTGAGGCACACGATCACGCCGGCGCGCTTGAGCGCCGCGCAATTTGATTCGTCGAGCAGTACGCCGCCGCCGGTCGAAATCACTTCGGGATGCGGTCCGTGGCACTGGGGACATCGCCGGCGATCGCCGGTCAGATGCGCGACCACTTCGCGTTCGAGCCGGCGGAAGTGAGCCTCGCCATGGTCGGCGAAGATTTGCGCGATTGATTTTCCAGCCTGCGCGGCAATGACCGCGTCAACGTCCACGAATTCCCATCCGAGCCGGCGCGCGACCAGCGGGCCGACCGAGCTTTTCCCGGTGGCCATGAATCCGGTGAGGATCAGTTTGGGCGTCATTTGCGTTGCAGCGCGGATCCAGGCGCGCGCGTTTTCGCAGTCCGGCGCGCCCGCCGTTTCAGTAGTTGCGGACCTGTTCGAGGAAGCCTTTGAAGTTGCGCGTAATCTCGACAATTGAATCGCCGCCGAACTTTTCGAGGAACGCCGCCGCGAGTTCGAACGCGACCACCGATTCCGCGATGACCGCGGCGGCGGGAATCGCGCATACGTCGGAGCGCTCGATCGCGCCGACTGCTTCCGCCTTGGTCTTGATATCGACCGAGCGCAGCGGCCGCATCAGCGTCGACAGCGGCTTGAACGCGACGCGCACGCGGATCGGCTCGCCGGTGCTCATGCCGCCCTCGGTGCCGCCGGAATTGTTGGAATGGCGCGTGAAGCGGCGATGCGCTGCGTCGTATCCGATTTCGTCGTGAAGTTCGGAGCCGCGCATCCGTCCCGCCTTGAAGCCCAGCCCGAACTCGACGCCTTTGACGGCCTGCACGCTGAGCAGTGCAAACGCGAGGCGTCCGTCGAGTTTGCGATCCCATTGCACGTGACTGCCGAGCCCGACCGGCAATCCGGTCGCAATCACCTCGACGATGCCGCCGAGCGTGTCGCCGGTCTTTTTGCACTCGTCGATTTCGGCGATTATTTTGCGCTTCGGCGTCGGGGTCCGCCACGCGCACCGGCGATGCTTCGGTGATGCGGCGCAGCTCTTCGATGCTCAGCGCGGCGGGAGTATTCGCCTCGGTCGCGCCGATGCTCGCCACGTAGCCGAGCACGTCGATTCCGAACGGCGAGAGAATTTGCTTTGCCAGGGCGCCGATCGCCACGCGCGCAGTGGTTTCGCGCGCGGAAGCCCGTTCGAGCACGTCGCGGATATCTTCGAGATTGTATTTGAGCACGCCCGCAAGGTCGGCATGGCCGGGCCGCGCGCGCGTGACGACGTCCGCCTCGGCGCGATCGTTGGGATCGGCGGACATCCGCTTGACCCAATTCTTGAAGTCGCGATTCTCGATGATGAACGTGATCGGACTGCCGAGCGATTTGCCGAAGCGGATGCCGGAAACCGGCCGCACTTCGTCCTTTTCGATCAGCATTCGGCCGCCGCGGCCGTAGCCCTTTTGGCGGCGCGCGAGATCGGCGTTGATCGCGCCAACGTCGATGTCGAAGCCGGCGGGCACGCCTTCGACCGTCGCCACCAGTTCGGGGCCGTGCGATTCACCGGCAGTCAGAAAACGCAGCATCGGTTTGTGTCGCCTCCCGCCCGTATTCGTCCGGGCGGGCCTCCATCACCCGATTCAACCAGACTGGACGCGCGCGCGAAAGCGGTGGATCGATCGGGCAAAGCCGGGTCTCGGCGGCCTGGCGGCTCGCCGCATCGCTCGCGCGGGGTGTAAGTTGCATGCACGCGGCCGGTTTGAGCGCGGTGCACAGAGAGTCAGGATGCAGGCCAATGTTGTGATCGTCGGCGCGACGCGCGGATTCGAAACGCTGACGTATTCGATTCCGCCGGCGCTCGACGGGCGTATCCAGCCGGGGCATCGCGTGCTCGCGCCGCTGCGCTCGCGCAAGCTGACGGGAGTGGTCACGGAGGTCGGCGAACGGCTTTCGAGCCGGACAACTGAAGCCCATCCTCGAAGTCCTCGAGCCGCGGCCGCTGTTCGATCGCGCGCATCTGCAATTGATGGAGTTCCTCGCGTCTTACTACATGGTTTCAATTGCGGACGCGTACCGGATCGTGATTCCTTCGGTCGCGCGGGTCGAGTCGAGGACTGCGTATCGGCTCGCGACACCGCCCGACGAGCTGGCGCGCGCCGCGTTCACGCCAGTCGAGCGCGCGATTATCGAGACGATCGCCAAGCGCGCGGCAACCACGCGCAGGCTTGAGAAAATCGGCCCGCCCGGCGAGGTGCGCGCCACGATCGCCCGCTTCGTCGCCGACGGCATCCTCGAGCGCCGCGACGCTGCCACGGGGAGGCATCGCGATACCGCTGATTCGATCGCGCGACTCGCCGGATGCGCAAGCATCGAGGGCGTTCGCGGCTCGAAGCAGCGTGAAGTGCTCAGCGCGATCGCCAACGCCGGCGCCACGGGCGTGCGCATCGCGGATCTGAAGGCTGAAATCGACGGCGCGAGCGCGGCGTTGAAGAGCCTCGTCGCGCCGCGGCTTGATCGCGATCGAGGCGGCGCCCGGCGCGGCAACCCACAATGTCGCGGCGGCCGAGTTCGATCTCACCGACGAACAGCAAGTCGCGCTGGATGCGATTTCACCGGCCATCGAGCATCGGCGCTACGAAGCGTTTTTGCTCTGGGGTGTCACCGCCAGCGGCAAGACCGAAATTTATCTGCAAGCTTGCCGCGCGCGCGCTCGCGGCCGGGCGAAACGTTTTGATCCTGGTGCCCGAGATCGCGCTCGCTGACGAGATCGTGCGATCGTTTCGCGCGCGCTTCGGTTCGCTGGTCGCCGTCGCCCACAGCGCGCAGAGCGTGTCGGAGCGATGGGCGAGCTGGATGGCGGCGATTGGCGGGCAGGCGCGAGTGATGATCGGTCCGCGCTCGGTGATCTTCGCGCCGATTCACGACGCCGGGTTGATCGTCGTCGACGAGGAGCACGACGCTTCGTACAAAAACGAGGAAGGAATTTACTATCACGCACGCGATCTCGCGGTCGCGCTCGCGCGATTTTCGAAATGCCCCATCGTGCTCGGCTCGGCGACCCCGTCGAGCGAGTCGTATGCGAATTCGCGGCGCGGACGGTACCGGCTGATCCGGCTTTCGCGGCGCGTGAACGATCGCGCGATGGCATCGGTCGAAGTCGTCGATATGCGGCGCGAAGTCGCCGACGCGCGCAGGCTTGCGGCGGCCAAGCCTGCAAATGGAGCGGGACCGGCGCAGCCGAAGCCCAAGCAGTGGAAGTTCCGGACGCGGTGCCGCTCTCGGCGGCGCTGGTCGCCGCGCTGCGCGAAAATCTCGCGTCGGGCGGCCAGAGCATGGTCTTTCTCAACCGCCGCGGGTTTCACAATTTTCTGCAATGCCATATCTGCGGCAACGTGATCGCGTGCCCCAACTGCAGCGTCAGCATGACGTTTCATATGCGCGACCGCTCGCTCCGATGCCATTACTGCGGCAATCATACTGCGGCGCCCGACACCTGCCCCGAATGCCACGGCTACGGGCTCAAGGGCCAGGGCTTCGGCACCGAGAGACTCACGCAGGCGTTGGCGGAGATGATGCCGGCGGCGAGGATCGAAAGAATGGACTCCGACACCAGCAGTCTGCGCGGAGCGCGCGCGCGGATGCTGGCCGAGCTTCGCGCGGGCGAAATCGATATCCTGGTCGGCACGCAGATGATCACCAAGGGTTTCGATTTTCCCGGCGTCACGCTGGCCGCGGTGGTAAACGCCGATTTGGCGCTGAACATGCCCGACTTCCGATCCGCCGAGCGAACGTTTCAGTTGTTGACGCAGGTCGCGGGACGCGCGGGACGCGGCGAGCGTGCCGGGCCGCGTGATCATCCAGACCTACGCGCCGAATCACTACAGCATCCGCGCCGCCAGGGATCAGGACTACGCGCGCTTCATGCGGCGCGAGCTGCAACTGCGCCGCGACCTTATGTATCCGCCGTTTGCGCGCCTCGCGATGGTGCGAATCGAGGGCGCGGAGCCGCGCCTGGTCAGGCGCGCGGCCGAGGCGGTCGCCAAATCGCTGGCCAGGGCTTCGACCCCGGACGGAATCCGCGTGCTGGGGCCGGCGCCTGCGCCGATCGAACGGATCAAGCAGCGCTACCGCTGGCAGGTGATGGTAAAATCGCGCGAATTGAAACCGATGCGCGCGGCGATCGCCGCTATGCGCGCCGAAGTTGGACCGTCGGCGGAGCGCGACGGCGTTTTTCTCGCCATCGACATCGATCCGGTAAGGATGCTGTGAACGAATGAACGAGACGAACGAACATCAACTGCTGCATCATGTGCCGCGCGCGCGTCACGCGTTCGATGTGAAGATGAAGGACGGCGCAACAATTCACGTCCGCCAGCACGGCATCCCCGGCGCGCCGCGCCTGGTGCTCAGCCACGGCAACGGGCTTGCGATCGACGGTTATTTTCCATTCTGGGGACCGTTGCGCGAGCGTTACGAAGTGATCGTCTTCGATTTCCGCAACCACGGGCACAACCCGTTGCACAGCGCGCAAGGGCATACGTGGCATAACTTCGTTGCCGATATGGACGCAGTCTGGCACGCGATTAATCGCGAGCTTGGCGCCAAGCCTGCCGCCGGGCTGTTTCATTCGCTGTCGGGCGTCACGGCTGCGATGCATGCGCTCCAGTATGGACGGCGATTCGACGCGCTGGTGCTGTTCGATCCGCCGTTTTATCCGCGCGAAGGGCATCCGATGCAGTACCTGCAGCATGACGACAAGGAATCGCTCGCCTCGCGCGCGGCGCGGCGCCCCGAGCGCTACAAGGATCCGATGGAACTGGCGAAGCAGTTCGCCAAGCGCTTCAAAAGATGGGTGCCGGAAGCTTACGAACTGATGGCGCGGGCGACGCTGCGCCACGATCGTCACCAGCGGCGATTGGATTCTTGCGTGCCCGCGCGAATATGAGGCGCAGGTTTTTTCCAGTGCCGCGCAATCCGGATCTGTGGCCGCAGATGGCGCATTGCCCGGTGCCGGTAAAACTCGTGTGCGGAGATCCGACGCTGGAAGACGTGATGGCGCCGGCGCTGATCGGGCGCGCGATGGCCGAGGAGCTGGGGCTGGCGTACGAAGCGATCGCGGGGACCTCGCATTTTCTTCAAATCGAGCGTCCCGCCGAGTGCATCCGCGCCGTGGAATCGTTTCTTGCGCCGCTCGGACTCGCCGCGCCAGTTAGCCTTTGATAGATTTGTAAAACCCGGTATCCGAGATGGCGCTGCTGAAAATCCGCAAATTTCCCGACGACTGCGCTCAAGCAGCCGGCCGCCCCGGTCAAAAATATCAACGGCAACGTCGAAGGGCTGATCGACAGCATGGTGCAGACCATGTACGCCGCGCCGGGCGTGGGTCTTGCCGCGCCGCAGGTCGGCGAATCGAAGCGGATAATCGTGCTCGACACCGACCATGAACAGCCCGGCAAGCATCTGCTGAAACTCATCAACCCCCAGGTCGTCGAGGCCGAGGGCAAGATCGTTTGGGAAGAGGGATGCCTGTCGGTGATCGATTACACCGCCGACGTGGAGCGCGCGGCGCGCGTGCTGGTGCGCGCGTGGACGCCCGACGAGAAGGAGATCGAGATCGAAGCCGACGATCTGCTCGCGGTGGCGTTGCAGCACGAGATCGATCATCTCGACGGCAAACTCTTCATCGACCGCATCAGCCGAATCAAGCGCGAACTCTACAAGCGCAAACTGAAAAAGTTGATCAAGGAGGGCAAGGCCGAAAGCCGGCAGCCACTCCACGGTGCGGATCTGAAATCGCCGAGTCACTAAAGATCGTTTTCATGGGCACGCCGGCCTTGGCGGCCCACATCCTGGAGCGGCTCGCTGACGGCTTCGGAGCCAACTTCCGCGTGGTCGGAGTTGTCACGCGTCCCGATCAGCCGCGCGGGCGCGGGCTCGGCACAGAGCCGAGCGCGGTCGGCGCGCTCGCGGCGCGCCATGGAATTCCGACGCTGAAGCCCGTCAAAATTCGGACGCCGGAATTTCTCGAGCGAGCTGAAAGCCTTCGCGCCCGATCTCCTGGTGGTGGCGGCTTACGGACGAATTCTGCCCGACTTCGATGCTCGACGTTGCGCGAATCGCGCCGATCAACGTGCACGCATCGCTCCTGCCGCGCCATCGCGGCGCCGCGCCGATCGAAGGCTGCGATCCTCGCCGGCGACGCCGAAACCGGAGTCACGATCATGCGGATCGTCGAGCGGATGGACGCCGGCCCGATGCTATTTGCAGCGCAGCATTCCGATCGAATCGAGCGACACGCAAGGGACGCTGAAGGAAAAGCTCGCGGAGCTTGGTGCGGACGCGATGCTCGAGGCGATCGATCTGGCTGCGCGCGGCGCGCTGGTCGAAACACCGCAGGACGAAGCGATCGCCACCTACACGGCACAGGTCGAAAAGAAGGACGCGGTGATCGATTGGACGGCGAAGCGCCGTGCAGATCGAGCGGATGACGCGCGCGTACGATCCGTGGCCGGTGGCGCGGACGCGCCTGGGCGGCGACGAAGTTCTCATCTGGCGCGCCGCGGTCCACGATTTGGGCTCAAGCGATGAACCTCCCGGCACGATCGTGAGCGTGAAGCCCGAGTCCCGTGGTCCAGTGCGGAACCGGACGACTCAGGCTGCTCGAGGTGCAAGCTGCCGGGCGAAAGAGAATTTCCGCGGCTGATTTCCTTCGCGGCAAACGTGTGGAAGCTGGCGCGCGGTTCGGCACATGAGCGAAGACCAGGCGAAAATACCGCCAGCCGAGCGATCGAGCTCGCGGACGGACGAAGGGCTCGCGTCGCGAATGGCGGCGGCCGAGATTCTGTATCGCGTCGATCAGGAGTCCGGTTACGCCGACGTTCTGCTGGGCGGGCGGCTGCCCGATTTTGCGCCGGCCGATCGCCGGCTGATCACGCGGCTGGTGCTCGGGACGCTCGCATGGAGGGGACGCCTCGATTACGAGCTGGCGCATCTGACGGGACGCAAGCTCGAAGGGATTCAGCCCGCGGCGCTGGCGATCATGCGGATGGGGCTTTTTCAGCTTCGATTTCTTGACCGGATTCCGCAGCACGCGGTGGTGGATACTGCGGTCAGCATCGCCAAACGAATTCCCGAGGCGCGCAAGGCGTCGGGCTTCGTCAATGCCGTAATGCGCCGCGCGACGCGTGAGACGGCGCCGATGCCGGCGCGGGAGCGCAACGAAAAAAGTTATCTCGCCGTTATGTATTCGCATCCACGCTGGATGGTCGAGCGCTTCGTCGATTGGTTCGGCGTCGCCAATGCCGAGCGCCTGATGACGGCGAACAACGACGCCGCGCCCAACGTGATCAGGCTCAATCTCGCGCGCGGATCCCGCGCGGAGATAATCGAGAAGCTGAGCGCCGACGGTTTCGAGATCGGCGCGCCTGGCCGCGCGCCCGAGACGATCGTGCTCAGCAGCGCGCCGCACTTCGAGTCGCGCGCGTATCGCGACGGCCTGTTCCACGCGCAATCCGAGGCGTCGCAGACGGTCGCGCGAATGCTGGCGCCGCGTGCGGGCGCGACGGTCGTGGATTGTGCGGCGGCGCCGGGCGGCAAGGCGACCCATCTGGCGGAGATGGTGGGAGAGCGCGGCCGAGTGATTGCGATTGGACCTCAATCTGGGCGGACTCAGGAACGCGCGCGCCCTGGCGCGCCGACTGCGGCATCGTAATGTCGAGTTTGTTTGCGCCGACTTGATGGCTGCGGTACCGCTTGCGCCATCGAATTTCGAATCGGTGCTGCTCGACGCGCCGTGCACGGGAATCGGGACCCTGCGGGAGCATCCGGAGATCAAGTGGCGGCTCAAGCCGGGCGATCCGGCGCGAATGGCTGCGATACAATCGCGAATGCTCGAGCATGCAGCGGCGATCGTGCGTCGCGCAGGCGCGATTGTGTACTCGGTTTGCAGCCGTCGCACCCGAAGAGGGCGAAGGCGTGGTCGATGGATTTCTCGCGCGCCACGGCGATTTCGAAATCGATCGCGCCGTTGCGGCTGACGGCGTTCTGAAAGACGTGATCGACGCGCGAGGATTCATGAAGACGCGGCCGGACGTCGGCGGACTCGACGGTTTTTTCGCCGCGCGCCTGGTTCGCAGAAGATTCGCTTGAGCACTATCCGTGGGCGGCGCTAACTTTCGGAGAAGATTCACTGAAAAGACCGCAAATCGCGTAGGCGCTTTGCCTGCTGGCGGCGATGCGATAGCACTATCTGTGACTACGCCGACTTGCGGAGAAGGTTCACTGAAAAAAGCCGACAAAATAGCGCCGTCGATTCTGTCCGCTGACTTCGCGCGGCTCGGCGAAGAAATTCATGCGCTCGAAAAGGCGGGCGCCGACCTGATTCATTTCGACGTGATGGACGGGCACTTCGTGCCCAACATCTCGATCGGGATTCCGGTGCTGGAGTCGGTGCGCAGGATAACGAAGCTGCCGCTCGATGCGCACCTGATGATTTCAGAGCCGGCGCGGTACGTCGAAGCGTTTGTGAAGGCGGGCGCCAATTTAATTTCGGTGCATTGCGAGGTTTGCCCCGATATCCCCGCGATGGCGAAGCGAATCCGCGGCCTCGGCGCGCGCGCGTCGATCGCAATCAATCCCGAGACCGGCGCCGACCGGGTGCTCCCCTTCGCCGAGCATCTCGACATGATCCTGGTGATGAGCGTGCATCCGGGATTCGGCGGCCAGGGGTTTATCCCCGCCGCGCTGGACAAGTTGCGCTACATGCGGCGCGAGTTGAATCGGCGCGGACTCAGTATCGACCTCGAGATCGATGGCGGGGTGAAGCTCGATAACATCGCGGACGTGAAGGCCGCCGGCGCCAATGTGTTCGTGTCGGGCTCGGGAATATTCAGCAAGCCCGATTACACAAAGATTGTGGGCGAGATGCGCGAGCTGATTGCGCGCATTCCTGCGGCGATCTAGGCAAGTGCATGCGATTGCCAACGGACTCGCGCGCAATCGCCTCGGATGCTATAACCACTCGTCGGTATTCTCCCGATCACGCGCAACCGGAGACGGGGTGTAGCTCAGCCTGGCCAGAGCACTGCGTTCGGGACGCAGGAGTCGCTGGTTCAAATCCAGTCACCCCGATCTTTTTTCAGTGAATCTACTCCGCGAGTCAGCGCCTTCACGAATATTGCTTCAGCCCTTCCTCCATGAGTCAGCTGCAACCGTGAATACTGCTTCTGCCTTTCCGCTAGTCCGCTCTCTTTTAGATGGTGCTGCCTCGGTGAATCGCCTCCACAAGTTTTTTGCGTTCGCAGCAGGGGCAAGGGCAAGGCACCATCGACGAGGGCGCTACATTGTGAAGGAAATTCACTGAGAAAAATGATTGAAGCACTCCTGATAGTTGGCGCGTACCTCGTAGGCTCGATTCCAACCGGCGTGATCGTGGGCCGGATCCGCGGCTTCGATCCGCGCGCGGTCGGCTCGGGCAATATCGGGACGTCCAACGTGGCGCGCGCGGGCGGTGCAAGCGCGGCGGTGATAACGTTCGCCGGCGACGTGCTGAAGGGCGCGATTCCGGTGATGGTGGCACAGGCGGTGGGGTTTCCAACTGCGGTTATCGCGGGGACCGGCATGGCGGCGTTTATCGGCTCGATTTGCTCGGTGTTTCTCCGCTTTCGTGGCGGCAAAGGCGTGGCCGCGGCACTGGGAATTTGGCTCGCGATCGCGCCGATGGTGATTGTGGTCGCACTTGCGGTGTTCGGCGTGCTGTTTGCGATTAGCCGAATCATGTCGCTGGCGTCGATGGGCGCGGCGATCGCGCTGCCGCCGACGGTCGCAGCCCTGGGATTGCCGCATAATTTTTTGCTGCTCGCGATCCTGATGACGGCGCTGGTCCTGTTTCGCCATCGCGCGAATATCCAGCGCCTATCGCGCGGCGAGGAGCCCAGGTTCCAGCCCAAGCGGATCGACCGCACCGCCTCCAGTTAGTGCCTGTAGATTAATCGGACGCCCGCCAGTTAAGCATTGCGGAGGTTACGGGATGGCCACGTCGAGCGGAATCTACGTAGCGGCAACGCGCATCGGCGGAAAATACCCGTTGGCATCGCGCTTGCGTTGACGATTGCGCTGGATGTTGCCGCAATCCCGCTGGATGGATTAGGTATTTGTCGGACGATCCTGACGCACGCGCGAAGGGGGGGGCTTGAACCATCGGCATCCTAGGAGAATGGTTAATAGAGGATGCGGTGCGGCGGGCTGGCATATGTCCCGAGCGGCCAGTCTGAGAAGAGACCGAGAGGAGACTTATGAAGAAGGTTGAGGCGATTATCAAACCGTTCAAGCTCGACGAGGTCAAAGAGGCGTTATCGAGTATCGGTGTGCAGGGTCTCACGGTCAGCGAGGTCAAGGGATTCGGTCGTCAGAAGGGGCATACCGAGCTGTACCGCGGTGCGGAGTACGTCGTGGACTTTCTGCCCAAGGTAAAGCTCGAGATAATTGTTTCCGACGAGCTGGCGGCGCAGGTCGTCGAGACCATCGAGCGCGCGGCGCGAACCGGCAGGATCGGCGACGGGAAAATCTTCGTGATGCCGATGGAAGAGGTGGTGCGTATCCGCACCGGCGAGCGCGGCGTTAACGCACTTTAGCTATCGCGCTGCGCAATCAGTCAGTTCTTCTTTCCGTTGCTCGCGACGGCGCGGCTGACGCGTCAGCGCACGTTGTCGCTTGGGACGAAGCCGCGCAAGTCCTTGAATGCGCCGTCGAGCACTTCGATCTGCGAGCCTTTGTCGTCGCTGTTGATGATTCGTACCGGAGTGTTGTTGTCAACCTGCTTGGTGGCGAGTCCTTCGCCAAGCCCTCCGATCATCCCGCCGACGACCCCGCCTTGCTTTTTCAAATCGCTCAGTTTCGTGAACGTATTCTCGTCGGGATAGACGGCGACGGTGCTTTCGCCGTTGTGCGCGACCAGTTTATGACCGCATCCCGCAATCGCAAGCGAAGCTGCAATCGTAAATGCGCAGATGACGAGCGTCGAAATTCGCATCGAAAGTCCTCCTCGACCGCAGGCGCGGCGGCGCCGGCCGCCTCGTCCCGTGGTCAGGACTTGTAGCACGAGCTTCGGGAAAACGGCCATACGCCGCATGCGCGCCGTTGCGAAAACGCCGCCTGACGCCTTCGGGGTCGCGCGCAAATCGCGATAGTTTCCGGTAAATCATAAAAATTGCGGGGCATTCGGACCCATGATAGGCTTCACGATTCGCTCGGCGGGCAAGCGCGAGCAAATCGTAATGCGAATCGGCCTGATCTCCGACACTCGTTGCCGGGGGAACGAGAGCGGAAAGGTGTGCAAACCCTGCGATTGAACTGTCGATTGTTACGATGTATAAGCAGTCGAGGTCTTGGCGGTTGCTCCAGAGGCGAGGAACGAGCTTTGCTGTCTGTTCGCGTCTCTGAAATAACATTGATGCTGTCAGTTTGTGGTCTCCGCCCGCTCTTGACAGGACTGGGAAGAACGCTTAACTTCGAGGAGGTTGGCTGAGTCCCTAAAGATTCGCACGTCAGGTAAAGGTTAAAATATATGCGTTATGATGATCTTCCCGTTGCTCCGCGAGAGAAGCAGCCACGAATAGTCTGAGACGGCTTTCTGGTCTGTTAAACCCTAAATAGTCCGCATGAAAGAGGACAGTTTTGCTGTCCTCTTTTTTTATGCTCATAGCATTTCTCAAACACCAGAACGAAGCTACCGCCGTCTGCAAAGTCGTGAAATTCGCGGATCGCGTTTTCGTTAAGCCGAGGCTGCTATCGCGCAATTCTGAAATCACTGTCTTGCGGACCTTCTGCCTGGAGGTCGATGATCATTCCCCCGTCTCGGTCCACCAGGTAACGATGTTGTCTCCAAAGCCTGTCGCCTCTGTCGAAAGCCTCTGCGACGACCTGATCGATGAAAATAGCGTGGGCAGATCAGCGACGAGCTTTACCGTTCTCTCTAAGGACCGCCGAGAGATCGACTGGGATGGTCTTAAGGCGCCTGTGAAAGTCTGCAAGCAGCCTCGCTTCACCACGACGATTGTCGGTACTTGGACAGTGATCGATATCTCCTTTCAGGAGGCCGTTAATCCCGGAGAGCGGCTTGCACTTTTCTGCTCGATCACCATTAAAAATTGCCTTTCTCGGCAATCCTCATTCCATAGGTCGTTGGGACTAAAATACTTTTGGGGACCGCAGGAAACGCCTCCAGGAACTCAGGTGATTCGCGCGGATCTTGGCATTCCCTGCCTAACGCTCTACACCGGAGATCCAACAGCACCGCGAGTCGCCGGTGGCTTCGATATCATCGTTTGTCATCCTCGCTCGTACACCGCTTCGGCGGTGCCAAACCCGAGTCTGCCACAAGGAGCGTTATACAGAAAAGGCCAACCGTTTGGTACCCAGATATGGCGACTGCGCTCTCTGACGACGGCCCGCGAAATACTTTGGCGCACTCACGGGTTCGATTTACGCGTCGATTTGGAGATTCCATCGACTTGGATCGTGTTCTGGCTGACCATTGTTGTGAGCGCAATAGTGTCGCTTCTAGTCTCACTTGCGGTTCCGTGGTTCCAAACAACGCCCTCCGCAGTCGGAACACCCAAAGCCTTGGCTCCCTCCGCTGCGACCGCTCCGAGCATTCCTCCCCAACACTAAATTTGAGTTCTTAGTCTGTTGGCTGTAATCGTGTCCTAATTTGTCGAGAGTATCCGGCAAATCTTGAAAATTGCGGGGGATTCGGGGCCATGATAGGCTTCACGATTCGCTCGGCGGGCAAGCGCGAGCAAATCGTAATGCGAATCGGCCTGATCTCTGACACTCATATCGCCGAAGCCTGCGAGCATCTCCCACAGAGGGTCTTCGAGGTCTTCGCGGGGATCGACCTCGTGATGCATGCGGGCGACGTGCTCGACATGGCCGGAGCGATTTAGGAGGAATTTTTTGTTGTCCGCGGAAAACCCAGTGCCCGCCGCCAAACGCGCGGTCACGATGGAAAAACTGGTCAACCTGTGCAAGCGCCGTGGAATTGTTTTTCCAACGAGCGACATCTACGGGGGACTCGGATCGACCTTCGACTACGGCCCGCTGGGCGTCGAGCTCAAGCGCAACGTCAAGGAGGCGTGGTGGCGCGAGATGGTGCAGTACCGCAGCGACGTGCTCGGGCTGGACTCGGCGATTTTTCAGCATCCGCGCACCTGGGAAGCGTCGGGTCATCTCAAGAATTTCACCGACCCGCTGGTCGATTGCAAAAGCTGCAAGCAGCGTTTTCGCGCCGATCGCATCGCGGGCGGCGGCTGCCCCGAATGCGGCGGCGAACTGACGCCGGCGCGCAATTTCAACCTGATGTTCAAAACCTTCATGGGTCCGGTCGAAGACACCGCGGCGGTTGTCTATCTGCGCCCGGAGACCGCGCAGGGAATTTTCTCGAACTTCGAGAACGTCGTCGATACGCAGCGCGTCAAGCTGCCGTTCGGCGTCGCGCAGCAGGGCAAGTCGTTCCGCAACGAAATCACCACCGAAAATTTCATTTTCCGCACCCGCGAGTTCGAGCAGATGGAGATGGAGTTCTTCGTTCGTCCCGATCGCGCGGAAGAAGAGAAGTGGTACCGCTACTGGGTCGATTTCCGATTCAACTGGCACGTCAAATTCGGCATCAAGCGCGAGCATCTGCGCGCCCGCGAACACGCGACCGATGAATTGTCGCATTATTCGAGCGGCACCACCGACATCGAGTTCCTGTACCCGTTCGGATGGGGCGAGTTGGAGGGCGTCGCCAAGCGCGGCAGCTACGACCTCGATCAGCACGCGAAGTTCAGCGGCAAGGACCTGACTTATTTCGACGAGGACACCAAGACACGCTTTCGGCCGTGGGTGATCGAGCCCGCGCTGGGGGTCGATCGCGCGATGCTCGCGTTCATGCTCGACGCGTACGACGAGGACGTGGTCGATAACGAGGAGCGCATCGTGCTGCGGCTCGATCCGCGCCTGGCGCCGATCAAGGTTGCCGTCTATCCGCTGCTGCGCAAGGCGGGACAGCCCGAGAAGGCAACCGCGGTGCGCGACGCGCTGAAGCGTCATTTCACGGTCGCTTACGATCAAGCGGGTTCGATCGGCCGGCGCTATCGCCGCCAGGATGAAGTCGGCACGCCCTACGGCGTGACCATCGATCATCAGACGATGGAAGACGACACGGTGACCCTTCGCGATCGCGACTCGATGACGCAGGATCGCGTGCCGATAGCGAGGCTGGTCGAAGAAATCAGCGATCGAATAGGCTGGACGCGCGAGATCGCTCCGGAGCCGGCATAACTTTCAAAATCTTTCCGCATGACGCGGAGACGGGAGACGCAGATTCACATGGGTCGTATTCATCCTGAGATCTACTTTTTCGGTGCGGGCGCGGTGGAAGGCCGCTCCGCGATGCGCAATCTGCTGGGCGGCAAGGGCGCGAACCTGGCCGAGATGGCGCGGCTCAAGCTGCCGGTCCCGCCCGGATTCACGATCTCGACGAAGGTCTGCAACTACTTTTACGATCACGGCCACAAGTACCCCAAGGGCCTCACCGAAGGCGTGGCGAAGAGTGTGGCGCGAATCGAGAAGGCGCTTTCGCGCAAGTTCGGCGACGCGAAGAATCCGTTGCTGGTGTCGGTGCGGTCGGGTGCGCGGGTTTCGATGCCGGGAATGATGGACACGGTGCTGAACCTCGGCCTTACCGACGAGACGATGAAGGGACTGGCGGATATCAGCGGCAACCCGCGCTTCGCGTGGGACTCGTACCGGCGCTTTTGCCAGATGTTCGGCGACGTGGTGCTCAAGCTCAAGCCGGAGAACAAGAACGACCCCGATCCGTTCGAGGAAATTATCGATCGCAAGAAGGCGGCCCGCGGCGTCAAGAACGACACCGACCTGAAGGTTGATGAATTGCAGGAACTGGTGGGCGAGTTCCGGGCGATGATTCGCTCGCGGGTCGGCCGCGACATCCCGCAGGATCCGCGCGAACAACTGTGGATGGCGATCGGCGCGGTGTTTGACTCGTGGAACAACGATCGCGCGATCACTTACCGGCGAATCAACAATATCCCGGGCGATTGGGGCACCGCGGTCACGGTGCAGTCGATGGTGTTCGGCAACCTGGGCGACGATTGCGCCACCGGGGTCGCATTCACGCGCGATCCCGGCACCGGTGAAAAAGGAATCTACGGCGAGTATCTGCCCAACGCGCAGGGCGAGGACGTCGTCGCCGGCATCCGCACCCCAAAGCAGATAAGCCTGAAGGCGGGGCGCCAATGGGCCGCGCGCGCGGGAATCAGCGAGGCCGAGCGGGTGACGCAATACTCGACGCTCGAGGAAAGCTTTCCCGACGTTTACAAGCAATTCCTCAAAATCTCGGCGCAGCTCGAAAGGCATTTTTGCGATACCCAGGACATGGAATTCACCATCGAGCGCAACCGGCTGTTCATGCTTCAGACCCGCACCGGCAAGCGCACCGCGCAAGCCGCGGTGCGAATCGCGGTGGATATGGCCGACGAGAAGCTGATCGATCGCAAGACCGCGCTCAAGCGCGTCGAGCCCGAACAGCTCGAGCAGTTTCTGCATCCGCGGCTGGACCCGTCGAGCAAAAAGCACGTGATCGCGCGCGGACTGCCCGCGTCGCCGGGCGCGGTCAACGGCGAAGTGGTGTTCTCGGCGGATGAAGCGGTCGCCGTGGCGGCGTCGGGCCGCAAAGTAATCCTGGTGCGGCTGGAGACTTCGCCCGAAGACATCCACGGGATGCAGGTGGCCGAAGGAATCCTCACCGCGCGCGGCGGGATGACCAGTCACGCGGCCGTGGTCGCACGCGGGATGGGCAAGTCGTGCGTCGCTGGCGTCTCGGCGCTGGAAATCGACTACGGCGCCGGCACGCTGTCGGCCAACGGCACGGTAGTCCGCCGCGGCGAGTACCTCACGCTCGATGGAGCGTCAGGCGAAGTGATCGAGGGCCGGGTGCCGACGGTCGATCCCGAGATGCCGTCGTTCTTCAAGAAATTTCTGTCGTGGGCGGACGCGCAGCGCAAGTTGGGAGTGCGCGCCAACGCCGACACTCCCAACGACGCCAAAATCGCGCGCGAATTTGGCGCCGAAGGGATCGGGCTGTGCCGCACCGAACACATGTTTTTCAATCCCGAGCGAATCTCGGCCGTGCGCGAAATGATCATGGCGGAGAACGCGGAGCAGCGCGGGCGCGCGCTTAAAAAGATCCTGCCGATGCAGCGCGAGGACTTCGTCGGAATCCTGAAAGCGATGGCGGGATTGCCGGTCACGATCCGTTTGCTGGATCCGCCGTTGCACGAATTTCTCCCGCATGCCGACAGCGAGCTGCGCGACCTGGCCGCCAAAATCGGCACCACGCTGGAGCATTTGAAGCAGGTGCGCGAGAGCCTGTTCGAGGTCAATCCGATGCTCGGGCATCGCGGCTCGCGGCTGGGAATCAGCTTCCCCGAGATTTACCAGGCGCAGGCGCGCGCGATCATCGAGGCGGCGTGCGAGCTGCGCAAGCAAGGGGTCAAGGCGATGCCCGAAATCATGCTGCCGCTGATCGGCGAGCGCAAGGAATTCGACATCCTGGCGGCGCAGATTCGCGAAGTGGCGGCCGCGGTGTTCAAGGAACGCGGCATCAAGGTGCCATTCACGGTCGGCACGATGATCGAAGTGCCGCGCGCATGCGTGGTTGCGGATCAGATCGGCGCGGTCGCGGAATTCTTTTCATTCGGGACCAACGATCTGACGCAGATGACGTATGGAATCTCGCGCGATGACTCGGGAAAATTCCTCCCCGACTACATTCGCACCGGAGTTTACAAGAAGGACCCGTTCGCGGAGCTCGATCCGGTCGGAGTCGGCGAGTTGATGCGAATCGCGATCGAGCGCGGGCGCAAGGCGAACCGGAAATTGAAGATCGGGATTTGCGGCGAGCATGGCGGCGATCCCGCCAGCGTCAAGCTGTGCCATCGCCTCGGGCTGGATTACGTGTCGTGCTCGCCGTATCGGATTCCGGTCGCGCGGCTGGCGGCGGCGCAGGCGGCGATCGAGGCCTCGCAGAAGAAGGCTGCCTTCAAGGACGTGTAGGCAGGGGTGACCCCTGCACCCAACATTAAGGCCGCGCTCCGTTGTCGCGCGCGGCCACTGGCGCGGGCGCGGTTTCTTAATACTGGCCAGCCGTGCCAACGGCCAGGGGTGACCCCTGCACCGGATGCTAAGAAAAGATGCGGGCGGAGTTTACTCTGAGCGAAGTCGAAGGGCCCTGTTAGAACCGATAGGGGGACCAAGAGGCGGCCGTTCGCTTATTTTGTCATCTTGAGCGCAGCGAAGGATCTCGCGCGACGTCGCGGGAATCTAGGCGAAGTAATCTTCGGCGCGGATGGCGGGGATATCGAGCTGGTAAACGCGATTGTTGCGCAGGACCTTGAGATTGACGCTCTCGCCGGGCCGATGGTTGCGGAGCGCCTCGTAGAGAACCCGCCGGTCGTTCACGTCGGTGTCATCGATCGAAATGACCAGGTCGCCCTGTTGCAGGCCGGCTTTTTGACCCGGACCGCCGGGCATCACGCCCGCGATCACAACGTGGTCGCGCAGCGTGTATGAGAGCACGCCGAGCCAGGCGCGCGGTGCGGTGGTGGTGCGCCGGCCGTGTTTGATCAACTCATCGCGGACGGCGAGGAAACATTCGCCCGGCACGCCAAGAATCGCGCGGCTCAGGTCGGCGAAGTTCAAGTATGAGACGGCCACCACTTGCGCCTGAAGGTTGCAGATCGGTCCGCCGCTCATCCCGATGTTGAGCGACGAGGCGGTGACGCAGACGCACTTGTCGAGCACGAATTCCCAGACCGCGTCGAAGGGACCGAGATACGTGATGATGCCGCAATCAGCGCATCGCTTCTCGCCGCCGAGACTGGCGACGGTGAACGCCTCCTGCCCGACGACGCATTTTTCCGACGACACGACCTCCACGCAGGGGATTTTGTCGCGATCGATCTTCAGCAGGCCGAGTCCGGTGGTGTAATCCTTGCCTACGATCTTTGCCTTGAGTTGCTCGCCACCGGGCAGCGTGACGATCACGTTTTGCGCCCCGAGCAACAGGTAGTGAACCGTGAGGATCAGTCCGTCGGGGCTGATGACAGTGCCGGTGCCGCGGCGATCGGTGCCCAGCCCAATCGCGGTCGAGACATGCGTCGATGGGATATGCGAGTGAACGCCAACGGTGGCGCGGAGAACTTTTTCGAGCAGAAATACAGGTGCGTTCACGTCGATGTCCCGCGAATTAGGCTAGGACCGCGCACCTGTCGTTTCAAGCGCGATCGTTCAGAGCGTGTGGCGAAAAAAAGAGGCGGTCCCTGACGAGACCGCCTCAGATGAGAGAATCGAAGAGGGTTTACTTCGCGCTCTTCACCGGCGCATCGGGCAGCGCGGTTTCATTGGCGCGAATCGAAAGCGTCTGCAGCGCTTCGCCGAGATCGAGCTCGCTATACTTCGGATTGGAATACAACTCGTCCAGCCGCTTGACCGCTTGATTGGCACTCACCCCGCCCATCGAGAGCTGTCCCGAGAGCTGACGGATAATGCGACGTGCGCCCTTCCAATGAAACAGTTCGGCGGCGGAATTGAGGACGTCGAGCTTGCCGACGCTCACCCGCATCGCATCGGAGTAGCCATTGACGTAACCGTCCTTGGCTGCGCCATTGAGGCGGCTCCAGAAATTGCCATTGTGGCTCACGTTGGCCGAAGCAAAAGCAACAGCCCAGCTGGCAAGAAAGCCTAGCATCACGCCGGCGGCAAATTTCTTCATCTCGCGATGGTTCTCCCAAGATCCAAAGGTAACTTGTTTACCAAATTTACGTCGCAAGCGCAAAATAGGTTACATCCCAATTTGGGCTAACGTTGGACGGCATTGATCAAATAATGCGCTGTTACCTGCCGAAAGCCTCGCCTAGCCGGCTCTTTCCGCCACCGAGGCCTACCCCGCCTCCCACAACAAGCCGGAGTCTAGAGCATTTCGAGAGCCACGTAAATACGGCCATTTTGCCCCCTGAATGGCCGCCGCAGGATCGCAGGATTGAATGGGCGCGCGCGGCAATGCCATGATCATCCCCCGCCGGGCCCGTGGCGCGAATCCGATGCCCATCTACGAGCAGGTTCTTACGTTTATCCACAGGCCCGAGCCTGAATCGTTCCAGCGGCTTGCGCTGGACGTTTTTCGCAACCAATTCGAGGCGGTTGGCGCATATCGGCGCTACTGCGAAGGGCGCGGCGTCGAGCCTGGCGCGGTGCGGTTCGTGGACGAGGTCCCGGCAGTCAGCAATGTCGCATTCAAGTACGCCGACTTTGCGATCGACGGAGCCGCGCAATCAGCAGAAGCAGCCATTTTTCTCACCAGCGGGACCACGCAGGGGCGGGAACGCCGCGGACGCCATATCGTTGTGCGGCCCGGGATTTATCGCGCCTCGGCGATCGCTCACTTGCGCACAATGCTGTTCCCCGACGCTCGTCGAGTGGCGATTCTCGCGATGCATCCGACCGCGGACGTGATGCCGGAGTCGTCGCTGGCGGCGATGATCGGCTGGTGTATCGAAGAATTCGGGACGCGCACGCATCTGGCGGCCGCATCGCGCGACCGTCTCGATCTCGAGGCGGCGACCGGGTTTCTTGCCGACGCCGAGGCACGGCGCGAACCGGTGTGCATCCTGGGCACCACGGCTGCCTTCGCGGCGCTGTTTTCCGAGCTTCGCAGCGGCGGCGTGAAGCTTCGGCTCGCTCCGGGTTCGCGAATGATGGACACCGGCGGGACGAAGGGGCAGGCAGTGCCGATGCAAGCCGCGGAGGTGATTGGGCGGGCCGGCGACTTGCTCGCGATCGCGCCCGCGATGGTTGTCAACGAATACGGGATGACGGAATTGTGCTCGCAGCTTTACGACGCGACGGCATTCAACTGCCCCGGCGTGTCGAATACAAATGCGCCAGAGCGGTTCAAAATTCCGCCGCCATGGCTGCGCGTGACGGCGCGGGATCCGGTCACGTTGAGGCCCATGCCGGACGGGGAGATCGGACTGCTGACGTTCTTCGATCTGGCCAACGTCGGCTCGGTGTCCGCGGTCATGACCGAAGACCTCGGCTGGGTCGAGCGTGGCCGGGTTCGCGTGCTTGGCAGAGCGACGGGCCGAGAGGCCCGCGGCTGCGCGCTGGCGATTGGACAATTCTCCGCGGCTGAAGCGGCGCGCAGCACGGGAGTGACTCCCGAGCGCGTGGAGGCTGCGCGATGAGCGTGAGTACGGCGTCGAGCCAAGCGCAGGCGGGCGTTCCAGGGCCCGGCACGGCCGGCCTCGATTCGTCACGGCTGGTCGAATCGGATATAGCGTCGGCAGCGGCGCGCGTGCGCGGATCAGAAAGCATCAATCCCGGCGCGGATCGAATGGCCAGGGCACTGGCGCGCGCGTTCGAACTCTGGCGCGATCGGGATTATGCGCGCCGGCGCGAAGCGATCGCCGCAATCGCCCGCTCGGCGGGATATTCCGTCGCGATCCTCGAAAACTCGATCGACGCGCTGCTCAAACCATTCACCATCGAGGCGTTGAAGTCGATCGCTGCGCGGGTCTCGGCGAGCGGCGGAATCTACAGGCCAAAGACGGCCGGATTCATCGCCGCAGGCAACGTTGCCGGCGCCGGGATGCATGAGATCGCGATCGCGCTGGTGGCAGGCGCCGGGGTGCTGGTCAAAACCGCCTCGGCCGAGCCGGTATTTTTCGCGGAGTTTGCGCGCACGCTCGCCGAGATCGATCGCGACGCCGGCGCGCGCATCGAGGTCTTCCACTGGAGCCGCGCGCGCGCCGATCTGACCGCGGCGTTGATCGCGAATTGCGAGCGAGTGGTGGCGTACGGCGACGACCTGACGATCGAGTCGCTTCACAGCCGGCCCAATGTGATCGGATTCGGCAGCCGGGTCAGCGCCGCCGTGGTCGCGCCCGGTGCTACTGATCCGTCGCGTATCGACAGGGTCGCGGAGTTGCTCGCGCGCGATGTCGCATTCTTCGAGCAACTAGGCTGCCTGTCGCTCCATCATGTGTTCGTGGTGAGTCATCCCGGCGACGCAGCGCGCGACCTGGCGATCCGAATGTCAGCGGCGCTCGAACGCATGGGGAAATCGATGCCGCCGGCGAAAATCCCATTGCGCGACGCTGCCGAAATACGCGGATTGCGCGAGCGCGCGCGCTGGCGCCGGATTGCGGGCGAGCCGGTCGAGCTGTTTGAGGGAGACCGGCTTGAATGGACGGTGATTTTCGAGGCGAGTTCGGCGCGGGATGACTCCTTCAAAGTTTCGCCGGGGTTCAGGACGGTGCACGTGACCGGGGTGCGCGATCTCGGGGAATTTCGCGATTGCATCGCGGGTGTATCGCGACGGATCGAAGCGATGGCGGTGGCTGGCGATGAAACGGAAACCGCCGGCATAGGCGCAACCGTCGAAGCGATCGGTATACCGTACGTGTGCGCACCCGGCGAGATGCAATCGCCGCCGCTTGATTGGCGCCACGGCGGAGGCGGGTTTATCGATATGATGGTTGGAGCGCGATGAGTGAGCTCGGCGATTTTTTCCGCCAAAATCTGGCGCAGACTTCCGACGCTCCGATCGGGCTGGAGATCTCGCGCGCCGAGGGTTCATGGCTGATCGCGTCGGACGGAAGGCGCTATCTCGATTTCATCGCGGGGATAGGCGTCTGTGCCCTCGGCCACGGACATCCCGAGGTGCTCGCCGCGATCGGGGCGCAGGCGCGACGCCATCTGCACGTCATGGTATACGGCGAGTACGTGATCGAGAGCCAGGTTATGCTGGCGCGAAGGCTCATCGGGCTTCTCCCGCGGCCGCTCGAGCGCGTGTATTTCACCAACAGCGGGGCGGAAGCTATCGAATGTGCGCTGAAGGTGGCGCGCAAGTTCAGCGGACGCGCGGGCTTTGTGGCGTTCGACGGGGCGTATCACGGTGACACGATGGGCGCGCTTGCGCTGGCGGGAAATCGCGCGATGCGCGAGCCGTTCGGCGCGCTGCCCGGCCCGGTGCGGCATCTGCCGTTCGGCGACGAGGGAGCGCTTGCAAAAATCGATTCGACCATCGCAGCGGTGGTTGTCGAGCCGGTGCAGGCCGAGGGCGGCGTGCGCATACCGGAGGCCGGATTCATTCGCGCGCTGCGTGAACGATGCGATCGCGCAGGTGCGATGCTCATCTTCGACGAGGTGCTGACGGGCTTTGGCCGCACCGGCAAGCTGTTCGCGCTCGAGCATTTTGGCGTCGTGCCCGACATTGTCGTGATGGCCAAGGCGCTCGGCGGCGGTCTGCCGCTGGGCGCATTGTGCAGCCGCGACGAGCTTCTTGGCACGCTCTCGCACGATCCGCCGCTCGGACATATAACGACCTTCGGCGGCCATCCGCTTTCGTGCGCAGCCGGACTGGCCGCCCTCAACGTGATCGTGCGCGAGCGTCTGTACGAGCGCGCCGCGACGATTGGCAAGGAGATCGTGCGGCGGCTGCTGGCGATGCGCGCACCGGAAATCGCGGCAGTGCGCGGGCTCGGGATGCTGGTGGGTATCGAGTTTCGCGATGCGGCGCTGGCGCGGCGCTTTGTGGCGGCGACTTTGGCGCGCGGGGTGGTTCTGAACTGGACGCTCAATGCGGACAACGTAGTCCGGCTTGCGCCGGTGCTGACGATCATGCCGGACGAGGTCGATTTTGCGTTGAACGCGATGGAAAAGGCGCTTGATGCAATCCGGCGCTGAGGTCAGGCTGTGGGTAACCATGGCAGGAGTTGGACGCCGCGGAAAAAATGTTGGGGGAGCTTGATTGGCGGAGCAAATTAAAAACGACGCCCGATCCGCGCTGACATATCCCGGTCTCGGCCGCGCCACTGCGGAGCTCATCTGGACCGAGGATGACGAGGAATCGCTGCGAGCGGTGAAACTCGGCGGCGCGGTCGCGATCTTCCTGCTGCTGGCGTACCTTGCGCGCGAACAGCAGGTGCGGGGAGCGAATTCGCCGGGGGCAGGCCTGGACTGGCTGATGCTGGGTATGACCTGCCTGTTCTTCGGGCTGGTGTGGACGCGCTGGTTCAAGCGCCGTTGGAAATCCTGGGTCCTGGTGTACAGCCTGTTCGTGATCGGGATGTTCATCCTGATCAGCCGAGTTACGGGAGACCCGGAGTCGCGCTTTGTCGCGATCATATTGTGTCCGCTGGCAACCGCGGCGTTCGTGAGCTGGGGCTCGCGCTGGCAGTTTGCGATGGCTGTCACGGCGCTACTGGGCTACGCGGCGGGCGAGTACCTGGTGCCGATTGCAACGCCATACGGGATATACCGATGGATGGGTCTGGTCGCAGCGGTGATCTTAGCTCAAGAAGCGTCGCTTTTCATCGGCCGATTCCGCCACCGCCTCAAGAAACAGGTGCAGGACCTGGAGGAAGCCGCGCGCTTTCGGCATATGCAAATCACGACGATGGCGCATGACATTCGCAGTCCGGTCGCGGCGCTGAGCGGCTACGCCAATCTACTCGAGGAGGCAGACATCAGTCCAAAGGAGCGGACGGACCTGCTCGAACGAATCGGTTCGACCGCGTGGAGCATGGACCTGGTGGTGAGTAACGTGCTGGACTACTACGAGGTGCAGGAAGACGACGTCATCCCGGCGCCGGCCGAACTGGATCCGAATCAGCTGCTCGGCGAAGTCGCGGAGGATTGCGCCCGGCAGGCGCGGCGGCGGCACCTGAACCTGCGCATCGAGATCGCGCGGCTGCCGGCGTGCAAACTCGACCGGCGTCATGTCGGGCGGATCGTGAGAAACATGCTCGCGTATGCGATCGCAAGGACGGCGAGCGGCGAAGTCGTGTTGCGCGCGCGGATGCGAAACGAATCGATTGCGGTCGAGGTCACCGACAACGGCCCGTCCCTTTCACCGGCGGAACTGGAAGTGCTGTTCGAGCGCCCCAGCAAAAGCGGGGATCGCGGCGCGGGCCGCGGACTCGGACTGTATATCGCGCGCGCGATGGCGGAAGCGGCCGGCGGCCGGGTCGAAGCCCGCTTCGCGGACGGCCGGCATGGACTGACGCTGGTCGTGGAATTGCCGGTCGAAGCGCAACCACCGAAAGCGCGCACGCCGTGAGCAAACTGCCCGACGCATCGCGCAAACTATCCGGCGAATTCGAACTGATCGCGCGACTGAGCGCGGGAATCCGTCTCAGCCGCCGCACGATCCTCGGCGCCGGCGATGATTGTGCAATTGTCTCGCGGCCGCGGGGGCGGACCCTGTTTACCATCGATAGCATGGTCGAGAATGTTCACTTCGATCTGCGCTGGGGCACCGCGCAAGCGCTTGGTGCGCGCGCACTCGCGGTCAACTTGAGCGACATCGCGGCGATGGGCGGGCGTCCGACTGCTTGCGTCGTGAACCTGGCCGTGCGCGAGGGAATTGCCGTGCGGACGCTCGAACGGATCTACGCGGGGCTGCGCGATGCGGCGCGCGAAGCCTCCACAGATATCGTGGGCGGCAATATTACGCGCGCGCGCGAGCTGTCGATCACGATCGCGATGCTCGGTGAGGTTGGGCGCGCTGCGATGCGACGGGATACGGCGCGTCCCGGCGACGAGATCTTCGTGACCGGCACGCTCGGCGATGCGGCGCTCGGCTGGCGCATCCTGGCGCGCAAGCTGAAGCCGCGCGGCAATGCGAAAAAAGATCGCGCCGCCAGAAAATATCTCGTCGAGCGATTTCTGCGCCCGCAAGCGCGGCTGTATCCCGGCCAACGCCTGGCGGCGCTCAGGCCCGCGCCGGCTGCGATCGACGTCAGCGACGGATTGATGCAGGACCTGGGTCACATCCTCGAACGAAGCGGCGTCGGCGCCGAGATCGACGCGTCGCGAATCCCGGTTTCGCCGGCGTACCGTGCGCTGATGGGCGACAATCTCGTGCACGCGCTCACCGGCGGCGAGGATTACGAACTGATCTTCTGCGCGAGGCCCGGCCTGCGCGAATCCGAACTGTCGCGCCGCCTGCGCGTCGCGGTGCGGCGAATCGGCACGATCGTTCGGGGCAAGCGCATGAACCTGATTGGTGATAGCGCACCGAATATCGCAGGATGGGATCAGCTGCGATCGCGCGGTTAGATAGAAGCGATGATGTTCATGCTGCCTCTCGCGGTCCTGGCGCTTATCGTGCTCAGCGCCACGCTGGCCGCGTCCGAGACGGCGCTGTTCTCGATGGCGCGGTTGGAGCACACGCGCGAGCAGATGAGCCTTCTTGTACAGCACGCGCTCGACCGTCTGATGCGCCGGCCGCTCGAGTCGTTGATCGTCATCATCGGGCTGAACGAAGCGTGCAACATCTTCGCCGACTGCCTCGCGACGATCATTGCGCTGGCGTGGCTCGGCGACAAATGGGGACCGATGGTCGCGGCGCCGGCGATGGTCGTGATCGTACTTTTGTTCTGCGACATTACGCCGAAGACATTCGCACTTGGCTTTCCGGCCGCGGTGACGTGGATCACGGCGAGGCCGCTGGCGGCGCTCGCCGATTTTGTTCATCCGTTCGCCCGGCATTTCACGCCGCTGGAGCAAGCGTCGCGCCCGGGCCCGGTCTCCGAGGCGGAGTTCAAGACGCTGCTCAGGCTCGGCGAGAACCAGGGACAGGTTGAACCCGCCGAGCGTGCGATGATTCATCGCGTGTTCGACTTCGGCGCGCGGCGCGCAGCTGAGGTGATGACGCCGCGGGAGCGAATCTTCTCGCTCGACCTCGAGATGCCGGTGGCGCAGCTGGTGGCGGAAATCGCGCACGAAAATTTCTCGCGCGTGCCGGTCTATCGCCGCAGCCAGGACAATATCGTCGGAATTCTGCACGCCAAGGATTTCGCGGCGCGCCGCCTGGAGCCCTCGCCGCCGCGCGTGGAGCGCCTGCTGCGGCCGGCGTATTTTGTCCCGCCGGGCAAGCTGCTCGCCGATTTATTTGACGAGATGCGCCGCGGGCGCTTTCAGATCGCGCTGGTGGTCAACGAGTACGGCCGCCTGCTGGGTTTGGTGACGCTCGAAGACCTGCTCGAGGAATTATTCGGCGAGATTCGCGACGAGTTCGAAAGCGAAATCCCCGAGCTCACGAAAATATCCGACCACGAATGGTCGGTGTCGGGCGCAATCGCGCTGGGCAAGCTGGCGGACGCGCTCGCTCCGGCGCGCGTTGTCGAAGCCTATGGCGGCGGCAAGACGCTGAGCAGCCTGATCCTGCGCAGGCTCAGGCGCGTGCCGCGCGCGGGAGAGAAGCTGAGGCTCGGAGAATTCGAAGCCACCATCGAGCGCGTGCGCGGCGCGACCGTCGAGCTGGTGAGGATGCATCGATGACGATGGCCTGGCTGATCGTCGCGCTGGCCGGATGCCTCGTGGTGCAGGCGTTTTTCGCCGCCTCAGAGATCGCATTGGTGTCAGCCGACGATTTGAAAGTTCGCGCCGGGAGCGAAGGCGGGCACGAGCGATCGCGAATGCTCGGCGAATTGCTGGCCAATCGCGATCGTTTGCTGGCGCTGACGCTGACCGGCACCAACCTCGCCACGGTTGTCGCGGCGGTCCTGCTCACCAGCTTCCTGCATCAAATCCGGCCGCACCTGGTTTATCTCGCGCCATTTATTCTGACGCCGATTACTCTGGTACTGGGCGAATGGATACCGAAGCTGCTGACGCTTGGAAATCCGCACGCGTTTGCGCTGTTCGCCACGCGGCCGTTGCGTTTGCTTGCGGCCGTGCTCGCGCCGCTGCTCGGCGCAGAGACTGTTCTGAGCCGATTGCTTCGCCGTCTTGCGGGGGTGCCGGCCGATGCCGGGAGCGTGTTCCTGAGCCGCGAGGATTTGGCGCGCTTGATGCGGCGGCGGCCGGGCGACGCATCCGAGCAGCCGCGCGACGCCATCCTGCCCGCCGAGCAACTGATGATCAGCCGAATCTTCCGCTTCTCGCAAGCCGATGCGCGCAAGGCGATGGTGCCGCTGGTCGGCGTCGATGCGGTGCCGGAGGAAACCTCGCTCGCGGCGGCGATCGAAACTGTCCGCCGCGAGGGGTTCAGCCGCATCCCGGTCTTCCGGCGTCGAATCACGGACATCGTGGGCGTCGTTCATGTTTTCGATCTTTTGCAAGCGCCCGATCTCAGCCGCCCGGTGAGCGAGGTGATGCGGCCGGTCAGTTATTTTCCGGAATCGATGCCGCTCGACGAGGTGCTGGTGGCGATGCAACGCACCGGGGAAAATCTGGCCGTGATCGTCGATGAGTATGGCGGCTCGGCTGGAATCCTGACGCTGGAGGATCTGATCGAGGAGATCGTCGGCGATATCGAGGACGAACACGACCTTGGCGAGGAACTGGCCAAAATAGTCAGTCCGCGCGTGCTGTCCGTGATCGGACGCGCGCCGATCGCGGAACTGAACGAGCGCTTCGGCCTCAAGCTTCCGGAGGCGGATGAGTATGCTACCATCGGCGGGCTGGTGGTCGAACGACTCGGGCATATTCCCAAGCCCGGCGAAAAATTAATCGAGGGCGAGTTGACGATCACTGTCACGCGCAGCGACGCGCGGGCGGTGCGCGAACTGATGCTGGCACTTGCGCATCCGATCCGCCCCGAACATCTCAAGCGACGATGACCGAAAAGCGAATCCGCCAAATCCTCGACGGTGTTGCCGCGGGCAGCATGACTCCCGCCGCGGCGTTCAAACGCATCGGCGAGTTGCCGTTCGAGGATCTTGGATTTGCCAAGCTCGACAGCCACAGGAGCATCCGGCGCGGGATTCCCGAAGCAGTTTTCGGCGAGGGCAAGACGGCGGATCAGCTCGCGGCGATCGGACGGCGCGTGCTCGCGTCAGGAACCAATCTCATAATCACGCGGCTGGCCGCGGACAAGGCGCGCATCGTCAAGCGCAAAATTCGCGCGCTGGTGTACCATCGCGACGCGCGGATTGGCGCGGTGGTCAAGGAGCGCCGCAAGCCGTCGGGACGCGGCATCGTGATGGTGTTGAGCGCGGGCACCTCCGACATTCCGGTAGCCGAGGAAGCCGCGCTGTGCGCCGAGCTGTTCGGAAATCGGGTGGCGCGGGTTTACGACGTCGGCGTCGCGGGAATTCATCGCCTGACTGCGAACCTCGAAGTGATTCGCGAGGCGAGCGTGCTGATTGTCGTCGCCGGCATGGAAGGCGCCCTGCCCTCGGTCGTCGCCGGCCTGGTGGATAAACCCGTGATCGCCGTGCCGACCAGCGTGGGCTACGGCGCGTCGATGGGCGGGCTGGCCGCGCTGCTGGGAATGCTGAATTCGTGCGCGAGCGGCGTAACTGTCGTCAACATCGACAATGGGTTTGGCGCGGCGCTGGCGGCGACGCTGATCAACCGGGTGGGACTCGAGCGCGACGGCCGCTGATGGCGAAACGCACGTCAATCACCAGCGGGCGCGCGCGCCGCGCGATCAAGATGGGCGAGCTCGCGTCGCAAGTCGGCTCCAGCTACCTGTGGAATCAGCTGCGGCGCCCGTTTCTGAGCGCGCCCGCGCGCGATCGCGAGCTGCTGGAGACTCATATCCGCAACGCGCAGCGAATTGTCGAGAGCTCCAAGCAGCTTCGCGGCGCGTTCATGAAGCTGATCCAGATGCTCTCGATTCGCAGGGACCTGCTGCCGGGCGAGGCGCTCGACGTGCTGCGGACGACGCAATCGAGCGTGCCGCCGATGAGCTACGCGACTATCTCGGAACAGATTCACAGTGAGATTGGCAAGCGGCCCGAGGCGATCTTCAGGAGTTTCGACCAGACCGCGTTTGCCGCCGCGTCGCTCGGACAGGTGCATCGTGCGGTCACGCGCGACGGTATCGACGTCGCGGTCAAGATTCAGTATCCGGGCGTCGAGGATACCGTCGAGCAGGATCTGGGCAATCTCAAACTGCTGCTGCGCACGCTGCAGGCGCTCGGCCATGACGTGATGCGCCAGCAAATCGACACCGGCGCGGTGTACCGGGAACTCGAGCAGCGCCTGCGCGAAGAGCTCGACTACGTGAACGAAGCGCGCAACATGGTGGAGTTCGGCCGGCGTCTCGGCGCGGATCGCGAAATCATGATTCCGCGCTTCATCAAGGAGCTGAGCTCGCGGCGCGTGCTGACGATGACCTACATCGACGGCTATCCGCTGGCGGACGTGATGGGACCGGAGGTCGATTTTGAATTGCGCAAATGGGTCGCGATCAAGATTCACCAGTTCGCGTGGCGGCAGATCCTCGAGTTCGGGATGCTGCACACGGATTTTCATCCGGGCAACTACCTGGTGAGCCATCATCCGCGCCTGGGCGTGCTCGACTTCGGTTCGATTCGGCGTTTCCCGGAACCGGTGCGCAAGGCGCACCTGCAAGTCGCGCGCGCGATTCTGAGCGGCGACGACAAATCGCTGGCGGCGGCGATGGTCAAGCTGGGTTACCTCGATCGCAATCAGGATGCGGCGCCGATGGTCAGAATCATCCACATCCTGTTCGAGCCGATGAGGGTGGATCGCGCCGTCGATCCCCTCGAATACGATACGGTCGGCAAGGCGGCCAAGGTCGGCGAGCTTGCGCTGCAGAATCGGCTCTACAAATCGCCGCCGCACAGCGTGTTTCTGATTCGCGCGCTGATCGGGCTGGAAGGAATCACGCGCGGACTCGCGGTGAAGACCAACTACCGGCGGATCTTCGCGGATTGCGTCGAGCGAATTGCGGGATGAACGATCCCGCCGGGATTGACAATCCGGAGATTCTCGACGCGCTCGAGCGCCATCGCGACTTTCACTTCAGGCGGGTCGCGTCGCGGCGCGTGACCGGCGAGAAGAGCGCGCTCAAATTCATCGACGAGGTCGGATTTTGCACCGGATTCACCGCCGGGATGGGCGTGCCGTGCCTGCGCGAGGCGATCGCGGGAACGCGCGAACCCACAATGCCGGAGCACATCCAGCACGACTACGCGATCGGGATGACGTGGCGGATAAAGGACGCGCTGCCGCAGCGCCGCGCGGTTTATTACGGCAAGGTGATCGCGCGACGCCCGAGCTTCATCGCGCGCGAGACGCTGGGCGCGTTTCTTAAGCTTCGCATCGAGCCGGGCGGCTATCGCAAGCTTTACGAACGCGGCGGACTGTCGCATTGCGGCAAACTGGTGATGGACGCTCTCTCCAAGCGCGGCGCGGCCGAGACTCGCGTGCTGAAGCTGTCGAGCGGCTATGCGCAACCGTCGCGCCGGGCGGTGTTCGACCGTGCGATGGCGGAGCTGCAGGAAAAATTTCTCGCGCTCAAAGTGGACGAGCGCGCCGACCCGTTCAGCTACGTGTGGGACACGATGGAGCATCGATGGCCCGACGCGATTGCCGAGGCCCGGACGCTCACCCGGATGCAGGCAGCGTACGCGATCGTCGCGAAATATTTCGCGACCGCGGCATTCGGGAGTGAGCGCGCGATCGCGCGAATGCTGGGAATCGACCCGGCGCTGGTCGAAGCGGCGGCGCGCCGACTCGCGCGCGAGGGGACGATTGCGCGCGGCGTGAGAATCGACGGCCACCCGGGTGCGATTAGCCTGCTTTCCAGGTTCGCGCCCTAGCGCGATGTTGAAAACTTCGACTCCCCCTTGGCCTTCCTAACAGGGCGAAGCCCGCATCTTTTCTTAACATTGGGTGCAGGGGTCACCCCTGGCCGTTGGCACGGCTGGCCGGTATGAAGACCCGTTGGCACGGGAAGCCAGTATTAAGAAAGGAAAACACGGTGCGCCCGCAGCAGTGGCCGCGCGCGACAACGGAGCGCGGCCTTAACGTTGGGTGCAGGGGTCACCCCTGCATCACCATTGCTCGTAGTGGACGGCGCGGCGCTCGTAGCCTGCCCCGCGGAGCAGGTCGCGCAATCGAATCACGCCCTTGCCGACGCCGCAGATATAGAACTGGCGCGTGCGATCGGCGTCGCCGATGACCCATCGAGCCTGCGCCAGCTCGAACAGGCGATCGTAGATTTTTTCGGCAGGCGCGATCACGGTCTGGTACGAAAAATTCGGCGCGGTCCGCGCCAACTCGCCGAGTTCGGCGGCGTACAGGATGTGCTCGCGATCCGGCGCCGCGTAAATCAAATGGATCTTCGGCGGCGCCCCTTCGCGCGACGATGAAGCGAGCGCCCGCTTCAGCATCGGGCGAATCGGCGCGATCGCCGTTCCCTCCGCGATAAAGCCCGCTTCCGCCGCCGGCGCGCGATCGATCGTGAAGGCGCCGAACGGCCCGCTGAAATCGATCGTGTCGCCGACCCGCCGCTCGAACATCCATCCGACGCCGCGCCCGCCCGCGACGCGATTGAAGCAAATCTCGAACGGGCCGCGGTCTTCGGGGTCCGACGCGATCGAGTAGGGACGCGAGCGGGTTTCGTCGCCGAGCGGAATCGCTATCGAGATGAACTGGCCGGGGATAAATCGCAGATGTTTGCCGCTGGTGAGCGAGAGAAAAAGCGAGCGGGTGTCGGACGCGTGATCGAAAATCTTCTCGACGCGGGCATTCGAGCGTCGCGCGCATGCCGGCAGCGGCGGCAAGTGGATCGGCCGTCATTCCTCGGCCGCCTCGCTGACCTGGTTAATCGTGTAGCGCGGGATTGTGACGACGATTTCCGCGTCGGGATCCTCGATGACCGCCTGGCATCCCAGCCGCGAAGTCGGAGTGAGCCCCGGCGCCTTGTCGAGCAGATCTTCTTCCTGCTCGCTGGACTCGCCGAGCTTGTTGAATCCCTGCCGCACGATCACGTGGCAGGTCGTGCAGGCGCAATTGCCGCCGCATGCGTGTTCGAGATGGACGCCGTGACCCAGCATCACGTCGAGTATCGAGCCCGGCTTGCCGTCGTGATGAAACGGCGCCTTGGCAGGGTCGAACTCGATTAGTTTTTCGGGATCGCCGTTTTCGAATTGGATTCGCAGTTTCGCCATCGGACTCGGGTCGTAGTTCAGATTATGCGCTGCGTCGAGACGGCGAAACCGTCCCCGCACCATTGAGGCTCCCGCGCTTGCATCTTCGCCTGATTTTCGCCATCATCTGGCCATCGCACAAGCGCAGGGGGAGAAGACCCAATGGCGACGCTGACCAAGCGGCAGAAGCAGCTAATCGACTACCTGAACGAGTATATCAGGGAACACGGCTACGCACCCACGCTGGCCGAGGTCGGCCAGTACTTCGGGCTGTCGTCGCTCGCCACCGTGCACAAGCATCTGCACAACCTCGAGCAGAAGGGGTTCATCAAGCGTCAGCACAATCACAGCCGGGCGCTCGAGGTCGCGGCGCCGGAGAAACATGAAGCGGCCAGGGCGATCCGATTGCTCGGCACCGTTGCGGCGGGCGCGCCGATCGAGGCGGTCGAGAACAACGAAACGATCAGCGTGCCCGACGAGTTCATCCGGCGCGACAATACATTTTGCCTGCGGGTGAAGGGCGACTCGATGATCGAAGACGGCATCCGCGACGGCGATTACATAATCGTCGAAGGCCGCGACAGCGCCGACAACGGCGAGACGGTGGTCGCACTGATCGGCAACGAGGCGACGGTCAAGAAGTTCTACCGTGAATCGGGCGGACAGATCCGGCTGCAGCCAGCCAACTCCGCAATGCAACCGATCATGGTCGGCGAGGGCGACCTGGCGATTCGCGGCGTCGTGGTCGGCCTGATGCGTCACTACCGCTAAGCACGCCTCGCTCGCACGGCTTAACTAAGAATTCCGGCACGGCAGGGGTGACCCCTGCACTCAGTACTAAGAAAAAGATGCGGGACTTCGTCCCTGTCAGAACGGGAGGTTGGGGAAGACAAACGGCTGACCGTCGAAAGGCGGCAACTCACGTGCAGATCGGATGAGAGGCGTCGGCAATTGAATCCGCGATTGGGATTTTGACGATGAACGCAGAGCCCTGCGGAAGCGCGGGCTTGACGATAATCTTTGCGCCGAGCGCTTCGACATTGCGCTGAACAACAGCGAGGCCCAGCCCCATTCCGCGGTGAATTCGGATACTCGAGTGCGAAAGCTGAGCGCAGCGTTTGAATGCCTGCGCGACCATCGCGGCCTCGATACCGGGTCCCGTGTCGCGGACTTCCAGTTCGACTGCGGCGCCGAGTTGGGATGTTACCGCCCGGCGAATCGCGATGGTGACGCTGCCTCGATCGGTAAACTTGATCGCGTTGACCGCGAGGTTGAGCAGTATCGACTTGATCGGCCGGCGCCGCGAGCGAAAAACAGCGGGCGCGGCTTCGAGATCGAATCTGATTTCGAGACCCTTGGAATCGTTGGCAGCCTCGAGCGCCGGAGCGAGATCTCCAATCAGATCGGGCAGCCGGATTTCCTCTTCGTCTGCCGCCTCAGCCATCGCGTCCGCGACCGAAAAGTCCATCACGTTTTCGACCGTTTGCGCCAGATCGTGCGCGTTGGCGTTTATGCGCTCGATAATCTGCTTGTGGCGGTCGTCAATTGCTTCGCTCAGCTCGTCGCGCAGGATGTCGAGATAGCCGAGAATCGCCTGCACCGGCGAGCGAAGTTCGTGCGCAAGATTGGCCAGTGCTTCCATGTGCAGTCCCTGCTCCCATTGAACTGCCTGCATTCCCGAGCGGGTGCCTTCGCTCGCAGCCGACTCGACGGCTGCAACGCTCGCGTGACCATTATGTGACAGATTCGACAACTGGCTCTTTCCGATTCGTGGCCGGCTTCGCTACTCAGCGAATTTTCTGTGCGGGCTATGCGTGCCAACTGCTATCTACGTTGAAGCAAAGCAGCCGGACGGTGAATCGGAAAATCACGCGGATCACAGGGGAAAAGTGCCTAGTAGGAGGCGAAAGATTACTTAGCTGGGCCCGCTTGAGTCAGCTCCGCCAGGCGTATAACTATTAGTTTTTGTGTTAAAATTGTTTAAGTATAGATGTTAAGTGATCTATTGCATGGCGCCGCACGCGGAGCGGGCCACAGACTGTGAAGGAGGACCTCATGCCCCATTGGTACGAGGATAATTCAAAATCCATCGGGCACACACCGCTGATACGGCTCAACCGTGTCGTCGATGGGGCCCCGGCTACGGTGCTTGCAAAGATTGAAGGGCGCAACCCCGCCTATTCCGTCAAATGCCGAATCGGCGCGGCGATGGTTTGGGATGCCGAACGTCGCGGCCTGCTGGGCCCCGGCAAGGAACTGGTCGAGGCGACCAGCGGAAACACGGGGATTGCGCTCGCGTTCGTCGCCGCGGCCCGTAATCTCCCGCTGACTTTAACCATGCCGGAAACAATGAGTATCGAGCGCCGCAAATTGCTGATCGCGTACGGCGCAAAGCTGGTGCTCACGGAGGGGGCCAAGGGCATGCCCGGAGCGATCGCGAAGTCTGAGGAAATCAAGGCGTCGGCGCCTGATCGCTACGTGCTTATGCAGCAGTTCAAGAACCCCGCGAATCCCGCGATTCACGAGAAAACCACCGGGCCGGAAATATGGGACGACACCGAAGGTGCGGTTGATATTTTCGTGTCGGGCGTGGGCACCGGCGGCACCATCACCGGAGTCTCGCGCTACATCAAGCGCACCAAAGGAAAGCCGATGATTTCGGTCGCGGTTGAGCCGTCGGCGAGTCCGGTGCTCAAGCAGTTTCGAGCGGGCGAGCCGCTCAAGCCCGCCGGCCATAAGATTCAAGGTCTCGGCGCCGGATTCGTGCCCGAAGTGCTGGATCTCTCACTGGTTGACGAAATCGAACCGGCTACCAACGAGGAGTCGATCCATTACGCGCTGCGCCTGGCACGCGAGGAGGGGATAATCTCGGGTATTTCGAGCGGGGCCGCCGTGGCGGTGGCCGCGCGGATCGCCAAACGTCCGCAGAACGCGGGCAAAACGATCGTCGTCATACTGCCCGACTCCGGCGAGCGGTACCTCAGTACCGCCCTGTTTGAGGGTCTCTTTGACAAATAATGGAGCGGGCAATGAAATCGCGCGATGAGGAAGACGGTAACGGCGGGATTGCAGGCTCGGATTGGAACCTTGACCCGATCGTCGCCGAACTGCGCGCCGCCCGCGCTGGATCGCAAGCGGGAGGCAAGCGCGAGAAGGCCGCCCCGCTGCCATCGAAGGAGGCGGTGACGCGCATCATCGACGGCCTGTTCGCGGCGCTTTTCCCCACGCACTTCGTTCTGCCGGATCTTACCGACGAGGGTATCGATTACTTCGTCGGGCAGACGCTCGATGAGGCGCTGCGTTCGCTGGTCAACCAGGTGCGCCTGGAATTGCAATTTGCATCCCGGCAACCGGACCAGAGCAGTCGCGATCAAGCGCGGGATGCGATCCGGATAACACGCGAGTTTGCCGCACGTCTGCCGGAGGTGCGCGCACTGCTCGAAAACGACATTTTGGCTGCCTACCAGGGCGACCCCGCGGCCAAGAGCGTCGAAGAGGTACGGGTCTGCTACCCGGGCATTTGGGCCATCACCCACCATCGCCTCGCTCATCAACTCTATCTGCTGGGTGTCCCTCTGCTCGCCCGCATCATCTCGGAGCTTGCGCACTCGGCAACCGGCATCGATATCCACCCGGGGGCGAAGATCGGCGCGAGTTTTTTCATCGACCACGGCACCGGCGTGGTCATCGGAGAGACGGCCATCATCGGCCGTCGGGTGCGCTTGTATCAAGCCGTCACACTGGGGGCGAAGAGCTTTCCGGTTGGCGAAGACGGCACGCTGATCAAAGGCATCGCCAGGCATCCCATCGTGGAAGACGACGTCGTGATCTACGCGGGCGCGACCATCCTCGGCCGGGTCACCATCGGCCGCGGGTCAACCATCGGCGGCAACGTCTGGCTCACGCGCAGCGTGCCGCCCGGAAGCAACATCACGCAGGCGCAGGTGCGCAGCGAGGAGTTCGATGAAGGCGCCGGGATATGAACCCGGGCGCCA
Organism: uncultured delta proteobacterium; assembly: GCA_963743865.1. Taxonomy (GTDB): domain Bacteria; phylum Desulfobacterota; class Binatia; order Binatales; family Binataceae; genus Binatus. Next base: position 2,828,003 of record CAVURG010000006.1, read on the forward strand.
TCTCGGCGGCTCAGCCGCTGATGAAGAACATTGCGATGTCGGCGTTCAGGTTCGGGTCGTCGTGAACTTCCTGGCCTGATTCGCTGTTCAGGCAGATCTCGCGCAGCACCCGAACGCCGATTGCATGGCAGAGCTCCCGAACATCGACGATCGAAGCGAATCGACGATTCGGGGTGTCGTACCATTCGTAGCCGTAAAGCCCCGGCAGCTTGGGTGAGCGGCCCAGTTCGAAATACATCTCCCGCAGCTTGCGATACGCGAAATTCGGAAAGCTGACGATGCCAAACCCACCGACGCGGGTGATCTCGCGCAGGATGCCTTTGGTGTCGTCGATGCACTGCAAGGCCTGCGAGAGCACTACCACGTCGAAATGCCTATCGCGAAAGCCGGTCAATCCGCGGTTGAGGTCCGCATGGATGACGTTCAGTCCGCGGCATACGCACGCGAGAACGGCCTTCTCGTCCACCTCGACGCCCACGACGCGGGAGTGGCCCCTGGCGACGAGTTCGGACATCAGTTGGCCGCTGCCGCATCCCAGGTCGAGCACGCTGCTGTCGAGCGGAATCTGGTCCACCAGGATTCGGAGGTCCACGCGGTCGCCCTGAAAAAATGCTGCCCGATGATGGCGGTGGCGCCGGCGCCACGCTCGCGTTCGACGACCTTCGGCGTTCCGGAAAGGTTGGCAAAGAAGCCGCGGATCATCCCGCCGTAAGTCTCGACACTGTCGCCCAAAAGGAACGCGTCGTGGCCGCTGGAGCTGGTAACCTCGCAATACGAAACGGGCTTGTCCAGCGCGAGCAAGGCGTCGGCGATCTCGCGGCCCTGTTCCGGCGGGAACAGCCAATCGCTGCTGAAGCTCACCACCAGCCACTGGCACTGCGATGGCGCCAGCGCCGCCTGCAGCGCCTCGGGCGTGTCGCCCACGTCAAACATGTCCATCATCATCGACAGCGTGACGTAGCTGTTCGCGTCAAACCGCTCGACAAATCTGTCGCCCTGGTAGCCCAGGTAAGCGCCGACCGAAAACTTTTTTTCGAACGCAGTGGCGACCTGCCGCGGACGCAGGCGGCTCGGGCCGAATTTCGCGGTCATCGATTCGCGCGACAGGTACGTGATGTGCCCAAGCATCCGCGCCAGCGCCAGGCCCACCGCCGGCCCCTGCTCTCCGTAGTATCGCCCGCCGTGATAGTGCGGGTCGTGCATGATCGCATTGCGCGCGACTACGTCGAACGCCAGCGCCTGGCTGGTTAGCCGGGGCGAGGTCGCCATCGCCACGCATCCACGGACCCGTTCGGGATAGCGGGTTGCCCAGGCGATCGCCTGATGACCGCCCATCGAGCCGCCGATCACCGCCAGCAGCCTGCCCACGCCGAGGTGGTCAATCAGCCGTCGCTGCACTTCGACGGTGTCGGCAATGGTTACGGTGGGAAAGTCCGCCGCATACGGATGGCCGGTGAGCGGGTCGATGCTGTTGGGGCCGGTAGTGCCGCGGCATCCGCCCAGGATGTTGGCGCAGATGACGAAATAGCGGTCGGTATCGATGAACCGGCCCGGTCCCACGACGATATCCCACCATCCGGGATAATCCGCGTCGTCGTGCCGGGCCACGTGCGAGTCGCCGCTGATGGCGTGGCAGATCAGGACGGCGTTGTCGCCCGCCTCGTTTAGCTGCCCGTAGGTCTCGTAAGTGACGGTGACCGACGGCAGTTCGCCGCCGAGTTCCAGTTTGAGCGCGGTGTCGAAGGTGACCTGCCTGGCATGCAGCAGCGGCGCCGCGGTGCGAACCGCGTCGCTGCTATCGAAATCGCCCTGGCCCACCTTGGCCTGATGGGCGAGCGGCTGCGTGGCACGTCTATCCACTGGCTCGTTTACCGTTGCGAAGCTGCCAGCGCCTGATCGAGGTCCTCGATGATGTCCTCGATGTCCTCGATCCCCACTGACAGGCGAACGTACTCGGGCGTCACCCCGGTCTTCAACTGCTCCTCGCGCGTGAGCTGCGAGTGCGTCGTCGAGGCCGGATGGATAACCAGCGTCTTGGCGTCGCCGATATTGGCCAGGTGGCTCATCAGCTTGACGTTATTGATGAACTTCACGCCGGCGTCACGGCCGCCCTTGATGCCGAACCCAATGATGGCGCCCTGGCCCTTGGGCAGGTACTTGCGCGCGTTCGCGTAGTCCTTGTGGCTTGGCAGACCGGGATAGTTCACCCAATCCACGGACCGATGCTGCTCCAGATGCTTGGCAACCTTCAATGCGTTTTCGCAGTGCCGGGGCATCCGCAGGTGCAGCGTCTCCAGCCCTTGCAGGAAAAGGAACGCCGCGAACGGGCTCATGCACGCGCCGGTATCGCGCAGCCAGTGCGTGCGGATGTGCAGGATGTAGGCGATATTGCCGATGGGCCGCAGCGCCTCCTCGAACACCATCCCGTGGTACGACGGGCTGGGCGCGCAGAATTCGGGCCATTTCTTCGGGTTGTCGCCCCACTTGAACTTCGCACTATCGACGATCGCCCCGCCGATGTGCGTGCCGTGCCCGCCGATGAACTTGGTGGTCGAGTGAACGATGATGTCGGCCCCGTCCTCGATCGGCCGGTACAGCCACGGCGTCATCACCGTGTTGTCTATGATCACCGGCAGGCCGTGACTGTGGGCCACGTCCGAGATCTTGCGGAAGTCCGGGACGTCATTCTTTGGATTTCCCAGCGTCTCGAGGTAAACCAGGCGCGTCTTGTCGTCCACCAGCCGGCTGATTTCCTCGGGCTTGGCGGAATCGAAGAAACGCACCTCGACGCCGAGCTGCTTGAACGTCTGCGTGAACAGCGTCCACGTGCCGCCATACAGGCTGGTGGCCGAGATGATGTTTTGGCCGCTGTGCGCGATGGTCAGGATGGCGGCGTTGATTGCCGCCTGGCCCGACGCAAAAGCGAGTCCTGCCGCGCCGCCCTCCAGGGCCGCCAGTCGCTTCTCCAGCACGTCGTTGGTCGGGTTCATCAAGCCGCGTGTAGATGTTGCCGAACTCTTTGAGCGCGAACAGGTTCGCTGCGTGCTCCGTGTCGTTGAACAAATACGACGAGGTCGCGTAAATCGGCACGGCCCGTGCGTTGGTGGTGGGATCGACTTCTGCTGTCCGGCGTGAAGCGCAAGCGTGCCCAGCCGATAGTTGGAATTGCTGTCTGCCATTACCTTCCCCAATCGATGGATTCGATCATTTGGCCGATTTTATAAGATAAGCAACGTTTTTTGATAGACTTGTGTCAAGAGCGCCCGGCGTTGTGCCGAGATGGCTTGCCACGCCCGAGGTTCGCGCTGACCGGCGACGCATCCGCGCTGCACGCCCGGAACCGAACGGACCGGCGGGATCGTCGGCGGCATCGCAGGCGCAAATACCGCGATTTAACGATCTCACCGAAGGCTTCGACACGGTTGATCTAAATGACGCCAAGACGCTACTCAAGGAACTAGACGATTAGTTGCATTTGCGTAGAGGGCATAAATTGACGTGTCGGAAACATCGATAGGGAGGAGTCGTCGCATGCGGGTACCCAGCAAACTAATACTTACGGCCATCTTCGGAATGCTGATCCTGGCCGGTGGAACTTCAGGATGCAGCTTGTTTTCCGCGTCTAATGCTCCCGTGGACTGCGACGCAGTGAAAAATCAGGAGCAGGCGGGTTTGACTGACGCCCAGATCGCCTCGAATCTTGGCGCCACAGTCGATCAGGTCGCGGCATGCCACGGTCCGAAAACCGCCGCAGGGCCCCAGGATTAATCAGGAACGCCGGCGAAGAAGCCCGCATCTCTGTTTTAACCTTGGGTGCAGGGATCACCCCTGCCGCGCGCGCGGCCGGCGGCTGCGAGTGCGCGTTTGAACGTGCGCCGTCTCAGCCGCCTGGAGTAACTGGTCGAACGATGCGCGAATTGCCGTGACGAGGTCGCGGAGATCGGGCAGCACGTCCCAGTCCCCATTCAATCCCCAATACAACCGGCCATCGTAGCTCAGCAGCGCGATGTTGAGCGATTGATCCAAAAACAGCGGCCCGATCGGATATCCGGCCAACAGCCGCGAGCCGATCATATAAAGCGGGATCTGCGGTCCGGGCACGTTGGTGACGATCAGATTGAACGGGCGCGCCCGCGCCGCCAGACGCATCGCGAGCGACAACAGCGTGGCCGCCGTCCACTCGCTGACCCGCGCGAGCACCTCTGCTCCCAGCGCCTGCCGCGACCCTTTGAGATCGGCCGTGACTGCGCGGACCGCCTGCAGGCGCCGGCGCGGATTGGTTTGGGCGATCGGAAGGCGCGCCGCCCATGACGCGATTCGATTTCCCAGCGTGCCTCGCTCCGATGACGCGCGCACGCTCACCGGAACCATCGCGCGGAAATCGAGTTGCGCAATTTCTTCAGGAGAAAATCCTCGGCCGCGCAGAAACAATCCAACCGCACCCGCCACCGTGGCGAGTACGACATCGTTTACCGTCCCGCCTAGAGCGTTCTTCACGCGCTTGACGTCGGCCAGCTCCATCGCCGTCCATTCGAATCGCCGATGCGGGCCGATTGGCTGATTAAACGGCGAGTCCGAAGCTGAAGACATTCCCGCGTTGAGCGTTTCGGTTACCGCGGAAATCTGCTCGCTGATGCTCTCCGCCGTCTCGGCCGGATTTTGCATCGCGCCGAGGATTGCTTTGCCGAATTCCAGCGGAGCCGCCAGCCGCCGCCGGGCTTCCTCCATCACCAGCTCGCCGCGCGACGGCGCGGACTGCGGCTTCCACGGCTGCGCGGCTGGAATCGTCGCGTCCGGCGCCGGACTCATCAGCACGGCTGCGAGATCGACGGCGGCTACTCCGTCGATCATGCAGTGATGGGTCTTGGTGATCATCGCGAAGCGATCGCCGTCGAGTCCCTCGACTATCCACAATTCCCACAGCGGTTTGCCGCGATCGAGTTGCTGCGAGACGATTCTTCCCGTCAACAGCTTGAGCTGCTCGTCGCCGCCGGGCCGCGGCAGCGCAGTGTGGCGCACGTGATATTCAAGGTTGAAGCGATCGTCGTCCACCCACACCGGATGATTCTCGAGCGGTATCCGCGCGATCCGCTGTCGATAACGGGGCATCAGATGCAATCGCGACGCGACGTATTTCCGGATCTTTTCGATATCGATTCCGCCGCCGGGAGTCCGCAGCGGACCGGCGTCGAAGACCATCACGCCCGCGACGTGCATGTGCGTTTCAGGATATTCGAGGTCCAGGAATGTCCGGTCCAGGGCGCTTAGCCGTTCGTGCTCGGCCATCGCGTCACCTCCTCGCGTCGGGTTCGTGATGATGCGGTTTTAGCAGGAGTCCCGCCCGCATGACCATCGTCGCCGGTCGCCCTGCGCCTTGCGTGCGAGACGCCGCCGGCTCTATGGTTGCCCGGAGGACGTATGCGAAATATCGACGCAGTCCGCGGGCTCAAGGACCTCTTCGTCAGCGCGCTCAACGGCGGCACAACCACCGTCGAGGAGCTTCATACCGCGATCGCCCGGCGTCCTTTCGAGGCGCTCGAACTCGACCCGGTGACCCGTGTTCCGGCGGCTGCGGTTCGGATGCTTCACGACGCAATCGCGGGCGGTGTTTACTGGAGTATTCGCAGCATGATGGAGTTGGCCGGGGTTGCGGCCGAGTTGGCGCTAACGCCGCTCGAACAGACCCAGCCGGTCGAAGAAGAGCCGCTGCCCGCCGCCCTGGATCTCGCCGTCGGCGCGCTGAACGGGTTCGTGGGCGACCATCTCGAACGCAATGGAAACGGTTTGCGGACCCGCATGGAGTTTCGCCATGAGGGTCGAACCGTCGCCTTGGACGCCGAGACTCTCCGCCGTACATACCCGCGCGCCGGCCGAAAGCTCGCCGTGTTCGTTCATGGTCTCGCGTGCAACGAGCAGGCGTGGCGCTTTTACTCGGAAGAAACCTACGGCGACCGCGACACGACATACGGATCGCTTCTGGAACAAGACCTCGGCTACACGCCGCTCTATCTCCGCTACAATTCCGGTCTCCACGTTTCGGAAAACGGCGCGCTGCTGGCCGAGAAAATGGAAGAGCTCGTCAACGCGTGGCCCGTCGCTGTGCAGGAGATCGTTCTCGTCGGCCACAGTATGGGCGGGCTGGTCGCGCGAAGCGCGTGCCATCAGGGCAAGCAACGTCGAAACGGCTGGATCGGTTCCGTTCGCCATATCTTCTGCCTCGGCACCCCGCATCTTGGAGCGCCGCTCGAGAAGCTCGGGAACGTTATGGGATGGGCCTTGAACGTGTCCGACCTGACGCAGCCGATCGCAAGCATCGTCAACGGCCGCAGCGACGGGATCAAAGACCTGCGCTTTGGCTATCTGGTCGAGGAGGATTGGCGGGGACGAGATGCCGACGCTCTGCTCGAGGACAATCGCCATGACATCCCGTTTCTCGACTCCGCGGCGCACTACTTCGTTGCCGCAACCGTGACGGAAAGTCCGAGCGATCCGCTCGGCTTCATTGTCGGAGACATGCTGGTGAGATTTCCGAGCGCCCTGGGTCGCGGCGTGCAGCCAGCCAGACGCGTCTCGTTTCCAGCCGTGAACAAGAGCCACTTGGGGATGACGACCCATCTGCGGCTGCTCAACCATCCTGCGGTTTACGAGCAGATCCGATTCTGGCTTGAGCCGGCGACCGCTGCGCTGACGACGCTCGGCGAAGCCGAGTGAGTTGGCGCCCGGCCTTCGATCACTGCTGACAGAGAAGAGTGTTCCGTTATTCACGCTCGGCAGGTGACGGGCTCGCGCGCGCGCCTTCCATGCCCCGGCCCGCAAGACTCGTCGTCAAGTTCGACGCGATCGCGCTTGCAAATGCGACCTGAACTAACCTAATCAACTAATACAAGAGATCGGCAGGCTACACGGATTCTTATCAACCCAAACTCTCGCTTATAAGTCGGAAGTTGTGAAGGCAAAAATCATCGACGAAACCATCGCGCGCGCCGCGGCCGAACGCCGCAGTGCGCTTTCGGAAATCGAATCCAAACAGATCCTCGAAGCGATCGGCATCGCAACCCAGATGCCCGAGCCGGCCCGCAGCGCCGATGAAGCCGCGGCGGCGGCTGAGCGGCGCGGCTTCCCGGTCGTGCTCAAAGTGCTTTCGCCCGATGTCACGCACAAGAGCGACATCGGCGGCGTCGCGCTGGGCCTGGCTTCGAAGGCCGAGGTGCGCGAGGCCTTCGCACGCATTCGTGGAAATCTCGCGCAAAAGGCTCCCGACGCGCGATTCGAAGGCGTCGCGGTGCAGGCCATGGCGGCGGCGGGACTGGAGCTGCTCGCAGGCATCGCGCGCGATCCCCAGTTCGGCCCGATGGTGATGGTTGGCCTGGGCGGAGTATTCGTTGAAGTGCTCAAGGACACCGCGGTCCGGATCGCGCCGGTCGATAAGCGCGAGGCGCGCGCGATGCTCACGGAGTTGCGCGGCGCTGCGCTGCTTGACGGCGTGCGCGGCAGAGCGGCGATCGACCGCGAAGCGATCGTGGAATTGCTGGTCCGGATATCCGAGTTGGCCGCAGGTCGCACGGAAATCAGGGAAATGGACCTGAACCCGATCGCCGCCTATGCGTCGGGGCTGAGCGTGCTCGACGCCCGCATCCTGCTGGAGCACGAGGTCAAAGACGCCGCGCGCGGGCAATTGCCGGCGGCAGAAGCGGCGGCGCTTCGGGCTCGCCGCCAGGAAAACCTCCGGCGCGCGCTCAAGCCGCGCACTGCGATTGTGATCGGCGATCGCGGCTCGCGCGATTTCATGTGGCTGCGTGCGCTCGACAACTTCAAAGGCAAGCGCTATTCGGTGCAGCCCGACGATAAGGAAGGCGCCGCGATCGAGGCGCTCGGCATCAAGAACTTCCGCACCGTGTCCGAGATCGGGGAACCGATCGACTATGCGATCGCGTCAGTTCCGCGGAAGGTCGCGCCGCAGACGCTTGCGCAATGCGCCGCAGCCGCAGTCGCGGGCATCGGATTCTTCACCGCCGGTTTTTCCGAAACCGGCGATCCCATCGGAATTGAACTCGAAGCGGAAATGAAAAAGATCGCTTCGCGCTCGGATATCGCGCTGGTCGGCCCCAACTGCATGGGCCTTTGCAACCCGGGGCTGGGACTGCTCAATTCCCCGAGCCTGCGCGCGGGCGAACCGGGCGACGTGTGCTTCATCTCGCAGAGCGGAACGCACGCAATCAGTTTCTGCATGCAGGCTCCGGGACGCGCAATCAAGGTCGGCATGTCGGCGTCGATCGGTAACGCGCTCGTACTGCAGGCTGCCGACTATCTCGACGTGATGGCCTCCGACGCCGCGACGCGCGCGGTCGGCATCTATCTGGAGGGAGTACGCGACGGACGGCGCTTTTTCGATAGCCTCAAGCGCGCCACGGCGCGCATCCCGGTGCTGGTCTGGAAGGGCGGCGTGACGGACTCGGGCGCCCGCGCGACATTTTCGCACACCGGATCGCTCGCGACCCCGGCGGCCGGATGGCGAGCGGCGATGCGTCAGAGCGGCGCGGTCGAAGTGGCGGGGCTCGAGCCGATGCTGGACGCGATGGAGCTGTTGACGCGCGCGCGGCCGGTGCGGGGCCGCGGGATGGCGCTGGTCGCGATGACCGGCGGGCAGTCGGTGGTGATCAGCGACACGTTTGCCAGTCATGGACTCGAAGTCCCGGCCTTGTCGGAAGCTTCGTACGCCGAGTTCAAGAGCTTCTTCCAGGTGATCGGCGGCAGCTACCGCAATCCGCTTGACGCCTCGTGGACGCTCGGACCCCGCACGGCCGGCGGCCAGGATAATGTCGATCGCGTACTGGACATTCTCGACCGCGATCCGGTTATCGACGCGATCGTGATGGAGGTCAGGCCGGGACTGGGGTTTGGCGGCCCGCGGCGCCCAATCGACGTCAACGACACCATCCCTTTGCTGGATCGGCTCGCGCGTTTCGCCCAGCGCGCGCACAAGCCGTTCGCGATCGCGGTCGAATCGCAACACGTGGTGCCCGACCTGCGGGCCGCGGTCGCGGCCGGCGCAGGCGCGCTTGCGCGCGAGCGGGGCCTGGCGACCTTCGACACCTTCGAGCGCGCGGCGGGTGCGTTTCGCGCCGCAGCTGAGTATTTCGAGCGCGCGGGAGCCTCGGCAAAGGGACCGAACGCCGTGGGTTAATTAAAATCGGAGAGTCAAAATGGAAATTCCGGCGCCATCCGCCGTGAACCAGAAGCCCGCATGGCTTCGAGAGCTCTTCCCATGGGAGCAGAAAACGCTGCGCGTCAACGGCCGCAACATGGCCTACGTCGATGAGGGGAGCCGTGGCGCGCGCCCCGTGCTGCTCCTGCACGGAAATCCCACGTGGGGATTTCTCTACCGCGACTTCATCGACCCGCTGGTTAAGGCGGGCTACCGCGCCGTGGTTCCCGATTGGATCGGGTCGGGCTACTCCGACCATCCGCGCGTCGATGCCGCGCTTACCCTGGCGCATCATATCGCCGACCTGGTCTCGCTAATCGACCAGCTCGATCTGCGCGGCTTCGTGATCGTCGGACAGGACTGGGGCGGCCCGCAGGGCGTGGGCGCGGCTCTGCAAAGACTCGATCGACTCGCCGCGCTGGTGCTGATGAACACCTGGCTTTTTACCGATTACGCCGGCAAGTTCCATCAGTCGCCGCTGCCGTGGACGACCTGGCATGCGCCGTTAATCGGCCAACTCCTGATGAAGCGTTTCAAGGTGCTGTCCCATGCGGGACCGTCGGCGATAAGCAGGCGCGGGATGACGAACGCGCAGAAGCGGGGCTATCACCACGTCTTCGACGAACCCGATTCGGATCACGTCGTGCTTACCTGGCCCAGGACGATCCCGCTTCGCCAGGGCGACCGCGGATGGGCCGATATGACGATGATTCAGCGCCGCCTGCCCGAGCTGACCCGGACGCCGACCCTGCTGCTGTGGGCGCCGGAGGACGCCGTCTTCCCGATCGAGTACGCCAGTCGGTTAAAGGAACTGATGCCGCATGCGGAGGGGCCGATTCTGTTCGAGCGGGCCGCGCATTTTCTCCAGGACGACCGCGGACCCGACCTGGTCGCCGCAATCATCCCGTTTCTAAATCGGGTAGCGGGGAATCGCGTATGAATTTTATGACGCCGACCGCCGACGAACTGGCCGGCTTGCGCGCCGACCCACTGCTCTGGGAGCAGGAGCTGGACACGCGGCCTGAAGTAGCCGAATCGCTCGAGCGTGCAGCGGGCAAGCGCGCGGGGATGGTTTACTGGCGATCGAGCAGCGGCCATCTGTACGCGCTCGAACTCGCGGACCTGGGCCGCGGGCGCCCGTCGATGGCGATGGTTTACGGCTTCTGGAGTCGCTACGAGCCGCGTCCGCCCGAAGATCAGATCGACCGCGATCTGATCGATTTCTGCCTGTGGGTTGCCGAGGTCTGCGACGGCCTCAATCCCGAGCATCTCGCGCGCGTCCTGACCTTCGCCGGCCATCCCGTCGCGTGGCCGCGACCGTGAGCGCTGCGCCCGCGCTGGCGGAACCGGGTCGGATTGGCGCGACGAATCGGAAATCGGGGGATCGATTCTCCCGTTGATCCTTAGGCCACTTCGAACAGCCCGGCCGCGCCCATTCCGCCGCCGACGCACATCGTGATCACAACGTATTTCACTCCGCGCCGCTTGCCCTCGATGAGCGCATGCCCGGTCATCCGCGAGCCGCTCATTCCGTACGGATGTCCGATCGAGACCGCGCCACCGTCAACGTTCAGCCGCTCGTCCGGGATGCCCAGCCGGTCGCGGCAATATATGACCTGGCACGCAAACGCTTCGTTGAGTTCCCAGAGCCCGATGTCATCCATCTTGAGGTGGTTGCGCTCCAGCAGCTTGGGCACCGCGAACACCGGCCCGATACCCATCTCGTCGGGTTCGCATCCCGCCGCCGCCATCCCGCGATAGATGCCGAGCGGATGCAGCCCGCGCTTCTCGGCCTGCGCGCGTTCCATCAACACGCAGACCGAGGCGCCGTCGGAGAGCTGGCTTGCGTTGCCCGCGGTGATGAAATTTCCCGGACCCCTTACCGGCGGCAGCGAGAGCAGCCCTTCCAGAGTGGTGCCGGGGCGGTTGCATTCGTCGCGCTCGAGCGTGACCTGCTGGTGGGTGGTCTCGCCGGTCTTCTTGTCATCGAAGCGCTTGGTAACCGTGGTGCTGATGATCTCGTCGTTGAAACGTCCGGCTTCCTGCGCGGCGAAGGTTCGCTGCTGACTCTGGAACGAATACTGGTCCTGAGCTTCGCGGGAGATCTTGTAGCGCTTCGAGACGACCTCGGCGGTATCGATCATCGCCATGTACACCGCCGGCGCGTTCTTGAGCACCAGTGGATCGCCCTGGCGGTATGCGTTCATGTGCGAATTTTGCACCAGGCTGATCGACTCGACTCCGCCCGCGACCACGGTCTGCATGCCATCGACCATGATCTGCTTCGCCGCCATCGAGATGCTCATCAGGCCCGACGAGCACTGCCGGTCCACGCTCTGGCCTGCGATGCTTTTCGGCAGCCCCGCGGCCATTGCGCACTGGCGCGCGACGTTGAATCCCTGGGTTCCCTGCTGGAGCGCGGCCCCCATTATAAGGTCATCGATTTCGCCCGGTTCGATGCGGGCGCGTTTGATGGCCTCGCGAATAATCGGGGCGGCCATCGACGGCGACTCGATATCATTGAACGCGCCGCGATACGCTTTGCCGATCGGCGTGCGCGCGGTGGATACGATGACGGCTTCTCTCATAAAGAACTCCTTGCTTTCCGCGCGCACTCACCGTGATCGCGTCGGATGCGGTTGTTGAATTGCATAATGTCGCCGCTGGCCGGTTTTGGCAACTCTTCCAAACTGCTTCATATATTGACATATGATATGCCAATATATTAGCCTGCGCGGGCTTGTGGTAACGGGGAGGCCGGCAGAGGAGTAAACGCAATGGCGGATAGATATCGCATCTTTGGCGCCGAGCTGTCTCCCTACTCGGTGAAGGTTCGTTCCTATTTCCGGTACAAGGGAATTGCGCACCAGTGGATCATTCGCAACGCCGATAGCCAGGCCGAATACCAGAAATACGCCCGGCTCCCGATCGTGCCGCTGGTGGTTACGCCTGAGAACGAAGGCCTCCAGGACTCGACGCCGATAATCGAGCGCATGGAATCCGCGCACCCCAAACCGGCGATTCATCCGTCGGATCCGGTCGCCGCCTTCGTCTCGGTCCTGCTCGAGGAGTTCGGCGACGAGTGGGGGAACAAGTGGATGTTCCACTACCGCTGGGCGCGCGAGGTCGATCAGCTCAGCTCCGCAGGACGAATCGCACGTATGATGATGCCGGCGGCGGACGACGAACAGCTTTCCGCCGCGATCGCGCAGGTGCGTGAGCGGATGGCCGGGCGAGTCTGGTTTGTCGGCTCGAACGCGCAGACCGCGCCCCAGATCGAAGATTCCTTCTGCGAGACGCTCGCGATGCTCGAGACGCATCTGGCCAACCGGGCCTATCTCTTCGGCGCGCGGCCCGCCTTCGGCGACTTCGCAATGTGGGGTCAGATCTACAACGCATGGACCGATCCTACGCCCGGCGCGATCATCGAAGCGCGCGCCACGAATGTCCTGGCGTGGATCCATCGAATGTTGTGGCCGCGAGCGGAAGGTAATTTCGAGGATTGGGCGAGTCTCGAGCCGACGCTGATGCCGCTGCTGGAGCGGCAGGTCGGCCGGTTGTTCATGCCGTGGACGACAGCCAACGCGGGCGCTATCGCGGATGGGCGCGAAGAATTCAGCGTCGAGCTGGCCGGCCGCACGTGGACCCAGAAGCCGCAGAAGTATCACGCCAAATCTCTCGGCGCGCTGCGCAAGAAATACGCCGCTCTGCCCGACAAGCGAGCGATTGACGCAGTCCTGGATCGTGCGGGCTGTCTTGCCGGACTGCGTGGCTGACGTTGGCGACGGCGTCCGACCGCAAGCCGCGCGCGCCAGCCTATCGGGTCTATGGGATGGGGCAGTCCTACTTCACGCGCAAGCTCACCGGTTACCTCGACTACAAAGGCATCCCATACCTGCTGCGGCGATTCGCAGGCGCAAACCGCGCAGCGCGCGAGGCGGGATGGCCGGGCGCGATGCCGGTCGTGACGACACCCGACGGTAATTTCATGTGGGACACGACCGCGATGATCCATCATCTGGAGTCGCGCTTTCCCGAACCATGCGTGTTTCCCAACGATCCGGTGCTGAGCTTCATCGGCTATGTCCTCGAAGATGCGCTCGACGAATGGTTCTATCGCCCTGCGGTCGGATCGCGATGGTTTTATGAGGAGAACCATCGTGTTGGCGGATGGGAGCTTGCGCGCGACGCGACCCATGAGCTGCGCGTTGCGTGCGACCAGGCATACGCAGTCGTCAAGGCGCACGTCACCGCGACCTGCAAGCCCTTTGGCGTGACGGCCGCGAACATCGATTTATGGATCGGGGAAATTCTGCGGCCGTGGTTTCGTGTGATGGGTGCTCATCTCGCCGCGCATCCGTTTCTTCTGGGCGGGCGGCCGTCGCTGGCGGATTTCGCATTCTTCGGCGGCAACGCGGCGCATTTCATCAACGATCCGTTGTGCCGGCGATGGGTCGATGCGGACGCGCCGGCAATCGTCACGCACACTCATCGCCTGATGGAGCCTGAGGATGCACAGTTCGCCGATTGGATGGCGCCCGGACAGGTGCCGGAGACGATGATCGCAATTCTCGCCGAACTGGGCCGCTTCTACCTGCCGTGGGTCAGCCGTGCGGCGGCGGACGGCAAGGCGCAGCTCGCATTCGCAGGCGGACAGCGGATCGAAATCGCGATCACGCCGTTTCTCGCCGAAGCCCGCGCAACTCTGCTCGCCCGCTACGTGGAGCATCGCAGCGACGCGCTCGACGCGGTGCTGGCGCGCGCGGGGATTCTCTCCTGCTTCGCGGACTACGCCGATCATGCCGGCACGCTGCCGAACTACAGCGCACCGCCGCGTCCCGCTCTCAACCGCCCTTTTGGACCGCCGTGGGAACGGGAGCCGTGGCCGGCCGGCGCTCGCAAAGTCCGCAACCCAGGGTCGGTTACTGATTGAAGCGGGATAATGAATTTGGACACACCCACACATGAACAGACCGATGGCCGGCGGCAGCGCAGCGAAGCGAGCCGCGAGCGTATCGTGCGCGCGATGCTGGAACTCGTCGGCGCCGGCGAGGTCACGCCGCGTGCGGAAGCCGTCGCCGCACGCGCCGGCGTGGGGCTGCGCACGGTGTTCCGCCACTTTGACAATATGGAAAGCCTGTACCAGCAGATCGATGCGGTGATGACCGCCGAAATTCGCCCGATGGTCGAGCGTCCCTTCGCTGCCGGCGAATGGAAGGCACAGCTGGGTGAATTGATCGACCGTCGCAGCCGCATCTTCGAGCGCATCATGCCGTTCAAGATCGCAGCGGACGTTCACCGCCATCATTCACCGTTTCTCGCCGGCCAAATGGAGGATATGGCACGGGAGCAGCGTGCCGAGCTTAGCCGCCTGGTTCCAAGGGACAAGCGCGACAGTGCCTTGTTCTTCGAGAGCCTTGATCTCGTTTTGAGTTTTGAGACCTGGCGGCGATTGCGCAAGGATCAGAAGCTTTCCTTGCCCCGCGCGCGCCACGTGCTTGAACGCCTCGTCGGCGCGCTCCTCAAAGCCGATTAATGAAATTTTCGGAGTTGTCGGCGCGCGATCCCGATTGAAATCACGAATGGGACTCGAGGCCGAAAACGCTGTCGCGCGCCAGCGGTTGATCGTCCTGAGCCGCGCGTCGCAAGCGTGAGCGCGGAGAATTCGCGCACTGCGCGAGGACCGTGGTAAGCTTGAAGCTATGGCGGGCAAGAGTCAGGGGGCACTGCGCGAGCCGACGGACTTCGGCCGGCGCAAGTTTCGTGCGGCGCTGGTCAATGTGACCAACGTCTGCAACCTCGAATGCCGCCACTGCTTCGTTTACCGCGCCGGCAATCCCAACCTCGCGCGCGACAAGATGGACGACGCGACCATGCTCCATCAGTTGCGCATGCTGCGCGACAAGCACGGCATCAAGTCGATGCTGTTCATGGGCGGCGAGCCCATGATTCGCAAGCGCCTGGTATTCGAGGCGATGAAACTGTTCGAGCACTCCTCGATCGTGACCAACGGGACCTACGGGATTCCGTCCATCCCCGGCCGTCTGGTCACTGTGTCGCTCGACGGTCCGGAGCGGATGAACGATCCGATCCGCGGCGAGGGCGTGTTCCGCAAGGTCAAGCAGGCGATCTTCGCGCGCGATCCTCGCGACGGCACGACCGTCATCATCCAGATGGCGATCACCAGGGAGAACGCGCCGGGACTCGAAGAATTCATCGAAGAAGTGAAGGAATGGCCGGTCGACGGCGTCGCATTCACGTTTCATGTCCCCTCCAAGGGAGAGCACGGCCCACTTGCCTGGGATGACCTGCGCGAGCGCGACGCGGTTATCGACCGGGTCATCGCGCTCAAGCAGAAAAACCCGACGTTGATCAAGAGCAACGTCGAAACGCTGGAAATGATGAAGTCCGAGCGCGCGCTCAATTTCACCGGCGAGCGCGGTGAGCATTGCGCGCTGCGCGCGATGCTGCCGCTTTACATGGGCGATAACGGAAATTTCGAGCGAACCTTCTGCTGCTACGGCAACGATGTCGACTGCGCGCGCTGCGGCGCCTACGGCGTTTTCAACAGCGCGTACCATCGGATGAAGGGCGACCACGCGGAAGACTGAAGCTTCCCGGACGCACGTTGGTCAGCCGCCGGCGCCCCGTTTGCGCCCGCCACCCACGAGACGCGGCTCAGCGTAGTTGCCCGCCGAGCCGCATCCGACTTCTCAATCACGCTTGCGCGAGGATCAGTTGCGCGCCGGCGATGCTCAACATGTCGTTGGTGCCGTCTTCGATCAGCGACGCACGGGCATCGCGGAAAATTTTCTCGATCCCGTACTCCTTGCTCAGCCCGTTGCCGCCAAACACCTGCAGCGCATCGCTGGCGACTTCGAAGGCTGCCTGCGTGCAGAAAGTCTTCGCCGCCATCGCGTACTCGAGTGCCGGGATGGCCGCGGCGTCGTTGTATTCCATCGCCGCGCGCGACAGGCGCCGGCAGGCCTCGACCTTGGTAAACATTTCGAACAGATGCTTCTGAACCAGCTGATGCTCGCAAATCGGCTTGCCGCCCTGGATCCGTTGCCTGGAGTAGTCGAGCGCCGCCTCGAAAGCGGCTCGCGCAACGCCCGTGAACACGGCGCTCATGGTGCCGTTGGCCTTGGTCAACACCTGCATCCCGAACAGCTCGAAGCTGCCCGGCTCGGCAAGCATGAAGCGAGCGGGAATGCGAACGTTGTCGAAAAAGATTTCGCCCTGATTGAGCGCGCGCTGTCCGATTTTGTTAAGCGGCTTGCCCTTGGACACCCCTGGCAGGTCGAACGGAACGAAAACCGCGGCGCCGGCGCGCGGTTGGCCGTTGTTCGAGGCGGCCATCAGGTAGGTCAGTCCGTGGGTTGCGATGGTGCCGTTGGATACCCACGCTGCCTTCTGACCGTTGATGACGTAGTCATCGCCCTCGCGGCGCGCGATGACGCGCCCTCCGCGATTGGTCGGATCGGCGTCGTCGAGGATCGAGGAACCCCAATCGGAGCCATGCGCCGGCTCGGTGACCGGCCAGCATCCGATGTATTTCGCCTCGCGATCGGCGACAAACGGCTTGACGTATCGATCTATCAGCTCGCGATTGCCAGCGGCCGCGAGCGCCTCGAACGGAAAGCCGGCAACCCCGAGACTGATCGCGAGGCCTGCGCTGCCCCATCCTAATTCCTCGAGGAAGACGTGCATTCCAACGCCGTGAAGCCCCAGGCCGCCAAACTCCGTGGGAATCATCGCCGCGTGGTAGCCGAGTTGGTAAGCCGACCGATAGAACTTCCACAGGATCGAGTCAGGCGCGATCACTTGCTGCGGATCGGCAATCCGATCGAGCGTGATCGCCGCGGGGCGCAGCACGTTTTTCGCGAAGCGATGGACCGCGACCTTGAGTTCCGCGAGCTCCTGGGGAAATTTGGTGTCGAGTTCCAGGTAAGTCTCCATCGCGCCTGCTCCTCTTGCTTATTGCTGGTTCAATCCTTGTTGGCGTTGGGCGCGGGAGGCACGAAGTTGGGGACTATCTCGAGCGCCTTGTGCAGGAATTCCAGCTCTTTCTGCCTGTACGGTAGCGGCGCGGGCGCCTGGATCATGCCGTCGCGCTTGAGTTCCTCGACCACCTTGGGGTCGCGCTGGAACGGTTCGCCGTGCTCGTTGACGAAGTAGAGTTGCCCGAACGGAAGCTTGGGGCGCTGGCCACCGGCCTCGCGGCACTCGAGCGGATAACCGACCGTCATCAGCACCAGCAGATGCGCCGATTCAGGCAGCTTGAACAGCTTGCGCATCTTCTTCTCGCGCGGGCCGTCGAGCGAACCGGTGCCGATGCAGCAAGTGCCGAGGCCCTCGTCGTAGGCGACCAGCGTGGCCTGCCCGATGCCCTGTCCGCAGTCCATGTCGGTGAGCCCGGTCTGCATGATCCCGTCGTAGTTCTGCTTGAAGTAGGGGATGACCACGGTGTCGAGGAACCGATGCTCGACTGCTGGATCCAGACCCATCACGCGCGCGTCGGTCAACTCATGCAGGCGGTCGCCCTGGGTGGCGTGTTCGGTCTTGCGATCGAAAATCGCTTCCTCGACCCAGTACCATAGAATCACCACCGGCGCGTGTTTCAACTGTGAGGTCCCCAGCGGTGCAACCAGCGCGTCCCATTTCTCCGGCGGCGATTCTCCGCGGAACATCACGATCGCCCGCAGCGCCTGCACATTGCCCCAGAACGAGGCGATCCGCGCCGCCTCGAGCATCTTCTGGATCTTTTCCCGCTCGACCGGGCGATAGGGGTTATAGAAGCGGATGGTGCGGCGGATGCCGATGGCCTGCTTCAGTTCCATTGCTCAGACTCCCTTGCTCCGAAGGCCTAGGAAACGTTCGCCTTGACCGGCGCGGTCTTGCTCTTGTCGCGATCCCATGTCGTCGCGGTGAGGCCCTGCTTCTTGAGCACCGCCTTTTGCACCCGATGGGTTTCGGTTTTGGGCAGGCTCTCGCGGAAATCGAGGTAGCGGGGCACCATGAACTTCGCCATCCGCTCCTCGCAGAAGCGCACCAGTTCTTCGGGCGAAACGCTCTGGTCGGGGCGCAGCACGACCGCGACCATCACATCGTCTTCGCCCAACTCCGAGGGCACTCCGAATGCGCCCGATTCGAGCACCGCCGGATGCTGGTTGACGATCTTCTCGACTTCGAACGATGAGATATTCTCGCCGCGCCGCCGCATCGAGTCGGTCTTGCGATCGGCGAAGAAGTAGTTGCCGTCGGCGTCGCGGTACGCCATGTCGCCGGTGTACAGCCAGCCATCGCGGATCTTGGCGTCCGTGGCGTCGGGATTCTTGAAATACTCGACGCGGCGCGCATTGGGGTTGTCGATTTTGAAGATCAGGTTGCCGGCCTCGCCGACCGCAACCTCGGCGCCATTGTCGTCGACCACCTTGGCCTGGATTCCCGGGGGCGGTTTGCCCATCGAGCCCTTGGGCGAAGTCCCCGCGTTGAACAGACTGAATCCGCCGCCGTCGACCGCTCCGTAGCCTTCCCACACCGTGAGGTTGAAGCGCTTTTCGAATTCCGCCCATGCCCATGCCGGAGTCGCGGCACTGAGGACGATCCGCACCGGGTTGTCGGCGTCATCGGGGCGCGGCGGCTGCTTGAGCAGGATCGGGATCATCGCGCCAAGCGCGTTGAAAGTCGTCGCGCGGTAGCGGCGGATATCGTCCCAGAAGCGGCTCGCGCTGAAGCGGCGTCCAAGCGCGACCATGTAGCCGGCGACCAGCCCGCGCACCACGCACAGGAACAGAGCGTTGGCGTGGAACAGCGGCAGGCAGGTATAGAGGATGTCGCCCGGCTGGTAGCCCGCGCCGGGTGCGGCGAACATCGCGAACCCGCGGTACCGAAAAACCACACCCTTGGGCAGCCCGGTGGTGCCCGACGTGTACAGCAGGGCCGCGATCGCGTCGGCGTCGAGCGCGACCTGGGGCTCGCCGGCCGGCGCCTTCGTCAGTTCGGCCAGCGTGATCGCGCCGGGCGGCATCGCGAAGCCCGCAGGCGCTTCAATCGTGTCCACGATCAGATGTTTGATCGCGGGAAGGGTCTCGCGAATTGGGAGCAGCGACTCGACCAGATCGGCCGAGATGAACAGCGCCTTTGCTTCCGAGTGATTCAGAATGTACGCGAGGCCCTCGCCCTTGAGCGCGATATTGACCGGAACCGCGTAGGCGCCCAGCTTCTGGGTGGCGAAGAACGCATCGAGGAACTCCGGCCGGTTCGGCATCATGATCGCGATACCGTCGCGCGGCTTGATACCCAGTCGGCTGAGGCCGTTGGCAACCCGGTTGGCGCGCTGGTTGAGCTGGCCGTAGGTGATTTGCTGATCCTCGAACCGCAGGAAGACCTTGTCGGGATCGGCGGCGGCCTTCTCCCGCAGGGTGTTTGCCAATGAAAAGAATTCGTCAGCCATTGTTTTCCTATGCCGCCAGAATGTGGATGCAGGCGGCGCCGCCGAAACCCTGACAATGCGCCAGGCCGATCTTCGCGTCGCGTACCTGCCGCGGGCCCGACTCGCCTCTCAGCTGCTCGACGATTTCTACGATTTGCGCAACCCCGGTTGCGCCAAGCGGATGGCCCTTGGCGAGCAAACCGCCCGAGCTGCTTACCGACACCCGTCCGTTGATGGCGCTCAACCCCTGTTCGACAAACTTTCCGCCTTCGCCACGCTCGCACAGTCCGAGGTTTTCATAGTGGACGATTTCAGCGATCGCGAAGCAGTCGTGCAGTTCGATCACGTCGAGGTCGTCGGGCTTGAGGCCGGCCTGCTTATATGCGAGCGAGGCCGCGCGCGTGTTTATCTCGGTCACGAACGTGAGCGGGTCGCTCGCGCCTCGCTCCGATTGCAGCACGGAGGCGACGATGGTGGCCGGCTTGCGGGGCGAGGTGCGCGCGAAGTCCGCGCGCGCGACGATCGCGGCGGCCGCTCCGGAACTGGTCGGACAGCACATCATCAGGGTCAGCGGATCGGCGACCATGCGAGAGCCGATGACGTCTTCCACCCCGACCTCGATACCGTACTGCGCTTTCGGATTGTGCGAAGCGTTGCGATGGTTCTTCACCGAGACCATCGCCATCTGCTCGACCGTGGTGCCGTACTTCTTGCTGTGCGCGCGGAAGACCTCGGCAAACATTTCGGGCATCGGCGCCGAGCGTTTAGCTTGCGACGGCGCGGCGAGTCGTGGGTCGGCAGCCAGCGGCCCGCGCTGCATCTTCTCAAATCCCACCGCCAGCGCCACATCGACCACGCCGGCCCTCACCGCCATCACCGCTTGGTGAAACGCGGTCGAACCGGTCGCGCACGCATTCTCGACGTTGATGATTGGGATGCCGGTGGCGCCGACGCGATTGAGGAGCCGCTGGCCGGCCGTGATCCCCTGCATCGCGTGGCCGCAGCAGGCCATTTCGATCGCCGAAAAGTCGAGTCCCGCGTCGGCCAGGGCGGCCTTGACCGCTACCTCGCCGAAATCCTCAAAGGACTCCTCCGGGTGCCGTCCGAAGGCCGACATTCCGACTCCGATCACACATACGTTCGGACTTTCACTCATTTTAAGCCTCCAGCGAGTTATGTTTGGGCAAGAGTAGTCAGATGCAACCGACATGCCATGGAAATAATGACATACTCCCGCGCTGCTGGGTGAACTAACATTTCGAATTAAGCAGCCAAATCGCCGCCGGCACATATGACGCCGTTGGCATCACAGAGGTCCGTTCTGATGCGAACGGAAGCACTCGGGCATCTGGCGGGACCATCTTCTCACTTTTGCTCTTCGAGGCCCTTGACGTACGCCTTCATCGCGTCGATCGCCCAATCGGTCGTCATCAGATCCATAAAGAGGTTACGCTCGAGCTTGAGGCCGTCGGCCATCGGCGTCTGCATTGCCGATCGCGCCAGGCGCTTGATGTGGGCCATCGCGCGCGGAGACTGGCTCGCGAGCTGACCCGCCACTTCCATCGCGCGTTCCAGCGCCTTGCCCTGCGCCAGCTCATTGACGAGACCAAAGGCGGCCGCTTCGCGTGGGGTGACTCGTCGCCCGAGCAGCATGAACTCCAGCGCCCGTGCGGTGCCGATTACGCGCGGCAGCCGTTGCGTGCCTCCGCCACCCGGCAAAATACCAACGGTCACTTCCGGGAGTCCCAGCTGATACGGGCCGTCTTCGGCGATGCGGATATCGCAGCAGAGCGCGAATTCGAGCCCGCCGCCCATACAGTTGCCATTGATCGCGGCAATGGTCGGCTTGAGCATCGTCTCGACGCGGCTGCAGGCGCTATCGAGTGAAAAGCTCTGTGGCTCGCTGCGTTCGTCGAACCTGGCTCCATTGGCTCGCAGTTGCTCGGCGATCGATACCAGTTCCTGGACCGAGTAGTGCTGGATGAAAACCCCGGGCGACCCGCCGGTGAAGACTGCGGCGCGTACACTTTTGTCGGATTCGATTTCGCGCGTGACCGCGTCGAGTTCGTCCCCGGTCTGCGCCGTGAGATAAATCGACTTCGGCGTGCCGATTGTCACCAAAGCGATTCCCTGGTCCTTGACCATTTTGACTTGCTGCATTGGTTACTCCTTGCGCGGGTCGCTCACGTGCCCGGTTGCTCGAGCCTGAGGGCTGTTAGCGGTGAATGGCGACGCCCCTCTTATCAGTACAAGAGTACAAGATCGAGCGCACGCAGCCCTACGTCCCGTTCTCGTAGCAGCACTTCAAAGGGGCGCCCACTTAACGTGGAACGCCCCTTTGGTCGCGCGACCAATTTGCTACGGATGGAGTCCGAGCAGTTCGAATCCTCCCAGTGGAGGATTGCTCGGATCGGTCCGCAGGTTCATCGGATTAGCAGTGCCCAGGTAAAGCGTACTGCCTGTGGCAAGCATCGTGCGGATCCCATAGTTCAGATAGTTCCCGGCACCGTACTGGCTTTCCGGAGTTGCGGGGCTGTTGCCCGAGAAACTCCAGAGGTCAGCTCCATAAGTGATATTCTGTCCGAAACCCTGGGAGAGTTCGGCGATGATCGATATCATATCGCCAGAATCGCCGAGCATCGATGGAACCAGTTGTGCGATCAAATCGACCAGAACGTAGCTCCAATCGAAGGTGCCAACATAGAGCTTGCCGTTGTACTGCGCCATCGCCCAATCGTAGGTATTGAACGGGTTGCCAAAGCCGGCCGGGCCGAACTCCGGCTCGACGTTCATATTGTTGTGACGCGTCTGCCAGCCGTTGGACGGGCTGTACACGCCCATCAGCGAATCACCGTAGAGCAGGGTCGTCGAGAATTTTTTGGGATATCTGGACCCGCAGCATTGAAAGATCGCAACCGGTCGCGTCGTGTCGATTATCGAAGCAACCACGTCGCCTACATCGGGCACGCCGTTCGGAGGATAGAAGAAATAGTGGGCGGCCAAACCGGTAATTGGCACCTGCATCGTGCCCCAATACAGCGAACCGTTGTATGAGCTGATCGCGCCGCCGACGATGCTTTGGGCGGTGACTGGATCGGCCTCGTACTGGCTGATGTCCCAGACCTTTTTCCATTGGCTGGCGTGTTTTGCTTTGAGGCCCTTGGGGCCGACCTTCGGACTCCGCCAGAGGCCGCTCAACTTCCCGGTCTTGGAATTCAATCCGCCCCAGGTGGTCGCGAAAAGCCATTTGTTCTTGAACGGCGCAAGATAGGCTGGCTCAGCATCCAGATTTCCAACCACGCTGAACTGAAACGGGTTTCTCACCGTGCCAGTCCATTTGAGGATGCTGCCCGTGCTGTCCGCGTTCTGCACGCCGGTGTACAGAAAGGTCGGATCTACTGGCGCCGAAACCTTCATGGTAGTCCACAGACGGATATCGGAGTACTGCGGCAGCGTCGTCGAGCCTAGATAGGCGCCCGTGGAGTTTTGAAAGGCGAATAGGTTAATCCCCGGCGGAGTCTCGCCGAATGGAGCTAGCGCCGGTCCGCCGATGATCACAAGGTCGCCCGACGAACCCGCGGAACGCAGACCGAGCGTTTGGTCGATCAGCGGGTCGTTCGGCGTACGATCGGTCACCAGCCCGGTGACAGTGTTGTAGGAGAAGATCTTCGGCGGGCGCCAGTCGCCCAACTCAGCCGGCACCGACGGATAGCTGTCAAGGAAGTTACTCTCGCCGAATTCACAAACGTAGGAATCCGTTTCGAAAGGTATTGGGCTAAGCCCGACTTGGGTTTCAATTCCAGCGATTACGGTGCACAATGTGTTAGCGACCGTTCCGTACCACAGATTCTTACCCGCGCTGGTCAATCCCCAAATGTAGGCCTGATTGACCTTGGGCATGCCGATCGAACATGGTGGTGTAGCCGGGTAGGTGTTGTTGGGACTTCCGATATAGTCGAAACATTCGTCGGGCTGGGCTTGGTGTAGGACGTTTACTTTGAGCGTCGCCGCCGGTGGTGCGCTTTCCGCGGCAGTCACCAACGGATCTGATGCCCACGATACCTTCGGCAATCCGGCCAATGCGCCGATCAGAACGGCGGCAAAAACCGCGTGCAGCGAGCCGAAGCGTTTGGTCCGAGTACGTTGTTGAGACAAGCTATCGGTATCCAAGGTAGTTCCTCCTAAAGTTCCCTAAAGAACTTATTTCTATATGCCTTTGACGCCGCAGGAGAATTATTTCCAGCAAAAATGATGCCTTTCCCCCGCGAAAAGAATGGCTGAACTGCACAGCCTGTAATTTTAATGGGAGTCAGCATGGAATCGGCGCAAAACTCTCGCCGATGGGACAACAATCGCCGGAAACTCATTCCGCCTAACGACCGTTAAAGCGTGGACTGTGTTTGGTGAAGCATATATCGAGCTAGGCGCATAGCCTGATTCGATCGGAGCCAGTTCTCCGCTCATTGGTCCAAATTGGTGCACCTCTGAGAAGGACGAGGGAATCTAGCTGGCCCACGCGTTTGGGCAAATAGGCAAGCGCTCCACCACTCGAAGAGACCCAGATTTCAGCAATTATCGAAGTTACAAAGTGCCAGCCGACATCGCGAAAAGGTTGGCGCCATATTGCGGCGGTTCCCCTCGAGTTGCACATGTTCTTGCACAGAACTTGATCGATAACCCCGAGAATATCCGCCGACCTTGCGCAGCTTCCCGCGTAATCACGCCGAAGGCGTCGCTGCGATCGACATATTCGTCATGCCGTCCGCATCGTTTCGGCTGCTCTACGTGGCGATCATTCTGGTCCACGATCGGAGGAAGATAATGCGCACCGCGGTCACGGAGCATCCTACCGCAGCATGGCTCTCGCGCTGGGTAACCGAAGCGTTCCAGTGGGACACCACTCCGCGCTGCGTGCTGCGCGATCGCGACGTGTCGTATGGCTCGTACTTCTGCAACCGGATCGAAGCGATGAGCATTAGCCAGGTCATCACGGCGCCACGATCACCCTGGCAGAACGCTTACGTCGAGCGCGTGATCGGTTCGATTCGCCGCGATGGAACTTTTAGCAGGCACAGCCGACCAATGTTTTTTCGCTCCGCGTTCCTCATCTATGCTAAAGGTGGGTTTAGCGGCTCGGCCCGCGCGAATCGCCAAATGCGGCAGACAACACCATCATCGGGTGCGCCGAGGCATCGATTACCGCCGGAGATCTGGCCCAAGGTCGCGATCACGATGAAAGAATTGCCCTTATCCAAGGTCTACCAGTTGCTCGAACCCGGTCCGGTGGTCCTGCTCACGACTGCCCGCAAGGGACGCGCCAATGTCATGACGATGTCCTGGCATATGATGGTCGAATTTGAGCCGCCGCTGGTAGCCTGCATTGTCAGCAGCGCCAATCACAGCTTTGCCGCCTTGCGGTCAACCGGCGAATGCGTGATCGCCGTACCGGCGCTGAAACTGGCGCCGAAAGTCGTGAAAGTGGGGAACTGCTCCGGGCGCGACTTGGACAAGTTTATGGCGTTCGGACTAACGCCGATACCGGCCTCACGGATTGCAGCGCCTCTGGTGGCCGAATGTTTTGCCAATCTTGAATGCAAGGTGGCCGACACCAGCCTGGTGAAGAGATACAACCTCTTCGTCTTCGAAGTGCTCAAGGCCTGGAGAGATCCGGCACAGAAGAACCCTAAGACCATCCACCATCAGGGATACGGCAAATTCATCGTCGATGGCGAGACGATCAAGCTGAAGTCGAGGATGCGATAGTGGTCGCCACAAAGCGTGCTGTCACGGGGCGCTCTGCCCGACCACTCTCATGGATTCGCACCGCTGTGCATCGTCATAGGTGCGGGCGCCGCGCTTGCCTCTTCAGCCACCATACACCCAACGCTAGAGTGATCGAGCCCAGCTTCGGCAAGGCCGCTCGCTGCACCCTCCGCCGGAAGGGCTATAGCTGGCGAGACTCCCTCGAGGCCTATACCGGCGATCGCTCCGACAGCGCCGCCGAACGCACCAGCAATCGAGGCTTCTTCAGGCAATCTCATAATTGCTATTACCATCGGGAGCTAGCCTCCAATGCGCTGTGGTATGAATTCGCCCGGGAAAGATGACACACACGCCATGACGTGCGTGATCGCATCCGTATCGTATTCGTCTCCCGATCGGTACGTTTCGAAATAGGAGTTCAACCGCGCAACGCGCTCCGGCCACGCCTCAGCGGCCTGCAGGCCGACAGAGACGCCGAAGTTAGTGAAGGCAAATTTCACCGAATGCGCTCCCGGCTCGCGGCAGAAGTAGCCGGGCGGATCGATCCACATTCGGTCAAGTATCGCGAGACTCCGCTCGCGCTGAACGCGGGCCCACTCTTCCTCAGGAAAGAAGCACGTCATCCATAGCATCATTCCAAGACCGAGGTCTTGAGTGATAACCAGGTTTTCGTAGCTTCGATCGACGATGGTTTTCATCTGCCGGATCTCGTCTGCAAGCGTATCTTCATCAAGTAGCCGGTAAACAATGTATCCATGGAACGGATCGAGCGAGCCTGATCCGAAACCTGGGTATGCTCCGCTCAAGTCTTCGAGCATTTTCCAGCGCACGCCTCGACCCGGAATCAGGAAAGCGGGATGGATGTCCTTCACCAGCCGGATCGCTTTCGTGCGATATTCGGGAACTATCTTGCCCAGTCGTGATAGCGCGAAAACCCACATCGCCAGATAGTGAAAGTATTGGCCGTCACGATCCGCGGCTTCGCCAATTCGCAGGCCGCGCCGGCGTCCCAGCACCCGCTCGACGTCCGCGACGAGCCGCTCAGCTTCGTCCAGGAACTTGCTCTGCCCCAGTTCGTGGTAGAGCGAAACCAACAGGACGAGACCGAAAGCGTCGGTCCATAGGTATCGCATTCCATTGGGCCAGATGCGTTGTTCGCGCATCCAGTCGAGCTTGCTCAATACCCTTGCGACAGTCGCGGTCATATCGTATGTCCGGAATTATTTTCGTGAATCTGCGGCAATCCTGCCTGTCTGCTCCGATCCCGAATCGGCCCGCGGACCAAGGATACGATTCAACTCGTCGGAACCAACCGTCTCCTCGCGCAGCAGCGCTTCTACCAGCCGATCCAGCCGCTCTCTTGAGTCGGTGAGGCAGCGGCGGACGCGTTCATGGGTCTCTTGAAGCAAGCACAGGACTTCCTGGTCAATTCGCGCAGCCGTCGCTTCGCTGTAATCGCGCCCCTGCGAAATCTCGTAACCCAGGAAAGGTTGCTGCTCGTCAGTTTTGAAAGCGATGAGTCCGAGCTTGCTCATCCCCCAGCGCGTCACCATCCGGCGGGCCAGACGCGTCGCTTCCACCAGGTCATTCTCCGCGCCAGTGGTCACCTCGCCAAAGACGATCTCCTCCGAAGTGCGCCCACCCAGCATCACTGCCAGCCGCGCCTTTAGATAGGACAGGCTCAGGTTGTGGCGCTCTTCGCCCGGAACCTGCTCCGTCATCCCGAGAGCCTGTCCGTGCGGCACAATCGTCACCTTGTGCACCGGATCTGCGGCCGGCGTCATCCACGCCACTACTGCGTGTCCGCACTCGTGATAGGCGACCACGCGCCGCTCGCCTGGATTCACCAGGTGTTGTTGGGCCGCACCCATCCGCACCTTGTCTTCACTTTCTTCGAAATCGGCCATGGTAACCGCCGGACGATCATTTCTCGCCGCGGTAAGCGCGGCCTCATTGCAAAGGTTGGCCAGGTCCGCCCCGCTCATGCCTATCGTGCTACGCGCGACAGTAGCCAAATCGACATCGGGGGAAAGCCGCAGCTTGCGCGTGTGGATGCGCAAGATGCCTTCGCGCCCTTTCCGATCCGGAAGACCAAACACCACATGACGATCGAAACGCCCCGGCCGCAGCAGTGCCGGATCGAGAACGTCCGGCCGATTGGTCGCCGCGAGAATGATGACCTCGATACGCTCGTCAAAACCATCGAGTTCCCCCAATAACTGATTCAATGTCTGCTCGCGCTCGTCGTTGGTGGCTCCCAGGCCCGCGCCCCGCCGCCGTCCAACCGCGTCGAGCTCATCGATAAACACGATAGATGGCGCCGCCGCTTTGGCTTGCTGAAAGAGATCTCGTACGCGGCTCGCTCCTACTCCGACGAACATCTCGATGAACTCGGACGCATTGAGGCTGAAGAACGGAACCCCCGCCTCACCGGCTACTGCGCGTGCCATAAGAGTTTTGCCGGTCCCCGGCGCTCCGACCAGTAGCACGCCTCTGGGAATTCGTGCCCCCAGGTCGTGGTACTTTTGAGGGTGCTTCAGGAAATCGACCTCCTCCTGAAGCTCGGCCTTGGCCTCGTCCGCTCCTGCCACGTCATCGAAAGTGATCTTTGGCTGCTCGCTGCTGTAGCGCTTTGCCCTCGTCCGCCCAAAACCGAACAAACCCGATTGACTACGCACGGCCCGGTTGCTCAACCACCAGAAGAATCCGAACAGGAGTATCAGCGGTCCCCACTCAACCAGCATCCCAACGAACCAGGGCATCGACGACGACGACACCTCCACGATGACGTGATGTGCAATCAGCAGCGGCATCAGTCCGGCGTCGCCGACCGCGGCGGGAAAGGTCGTGGCGAACTCGCGGTACGCTATCGCAGCAGGCGGCGCAGTTTTCGCCGAGGCTGGCTTCGGAGGCGCAGACGGTGGAGGCGTTTTCGACGACAGCTCGCCAGTCCCGCCAGCTGGCGGCCAGACGAGAGGTTTTGCAAAGGCGCCGTCGATCGCGTCTCCAGCGATGCGAACCGACCGGACGTTGTCTTCGCGTATTTGCGCGAGAAAAACGGAATAAGGAATCCGCGCCTTGGGTTGCGACGGCGGCCACAGCCCGGTCACGTACCAGAGAAACAGCGCCAAAGACATCAACCACCAGAACAGGACACCTCGAGGGAGCGGCGGTTGCCGCGTCCCCGGCATTCTCTTTTCTGGTTTCTCTTCCTGCTGCGCCATTTGCCGCATCCTTCGCCCTTCGCAACATTCACAAGAGCAAGCCGAGCGGCGCCTGCCTGACCGGGGCGACCGACTCGACCACAGGCGCAATTACCCGCGTAGCTGTTCTTTTCGAACGTCTCACGTCGGAAACCACGCCGCAAGGCACCATCAGCTGCAACTACGATAACGCGAACCGCCGACAGACGATGCAGGTTGCCGGGCAAGCGCAGGTCGCTTATCGTTGGGACAACGCGAATCGGTTGACCGGAATCACCCAGGGGAGCACCTCCGTGGGCATCGGCTATCACAACGCTAACCGGCGCACGGCGCGGGGGAGAAATGAGCATTCGGCGGAAGAAGAGTGAACGACGATCGAGTGCCGCAACTCTCTGGATGCTGCCGCTGATTGCATCTCTGGGATTCGGCGCCGCGGCGTGCGGCGGTGGATCCAGCGGCGGTGCGCCTGCGCCGACGACGCCTGCTGGACTTTGGGTGCCTAACTTCTTTGGCGCCGACGTCGCGGCGTTTGATGGCAAACAGCGTGCACAAAGCGGCGCGCCCAATCCCGCCAGGACGAACAGCAGCGCGGCGATTGATTATCCGGAAGAAGCGCTTTTCGACGCCTCGGGCAATCTTTGGATCACCAGTTGCTCGGATCCGGTGATCGGTGCCGGCACGATTACGCAGTTCACGCGCAACCAGCTCGATAATTTGTCGAAAGATCCCAGTCCCAATCCCAAGGTGACTCTATCCGACGACGGCAGCTTCAATATTTTCGGTTGCCCATACGGCGAAGCGTTCGCGAACGACCGCAGCCTTTGGGTGTCCAACCGTTTTTCGGCTGATTTGGTCAACTTTACGCCCAGCCAGTTGAGCGCCGGCGGCGTGCAGTTTCCGAACACGAAAATCGTGTCAAGCAGCTTCGGCCAGCTGGAGGGAATTCAGTTCGACACGGCTGGGACGCTGTGGGTCGCCGACATCGAAGAGTCTGAAATATTCGGATTCAAAGCCGCTACCCTTACAGCCGCCCAAGGTACGCTTGCAGACCTCACTCCCGACATCGTCAATTCGTCGGCCAGCCTCGACGGCCCCGCCGACGTGCTTGTCGAGCAGTCCGGCAATCAATGGGTCTCGAATTGTCTCGGAGACAGCGTGGTGGAATTTGCCGCCTCCGACGTGGCCGCGAGCGGCAGCCCGACTCCTATCGTGGTGCTGAACAGTACCAGCGTAAGCACGCCCTACGGTACCTCTCCCAGCCTGAATTGTCCCGAGGGGTTGGCGTTCGACAAGCACGGCAACCTGTGGGTCAGCAATGCACTCAGCGACAATGAGGGCAGTATCGTCGAATTCACCCCAGATCAGCTAACTGCCAGTGGCTCCCCGGCCCCGAACATCTTCCTGGATTCCGACCCAGCCGGAGACAACCTGAACCAACCCGTGTTGTTAAACTTCAGTGCGAGTGTCAAGTAGCAAAAGAGTTTGCATTCAAAATGAGCCGTGGTTTGCGATGACAACGGATCGTATGTCACGCTACCGGCGCGTCCTTTGACCGGAGGGGAAGCATGAGTTGGCATTTGGGTTCCAGTTTGGCAAAGGTCTCACGCATCGGGAACGTGGCCCTGGTATTCGCGCTCGGGCTTTTATTCGGGGCGCTATTTAGCGGCGCCGAATCGTCGAAGGCGGATACGTTTGCGGTTATGCCGCCTATTACCAACGCCAGAGCGGCGGAAACTTGCACCGGACCGCTCAGGCCAAAGACGCCGCCGGAGAATCTCGATGTCACGGGTGCGTGCACAGTTGGCGCCGGCACCTATGTGTTCAAGCACGTCAAAATTTACGGCAAAGCCGACGGCACGGTCAAAGGCTCGCTCGCCTTTGCCGACGCACCTATCGACTTCTGGGCCGAGTCGATAATTATCGAAAACAACGGAACCCTTACCGCCGGCGTAGCGCCCGATGGTGTGACGATATCACCCGTCGGTACGAATCCGGGCGGGAAAATCACGATCCACCTATATGGGGCGCAGCAGAGCAGCAAAGAGCATGCCGTGGGTGTCCATTGCCATGACGAGACTTGCGGCGTTCCGTCGGGAGCTCTTCACGTCCAACGGCATGAAAACCCTGGATCCAACCAGTTGCGTCGCGGCCTCGACCAAAGGCGGTAAACTTCCGAACGACGATTGTTTCTACAAGTACGAGCCGCTGATGTATGACGACGGCGGAAATGTGAAAGGCTTTTACGGGTACAAAGTCCTGGGCCTCGGGTACGGTGGTACGCTGCGGCTCTACGGCTTGAAAGGTGCGACGTATCCCGACACCAGCGTCGATCCAAGCAGCTCCGGCACTAGCTGGGTGCGGCTGAACAATTGCGCGACAGGAACCACGGATTCGAAATGCACCGAGGGCGTGCTCCAGCCTGGCGCCACCACGCTGACTCTTTCCCGCGCTGTCGATTGGAAAAAGGACGATCAGTTCGTCGTCACCACGACTGACTATCTGACCTCGCACACCGAGCAGTTGACACTCGCAGCAGACGCGGACGGCAACACAATTACGATCGCGCCCCCCGGGCTCCAGTATCCCCATCATGCCGCGACGATCGATCTGGCCTCGCGGCTTCCTGCCGGGCGCGGGCTTACCGATCTCACCTCGGTGGACACTCGCGCTGCCGTGGCGCTTTTGTCCCGCAACATCCGCATCGTGTCTGGCGGCGACAAGCCAATGTCTGACCTTCCCACTCCCCCGGACCCGCCCCCGACGCACCCGCCCGACCCCAAGCTCTACTTCGGCGGACACGTCGTCTTCCGGCAGGGCTTCACGCAGCTTCAGGTTCAGGGAGTCGAGTTCTATCAGCTCGGACAAGGCGGCAGGATGATGCACTATCCCGTGCACTTTCATATGGCGCGCCAGGTCCCGACCGATACCTATGTAAAGGACAGCTCGATCTGGGACTCGATGACGCGCTTTATCGTCCTTCATGCAACGCAGGGTGTCCTGCTCGCGCGTAACGTCGGCTACAGGTCTATAGGAATGGGCTACTACCTCGAGGACGGCACCGAGACCAATAACAAGCTCTACGCAAATATCGGCATTTCAGCAATCGCGGCGGTCAACGACAAGGCGAACTATCGTGGCGTCCCCGGAATACTTGCGCGGGACAAGAATGGCGCCGGGAAGCCGTATCCCGCCAACACCGAACACACCCCATACGACTCCGACTTCGAGCATCCGTCCCTGTTCTGGATCATGAATGGCTGGAACGACTTCGAGTACAACATGGCTGTCGGCGCCGAGATGTGCGGAAATTGTTATTGGATGCCGCCTGGCGCCAACAGCGGCCCATCACGAAATATGTACTGGACCGGTTATGCCTCCCTGCAAAAAAATTACGGTAATCAGGGGACTTCGCCCCTCATGGAGTTTCTCGGCAATACCTGCTCGACGGCAATGGTGGCCTTCCATGTCGTCGGCGATACCAGCTACTGCGCGGGCATCAACACAAATTTTGCCGGGGATGCCTCCGTGGGCACGCAGTTCACCTCAATCCCCAACGACCTTCTGCCGCCGCCCGTAGGGGTGAAGGGCGACCCGGCCGCACCCGACAGAGCGAAGGAAGACTTCTATCCAAGGATAAACAACGGAGGAAATCATCATCCGACGAAATGCCCCAGTCTGACCGGCGATTGCAGCGCTCAACCTGATTGCTCCAACAGCAACCTTGGCAACTGCATGGTCATTATCCTCGACCGTTTTACGACATCCTTCAACTTTGCGACGAAGAACTTCGCCGCCGTCTGGCTCCGCCCGCAATTTAACCTGGTTCTCAACAGCGCGATCACCGACGTTCTTGGCGGTGGCCTCACCTTTGTGACCGGCGGCGGCTACACGCGAGCCGATGCGCTAATCGGGCATTGGGCGCTGGCCAGAAAGACTGTTTTTATCGGCGAGACTCAGGACCCCGCTGCCAATCCCTATGCGACCAACGGAGGCCCAGTCAACCCCACCTCCTTCACCAAAGGCGTCAAATGCGGCAACAAGCAGCCCGCCACGGGCTATTGCGCTCCCGTTGACGGCGACGGCCACGACCTGGGAGTTTCTTTCAACCGGGACAGCTACTCGGCGAATCAACGCTTCTTCAATATCTACGACGGTCCGGCGCTCGAGGACTCCAACGCCTTTCTCGACATCACAACGACAGGCCCGCTCGCAGATTGTGATGTTACGAGTCCAGGTGTCGATTATCGGTGCTTTAACAGCAAATGGATGGAAGGAACGGAACTGGGTCTCCCCGGGGATCGCAGGAACCACCATGCCGAAAGCCTGTTATCTTCCCAACGCCGCGATCGCATGGAAACAGCCTAACGGCTTCTATTATCCCCCCTCCTTCCACTCGACAAATCTGTATTTCAATAACGTCGAAATTCGCCACTACGTGATCGAGCCCAAATTCCTGACGGGCACCTACAAGACCGACGATAACGCCACCAAGACGCTCTACTGCAACCGCCAGCCGGGCATGTTCAGTCCCGACTTCACAGATATCGATCGGCAGACTGAACTGAACGATGACGATGGTTCGCTCACAGGCCTCGTGAGCACGGTTTCGGTCAACGAGGATGCCTTTTTTCAGGCGCCGACTCAGGATGTCGAGTGCAAATCCGACGTGGTCGCCAATACCGCGGGTACCGCCATCACCAGCCCCTACGACTACGTCACCACGGTTGTCTATCCGGATTGCGCGACAATTCCCTGGAGCGGTCCGCCGCCAGAAGTTCCCAACAAGGGCGCCTGCAATGATCCGGCGGCCGGGTGGACCTGGAGTTACGACTGCGCCAACTCAGCGTGTTATGGCGTCCCTCTGTATCGCCAGTATCTGAATACAAGTGATAACGGGACGGCGCCGTTTATCCGGATGGCAGCATCAGCCACCGGGCAGCGCGAAACGATGGCGCCGAATAACGGCCTTTATTACCTCGACACAACAGTGGACGAAGACACGCAACGCCAGACGGGGAATTTATTCAGCGTGTTTCAGAAGAACAAGAAATACCACGTATTCCTGCTCTTCGCGAAGGATACCACCAAGGAAACTTACCAGATATTCGTGGGCAAGGGCCTCGACACCACGACCGTCCTGAATTCCGTCAATTTTGAGAAGGCGAATGTATCCAGTGCTGCGGCCACGTTCACGACCTTCCCGTGGCCTGCCGGATGGACCAAGACCTACCAACCACTGGATACTGGTAGCCCTCCGACAGGCGGAGGCATCCTGACGGTTACGGTGGATCTTAGCGTCGCGGCGAGGAGCGGATTCAAGGCCGACTACGACAACTCGATCTATAATCCCTCGAATCCCACCGAGACGCGCTGCCAGCCGTCGACAATGTGCGCGTGGAACACCACAAACTCGGACTGTGAGTGCAACATCTCCGACAACTCCGACGATCCCCTGGCTCTGTTCTATTTGCGCGGCGATTGCATGCAGGGCAACCCCGACGGCACCGCCCCCGGCACCGCGCTCTGCAAATGGGCGACCAGTGACGTCGATTACCCGGATGCGGGCGCGTACGGGTTCTCGTTCATTCCGGGGAGCACCTTCGCAACTGTGGCCGACCCAGTGGCGAGAGCCGCTTTGCGGCCGCCACCGAGTTGCTTCCCGCAGACACCGGGTCCGCCGCCTACTGGATGGAGCCTCCCATTCACCGCCGCGTCGAGTGCCGTGGCCGGTGACTGTTTCTATAATAACACGCCGCCCTCGCCAGAATTCTGCACGAACCCGGTCCCATAGCGGCCGCAATTTGCTGTAGGCCGGTGCACCGGAGGACGCATCCAGCGTCCTCCGGTGCGCCCCGCCGTCACCTATGTTTTGTCACTGAGGAGAGAGCTAGCCCCGCGGGTTTTCATAGCAGCCTTGAGCGGTTTGGCCAGATGGCGTGAAGGGCGCCGGCTCGATTATCAACTGGACTGCACCCCGTGGGGCGAACAGGGAATTATTCCACCGGAACAGGGAATTTACTTCGCACAACCGGGAAACCGCTTCCAGCTTCCTTTGGATAGGCCAACCAGGGCCGATCAACGCCGAAAGTTATTCACGTTACGTAGGTGACGGGTTCGTTCGCGCCTCTTCTACGGCCTGTCGCACAACCTTCGGAATCGGGTTTTCGGTAGCGACAGGGTCCCCTCAGAGCACGAGCGGTGGCGCAGAAGCAGCAACCCGCCCTTGTTCAAGACCGAGAGGCCGACAGCCGAAAATAGCGACTGCGCAAATGAGTACCATCACGAAAAAGGACGCAATCGCGATTCCATAGCTGCCGGTCGCGTCGAAAATTCTTCCGGTGGCGATAGGACCAGCCGCAGCGCCGAAGGTAAAGAAAATTCCGGTGATTCCCATTATCGAGCCCAAGCGCTTTAGGCCGAGGGATTCAATCATCACCAGCGGCATCTGCACCCCTAGGGCGCCTGCCGCAAAACCGCCGGCGAGTATGCTTACTGCAAGCGCGATCGGATGCGACGCTCCCATCAGCCCGAGCATCCCGAGCGAAGAAAGGATGTACGTAGTCATCATCCCCCGTCGCGGGCTGAAGCGATCTGCCAACGGACCGCCCAGCAATGTCCCGGCAGTTGTCATGATGAGAAACAGGCTCACCACGGTCGCGGCAAGGGTCGGCGTGTATCCGATGCCGGTCAGGTACGCCACGAAATGCGGGCCCATGCCGAGGGTGAGCCCTCCCAGGAGTTGCGCCGAGCAGATCAACCAAAAGGAGCGGGTTCTCGTGGCTTGGGAGATTTCCAGTCCGGGCAGGTCGATTGTACGTGCGACACTCTGCGCGCCGGGCTGGGCTTCCTCCCGTCCTTCAACCGCATTCCCAGTCTCGGCAGCATTCCTGGTGCGGACGAAGAACAAGATCAGCGGAACCACCACGAATATAATCGGCACGGCGAGCGTCGCGTAACCCACGCGCCAGCCCCCCAGCTCGATCGCGTAGTTGGCGACGATCGTCATTGCGGCGCCGCCGAGCGTGCCGCCAGAGAAGGCGATCCCCATCGCAAGTCCGCGCCGTTGCTCGAACCAGTTCGCAATCACCAGCGAGCATGGGATGGTCGTGGAGAATCCCACGCAGATCCCGAACAGGCCGTTTATCGCGAGGAATTCCGCGAAGCTGGTGGCGCGGCTCAGTGCAAGCCATGCCAGACCGGTAACCGCCGCACCGATCACCATCATCTTCTTCGGGTTGATTCGGTCAGCCAGCCATCCGATCAACGGTCCGGCCGCGCCTCCCGTGATCCATCCGGCCGAGAGCGCGACTGAGAGCCGCGCGCGCGTCCAACCGAAGTGGTTGAGGACCGGCACGAAGAATACCGCGCCGCAGTTGATGCCGCCCCAGATGAAGAACATCGTCGCGAAAATCGCGCTCACGATGATCCATCTGTGCCGTTCTTG
Source organism: uncultured delta proteobacterium (assembly GCA_963743865.1). GTDB lineage: Bacteria > Desulfobacterota > Binatia > Binatales > Binataceae > Binatus. The sequence goes on from CAVURG010000006.1 coordinate 2,864,053, forward strand.
CGCCGTCATACTGCTCTTGCCAAGCTCGAACTCGTCGGGCGGGCGAATAGTACCCAATGCCGCCACCTGACTGCCAGTGCCGTGCTAGACCCAGACCGCGATCGAACCGGCTCGGCAAATCAATCTGCTTTGGGCTGTACCCGTCAGTACAAGTTGGACCACCACGATTCGGGAAAGCCGTGGACCATCAGAACGAGCGGACCCCTGCCCGCCTCGGCGAGGCGGAGGCGAATACCGTTGGCCATTACGACGCGGTGCTCGAGTTCAGCCATCGGTGCGAGACTCCAGAGCGAAGTGGCCGCCGGCGAATTCGTGTCTGGCGACGCGTCCAGTCTCAGACGCTTTCGAAGACCCGCACCCAGTCTTCCAGCGCGGACTCATGTCCCGGCACGAGTTGAACGACGAATTGATCATAGCCACCTTCGCCGAGCGCGCGGATCCGATCGCGCAATTCGGGCGCGGTCGCGGTAAAAGTAGTTGCCGCGATAAATTCCGGGGAAAGGAATTTCTCCTCTTCCGGCCGCACGCCGAGCAAATGCATAGTGTGCATCTGCAGGTAGCGCGCATCGGCCGGCTGATAGGTAGCGTGTTGCTCGCGATAACTCTCGAGCACCGGCTGAATTTCGGGCGGCAGATTCAGTCCGAGAGTGGCTTCGACCAATCCATGCAGGAAAACCACGGACATCGGACCCGCCTGAGCCTTGGCTCGCGCGCTCGCCGCGGATTCTTTTTCGCCCAGCACACATCCAAGCGCAAACACCGTTCGATAGAGACTCCCGGGGGCGCGCCCAAGAGCCTCACACGATTTCGCGAGCTCGCCAGCTTCGTGGATCGCACGCGGTACCGAGGATGAAAACGTGATCCATCCGTCTGCGATCTCGGCGGTGAGTTTGCGCGCCTTGGGCGCGAAAGCCGAAATATGCAGCGGAATCTTATCGGTAAGATTGATAAAACCGTCGGGATTCAGAAAACGGATCTTGCGGCGCGCACCCTCACACTCCCATTCGACCATGTTGCCGGACAACAACTCGCGAACGACGCGGATATACTCACGCATCTCTGCCAGCCGCATCGGCCCCAGCCCCATCGTATTGCGCGCAGTGAAGCCGGTACCTACGCCGAAAATAATCCGGCCGGGCGCGAGCTTGTTGAGCGATGCGAGTCCATTGGCCGCCACCGGCGCGATGCGGTTGCTTGGCACCATGACTCCCATGCCGAGCTTTATTCGGGAGGTTTTGTCCGCTGCGAGAGCCATCGTGACGAAAATGTCCGGGGACAACATCTGGGTGTCATAGAACCATGCGTGTGAGAGACCGAGCTCCTCGGCGCGCTTGACGGTCTTCCACGAATCGAGCATCGAGGGTAACGCAATTCCAAAATCCATGGTCATTCTCTTGGATCCGCTGATTTGTGACCTATAGCCTGCAACGCAAGCAGATTACTTCAACTATCATCATTGCCGCACGAGGAAAATCCGCAAGAATGGTCAGGTGCGGTTCCTCAAAACCTGATCCCCTGCACGCAAACGCGGGAGCTCGCGGGGCAGATCGGTTGACGATCGCGGCTTTCGCCGATGTTTTCGAAAAATGGGAGCAGCCTCGCTGTTCCCCAGGGCAGGCTGTTTGAGGTGCCGGAGCGGATGTTTGACGTTAGCGGGCCAATGGCGCAGATTCAGGCGACCTGAACCTGAGCGCTGTGTTCGGCGCGAGGTCTATGACCGAGAAGCGTAGCCCAACTTCCGAAACTGAGATGGAAAAGCTGTCTGCTGCTGCCGTAGCATCGGACGCCAGACTTTCCGCACACGAACACGATTGACTCGATATTCCGATCGGAGAGCAATCTCGCTGCGGCCACCGAGCCCGTTATGACCGTCGAACACTGGATCGACCTCAGGTGCCATCCGTCGACACGCCCTGAGACGGTGCGCGCCATTGGAGTGCTCGTACGCCGCTCGGCAAGCGCTGAACTCCAGATGACCTTCCGCCTCGACGGAGATATTCCCCGAATCTGGGTCTCTTCGCCGGGCGCGTCGCGCATCGTACACAGCTCTGGCGCCACACCTGCTTCGAAGCCTTCATCGCGGTGGAAGGGCAACCGGCGTACCACGAGTTCAACTTCGCCCCGTCGGGGGAGTGGGCCGTCTACGCCTTTAGCGGCTATCGCAACGGCGGTCCTGTCGCGAACGAAATGATGCGCCCGCACATTGCCGTGCGCTCTACTGGCAGTCGGCTTGAGCTGGACACCCTTGTCCGGCTCGATGGTCTGTCTGCCATCCACCCGCGTGCTTCGCTGCGTATCGGGCTCTCGGCGGTCATCGAGGCGAGCGATGGGCTTTCGTACTGGGCGCTTCGCCATCCGGCCGACAAACCGGATTTTCATGACGCCGATGGATTCGCCCTGCTGCTTGAGCCGCCAGGCCCCGAGTAGGTCTCAACCGCCGTGAAGTTATGAAATTCTGATGAAGCACGCGCAACCACGAGGTCTCAGCCGGCGGCGCGTCGAGCAGCTTCTATCGGAAACGAAGCATGATCGTTGCGCCGGTAGCCGAATTGACGTTCTTTCCCGCCACTTCCTTGGACATCCCTACAAACCAAATCCGCTGATTGGATCGGCCGACACCGCCGAAGTGTTCACGGCTTCCCTCGATGGATTCGACTGTGTCACGTACATCGAAACAATTGTGGCGCTCGCCCGCGCTTCCAGCGTCGATGACTTCACCGAGTGGCTGCGAAAGATTCGGTATGAACGAGGCCGCATTCAATGGGAACGGCGCAATCACTATATGACGCTCTGGATTCGCAACAATGTACGCGAAGGGATAATCAGGCCGGTTTCAATGCCGGCTGTCCCGACAGTCACCAGGGAACGCGTTCTGAATGTTGTGCCCGGACTCGCTGCACGGCGGACTCGCGTGAGATGTGTACCGAAGGCGGGATTGCCACGGCTCGAACGATATTTGCAAAGCGGTGATCTGATTTTTTTTGCGTCGACACGCAAGAATCTCGATGTGTTTCATGCTGGAATCATCGTGCGCGACGGCAAGAAAGTTGTTCATGCGTCACGCGTCGCGCAGCCAGGGCTTTGTCGTGGAACAGGAATTGAGCGAGTTTCTCAAGGCAAATCGGATGGCTGGCGTCATTGTCGTGCGGCCGCAAGGGGTGACGCGACGCGTTGCGGTTAGCAGCTAAGATGACGCGGCGGGGTGGAGTGTGAACATCGTCTATCCAAAGGACTACTCGTCCGCGAGTATTCAGCGACTCCTCGATGCTGCCGATTCCGATGTTCTCTTTCTCGGTGATCCGCGTGTGAACATCGAACCCGGACCGCGCATGTTCGATCGAATGGCGCAGGTCATACGTGAAACCGGCGGCGGCTGGGTTTATGCCGACGCAGTAGGCCATCCTCGCATCGACTATCAAAGCGGGAGCATCCGCGACAGTTTCGACTTTGGCCCGGTAGTGGGTGTGTCGGTTCAGGCTGCGCGTCAGTCAGGAATCGACAGCATCTGGAAATGGGGAGGACTATACGACCTACGGTTAAGGATTTCGGAAAAACACGCTATCGTGCGGATTCCCGAACCGTTGTACAGCGCGTCGATGATTGATGCGCGGCCGACGGGTCAAAAGCAATTCGACTATGTGGATCCGCGCAATCGCGATTACCAAATCGAAATGGAGCGCATTGCGACGGCGCATCTCAAACGAATCGGCGCCTGGTTGCAGCCGCACTTCGAGAACGTTCCAGCCGCGGCGGAAACATTTCCCGTAAAAGCCAGCGTCGTCATACCGGTTCGGAATCGCGAGCGGACAATTCTCGACGCCGTTCAAAGCGCCCTCGTCCAGAGCGCCGATTTCGAATTCAATGTGATCGTCGTCGATAACCATTCGACGGATCGGACGACGGAAATCCTGCGCGGTATCGGCGATTCGCGTGTCAAGCACATCGTTCCCGAACGCCGGGACCTTGGAATCGGCGGGTGCTGGAACGAGGCGATTTACTCCAAGGACTGCGGACAATACGCCATCCAACTTGATTCTGACGACCTGTACATCAATGACGGCGTCCTTCGCCGGATTGTTGCAGAGCTTGAAACTGGACCTTATGCGATGGTTATAGGCTCCTATACGATGGTCGATTTTTCGTTGAAAGAGATTCCGCCTGGTCTAATCGATCACCACGAGTGGAGTCGCGAGAACGGAAGAAACAATGCGCTCCGGGTCAATGGCCTTGGCGCGCCGCGCGCATTCAATACGGCGGTTCTGCGCCGTATTGGATTTCCCAATGTCAGCTATGGCGAGGATTACGCCGTAGCGTTGCGCATCAGCCGTGATTATGAGATCGGCCGGATCTATGAGTCCGTTTATCTTTGCCGCCGTTGGGAGGGCAATAGCGACAGCGCCCTGCCCCTCGAGGTTGCGAATCGATACGATCTGTACAAGGACTGGCTCCGAACTATCGAGCTTCAGGCTCGAATGCGGCGATGATCCACGAAATAGAAGAACTGTTCAAACGGCAGGAGCGGGCATGGCCGCAGCTCGCGAAAGGCGTTGAAGGCCTTGCGCAGGCGAAGACACGGCCGGTACGGATCGATTGGTTCGACGTCTTCATCCGTCACATTCCCCATCGCATGGGTAGCACAACGGCGTCGGTCGACCGGGAGTCGGTTGCGAAACGCCCCTGCTTCCTGTGTGCGGGAAATCTGCCTTCGGAGGAAGAGGGTCTGCAGTTCGATAAGGACTTCACGATCTACTGCAATCCGTTTCCAATCGTGGATCATCACCTGACGATCGCTCACCGAGCACACGGCTTGCAGCGCATCGCGAACCAGTTCGGAAATATGCTCGACATTGCCGCAGCCCTCGCTGGATATTTCGTCGTCTATAACGGTCCGGAATGCGGAGCATCCGCACCAGACCACATGCACTTTCAGGCAGGCTCGCGGGGATTGTTTCCGATCGAGAAGGACACCGCTGGACTGACTGGCGTCACTGTTCCGAATTACGGAAGAAATGTGTTCCTGCTTCGTGGGCGGGATCGATCTGCTTTGATCCATCGAATGGATCGTGCCATCGATCTGCTCGCCGAAACGACGGGCAAACGGGCAGAACCGCTGGTCAACATCGCGGTCTTTCATGAGAGAGGGGAGTGGGTCACCTATCTGTTTCCGCGAGGAAAACATCGGCCAGAGGTCTTTCATACGGGCGAACTGACCGTCAGTCCGGCATCGATTGATTTGTGCGGAATATTTGTTGTGCCGCTGGCGCAGCATTTCGAAAGAATCACGGGCGACGCCATCGCCGCAATTTTTCGAGAGGTCACTTTGCCTGACCGTCAGTTTCAGGAAGTCGCCGGCAAGCTGGAGAGTGAGCATTGAATGTATCGGTAGGGCTGATCGAAGGACAATCCGCGATCGAAGTCGAATTGACGGGTACGTTTACGGATGCTTCCGGCAAGCCGTACAGTCCCGGGCGCTACAGATTTACTTCTGAAGTTACGCTCACTCCGTCGGACGTGGCCTCGTGCGCGTTTGCGCTGGACGACGTCACGATCGGAATCGGATTTCATTGGCAACGCAAGGAGCGCCAGGTATTTCGCGGTGCTTTTCGCCTCATGAAACGAGAAGCCGGGCTGACGGTGATCAATGATGTTCCGCTCGAAGACTACGTCACGAGCGTGATTTCGTCCGAGATGAGCGCGTCCTGTCCGCTCGAACTGCTGAAAGCTCACGCGGTGATTTCGCGCAGCTGGCTGTGGTTTCCTAAAGCAAATCCCTCTCGCTCCGGGAAAGGGCAACGTCTCAATTCTCACGAAATTATTCGCTGGTACGGGCGCGAAGCGCATCCGGACTTCGATGTGTGCGCCGACGACCACTGCCAGCGGTATCAGGGCATCACGAAAGCATTCTCTCCAGCCGCAGCCGAAGCGGTTCGCGCGACGGCCGGCGAGTTTCTCCGTTACAAGGGCGCTATCTGCGACGCACGGTTTTCCAAATGCTGCGGCGGAATAACCGAGCGCTACGCGACCGCTTGGGAAGATGAAGATATACGCTATCTTGAATCTATCTACGACGGTCCGGCGCAATCCTGCTCTTACAGTCCTGAGACATGGATGCGTTCAAGCCCGCCGGCTTACTGCAATACGGACGATTCGGAGCTTCTCTCGCGCGTCCTCCCGGGATTCGATCAGGAGACCCGGGATTTTTATCGCTGGCGGGTCGCGTACACGCCCGAAGAACTCGCCGATCTGATCAGAACCAGGCTCAGCGCGGATCTTGGTCCGATTCGCGACATGCAGGTGCTCGCTCGCGGACCTTCAGGCCGGATATATCGGCTGAAGATCACCGGCGAACGTGACTACATCATCATCGGTAAAGAACTGGAAATTCGCCGCGCTTTATCGCGCACCCATCTGTACAGCTCTGCATTCGTCGTAGACAAGGAGTCCGGCCGCTTTGTCTTCCTAGGAGCCGGCTGGGGACATGGTGTCGGCCTATGCCAGATCGGCGCGGCAGTTATGGCAAATGAGGGCAAGACTTACACAGAAATCTTGCGGTATTACTATCGTGGGACTACTGTCAGCGTCTGATGTCCGCGCCGCGCGCGCATCAGTATTTTGAACCGTCACGTGCACGCGATAAAAACCCAGGATTCCAGCAAGGGAGGAAGGTGCGATGAGCGGAAGTCTCAGCGGTGTGAAGCCGCGCGGCGCGAGGAAAGTGTCCAGACGCGCATTCCTGGGCGGCGTTGCCGCTGGCGCGGCCGGCACATGGGCGCTCTCCCACGGCCTTGAACAGCTCGGCGACGATCCGGCGAAGCCGCCGCAACTGTATGAATACTACCTCGACAATTTCTGGTTCGAGGCGGCCGACCTCGAACACCAGCAGATAAACGCTCCCCTCAAGGGCAGCCACAAGGCCGACATCGTCATCGTCGGCGGCGGCTTCACCGGGCTTTCCTCCGCTTACCATCTAAGCCGCAGATTTCCCAACAAGCACATCGTGCTGCTCGAAGGCGCCTGCTGCGGATACGGCGCCAGCGGCCGCAACGGGGGCTTCTGCGACGCCGGCTTCTCCGGACTGATGGCGTGGGTGGACAAGGTGGGTCCGGAGCTCGGCCGCAAGGCCTTCGACGCGAGCCTCTACGGCATCGGACATATCAAGCGGCTGGTGGCGGAACACGGCGTGGCCTGCGACTTCGAGGAAAACGGCGTGCTCGAAGCCGCCATCGACCAGGAGCAAGCCGCCCAGCTCGAGCGCCAGCTTCAGAGCTACAAGTCGATGGGGCTGGACGCCGCGCTGCTGCAGGGCAAGGAACTCGAGGCCGAAATCAGATCGCCGCGCTACGTCGCCGCGCTCAAGTTCCCCTACGGCGGCATTCTCAACCCCGCGAAGCTGGCGCGCGGCATCAAGCCATTGGTCGAGCACGCCGGCGTCGAGGTGCGCGAGCGGACCCTGGTGCTGCGTGTGACTCCGGGTAAGGTGCACCGCGTGGAAACTGAAATGGGCGACATCAGCGCACCCGTGCTGGTGCTCGCCCTCAACGGATACTCCCCGAGGCTCGGTTTCTTCCGCGATCGCGTGTTGCCGCTTTGCAGCTATGTGATCGCCACCGAGCCGTTGACCAAGGCGCAGTGGGAATCGATCGGCTGGAAGGACCGCCAGGGCCTCTGCCGACCTGCGGGTGCTGTTCGACTACCAGCGTCCGACCGCGGACGGGCGCATCGTGATCGGCGGTTCGGACGCGCCCTACTTCGCCGACGACGCGCCAAGTTCCGGCAACTACAGGCCGGCCCTCGAATTACTCACCCGCAGCCTGTTCACGACCTTTCCGCAACTGGAAGGACTGCGAATCGATCATGCATGGGGCGGCACGATGGGCTTCACGATGGATTTCACGCCGTCGGTCGGCGTGATGGGAGATCACAAGAACATCTTCTATGGAGTCGCCTACAACGGCGAAGGCGTCGCATTCACGCAGACCGCGGGACGCATCATCTCCGAACTGATCGCGGGCGAGCAAAGCGAACTCACCGAATTGTTCGTGGTGAATCACAAGCTGCCCTATCTCGGCCCCGCCAGCCTTCGCATCGTGTTCGAAAGACTCTACAGGTGGTACCTGATGCGCAACGCCGGCAGAACCGTGCGCTGAGCCTTAAAGAGTCGCGGTTGCGCCCGCGTCTGCGTGGCCGCTCGCTCATTCGGTGTCGTTACCGAAAATTAGATCCGGACGTATTGATGATGCTGTGTGTGGCGAATTGCTGATTTTCCAGGAATCAGCAATTCGCCACATCGCCCGGGCGCCTACTTGCCACCCTTCTGGATGTACATCCCGACATTGTGCATCTGCCGCATGAACGCACTGAGCGCGAATTGCGTGCGCATCGCTTCCGTCGGCTCGAAGCCCATTATCGGTCCGGTGCTGCTCGACACGCCAGTGTAGTGGATGTCGGTGTCTTTGCCATCCTTGGAAGGCTTTACCTCGGTGTGATTCTGAAACTGGATCGGCGACTTGCCGGCATTCTTTGCCGAGACGCTCTTGGTGGCGGGATCGAAGCTGTACTGCACCCGGAAGGACGGCGGCGAGTTGGGCGTCGGCAGGGTCTGCCCTTTGTACTCCACTGTCTCGCCTGCGGCGTCATGCGAGACGACCTTTACGCCCGTGATGCGCGAGTCGTACTTGGCGACCTTCTCCGGATGGGTGAGCGCGTCATATACCTTGTCCGCGGGCGCGTTTATCCGTGCGGTCGCGTCGAGATGGAGCTGCTTGTCCTTATCCACCGTAGCTTTCTCGTCTCCGAGCGTGGTCTCGATATCCGCTTCCTCGGCTCGCGCCACCGAGCGGATAGAGAGGCTGAGCGGCAAACTGATTACCAGAACGATAAGACCGATCAATCTCAGACGCATGTTGGTTTCTCCCTCGTGGTTGCTGCATGTATCCCGCGGGCCGCGCTCCTGCGCAAGCCAGCGGCGTCGATGTCAGTTCTGAAATCTGCCAAGCGTGTTCGACCCAGGTTCAGCGTCATCCCGGAATCTCAGGGTGTGCGGTCCCCGGTAGCAGATTATCCTGTTCCCGCGCCGTGCTAAAGTGCCTGTTCCTGCGCAATACTCCATCTCGTGTGAGATTCGGGGCCGCGGAGAGCACGGTGTGATGAGATGCGCGAGCTGAGGCGGGCAATGATCTACGCTTGCCGGGAACGAAAGGCCATCGTCCGCTATCGATCAGATTACTGAACCGGTACCGTGACCAAGTAGCAAAGGCCGCCGTATCTGATCCCGCAGTGCGCGATCAGATGGAAGATGTATTTCAGATGATCAAGCCGCTATCAGCCCTGTACGAACCGCCGTTCCTGACCCGCGTCGCGCTCGCGCTAATCCGGCGCAACCGCGCTGACGGCTCTCCATCCTCGATGCCTCCGCCCATGCCCGACTAGCACTATCTTGCGATTGCGCTCAGGGCGTCGAACGTGCCCGACTCAAGGCCGTCGCTTCAGTTCATCTTCCCGCGCGTATCTCCCGCATCATTTTGCTCCGGACGGCTCCTGTACGAATCCTGCCAGAAGAGTGGACACGTTTTGCACATCACCCGCCGGACACACTCCCTTCTTGAACGCTCCAGTAACGATGAAGGTTGACTGTACGGCGCCCAGGTCTTTTTTCTTGCCTTTGAGCTTGAGCTTATAGGTGCAAGTTTGACCGGCCTTCAGCTTGCTGATCGTCGTGCAGCTACCGCTGATCACTGAGAAGCTCTTCGCGTTTCCGCCCGAGATCGTCCGAGACAAATTGAGCGATCCGGCAGGCTCGTTGTTCTTCACCTGCAAAGACCGATTGACCGATGCACCTACATTCACGTTGCCGAAGGCGAGAGTGCCATCGGGATTTGTGCTCAGGTAGATGTTGGGGCTACACACCGGCGTGGGGCTACCGCTTGGCGTTGGCGTCGGCGTCGCCGTTTGCGTCGCAGTCGCGGTTTGAGTAGCCGTTGCAGTCGCTGTGGCAGTTGCAGTTGCTGTGGCAGTTGCAGTTGGCGTTGCGCTCGCTGTGGCGGTCGCGGTTGCAGTGGCGGACGGAGTCGAGGTCGCCGTCGGCGTGCCGGCCGTGGCCGTAGCAGTGGCCGTCGCGGTGTCAGTCGCTGTTGCGGTCGGAGTCGCTGTTGCGGTCGGAGTCGCTGTCGCGGTCGGCGACGGTGTCGCTGTGGGGCTCGGCGATCCGCTCAACGCGCCGAAAGCAACGGTGAAATCGGCAGGGAATGACGAGCACGCGAATCCGCCCGCATGGTCGTCGTACACCCAGGCGTATTGATTAGGACACGCCTGGGTGAAGGTTTCGTAATAGGGAGTGGTACCGCCGCCGGCCACGATCGCGGCTGCTTCCCATTCCGGATTGAGCGGAGCGCCAATTCCAGTGAACAGACTGTCGGTGGAGTCGAATGGGCCGAGACCGATTATCGGGGGATTGAAGGATGGAACGCAAGCAACCCCAACCTCTCCACCCGTGGTGATGCTCGAAGCAACGCAGGAATAGACGCCGGCGTTAGGATACCCGCCGCAATCGTTGTTCAGATCCGCCACCGAAGTACAGTTGTATTGACCATTTACCGTCCCGCTTGCACCGACACAGATTCCAAAGTTGGATGGGAAACCGGCGATTCCGCTAGCTGATCCCAGCATGCAGGTCTCGCCCGGCGTGCAATCAAGGTTGCCCCAGCAGGTGGGCGTGCCCTGGTTACTCGAAAACATCGAGGCGCCAATATCGCTCTCGGTCACATTCCCGCTCTTGTTGGCGGCTTCGTACATGTCGAAATAGGTCGCTCCGTCGGGAGTAGGCAAGGGCGTAGCGGCGTTGGATGGGAAGGCCCGGGTAGGCAGGGGTGTCGCGATCGTCTCGTTACAATGCAGGCTCGCGGGCGTGGAAGCGGAGCACTGATCGCCCGGATCGTTGCATCCAATCACACAGGTGTCACCATTGACGCACGTTCCGCTCTGGCAGAATGTGCCGGTGCCGCACGGGATGGGGCCCGTGGGACCCACAGGCTCCGTAACCTGCAGGGCGGCTGGACAACTCGTGTTCAGGTCGGTAACGCATCCAGGCGCCTGACAGGTTCCGCCGGCCTGAGCGGTGGGTGGAGTTACCACGACTGACATGTTGTATCCCGACACATGGCTTACGTCATAGTTGGGGGCGCCCGCTTTGTCGGTGATCTCGAACAGCGAGACCGGCGGCGCCGGACCGAATTGCGCCGTCAGGCTGTCCCACTGCCCCTCGCACTGGTACAGGCCGCTCCCACAATCCCCGGTTTTGCAGACCCCGCCCGCAAAGCCGCAGTAGGAACCAGCTGTATAGTTTCCACCAGAAGAACCCTGAGCAGCGACGCAAACGGAACCCGAGAGCCCGCTGCAACTCCCGTTTGTGCCGGTGTCCGTACTGCAGTCAATGAGACATTTTCCACCATAGCAGATATGAGCCACATTGATTTGACTGCAGTCGCTCTTCGCAGTGCAGCTTTTGTAATCCGGGTCGTTGTTGAACGCGGCAAAGTTGCATTCGGTGCGGGACCAAAATACTCCGGAGCTCCAGTCGGTCGGCAGACAAAATGTGGATTGGCCCTCAGCCGGGACCTCCCAGTCGCCATCATTGTCGGTAGGCAGCACGATATTGGTCGTGCCTGTAACTTCCTCGCCGAGCCAGATCGGAAATGAATTCTGGTTTTTGAAGGTCACATTGGCGCCGGCGCACTGGGCGGAGGCGTTACTGACCGCACCGATGCTGCTGACGACGACCGCCAGAATCGCGATCGCCGCGATCGTCCCGATGCTCGAAGCCCTCATTTTGACTGGCCCGTTCATTCGCTCCTCCGGCCCTACTGGTCGACGCAATCTCTCCCGGCCCTGGCTTTTCTCCGCTGCGGGTGCTCCGACCATAGAACTACGCCCTGCCACGCGCGTGAATTCTTTCCTTCACGCGTCGAAACCTTGTGCGGAATTAACTATCGGTAGGAAGTTTATACAGATCATTCCCAAGTGAAGCAAACGAGCGATGAGATTCTCTCACACCGTTCTCTCGAGATGCGATGACGAACTCATTCGCCGCTACTGCGCCCGCGATGAATACCGGGCGTCAAATAGCGATCGCTACATTGTTACCCGATGGCGCAGTACTGATCGCCGGCGGCTATGGCTTTCCGGCGGGCTATCTCAGCAGCGCGGAGTTGTACATTCCGTGATACTCCACCCGAGCGGCGGAGTGGATTCTTCATCGTACCTTCCAGCCAGCGGCGCAGGTAAGCGAGCAAAATTCCGCTCTGCCACGATCGCTGTTCCCATAGGAAGGTGGCGAAGTGTTCACGCTTGGACGGCTTAGTTCGGACCGGCGCACTCCTTGGAATCGCTATTAGAAACGGGGCGATGCTTGAACCTGACTTCGATCCTGCGCCGACCCGCCGTTCAGATCGGTAGATGTGGCTACTCGGCACCATGCCGGGCATCGCGATCCCGGTGGGCAAAGCGACGATAGTTCTTCCGAAGAGCAATGCAGCCGCCCGCCAACTTGCGCAATCGCGATCACCTTGCCGCTGTTTGGCGGTTGGATGCGGCGAGCATCCGGGCAGTCTTTGCCGAGCGACAGATGCGTGCGGGTGCATTGGTAGTAATCGACGTACGAGGACAGGACGCGGCGCAGATGGCGCTCGTTGAAGATCACGATGCGATCCAGACACTCGCGGCGAATCGAACCAATCACGCACTGGGCCGGGCCGCTGCCGATGGAGGACGGCCCAAAACTCCAATGTTTACGCGCCACACAGCATTATGAGCAGCGACAGCGGCGGATGGCATTCTCCGGGTCCACGGCCGCGCGTGAAGCGCGCCCCACGCGCCGATTTCATCACTTCTCCGAAAAGTAGGAAAACATGCCAGACTGTGTGGCCGATGACGCAGTCCGATGCGAACTGCTCTCCGCGTCAAATTCCCTGATCATCAGGGAAAATACAGGGAACTTCCGCGATTTCGACCGTCTAGGAGTCGGTTTGAAGCCGAAAAGGCTTTGTCTTCTCTCGGGTTTTTGTCGAAATTCCCTACCCAACCGAACAGGGGAATTTTTTCGACGTAACAGGGAATTCGATCCGTAGAACAGGGTAAGCCCTTACCGGCATCGCCTTGAGCGAAGGCTGTCCGTAGGCGATCGAAACCACCAGTGAATCCGAGCGGATAAAGTATTGAGAAGGCACAACGTCCGCGGGGTGATGGATAGTCTTCGGGATGATAAAACGGGAAGATGTCGGATCATGGGTGACTGCCGCTGAACGGATCAGAATCTGCTATTAGATAGAAAATGGATCTCAACGTATACGATGTGTTCGCGGCGGCGCCCTATTGCGGGAACCAAGCGGCGGTCATACGAACGGCCCGGAATTTGTCCAACGACCAGTTGCTCAGAATAGCGTCGGAATTGTTAATGCCTGAAACGGTTCTGTCACGCGTCTCCGGCACCGCTCTGCGGCTCCGATTCGCCAACGCGGATCGGATATTGAACCGTTGTGGCCATGGTACCGTCGCAGCAGTTGCTGATTGGGTTCTGCAAGCGGGGGTTCCGAACGGCTGCTGGCACCTAGGAAGGTACCATGTGGGGAAATCAGCCTCCGCGTGGCGAGCCAGAGCAACTTCTCGCACGTGCGCAGAGGTCCAGGTTTCTTGGCCGGACCAGCCAAGACGGGTCGCACAACTCCCGCCGATGGAAGTCGGCAAGGCATTGGCCCTCCGCCGTCACGATATTGATTTGAATTTTCCGATTGGTATTTACAGTTCCGGCCAACTACATGCGCTAGTCCCGATTGTCAGCGAAAGCGTCCTCGCGCAGGCCCAGCCGATCTGGTCCAAATTGGACGTGTTGTTCACACAGTTGGACCTTACTGACATGCATCTCTACTGCCCAACCTCGATTGATTCGGAGTGCTACACGATGAGAGTTCGGTGCCGCAACATCTTCCCGTATGGCGTTCGTGAAGAGAGCGCCACCGGTACCGCGTCTGTCGCTTTAGCAGGCGCGCTGGTCAATTGGCTGGACCAGAAGTCGGTTCGCTCGTCCACGTTCGAGATCCAGATCACTTTCGACCAAGGTGCAGGTGTTCGTCGAGGCATACTAAAAGTCCGCTGGTGTCCTCGGAGTCACAGTGATTCCGGAATCTGGCTTGAAGGAAGCGTGCATCGCGCTCTATGTGGCAAATTGTTGCATACACCTAGCACCTACGTCCGAGCCAGGGGGTAAAAGCATGCCGCAGAGAAAGTCATTCGGTCAACAACGAATGAGCTCGCTTGGTTCTTGGGCTACTACACAATCCATTCCAGGCCTGGATCAAAAGACCTACGACTCGATCTTCGAGTATATTCGAAGCTCGCAATCTCTCAGTGGCGCGTGGGAGCAACCAGGAAATAATTGGGGCGTGGTAATGACGGCCGTCGTTCTGCGAGCGCTCGATCGAATAGGATTCTCAGAATCAGATGAATGGCGTACCTCTTCCGGGCAGGGGGGCATTTCACAGGCCATAAACTACCTAGTGCGTCAGATTAGCGAAAAGAATCCCGAAGAGATTCCTGAAGACCCCTGGGACGCATGCCAAGCGGTGCTGGCCTTGCAACGCCACCAGCTACCAGAGGCCCGACGGATCGCAGAATCTGTCAACTCGAATTGGCGAACCCTTTTCGAGTCACCGCGCAATCGCAATAGGTGGCTTGGCCCGGCGTACCTTGCCGCAATCGTAGATGTCTTGACCGCGCTCGACGATGGATCGAATAGCTGGCAGCTGCGCGAAGCGCTCAAAGCTCTCATTGAATCGGAAGCCAAGGGCAACGAAGGCGGCCTAGGTGTTTTTCCCGCGAAGAACGGGCAAACTAACATGAACCGCTGGAATACGAGTCTCGTGGTCCGGACTCTCTGCACAGTGCGCCCCAAGTACAGAGACATCGTTGATCCAAAATTGATCGAGCGGGTTTGCGCTTGGCTCCTAAAGGAAATCGACCACGATGGTTGGGGGGACGAGATCGCCGAAGAGCCGATGTTCTACGCTCGTGCAATGGCGGGGCTTTATGAGGCTCGACGTTGGGTCGGCGAACCGCTCAGCACTCGGATTGATGAAGCTGCCATACGGATAAATCAAAAGCTGTATAGCATCTGGCATACGGAACCCCGGCACGGGAATCTGAAAGCGTACACGGCCGTTGCGGAATATCTCGCTCTGTGGACCGTACCCGCACCGGCTGGCTTGTTGTTCGATGCTGCTGCTGTGTTCGAATCGACTTTAGCGCAACGAGGGATTCCGTTGGACGTACCGGACGGCCTCAGAATCGCTTGGCTTAGCGATCTCCACGTGGAGCAAGACAAGGACCAACAGCCGTATCAGCTGAGCCAGGGGTTCATCAAACAAACTGTTCACGGACTAATGCACTATCGAGGAACTCCTATAACCGCTCATTTTCAGGCTCAGAATTTGAGTACAATTCTCCGACGCGTTGAGGAAATTAACCCCGATCACATACTGGTCAGCGGGGACGTTACAAATTACGCGTTAAAAACGCAATTTGAAGCCGTCCGAGAGCGGTTTCTGGAAGTTCAGGGCGCTATTCGCACCAGGCAGGGGAGGGAGTTGAAACAGGGAGGGCTGGACCCTGTCCTATGGACGATACTGCCTGGAAATCACGATGTAACAGATGAAGAGGCGATGAGTGATGCTAATGTTCGCTGTAATCTTGGAATGCTAGAGAAGTCTCTCAAAACTTGGGATGCGAATGTGCCTCTTGATGAAGCCTTCCCCATTCACAAACAGATTGTCAAGAACGGTTCGCTTTTGGGCCTCCACTTGATCGGGCTCGACTCAACTAGAAAGGAACCCGTTTGGGTTGTGGGGTTCAATGCTCTGGGTCGGATCGATCGCGATCAATTTGGGAGGCTAGACACCATGCTCCAGAGTCGTGGCGATCACGAGATGTGGCTTGTTGTTCTGCATCATCACCCCATTGTCGTACCCGACCTTCTTCCGAAACTTCAGGATGAGTTTCTTAGCCTGAACGATTCGGATGGAAAAGCGCTCATACGCAGGTGCATTCAGAATGGAGTGTCTGCGATTTTGCACGGGCATTTCCATCGGTTTTCATCGTGGTCCGGAATGGTGCCTGACGGTAAGCGCTACATGTGGATTATTGGTTCGCCCGCCGGCACCCTAACCGTACCCGGATACGGCGAACAATTCTTGGAGCTGCGCGAAGCCAAACGCGAACAGACCTCAGGTGAGGAACTCGGCTTAGCCATATACGCCCACCGGAACACCGCTGGTGTGTGGTCAACCGAGTACACCGGGATCTTCGTCCCGAGCCCATAAGGGGGCAAAGTCCAATGGTTTTCTCTAATTCCGAAGTCCAGGGAGTTACTTAGTCCATGCCTCGTAACCAGTCCGCGATAATCGGAGATACAGATTGGCGATGATCAAGCTTAATGCAGTCTTCGAGGAGATAGATCCCCCTCCCTCGCAGGCGAATTTGCCGGTCTGCCGCGTTGCCACGTGGTGCACATGGTCTGCCGATTGCCGCAGGCTTTTCAAATCATGGTCTAGTGCATTGAACACATTGCCTCGACCGCGGCGTAAGCGCCTGCTCGGAGGCAAAGCTTATGACTACACACTTTCGGTTCCCTTTGCCGAAGTCGATGAGTCTTTCGCGAGCGAGTTCGTCGCCTTCGCCGCATGTCTATACGATTTACCAACACCTAAAGGCATTGTGCTTTTGTCTGAGCTATTTGGTGACTTCTTGGACGGCGCCATGCTGCCGCGCTTCATTTCTCTGCTGCGAGAAGCGCTTGTAGTCGTCAGCGGCAATGAAATGTGCGCTCTGTACGCACCGCTTAGCGCGGTCGGCATAGCCGCCGGAGATTTTCCACTGCATGCCGATCTATATATTCCGGAGCTCCTACTTAACATATTTGAGGACGTGCCCGACGGATCAAGCGGTAAGTCTCTATTTTTGAGCGTTGACGCCTTTACCGCAATCTTGGATAGCCTCGCGGACTTGCCGTTCGAGATCAGCGCGCTCATACGATCAAAGTTGAGCGATCCTTTGAACAGCGACGGGTATGAGGAGTTTTTTGAGCTCCTTCACGGCGAACCACCAAATCTGTGGAGACTCAATCTTCAGACCATGATGGAGACCCAAGCATTTCGTATCAAGCTGCAAAAAGGTCAAGGCTATCTGATCCACGATCGCTCGTGGCTGCATGGCCGCGAACAGCCGAGTGGCGGCGTAAGCCGCAAACGGTTACACCGACTAGTGTTCAACAACCGAGAGCGACAGATATTTCGGCTGCGCGCATTGTGAGGGGGATGACCCAGCATCTTCGCGCGGTACCATGCGAATTGTGTTGCGTTTCCTCGCGGTGCCAGGGAAATTTGAAATGGAGATAAACCGCCGAAATCCTCGCCATGCGGAAGGGCTTGCACGAATTGGATTTGCGGACGTTGTGCTTGTGGATTTCGACTTCGACATTGTTGAGAAGCACAATCTCGATCGCCTCATATATGCAACACGAGCTGACGTCAGCAATCTCAAAGTCGAAACACTAGCCAAACATCTTCGAGCTCGCGCGACCGCAGACGGTTTCCACTGTGATGCTGTAGCCGCCGCTATATATGAAGAAGCAGGTCTTCGTGGTGCACTCGATTGCGACGTTCTGTTTTCTTGCGTCGATCGCCCATGGGGTCGGCACGTCCTGAATTCACTTGCATATGTTCATCTTATCCCGGTCGTAGATGGCGGCATCGCAGTGCGGGCAAATCGTTCAGGCAGGCTCGTCGCAGCCGACTGGCGCGCGCATACGGCCACTGTCGGCCGGGCCTGTCTCCAGTGCTTGGGGTAGTATGATCCGGGCCTGGTCCAGATGGAGCGTGAAGGGCTTCTCGATGACCCCACATACATAAGAGGACTTCCCGAGGGTCATCGCTTCAAAGTCCGACAGAACGTATTTGCGTTCTCCCTATCCTGTGCAAGATTCCAACTACTTCAGATGTTGCCGCTCACAATTGCTCCGCTCGAACAACCGAACCCTGGAGCCTGGATGTATGATTTCGTCGGAGGTTTCATGGAGCAACCAGCGTTCGATCCTTGCCATAGCGAATGTCTATTTCCGTCGATCATCGCTCAAGGTGATTCATGTAGGTTTCCGTTGATAGGTCGGCGGCCGGCCAGTTCCTGATGCGCCTATTTTGCCGAAGCCAAGGCTTCCCTCACGTCCATCGACCGGTCGGAGAGGAGCCCGAAAGGAGATGGCGACTTTTTAGCGACGACTGTTCCCCATTAGCACAAGTTGGACAGTTTTTAGCGATTGAGGAAGAGAGGGTTTTTGGCTCATCTTAACCGCACAAGGAGCGGAGATGAGATCGAAAGCGGATACGCATTCGGAAGAAATGGAAAAGGCGGTGCGCGACATCCGCCGGGCGACTCACCGGCAGTACTCAGCGGAGGAGAAGGTCCGGATCGTGATTGCGGGTCTGCGCGGGGAGGACAGCGTCGCTCCTCAAAGCTCGACGATGTCCGACTTGGTGCTTTCGATGAATGCGAGCACCTCCGCGCACTCCTGCTGAGGAACCTGGAACGAATTCAGGGTAGCGTGCAGGTGGCCGAGGAAGGCTCGCCAGTCCGCCTCGCTAATTTGCATGCCCTTATGAGAAAGATTCATGGCACGACCGGTGTAGTACATGGGACCTCCTGCGGAAGCGCACAGGAAATCGATCAGCAGTTGCTTCTCGCGAGCGACTCCGTCGTCGCCGCGATTCTTCCAAAAGCGCGCTAGTAATTTGTCCGCCACAAGGCGCGACAACAGGTCGTTGGCCACAGCACAAATGGCATCGTAGCCGCCCAATCTCTCGTACAAGGATTTCGGATTTGTGTTGCTCATAGCATTCACTCCCTTCTTAAATCGTACACGAACTTGATCCTTCCGTAGGGTGACTCTTAAAGACCTTCCGAACGGAACGCGCCTTAAGATGCTTGCGAAGGAGTTGGGATCGTGAAAACCAAATCTCCTGGAGGTCGGCGTAGAAAAAGACGGCCGACCCGCCGATGATTGCGCCCGCAGCCCATCAGGAACCGTCGCGGAGTCTCGGCCTTCGGCGGGATAGCGGCGCGAAACCACTCAGTGCGGGACCGGCGGCCCTGCCTCGGGGCCGCTGACGTTGAGCAACGCGCCGATATCGGCCTGGTATGGAAAACTGCCCGGCGTGTAGGCGCATAGAGGATCGTCGCCGAGCGGGTCCCCGCTGGCCGCGAAGGCCCGCGATCGCGATCCGCCACAGACTGCCGCAAACTCGCACACGCCGCATCGGCCGGTGAGCCGCGCCGTGTCGCGCAGGTCGTTGAACAGCGGGCTTTGGCGATAGATCTCGGTCAGCGTGCGGACCCGGACGTTGCCCGCGGGGATCGGCATAAATCCGCTCGGATGGACCGTGCCGACATGCGAGACGAAGACAAAGCCGCGCCCGGCGTTGATATCCATCGGGCTGCGGCGCTCGTGGCCCTGCGACGGCCACGGCTCGAGCGCCGCGCGCAGTTTCCGATACGTGGGTCCGAGCCGGAGGCTGCTCTCGGGCGCGATACCGCGACGTTCCAGGATCGTGCGTTCGAGGACCACGCGCCGGAAATGGTGGCCCTCGGTGGTCTTGGTCGGGATCGCGTTGCCGACGTCGTAGAGGAAGTTCATCACGTCTTCGCACTCATCGGCGGAGAGCTGTTCGAGCGCCGTGCCGCGTCCGACCGGGACCAGCATGAAGCCGCTCCAGACAATCGCGCCGCGTTCGCGCACGATATGGGCCATGCGCGGCAGATCGAACAGGTTCAGCCGCGAAACGGTCGTGTTGATCTGGACTTTGATCCCGAGCTCGCGCGCCGTCTCCCACGCCGCCATCGTGCGCTCGAACACGCCGTCGATTCCGCGAAACGCGTCGTGAATCTCGGGACATGAGCCGTCAACGCTCAGCGATAGCGCCTTGAGCCCGGCGGCCTTGAGTTCGGTGATCACGCCGCGGGTGAGCAGCGGTGTCGCGGAGGGAGAAAACGCGACCGGAAGATGGCGACCGGCGGCGTAGGCGACCAGTTCGGTCAGGTCGGGGCGCTTCATCGGGTCCCCGCCGGTCATCACGAATAACGGCGGAGGCGGTCCGAACGAGGCGATTTCGTCGATGAGCGATCGCGCCTCGCGCGTGTTGAGCTCAAGAGGATTGTGCAGCGGCTGGGCCTCGGCGCGGCAATGCTTGCATGCGAGATCGCACGCGCGGGTCATCTCCCAAATCACGATAAAGGGGCGCTGCCCCACGTCGATCCTGGGATGTCTTACGCTGGGCGGACCATGCGGTGTCACGTCCGAACTCCTTTTGCATCGCGCGTCCGCGATGGCCGTTGGTAATGGTCTGCTCCCCAATTCCCAACGCCGTCCAGCACCCGACCACCCATCCGGCGGCGGAGACGGCCATAAAATAAAGAGCATCTGCTCACTATGCGCATTTGAGGTTTGGCAAGTTCCGCGAAAACCTTGAATTGCTCTGCCCGAATCAGGAGTCGAGCAGCGCGGCATCGAAGCCGGCGCGAGCGAGCGCGCGGCCCGCAGCCGATTCGACCTTAGGGCCGTCGACGTGGGCCGCCGCAGGCACTTCCGGCGCGACGCGGAGGCATCTCACGAGCGCTTCGGACTCGGCGTCAGCTATACGGTCGCACTCCGCGTAAACACCGTCAGGCCCCTCTTCGATTCGATTGTGTGTAGCCAGCACCGTCTTGAGCGCTCGCAAGACCGCGCGTCGTGGCGTGGGCACCAGCAGCGCCGCGATGGCACCGTGATCCAACCGCAGCTTGGCTGCGATCGCGAGTGGCTGGCCGCATCGAAGCCGTTGCATCGCCGGGAGAAGAATCTTCTCCTCTATGCCGATGTGCTTCAGAAGACCCCGGCGGAACTCGCCAAACGCCTCCCTATCGATATTTTCGAGATCGCGGCCCGCGCGAGCGAGCAATTGATCGAGGCGCGCGTGATCGCGTTCGAGGAAGCTGCGGATTGTCTCTCCGTCCGTCATCGAATTCCGTGGCGACAATCAAGGTACGGCGTGGAAGATGCCGATCGCACCCTTGTATGCGCGTGCGATGGCGTGATCCAGGAAGGGGTAGTCGCCCGCTTCATGGACGGTGAACTCGAAGACGGCGCCATCGCCGGGGCCCACCTCAAAACTCTGCACCCCGTGGAATGCGTTGGCGGGGTTTCCGCTTCGATAGACCGTGCTGAACACGGTGCCGACGACGTGAAAGGTTGAGGTGCGGTTCGGGCCTATGTTCACGAAGAAGATGCGCACCGGCTGGCCGACTTTTATCTGGATCGGGTGGTCGGCATATTTTTCGATGACGCCGTTGAACACCACGAAATCAGGGCGCTCATCCATCATCCGCTTGCTGTCGCCCGAGACCATCCCGCTCTTGTCCGGATCGCCATAAAATTCACCCTGCTCGAGCATCACTTCCTGGGCCTTGGACCATCCGCCCTTGGGGTCTACGATCATCATCCCATACATTCCGTTGGCGATATGGGTGACCATCGGCGGCGCGCTGCAATGGTAGGCGAAGACGCCGGGAACGTTCGCCACGAAGTCGTAGCTGAGGTCGGTTTTCCCCGGGATCGGAGCGAAATGCTTGCTGGGCGCAATCGCCGCGGCATGAATATCGATGCCGTGGGCGATCTCCATATCATTGACGAGATGGATGCGGACCTTGTCGCCCTGTCGAACCCGTAACACCGGTCCCGGCACGGTGCCGCCGTAAGTCCAGGCGTCGTACTTCAGTCCTGCGCCGATATCGACGGTTTTTTCCTGAACCGGGATCGTGAAATTGCGTTGCTCCGCGAGCGCCAACGACGCTATCAGCAAGCTCCCCGCGATCGCCGCCACGGCCAGCCCCGCGCCGCTGTGGTGTTTGATCATGATTCGCCGGTATCGGACGATGTTCGCGGTCCGCGATAGAGCGCCGACCACAGCGCCATCAGTCCGGCGATGTTTGCGCTCCAGAACACCACCCAGAATGCGGTCTCGGAAGATGCGGATGACAGTCCGGACGCGACCAGGATCAGAATCGCGACGCCGGCGGCGGCGACGGCGGCGCCCGGCCATTTCAGATAGTCAACCCGATTCGCCAGCGCTCCCAGCACCGCGAGTGCTATCCCGGCGAGGAACAGTAGCCCGTGTTGCGAGTTGAGCAGCGGCTGGTCGAGCACCACCGCGCATACCAGCACGATCGCGATAAGCGCGCTGATGAGGTCGGGTATCATCGAATCCTCTCCTCTCGATGAAGCCGCGCGAGGTAGCGCCAGGTGACCGGCGGAATCATCAGGTAGATTGCACAACTTACCGCCACCAGCACTTTCCATCCCAGATGCAGCGGCGTGAACGCGACCAGCGCAAATGCGATCAGGCACAGCCCCATATAACTCAAATGGCCGCCCGCTCGCACCATTTTGTGATCCGAGATCTGCGCCGCGCAGTAGAGCAGTCCGTACGCGCCCGCGGCGGTTACGAAGCGCGCCGAGCAGGAGCGCGGTGGCGAGCATCTGGGCGGCCGTCATGATCCTGCCGCCGCCATCGGTTCGCTTACGGCAACCTCGTGCCGTCTCGTCGCCAGCAGGTCGTACACCAGCATCGCATAGCCGCATGCGAACATGAGCCCGAAGGCGAAGCGCGTCCACATGCCCTCGACGAACCACGGCCGCCCCTCCATCGCGAGGAACGCGCCCCAAGTCGAGCCGCCGATCGCGCGCTCGTAGAAAGCCTGATCCATGCCCGCCACCAGCAGCGCGCCGACCATTCCCAGCATCCCGATGTTGAGCAGTGCGAATGACCATTTCCACGCGCGGCCGTCGAGACCGTCATAGCCACGGCTCTTCTCCAGCGCGAGATAGAGCACCGCGATCACGCCGCATCCGTAGGCGCCCCAGAATGCGAAATGCCCGTGCGACGCCGTCCATTGGGTGCCATGCGAATAGAGGTTGATTTGCGGCAGCGTCATCATGAAGCCCCATACGCCGCCACCGATGAAATTACCGAAGGCCTCGGCGAGCGTCCAGTAGAAGGCCGGACGATTCGCGGCGCGCAAATGATGGCTGCCCGCGTCATACACCGCATGCACGACCATCCCGAGTAGTGGTAACGGTTCCAACGCTGAAAAAAACCCACCGATCGCGAACCAGTAGCGCGGCGTGCCGATCCAGAAATAGTGATGGCCGAGCCCGAGGATGCCGGTGCCAAGCACCAACGCAACTTCGACATAGAGCCAGCTCTCGACCACGCGTCGCGACGCGCCCACCAGATGAATCAGGGTCCACGCCATGATGCATCCGATCAGTACTTCCCAGGTCGCTTCGACCCACAGATGAACCAGCCACCACCACCAGAACAGGTCCTGCGACATGTTGGGAATTTCCGGAAAGGCATCGAGGTAGAGGACTACCAGCGGGACCAGGTCGAACATCAACACGGTCAGGATGCCGGTGCTCTTGCGCGCCTTAAAGGTAGTACCGATCACGTTGTACGCGAACACCCCCATCACCGCCACGATTCCGAGCGCGGCCCATCGAGGAGCTTCGACATACTTGCGGCCCTGGTTGATGAACCACATCGACGATTCGGTGGCTGAGCCGTATTGCACGAACAGAAACACCAGCACCACCACGGCGACCGCCGCACAGAAAACCCAGAAGAGGATTTCGGCCAGCGCGATACCTTCGACCTCGCGATCGAGTTCCTGCGGAAGGAACCAATAGATCGCGCCGAGGAATCCCATCAGCAGCCAGATCACCAGGCCATCGATGTGAACTATCTTCGCCGTGTTGAAGTTGAACACGTTCAGCAGAAAGCCGGGCCATATGTAATAAATCGAGGAGAGTAGGCCGAACGCCACCATCGCACCGAACATCACCGTTGAGGCGGTGAGATATTTCAGGCCCAGCCGCTGGGATCGATACATCGCGCTCTCCTTCTTTGTGGCGTTGGCTACTGCCCGCTCGCGGCGCCGAATCGGTCGGGGAAGCCATTGCTGTCCACCGACGACATCCATTTCAGATATGCGACCGCGGCCTCGGCCTCGTCGCGCTGGATATGCAGGTCGGGCATCGCATGCGCGCCGAGTCGCAGCGGATGCATCATGAACGCGGCAAGCTTATCCGCGCGTTTGGGCCCGGCGTATATGCTCCACACCGGATCCATCCATGCTCGGGTCAGATCGGGAGCGTAATATCCGCCGTTGCCGAAAAAGGTGTGACAATCGATGCAGGCGCGGCTCTGGATGACGAGCTTGCCCTTGCCGATGAGATCCGCGGCTTCCTCAGGGGAGTACTTGTGACCGAAGATAAGCTCCTCGCCCCCGATTTTTGGCGCATACTCGGCGCGCGCCGGATCGTATTGGTATGCGACCGAATTGTTGATTACGTCGTAAGACGGGACGCGTGGGCTGCCAGGAGTGATTTGCCGCAGCGTGTCGATGGTGAGCGCGGCGAGCACCATCGACATGAAGATAGTGGCGGCGATCGCCCCGGCGCGCCAAAATAGCGGATCCTGTGTGTAGCGTTGCTCACGCTCCGTCATTGGCGCCCTCCCGCATCGATGTATAGCAACGAACGGTTACCCTTTACAAAACAATATGGAATAAGGCGCACAAGGTGATAATCAAATAGGACGAGTTCGACGGCCATTCGGCCGATGACCCTCCTGGTAAGCGATTTCCGCTCCATCTCGAGTGCACCAGGCAACAATTCTTTCGTGACGCCACTTGTGTTCTCGCCAGTAGAAGTATTTTGAATATATCTTTTGTTCCAGCAGGTCAAGTGGAACCAAGAGGGCCGTCGGTCCGGCAACTTAGCTAACGGACAGACCATTGGCGCCCGCTACAGCGGCGCCAATGGTAAGCAAGCTGAGGATCAGCAACACCCAATGAAGAAACTCCATCCTCCGGAAAGCGGCCTGCGGATCTGTGTGGACTGCGCGAATGAACCAGAAATGCAAAAAGAGCGGCTCGACGACAAACAGCATGAGGGCGAAGATCGTCCACAGAATCACCATGCTATCTAGCCACCAACCCCTCCGCATAAGCATCGGCCTCCAGAGGTCAAGATGGTTGAGCATGTAGAAACCGGTAATGCCGACAACCAGGACCGAGATTCTGGCCTGCGGTGCGAAACGAGACTCGACGAGATCGAAAATGCGCAGCCGGTCCTCCGCCGTGTCCATGTGACGGGCAGTCGGCAAGATCACGGTGGTTACCAGAGCGACACCGCCGATCCAATGAACGACGGCAAGCACATGCAGAGCGATAGCAATCACGAACAGCATCAGTCACCAGCGCGAGTGTGTGATATCACCGGGCGTACTTTTGTGTGAGATGTGAGGATATGGCCTTCAAGTGGACTGCGAACGGCCGACAATGATAATCGGCGTTCTGATCACGATAGGGGTGATTGTAGGTTGCGTGTTTTCGTACATGGCGGGACGGCGCTGCGATTTCTGTTCGCACGTTCGCGCTCGCAATGCGTGGTCTGCGTGGTACGACAGTATCATGTGGTCTAGACCTCGAAGGACTGCATCTTTGACAGGAGCATACGCGACTCTTCAGCGCTGAATGTTCGGTCCATCACCGGACCGAGGACCATCTCTTCCTTGCGGTCGTGGTTGATGAACAATGGATCGGGCTCGACCTCCATATCAAACGCTTGCAGGGCCGATGCGCAATCATGAGCCTCTGTGAGGTTGTTAATTCGCCCCAGGATCTGTTCGATTTGACGATGCTCCAAGCGCATCAGCGCGGTGGGACTCACATCTGGCGCGAGCCTAGCGCGTTCCTCAAAGGCCGGAAATAGAATGCCTTCCTCCAGCCGAATGCGCCGGTGAAGACCGAGCGAGAATTCTGCAGCGCGTCGGCGGATTCGATCGAAGCGGCACAACTCGACGTTCTTCAGCAGATCTCGCCAGAGCGTAGAGAGCCTTCGCTGGTCCGCGCTCAGAAAGGAGCCAGTTGAGTCCTTCGCCCACACGGCCGGTTTGGCCAGCATCACTCGCCAAATATCGGGCCCGTTCTCGAGAGGCCACCAATAAAAGCCATGCCGGTATATCCGCTGGAATTCTGTGAACAGCAAGGTGAGTGGGCGGTTCGAAACCAGCTCGATTGTGCCGATTGGCGGCAGCGGTTCGTACGCTTGGAGCGCACAGTTTCGGGCCGACACGTACCACTTATGACTGAGGTCGAGACGCAAGGCCGCGTCGGTCACGCTTGTTTGACCGGTCTGCTCCAATGATTCTCCGCTGGTTCGCATAATCGTTGACTCCCTCATAAAGATATATATATAATACATCTTATGGAGAAATCGTCAAGACGGATTCCATGTCCCCAGACAACCGGGGAGAGCATGGCGCTCACTGCATTCCGACAAGCTTTGGAGCAGAAAGATGCCATGAATAAACTCACTGATACGATTCGAACACATCACCGATCACTGGCGGGGACCTTGAGCGCCCATATGCGCGGCGTTGGCGGCGACGAACACTCGGAACGTCGTGCGTTTGTGGCTTTTCTCAAAGGCGACGTGCTTCCCCATGCGCGCAGCGAGGAGCGTCATTTATATCCGATTGTCGGCGCGCAGCGTAATCAAGCTCGCCAGCGTGCCGTTTCTCCTGGCCTCGATTGTGTCTCTACCAGAAGCGGCGCCCTTGGTGTTTCGGCAATTTGTAGGCCAGTTCCTCTACAGCGAGCTTTTTCTCGCGACTGATATTCCGAAGCCATTTCTTGGTCGCGTCCCAGTTCAACGAAGCGATCGCATAGGTAAGCGGAATTCCCTTTGGGCACACCGCGTCGCAATTCTGAGAGTTCCCGCAATCCATGAGCCCACCGATACCCATAAGAGCTTCGAGACGCTCGTCTTGATTCATCGCGCTGGTGGGATGCTGACCCATCAGGAAGACCTGCCCGATGACCTGCGGGCCCATGTATTTCGAATGGCTGTTGACCTGCGGGCACGCCTCAAGACAACAGCCGCACGTCATGCATCGCGAGAACACATAGGCGAACTTCTGAACTTCAGCGCTGATTCGCGGCCCCGGGCCCAGGTCGTACGTTCCGTCAATCGGCACCCAGCTTTTGGCACGCTTGAGGTAATCGAACATGATAGAGCGGTCGACCCAGAGATCGCGGATGAGCGGGAATTTCGACATCGGTTCGAGCGTGGTGATGGGCGGCAGGTCTTGCGCCAGTGCGCTGCATGCCTGTCGGACACGGCCATTCACGAGCATCGTGCATGCGCCGCACACTTCCTCGAGACAGTTTGCGTCGAATACGACCGGCATCGTCCGTTTGCCCTGCCGGTTGACCGGGTTGCGCCGGATCTCCATCAGCATCGATACGATGTTGTGATGCGCCTTATATGGGAGTTCGAACTCTTCCCAATAGGGCGAACTCTTCGGATTATCCTGACGATTGATTCTGAGAACAAATGTTGAATCCGTCATCGCTCCCCCACTTTCCGAGGCTGAGCTAGTCAGACTGCCTGCATCTTCAGACAGAGGTCGTCCTTTTCGTCTTGCGTGAATAGCCGGTCCGCCATGGGGTACAGTACCCGCTCTTCTTTCTCGTCATGATTTCGGAACAGCGAGGACGGATGGACCGGTTGTCCTTCGACGGTCTGGATAACCGTCGCACAGTCGCCGGCGTCGAGAAATTTCTCCACCACCCTCAGGGTTGCTTCGATCTCCCGATGTTCCGCGCGCATCACGGCCGTGGGCCCGGAACCTGCGGGTATCCGGCTTCGATCCTCGAAAAGCGGGAAGAAGTGATCTTCTTCCATCCGGATGTGACGGCGCAACCCAAAAATGAATTCTGAAAGCCGATCTACTGCTGCAACCCGATGTCCTTTTCCCGTGGGGAACAAGGTTTCGTAATGGAGCTCGCAGGTCTTTACTGCCTCGAGGAATTCCTCCCAGTATTCGGTTAACCGATGATGGTCGGCGCCAAGAAAACCGCTTATCGTGCGCGGCTCTGTGGCGCGCTTAGCGATCAGCATCCTGAACGCACCGAATCTGTTGTCAACTGGCCACCAATCAAAGCCCTGCCCGTAACGGTCCTGAAGCTCGGCTAAGAGGACGGCCACTTCCGCCGCAGGCACACTTAACAGAAGTTCGAGAGTTTGGCCCGCAGCGAGTCGGTTAAAAGCGGAGAAGATTCGTTCCCGCTGCTCCGCCGCCGCAAGGTCAGAAACTTTGAGTTCAAGCTCCGGATTCATCGCCCTTTGCCTCCTGTAGCCTCTTAAGGCCCGGACTGTTCAAACGGTGTCTTGCATACTGGTTAGAAGTATTGTAAATACATCTTTAGGGGCATGTCAAGAAATGCGACTCGCGATCGAGCTGCCACCCAGGGGCGATCAGAAGATCCAATCGAAGCGAACGTTCCTGGACCTGGTATAAATCGCCGCGCCGATCGCGCTCATCGCCCTGATTGCGATCCGATCTCAGTGAAGGAGGCGCTTATCCTCCAGCGGTGCCCACTGGGGAATGCCCTGCACGCACGGCCCTTTCTCCGAGCGCGTAAGCTCTTACTGTTGAACGAAAGGGCCGCGGCAGGACATGCTGGAGGATGCCAGCTATAATCAGGATAAAGCGCGCCTACGAGGTTCCGGTACTTGAGGACGGTACGCGTGTGCTGGTCGATCGCGTATGGCCGCGCGGGGTGACGAAAAAAGTGGCCCGAGTCAGACAATGGATGAAAGAGCTGGGTCCGAGCGATGGGCTCCGCAAATTCTTCAACCACGATCCGGCACGCTGGGAGGAGTTCCGCAAGCGTTACCGTCAGGAACTGAGGTCAGCCAACGCACGGAGCATGCTGAGGGAATTGGCCGAGCTCGCGGTGAAAAATACCGTTACCCTTGTGTACGGAGCCAAAGATGAGACGCACAATCAGGCAGTAGTGCTGCGGGAGGTGCTCGAACGAATGACGCGCATCGGGTTGTACGAGGGGAAGGAGTCGCGGGGGACTTCATGGAACTGACTTACTACACAGATTACGCACTGCGAGTGCTGGTGTTTGCCGGCCTGTATCAGGAAAAGCTCTGCCTGATATCCGAAGTTGCGGAACATTACGGGATCTCCGAAAACCATCTGATGAAGGTGGTGCACGGGCTGGCGCAAGGCGGCTTTGTCCGGACATATCGCGGCAAGGGAGGGGGTTTCACGCTGGCGAAGGATCCCAAGGACATTGTCATCGGCGCAGTGGTCCGGCATATGGAAGGCCCGTTCAAGCCAGTCGAATGCTTTCGGACCGGCAACAAGTGCGTGATCACTGGCACCTGCGATCTGCCCAACATTCTTGACGAGGCGTTCCAGGCGTTCATCACGGCTCTCGACCGTTACACACTGGCCGACCTTCTGGTGCGGAGAAGCCAATTGGCGCGCCGTCTGTTTGGCCCTGCGCGATCTCAGGAGCGCGGTGCACGCAAGATTCACCAGCCGCTCACCTCGGCATGAACTGCGAGGATCGTCAGCCGAGGTCGGACCTCATCAGATGGAGCTGTCAATTAATTCCGTGGACCGAGAGCGCGAACATGAAGGCGGCAAAACTGGCGGATTTCATCAACGGCAGGAGGAAACGACATGACGACGAACCCTCAAGACGAAAAGACAGCCCAGAAGTTCACGACGGGCAATGCGCTCGAGTTGGTGGCCTACCAGCCTGGGGCGGTCGTGAGCCGGGAGGTCGTCAAGAAGAAGACCGGCACGGTGACGCTATTTGCCTTCGACAAGGACCAGGGCCTCAGCGAGCACACGGCGCCATTCGACGCCCTCGTCCAGGTGCTGGACGGTGTGGCCGAGATAACCATTGGCGGCGTGCCCCATCGCCTCGGCAAGGATGAGATCATCCTGATGCCGGCCAACGTGCCCCACGCCCTGAAGGCGGTCGAGCAATTCAAGATGATGTTGGTGATGATCCGCGAGGCAACGGGTTGACGGGACGCCCCCGGAGACGCCATGGTCTCACGCGCCGTCGAGCAGAGAATCAAGCTGATGTCTCATCATGACTGTCGTTCGATCTTCTTATGAAGCAAATCGCCATTTCATCTACTGCTACAACTGACCGATGCCCATCCTTAGAGATATATTGTAACTACATCTTAATAACCAAGAAGCGGGAAGGCGCCCCTAACCGAATAGCAGTAACTCAATTGCCCATCAGTGCAAGCTCTCCGGCAAAGCAGCAGATTAGCGGGCGCCGAGAAGTATTAGAGGGCAAGAAAGGGTTCATCCAGGATATCGCCTGACACTTCACCATCGACTGGTCACAACAGCGGTACGATAAAGCAGGCGATAGTCAAGAAATCCGACGCCGAAATGCACTCGCAGTCAGCGCTTGAAGGCGTCCTGGGACACAGAATCTGGGTGGTTCTTTCGCGCAAGGAATAGCACCGATCGAAATTGACACTTTTGATTCGGAAACCGAATGAGGAGCATAGACATGACGGTCTCGAAAGAATGGCTTTGTCAGCAAATCATCAACGGCGTGGGAGACGCGTCTATATTCTCGGATCGCGATGGGATCATTCGATTGTGGAGCCCCGGTGCCGAGACAGTCTTCGGTTATACCGCCGACCAAGCTATCGGACAGTCGCTAGATATCATCGTTCCCGAGCCTCTGCGCCAACGACATTGGGATGGTTACCAGCAAACCATGCGCACCGGGGTGACGCGCTATGCTCGCGACCTTCTCGCCGTGCCGGCCATAAGATCGGATGGACAACGAATCTCGATTGAGTTCACCATCGCGCTAGTGCGCGATTCAGAAGGCACGCTCATCGGCGCGGGTGAAGTGATTCGCGATGTTACTGCGCGGTGGTCTCGGGACAAAGCATTGAAGGAACGGCTCGCCGATATGGAAAAGCAGGCGCCATCAACAAAGACTGCCGTCTAAAGGCTCGACGACGCGCTTGATAATCGAAACCTTAATTCGCAAACCGCTGAGGAGACCTGACATGGAAGTCCGAAGAATGATGAGGCATAGCGCCAGAACCTGCCACCCAAACGATTCACTTAACGACGCAGCGCAGATCATGTGGGAAGACGTCTGTGGGTCGGTCCCGGTGGTGGACGATCAGCTCAAGCCGGTCGGTTTTCTGACCGACCGTGACATCTGCATGGCGGCTTACACCCAAGGTGCACCTTTGCACGCCCTGCGAGTGGAAAGCGCCATGGCTCGGCGCGTAGTATCCTGCCACCCTACGGACGACATAGATGACGCCGCAAGGGTAATGGCTCAAAACCGCGTCCGTCGACTGCCGGTGGTCGGTGACGATGGCAGACTCATAGGACTTCTCACATTCGACGATCTGGCGTGCGAGTCTCGGCGCAACCTTAAGGGCTCGGTGAATAGCCAGTTGGGTGGTGTGATCGCAGAGGTATACGGTTCGATCTGCGCCGCCCGTTGTCAGCGGCGGCACAGCGTCGATCCACCCAGAGTTAGCTCGGCTGATCTCCGACGAGGCCCAGCGAGACATCCGCCTTGACGTTCGTAGTCTTCACGTCGATTCCCAATGGGCAATGACGGTAGTACTGTTAGTTACGGACCTTATTCGATCGAAGTAACGAGGATGACTGCGCTTTCCTCCAAAGCCTCAAGACTGTGAGGGATGGCACGGTCTAACCCCACCATCTCTCCAGCTGAGATGATGCGCTGGTCCGGGCCGCCGATGAAGCGAATGGAGCCAGATACGACTTGGACGGTAATGGGACCCTTTGTATGATGCTCATGCAGGTGGGCGCCCTTTTTGAGCACCATGAGTAGGACATTCAGAGCATCATCTTTCACGAGGCTTACTGCGTGACGATCCCCGGACTTCCATTCAGCGCTGGTCTTGAGACGCGCGATTTCGTCAGCGAATTTGACGGTTATCATTCCGCCCGCAGTGGGACGAAGAGGTTGTCGATTGTGCTCGCTCATCATTTGAATGCTCCCATTTAGCTCAACCGCTCTCGCGGCCATGATGCCGATCGGTTCATTTTGGTGTTGCCCGTGGCAAGTCAGGCACCGTCGTTCGCGCTGAGCTTCTGTACAATACCATCGCGTGGCGCGCCGTAACAGGCAAAGTCGCGATGGCTGAAGACGAAATGGCTGGTGAGGCATACCCCAATATTTTCAGGAGTTCATGGCGACGGGAGCAAGGAGTTGCGTATGGCTGAAGTTGAAACCCTCTCGCCGTGGTGGCGGCGTTCAGCGATTGTAATGATCGTTGCATGCTTCTGCGTACTCGGATGGATCACGAAGCTGACCTATTCCGGCGCGCCGCCCATTCCCGAACGCGTCGTTGGCCCGGACGGGGCTGTACTGTTCACCGACGGCGATATCACGGCCGGGCAACAAGTCTTTCTCCGTTACGGCTTGATGGAGAACGGCACGCTCTGGGGACACGGCGCGTATATCGGACCCGACTTCTCCGCTGAGTATCTGCACACGCTCGCGCTCGACGCTGAACAGACCATCGCCGAGCGCCACGGCTTCGTCATGCAGGCGGCGCAGCGGCCCAGCCAGCGATTGATCGTCAACGCGGAAGTCGCGCAACTGCTCAAACAGAATCGCTACGACCCGGCCTCGAAGACTCTCACCTTCACGGAGGCCGAGGCCGCGTCGTTCCAGCGGCAGATCGGCCTATGGACGAAATACTTCGAGGATCCTGAAAAGAATGGCGGCCTTCCGCATAATTACATCGGGGACTCTGCGCAACTTCGCGAACTGACGTCATTCTTCGCATGGGCGGCGTGGGCTTCGGTCACCGATCGGCCCGGGCTCAATTACTCGTACACGAACAATTTTCCCTATGATCCCGCAGTCGGCAACCTACCGACCAGCGGCGCCGTGCTATGGAGCGCGCTGAGCTTGATCACGCTGCTCGGGGCGACGGCCTTGGTGCTGTTCGCGTTCGGCCGATTCGACTTCCTTGGATGGCGCGGGCGGCGCCGGCATGTGCATCCGAAGATGCTCCCCGGCGTGGCGACGCCAAGCCAGCGGGCGACGATCAAGTACTTCACCGTCGTCGCGCTGCTGTTCCTCGCGCAGGCGCTGGTCGGTGGCGGCACCGCGCATTACCGCGCCAGCGCCGGCAGCTTTTACGGAATCGATCTCTCCGCGATTCTGCCGAGCCAGATCCTGCGCACGTGGCATCTGCAGCTCGCAATTTTCTGGATCGCCGCGTCGTACGTCGCGGGCGGACTATTCCTGGCGCCATCGATTGGAGAAAATGAGCCGCGTGCGCAGACCCTGTGGGTAAACGTGCTGTTTGTCGCGCTCGTGCTGATCGTCGTTGGCAGCCTGCTTGGCGAATTCGCCGGAGTGCATCAGTGGATGGGGCGGCTGTGGAGCTGGTTCGGCGACCAGGGATGGGAATACCTGGACCTCGGGCGCGCGTGGCAGATGATGCTCGCGGCCGGCCTGGTGCTGTGGGTCGTGCTGCTGTACCGCGCGATCGCACCGCGGCTGCGCGGCCACGAATCGAGCGAACTCTCTGCGCTGTTCATGGCCGCCGCGGTCGCGATTCCGGTCTTTTACGTGCCCGCGTTCTTTTACAACACCGCGTCGAACTTCACCGTCGTTGACCTGTG
Source organism: uncultured delta proteobacterium (assembly GCA_963743865.1). Classification (GTDB taxonomy): domain Bacteria; phylum Desulfobacterota; class Binatia; order Binatales; family Binataceae; genus Binatus. The sequence continues at coordinate 2,897,724 of CAVURG010000006.1, forward strand.
GCGATTCTGGGTCATCCATCTCTGGGTGGAGAACTTTCTCGAGCTGTTCGTGACCTGCGCGGTCGCGATCATCTTCTACCAGCTGGGGATCGTCTCCAGCACAACCGCGTCACGCGTCGTCTATCTTGACGCGCTGCTCTACCTCGGCAGCGGGATCATCGGCACCGGACATCATTGGTACTTCAGCGGCCAGGCGCAGCTCACGATGTCGCTCAGCGCCGTCTTCTCAGCAATGGAGGTCGTGCCGCTCACGCTGCTTACGCTCGACGCGTGGGATTTCGTCGCGCTGACGCGGGGGCGATGCGATATCTGCGGCGAGGATATTTCCGTGCCGCATCGATGGACGTTTTACTTCCTGATGGCGGTGGGGGTCTGGAATTTCGTCGGCGCTGGTGTGTTTGGCTTCCTCATCAATATGCCGATCGTGAGCTACTTTGAGGTCGGGACGATGCTCACGCCCAATCATGCGCACGCATCGTTCATGGGTGTATTCGGGATGCTCGCGGTTGCGCTCATGGTCTTCGCCTTCCGGCAGGTGACGCCCGACGAGCGATGGCATGATACGGAAAAGTACATCCGCGTCTCGTTCTGGGGGCTGAACGTCGGGCTGGCGATGATGGTCGTGAGCAATCTTTTCCCCGGCGGCGTTCTCCAGCTCTATGACGTGCTGCAAAACGGATACTGGCACGCGCGCAGCGCAACGTTCGGACACAGCCCGCTGATGCATGCGCTCGAGTGGGCGCGGCTTCCTGGCGATCTAATCTTCATCGCGGTCGGTGTCGTCCCGCTCGTGATCGCCGCGCTCAAGACTTTTTTCGGTCTTTACAGCACGCCGGACATAACACGGCGACAGGACATCGCGAGCGAAGCGGCATGAGCGCCAGCTAGGGTCAAACAGACGCACGTACCGCAATGGGCGGAGGTGCTTAATGGCAGGACCGCCGCCCGCTATGGCAGCGTGTAGCCCTTGGGCCGTAAGCAACCAAACGTTCACGCCACGATAGGCGTTTTTCGATATAAATCTGCATCGCCGTTCCTCACGTGGCTTCTAGTATCGCCGGCGGCACGATTGGCCTCGCGCTCAGCCACGCCTTCGAAGCAGACTACGTTGCTCAAACAATCATTCGACCCATCACAAGCGGACTCCAGACCGGATTCAACAAGTTCGCTCAGATAGGCAACGGTAGCGCGCCGGAAATAGCGGCGAAGCGACTGGCTGGGTAAAGGCAATGGACTTCGGCCGACAGACGCAGCAGCCCAGCAATCTTGGTCCAGACAGCGGACAGCGGGAACCGGCGCCCGAGGATGCTCGCGGCACATCGATCAAGCCGTCGCGCGCTCCGAATACCACGGCGATGAATCCAGGCACAGCGCATTATGGGAATGGTAACGGCACAATGACGATGAGCAAAGCGACCGGCAAGACATAGACGTGTAATGCCCGAATTTCAATGATGCGGCGCTTCCGACTCCATCTTCACTGTTTCACTGCGCGCAGGATGTCGGTCTTGGTCACGATTCCATTGAGAGCGCCGGTGCCGTCCGTCACCAGCAGCATCTGCCCACCGCGCTCGCGCACCAGCGACCGCAGCGCCTCGCTCAAGTCGCAGTCGTCCGTCACGCGAATCGCGCCGCGGTCCGCGAATTCGCCGACGGTGATTTTGTCCCAATCCCCGGCCGCACCTAAGCTTCTCCGGGGCCCTCAGGTCGAAGAAAATGCGCGAACGTGCGCAATATTTTCGAGTTTTCCGCAGAGAAAGCGAAAATCGCGGACTGTGTGGCGGAGGGGGAGACATTTGAACCCCCGAGGCCCTTCAGGCATCAGCCCGCGAAATTCTGCGCGAGTTTGGCCAAGTATTCAGGCCTCAATTAAGCAGCAGCGCTACAGAGATATGTTCGCCTATGTTTCGGCCTCCGTTCGAGCTATCGGTGCTCGACAAACTCCTGCCGGCTCAGGAGGAATGGTAAACGAGTCCGAGAATCGCCCGAAAACAAAAGTTCGAATCTGCCCCTCTTAGCAGAGCAGTCCGCACTCAGCGGGAACGGGCTCGAGACTAATTCTGGCAACCCACACGGGACACGAGTAGCAGGGCGAGGTTCTTTTGGGAGCCGCGCGCTTCTCTGGATCGATTATCTCGCACGGGTTCGCCGGCCGCGAGAGCGCTGCCTCGGGCGCTGCGGTGAGTGTGGCGTTCGCGATCCGACGGCAGCGCCCATGGCCTAGAGATTGCCGTCATCGGAGCCGAAGTAGACGGTGCCATCGGCACCGATCGTCGGCGAGGATCGCGCTGCGTAGCCGATTGCGAATACCCACTTCTTTATTCCGTTGGGAGTTGAGACCGCCGGCGCCTAGATGCGCCACCGTGCCCCGCAAGAACTTGCCGCCGCAAAGCGGGCAACGCACTTGTATCAGGCGGATTGTCCTTGAAGTAAATCGCCCAACTGGTTCGGGTGGGCGCTCGTTTATGCGCGGGGGCTGCCTCGGGGGCGCCTCAATACAGGTTACCGGCTCTCAGGCTCGAACCAACATACGACTTGACAACCCGAGGATCGATCTGGGAGACAAGCGACACAATGCAGTGTCCACAGTGCCGGGCGGAAAGCGACGCCAGCCGGCTCAGGTGCGCGCCAAACTCGAGGCTGGAGTCTCGGGGCTCATTTGATGCTCGCGGCGAGGTCCTGCCCCTGATCCTGCATCCGTTTCAGCAGGAGCAGGCCGATGGTGCATGCATCGAACACGACAAGGCGCTCCAGAGGGTTGTAGAGGACCTCCTGTCCAATCGCGCCGAACTATATAAGCAATTCAGCGACAACCCTTCGAGATCGCTCAATCGCAATGGTTTGCGGTCTCGGGCTTGGGTTTCTGCCATAACTGGATGCATGACAGCACCATCGTCACCAATCGGGGGCTTCTATGAAAGATGACTCCACTGAATCGCGCGAAGCGCACACTCCTCAGCCAGCCACCGCGATCGCATCTCATCTGGTACGCGCTGACAAGGCCGACGAATACTTCAAGGCGCAGACTGCTATTACTCAAGCGGCTCGGAAGTTCCCTGGCTTCGTCGGCACGGAAGTACTTAGCCCGATCCCCGGCCTGCAGGCAGAGTGGGTGGCGATTTTCCGTCTCGAATCTAACCAAGCGATGAAGCGATGGCTCGACAGCCCGGAGCGCGCGCAACTTACGGCGCGAATCGAGGCCTGCCTCTCGGAGCCCTCGCACATGTTGCTGCTCGCCAGCGACGATGACGCTGAACCGCCAGTCGCGATGGTTTTTACGCATCGTGTTGCCAAGGACAAAGTGGAGGACTACCTGGCGTGGCGGCGCAAGGCAATCGCAGCGCAGGCGCATTTCCCTGGCTATCTCGCGACCGAGTTTTTCAAGCCGCACGGCACGTTCCAGGATGAGTGGGTGGATATCGTTCGTTACGATTCCGTTGACGATCTCACTCGCTGGATGGAGTCGAAGGAGCGGCAGGCGCTGCTCAAGGAACTCGAGCCGATCGTCGAAAGGATGCACGCGCATCGGGTGACGGGCCTCGAAGGATGGTTCGCGCTCAATCGCGGGCCCGCCGCGGCGGTCAGCGGACCGCCATCATGGAAGCAGGCGCTGGCGGTATTGTTCGCGCTCTATCCCACGGTCATGGTCCTGACCTTTCTAAATCCGCTGATGCATAACTTGTCGTTCGCGGTTCAGATGCTGATCGGCAATATTCTCTCCGTCGCCTTGCTTACGTGGCTGGTCATGCCCCGGGTGAGCCAATCTCTCAATTTCTGGCTTGCTGCGCCCATACGCGATTGGAAGGAGGAGGTGCTCGGGCTATCCACGGTCATAGTCGGCCTCGTCTTGTTTGTCCTCATATTCCAGGCACTGTGACCTTTGTTGAATTTTTCGATGCGTGGCAGCTTTCATCCGCCGATTGGTTGAAGATTTGCTGGTTTTTCTGTATGAAGGCCCATGCGCAAATCTAAATTTCGTCTTCCCGTCGCGTTCGCCCTATCACTGATTGTCAGCTTCGCAATCGGCGGCCGCGCCAAGGCCCAAAGCGCGTCCGATCAAAGCTTGCCCGATTACATGGACGTGATCGTTGGCAACGGCGCGCCCGCGACCAAATCCCAGGTCGCGGAACAGAATGTGCTCGCCCTCGACATCGCGATGTTTGGCATGTACGACGACGCGCAGGCGAAATTTCAGAAAAATTTTCTTGCACAGCATCCCGTGATCATGGCCTTGTTCAGCAATCAGGGCGGAAAGCTCACCCTCTACCGGCCCGGCAAGGCGCCGTTGGACGCTCCGCAGGTCCCGATTCGCTATCAGGTTTACAAATCCGTGGGGCATTCGGCTCTGGCGGTGTTCGAGCTTGCCGGTTCTCACCTCGGTACCGTTTCTGACCAATCGTGGATGGGCCAGATGCGCGCCTTCCGTGCTTCGAACCAGACCGCGCTCGACAGTCTTGGCGCGATCGACATAAGCGCCGACGCGCGCGAGAACCAGCGTAAAGTCCTCAAGGGCAATATCAAGTTCATGGACGCATGCCTCAGCAAAGGCAGCTACACTTTCGCCGACATCCAGCAATACGCCCAGGAAGTGAAACCTTATCTGGCGAAGAATGTTTGGCTGGGTGCGACGACGCAGGTCGAGCATTGGATGAAGGTGGTCAAGGACTGGAAGGAGATGCTTGGCCCGGATTGGGATAAGACTTACGGTGTGAGCAACACACTCTATGTGGCGCGCCAGAATAACGTCCTATTCAGCGTGCTTGCCCAATTCTTCGGCAAGGACGCGATGAACACGCGCCTGTTTCTGTTCGAGACGTCCGCGTTCGTTACCACTCCCGACCAAATGCTCGACGTGCTCATTCGGACCGTCGCCGATCGCTCGGTCGGCATGGTCTTTTTCGGTAACTACTACCTGATGGACTACGAGCTGATGGGCGGTGACGGACGCAAAGCGATACAGGCCGAGGATAGAAAGTACGGCATCCCGGTGTTCCTACCGCCCGCGGTGCCGTTCCATTCCAACGAATGGCCCTTCAGGATCGATCCCAGCCAAGGCGGGGGTCCCGCAACGATCGAAGATATCAAGTAGCGGCCGAGCCTAGAACAGAACCGTGAGTTGCGCCGTCATCGCGACGGCGCCTTGCGTGCGCCTGCTTACGCCAGGATTGGGAATATAGCTAAGCAGGGGTTCGAAGAAAGAAGTGCCTATCAGATGCATCTGGTAGTAGGCTTGGAGGATGGCCTCGTCGCTGCGAAAGCCATATCTGCGATTCAGCCACGACCAGGCAAGCCCGGTGCCGATTGAATCCACGGGCCGGTGAGGAATCAGGCCGAAGCCGGTAAAGCCAGCGCCGAAATATTCGTTGGCGATCATCGTGCGCGAGTCGTTGATGCCGAACTGGAAAAAACCCGAGATCCCGCTGTTATCGATGCCCGGGTGACGTCTCCACAGACGCTGCGAGCCGAACGTGTAGAAGCCCTCGGAGCCATTTTGACTGGCTCCGGAAGCGTACAGCTCGCCGGTTTGCGCCCATCCGCCCGCGCCCAAGACTCCGATCAATTTGTGCTCGCCGAGAGTCCAGGCGTAGCCGGCCTCGCCAATCGTGAAATAGTGTCCATCGAAGACTGGATCCTCGCGCAGCCCGGTCTGTACGCCTCTAGCCAAAGCCCCATCGTAGAACGCGTAGGTAAGATAGAAATTTTTGGTCGGCGCGAAGTTGGCTGTTATTCCATACGCGGAATTGTAATAGCCCGGCGCCGCACCAATCAGCGTCGGGTTCTTGAAGATCGCCGTGTAGATGAGTCCCGTGACCGCCGGGATTTGGAGACTGGCATCCGCGGTGGGAACAGCCCGTGAGACGTTGTTGAAGTCGTAGGTCGGCACCGTCTTGCCGACTCGAATCACGAGCTTGTCGGCGAACAGGCTCTGCCGCCACCAGAGTTCGTAAAGTTGGGTGCGAACGAACGGCTTCGGGCCCGACAGCCCGTCGTATGCAGTGACGACTCCAGCCTTGCCGTTGGCGTCCTCGCCGTTGAACTGCGAGCAGCTCCGCGTCGAGCGAGCCGCCGGGAATGTCCACCAGCTTCTCAGCGTCGATGTTCAGGTTCAAGAGGAGCAGCGCTGTTAAAGCTCCACGTCCGCGGCTTCACTCCTCCGGTGAAGAGATAGTCCGCGTTGCCGATCCACAAGCCGCCGACGCGAACTCCGGGAATATTATCGAGTCCGATCAGATGGCCCAGCAAGCCCGTTCCGGGAATGATGTTCGAGGCGCCGGGGTTGGCGCTGATCGGCTGAACATTATCGCTGGAGAGCGCTTTCGCCATCGACGACGACGGCGTACTCGATGCGGCCGGACTCGCGGCGGGCGGGCTCGATGACGAAACAGGCTGTGGGACGGCGTCGGCGCCGGATGCGTCACGCGGCAAAGACGACAAGAAGCTGAACGCGCACAGCATCCCCGCCGTGGCGAGAACATACCGGCTGAGAGAGCGCTTCATCTGACGCTCACGCGCCTTTGTTCTGGCTGCTCTCGAAAATGCGCCGGTAAATCCGATCGGGCGTCAGCGACGAGTCGTGAAAGCGAATACCGGTGGCGTTAGTCAGCGCGTTGGCCAGCGCCGGCGCGATCGGATAGATCGGCGCCTCGCTCATAGACTTGGCGCCAAGCGGACCGAACGCGTCGTGCGTGTCGGCGAAATAGATCTCGGTCCGTTCCAGGACGTCGGCATAAGCTGGAATGCGGTAGTTGCGAAAGGTCGGATTGACCATCCGTCCGCTGTCGTCGAAGACCATCTTTTCCTGGAGCGTCCAGCCAACCCCCTGTGCGACTGCCCCATCGATCTGCGCCCGACACTGCATCGGATTGATGATCACGCCGCCGTCGGCTCCGTGAACACTCTGCAGGATCACGATTTCGCCGGTGATGCGATTGACCGCGATGCGAAATCCCTGCACCTGGAACGTGACGCTGCGCGGAGTTCCGTAAGCCTTGCGGACAACTTCCAGCGGACGTCCGGCCTCGTGCGACGCCGCGAACAAATCCGCCAGCGCAACGCGCGTGTCGTTGTAGAAGATGGCGTCGTGCTCGAGGCGGCAGGCGTCGCGGCCGACGGAATAATTTTTCGAGGCGAAGTTCAGCATCCGGTCCCGCAGCGCTTCGGCCGCCATCCGCGCCGCATTCCCCGCCACGACCGTGCCCGCGCTGGCAAACGCTCCCGTGTCGTAGCCGGTGCTGTCGGTGTCGGATTGGATGACCCGCACGCGCGAGGCGGTGCTGTTGAGTACGCTGGACACGATTTGCCGATGAACCGTCGTGGTCCCATTGCCGAACTCGGCGGTGCCGATCGCGAGGTGATAATTGCCGTCTTCTCCAAGGCCGAGCCGCGCCTCAGAACGATGCTCCGTCGGCGGCACCGCGCCATGCATGGAAATCGCCATGCCGCTGCCTTCGAGCCAGTCGGCGCCTGGCGGAGGCTTGACGCCGTTGCCGCGCGTCATGGCGGCCTGCACCAGGTCGATGCACTGGTCGAGGCCGTAGCTGCCAAACTCGGTGTCAGTCGCGGCGTTGCTCTCGGCAATCATCGGGTCGTCGGGCTTGACCACGTTGAGGCGGCGAAATTCGTACGGGTCCATCTTCAGGCTGCGCGCCAGTTCGTCCATCGCGGACTCGACCGCGAAGATCGTCTGCGTCATTCCGTAGCCGCGGATCGCGCCGGCCGGCACCATGTTGGTGTAGACGGTGTAGCCGTCGACCTTCTTGTTGGCGCAGCGGTACACGGCGACCGCTTCGCCGCACGCGGCATACAGAGGTTTCGCCGCCGTGATTGCCGTAGGCGCCGGTGTTGGAAACGACGCGCAACTCCATCGCGGTCAGAGTGCCATCGCGTCGCGCGCCGACTTTCATTTTAACGCTCATCGGATGGCGCGTGGTCGCGGCGATAAATTCCTCTTCGCGGGTGAACTCAAGCATGACCGGACGGCCGGTCTTCGAGCGTGGCGAACGCGCAGATGTCTTCGGTCAGCACTTCCTGCTTGCCGCCGAAGCCGCCGCCCACGCGTTCGCAGAAGACGCGAACGCTGTCGGGCATCAGATCGAAAAGGTAGCAGAGCTTCTGCTTGGTGATGTGCGGCGTCTGGCTGCTGGTGCGGACGTTGAGCCGGTCCTTGTCGAGCCACGTGATCGAGCCGTGCGTTTCGAGATGCGCGTGCTGAACGCGATGCGTGGTGTAGGTGCCCTCGTGGATTACGTCAGCCGCTTTGAATCCCGCCTCGACGTCGCCGACGTTGCCGTGGATTTCGAGCAGGATGTTCTGCCCGGGGCGCCGGATGCGGGACTCCGCGCCCTTGTCGTGGATGACGGGCGCGCCCTTGCTCATCGCTTCTTCCGGATCGAAGACCGCGGGCAGCAGCTCGTAATCGATCTCGATCTTGCGGCATCCCTCTTCCGCCGCGCCCTCGCTCTCCGCTACGACGGCGGCGACCCGCTGGCCGACGAAACGCACGACGTTGTCGAGGATGTACGTGTCGTTGGGATCGACGTGATAGTCGTCGTGAGTGGCGGAGGTGATACAGGAGCCGCGGCACGTCCTCCCAGGTGTACACCCCGCGTACGCCCGCGACGGCCAGCGCGGCATCCTTGCGAATCGCCGCGATGCGCGCGTGGGCGTGCGGCGACCTCAGCAGTTTCAGATGCAGCAGGCCGTCGATCGCGGTGTCGAGGGTGTAGCGGACCTTGCCGGTGACGATTGCTTCCGCGGCTGGCGCCAGCAAGTCCGCGCCGCAAGACTTGCCGGGCTGGTCTTCCTCGACGGATTTGACGCCGTGGATCGCGTTTTCGATCGAGTGATAACCGGTGCATCGGCAAAGATTGCCCTTGAGCGAGCGCGGCAGGTCCTTGGTGTCTTCTTCGCGCAGGCTCGCGGCGGTCATGATCATGCCGGCCGTGCAGAAACCGCACTGGAAGCCCGCGGCTTGCATGAACGCCTTCTGCATCGGATGCAGTTCCCCGTTCTGCGCGAGGCCCTCGATGGTGGTCACCTTGTGGCCGTCGGCGCGAAAGGCCGGGATCAGGCAGCTATGAACGGGGATCGCCGTCGAGCCACACCGTGCAGGCGCCGCAGTCGCCGGCGTCGCAACCTTTTTTGACTCCGAACCATCCCATCTCGCGCAGGAAAGTTCGCAGGCACTGGCCGGGCCGTGGCTCTTCCGAGAAAGTTTTGCCGTTGACCGAGGTAACTCACGGCTGCCCCTTGTTCGAGAGTTCGCGCCGAATCTCTTCCGCGAAATAAAATGTCATGTGCTTGCGATACTCCGGCGTTCCATGAACGTCGTCAAAGAACTTCGGAATTTCACGCTCGAGCCGCGCGCGCAGACCGTCCGCGTCGGGAAGTTTCGGAAACTTGAGCCGATGCGGCCGCTCGGTCGAAGCGGAAACCGTCAGCATGAAGACTCCGTCCTGCGGATCCAGCGTGCCGGCCAGCAGCGCGGTCGATCGCCCCAGATGAGTCAGTGATACTCGACGGAAGCAGGTTCGCTTGCGCAGAGCGGAGGCCGGCAGGTCGATACTTCTCAGCAAATCGCCCGGCTGCAACACATTCTTATGGTTGCCGGTGACGAAATCCTCGACCGCCACGCGATGCTCGCCGCCATCGCGATTCAGGATCCTGCAAATGCCCTCGAGCGCGACAGTCAGGGAAATCATCGGACCCGCGGGCAACGACATGCAGACATTGCCGCCGACGGTGGCCGTGTTCCAGATTTTGAACGACGAAAGGAACGCGCGGCAGCATTCACCAATCAATGGCGCAGCGGTCCAGTCCGCCGGTGCGGTCAAGGCGACCAGCTTGGCAATCTGGCAAGTGGCGGCAATCTCGAGGCCTTGCTCGCTGACGGTCAACGGCTGCCAGCCGAGGCCGTGCAGATCGATCAGACGGCGCAGATGTGGCTGCGGCTCGGAGAACAGCCAGGTGCCTCCCGCGAGCCATGCGTCGCCCTCGCGCCAATCGATCGTTGCGTCCATAGGATTCGGACGCGCAATCTCCTCGATGGTATTTAAGTCCACGCAATTTCCCCACACGGACGTGTCGAGCAGTAACCTATTGTCGGCTTTTGACTGCGCGCAGTAAGTTGACGCCGGCCTTCAGTCGCGTGAGGCGTCACCTCCAAGCTAAGTACTTCACCCCGTCGTCGCAATCAAGTTGGAGAGATTTGGCGCGATTGAGGAAGCGTCGAGGAGTTGATGCGGCGGTGGATTCGCTCCAATATCGAGACGATTATCGACGAGGAATTGCAGTCGGCGCTGGGCGCGGCCCGGCCACGCAAGGCGCCGTTGCAATAGCCTCGCAAATCATAGTTCTGATCTAGGGGTGGTTAAGCACTGATTGCCAGATCGAAAATGGAGAGAGAGAGCCACATGAGGCGAGATCTACTTAAATCCGTCTGTCTTTTTTTGTTTGCATTGCTAATTTGTTGCGCCTGGCCGACGAAATCAACAAGTGCAGTGGCCGCCGGCTCAATCAAGATCGGCGCGGTGCTGCCGTTCTCAGGGGGCGTAGAGCTTTACGGCAGACAAGCAAAGCTCGGCCTTGACCTTGCCACGAAGGAAATAAACGCCGGCGGCGGCATCCTTGGCCGGCCGCTGGAGGTCATCTACGAAGACGACCAAACCGATCCGGCGGTAGCAGTGAAGGCGACGCGCAAGCTGATCGAGCGCGACGGCGTGCTCGCCGTGGTCGGGCCGATCACCTCAAGAAACTTAAATGCGATCAAGCCCACGATCGAGCGCACGAAAACGCCGCTGCTCTACGCCACCAACTACGAGGGGGGCGCGTGCAGTCGCTACATTTTCTCGTTCAGTAGCGTTCCCAATCAGGAACTCGCCCAGCTGCTGCCTTACATGAACCAGACCTTTGGCAACACCTACTACATGCTTGGAGCCGACCATGCCTGGCCGCAGAAGATGTTCGAGGATGCCCAGCCAATCATCCTGAGACTCGGCGGCCACACTCTTGGCAAGGAGTTCACTACTGGAAAGGAAAAGGACTTCACACCTATGATCGAGCGGATTGCCGCGACGAAGGCGAAAGTACTGTTGTTCGCGCTTAAAGGCGATGGATTAAACTTCATCCCGCAGGCGCATGACCTCGGACTGCTGAATGACACCACTATCGCCTTCCTCGGCTTGTCTGAGACCGACCTCCCCGCCTTCGGTGGTAAGGGTCAGAACATGTTCGTTGTCGTGCCGTTCGTCGCCTCGAGCGACATGCAATCGGTCAAGGCGTTTGTCACCAAGGTCAAGGCCGAAGCTGGCGCTGATGCCACGGTCTCGAACTACGTGATGACGCATTACGACGCCCTGATTGCGATGAAGGCGGCACTCGAGAAGGCCGGCAAAGTCGACAAAGAAGCAATGATCAACGCCCTCGAAGGGCTGGTGATCCAATCACCCACAGGGGCAGTGACGATCGGCAAGAACCACCACGCGACGATGAACATGTTCCTTGCCAAGACTGAGGGGCCCGGCCTCGTTACTGTCCGCGCGCTAGGCGAGATCGCGCCGGAGCCTGGCTGCAAGTCAGATGAATAAGCAAACACCGCTGCTCGCGTCGCTCATCCTTTGCGTGGTGTTTGGAATCCCTCATCTCGCTTGTGCGAGAGAGTTGAACTACGGGTGCTCGGAGCCGCCAATGGAGGTGACGTTCGCGGTGAAAGACCGCCACTATGGAGGGGCGGTGAGTTGCGGAAATCTCTTTCTCCAATCGGACATACCCACCGCTCCCGTAGTCCGATGGAAAGGAGCCGATGCGACAAAATTCTATACCCTAATGATGCTGGACCTCGATGGAAACGCCAAAGGATCCTGGCCGGACCCAGTTTCTCCGGGAGAGAATGCTCCCGTGCGGCATTGGATCGCGGGAAACATTCCCGGTGATCTGCTCCGCGGCAGGGGCTACTTGGAGTCCGGGAGTGATTCGGGAATCAAAGAGATGCGTGTCCTGCAACCATATCGCGCTCCCCACATCCCAGTGGTTTCGGATCGATACGGCATTTACCTGTTCGAACAGACCAAGAGAATCGACTTCGCAGCGTTGTCCGGACCTATAACAAACTTCGACTACTCGGCCTTCCTCGGCACTTATCAATTAGGAGACCCCAAAGCTTCCAACTTCTTTGTGGCGATGTACACGTCTGAATCACCGTTTTCTGGAAAATCCTTCCACGGGAACGATGTTGCCGGAGTCTGGCATCAGGGCTATGGGAAGGGGAAGCTTGCTCCATCTCAGCAATGATTTTGGACAGTGTTGATGCAGAGTTCTGGTCGGCCTCAACCTCGACGCTAAGAAACTGATCGGTCGCCCTGAAGCCTCGATAACGGTCAGCCGTTTCTGATGCTATTGAGGACGTCTCCGCCGCTCAGGAGTCCCCTTCGAAGTGGATCGAAGGTCGCAAAATCGACGATCCTCTTGTCCTTCGGCTTGCCGATTGTTACGAAATAGGCACCGACTGTAAATCGCGATTCCTTCGCCGGTACCGCCGGGCATAGCTCGGTCGCGCTGCCATATCCAGAATGCCGCCAAGGGCACCGGCTGGGTTCTCGACAAAGAGAATCGAGCATAAATCAGCTGCTGACGGCAGAATCTAAGCTTCTCCGGTGCCCTCAGATCGAAGAAAATGCGCGAACGTGCGCAGTATTTTCGAGTTTTCCCCAGAGAAAGCGAAAATCGCGGACTGCTTGGCGGATGACGCAGTCCGATGCGAACCGCTCTCCGCGTCAAATTCCCTGATCATCAGGGAAAATACAGGGAATTTTCGCAATTTCGGCCCCCCACGGGCCGACTTGCAGCCGAAAAAGCCTTACTTTCTTTCGGCTTTCTGTCCCAATTCCCTACTAAACGGAACAGGGAATTTTGAACGGCGAACAGGCAATTATTTCGCCGGAACAGGGAATTTTCTTCAGACAACAGGGAAATCCGTGCGTTCTGAAAGCGACGAAAAATCTGGGCTTATTACTGCTTTCAAAGTTTTTGGTAGTCACAGGCCGGACTCTCTCTTCTCGTGAGTTCGCTCCATTCCCGAGCCGCACGCTAGCTTTTCAACCTCATTAACGAATTGATCAAATTCCCCAAAATTCCCGACCGGAAGTGGAAAGACCTTCCCGACCACTTCAATCAGCCCAGTTCGTAGGACGATGCGCGGGCGGAGGACGGGCGTCGACGGCACTTTGGTTTCACCGATTGGTGGCCGATGGGACACGGTTATGCTTGCGGAGGTGCAGACTTCATGATTTGTTGGTGCGGTTGCCTGTGGCATTTCAAAACTTGGTCCGCGCGAACGGAGACACAAAGGATCGCCCAGGCAGCTCGCGGAGTCGCTGGTGAGTTCGGGTGCAAGTGAAAGAGTGAAAGGAGGTTCAGCAATACCATGATTCGATTGAAAGCATTGGCGGTGGGAGCGGCCATTGGTGGGGTACTGATGGCGGCGATTCCCGCCTCGCGCGCGGCAGACTTGGCCGCCGCCAAGAAGAGTTACGATACGTACTGCGCCAAATGCCACGGCGCGACCGGCAAGGGCGACGGCCCCGGCGCGGCCGCGCTTAGCAAGCCGCCACGCGATTTTACCGATTGCGCCGTGATGTCGAAGCTCTCCGATGACACTTTGTTCAACGTGATCAAGAACGGCGGCGCTTCGATCGGCGCCAGCAAGGATATGGCGCCCTTTGCCGAGGGCTTCGAGGACGGCGAAATTCACGATCTGGTCGCCTACGTCCGCACCTTCTGCAAGAAGTAAGGGCGGCCCGCGTGGCCGGCAACACTGGAATCGCGCAGGTCGGCGGACTGCATCATCGCTACGAACGCCTCGCCGCCTGATTCGCACCCGCTCCAGCGAATTGTTTGATGCGCGCCGGCCGGTACGTGTCGCCTCAGGATCTCTGTATCGTTGAGGGTCTGCGATCTTGATATTGTGGCCGTCCTATCGCTGACTTGATCGCGGCCCGCTTCAGAGCCTAGAGCACTTCGTCAGCGATCGTCGCTCCTGCTTCCTCGGGCTGCCGTTTGATGTCCAGCTCGCAGACTGGTTCACCTGAGAGCATCGATTCGAGAGCAATTCTTGCACTTGGTCATATTCCGGTTCAGATCGAGTTTCTAGCAGCGACAGGAGGTCATCCTACGGCTGACAAACTTCTTGGAATAAATTTTGCTCACCTTTTAGAGTAAGCGATGAAGGGAGACCAACCTTCTGCGAAGAAACGCAGCTGGTAAAGATGCTATTGCTCGGATGATGTCCCCAACCATGTGTATCGATCGAATACACCTGTAGCCTTTCGTCGTGATCTTTTTAACGAAGCGAACCCACCCTCCAGCGCGAGATCGAAGGTCTGGTCACCTATATCCGCAGCTTGTACGGAAAGGGAGGCCGCGACTTCCAAGCGGCTGCATCGGTTGAAATAACCACACCGATCAATGCGGGCAGCTAGGTGGCGGACATCGCAAAGATATTAAATTGGCTGTGTGGATCTCTCTGTGGCACGTCCATTGCCTTGTGCTTCAATCTGAGGTCATCCATTTGAGGTCATCCATCATATGAAGGTGCTGCCTTGGAGGATGGCAATTCTGCTGGCGCTATGCTGCGCCGCAGTGGTGCTGGGCGGTCGGATGATGCTTGGCGGCGGGACGGTCCCGTGGTTCGAAGTGGCACCGACGCTACAACAGCCCATTGCTTTCAGCCATCGCAAGCATACCGCCGGCGCCAACGGCATCAAATGCGAAAGGTGTCACACCTATAGCTCCGCCACCACGGGAACGTTTGCCGGGCTTCCCCAAGTGGCCACCTGTATGTATTGCCACCAGATGGTGGAGCGGATGTCTGCGGCGAAGCTGGCCAAGAAACCGGATCTCGCCAAGTTCAAACAGTTCGTGCCCGCCGGCTACATCCCGTGGCAGCAAGTATATAGCGTGCCTGACTATGTCTACTTCCCCCACCGCCGCCACGTCGCGGTCGCGAAACTCGCTTGCGCAGACTGCCACGGCGACGTGCGCAATATGGCTGGACCGGTTGTGCGTCCGGTGGTCAATCAGTCGATGGGTTGGTGCATAAATTGCCATCAACAAAAGCGTGCCTCACAGGATTGCATCTCGTGCCACAAATGAAGCGTCCGGCGGAAAACCAAAACGCATTGCCGCGCCGCGATGGCGAGCAGCAGGGGATTGCCCGGCGCGATTTCCTCAAGCTGGCCGGCGCCGGCACGGTCGCGGCCGCAGTCGCCTCGGCTGCCGTGGCGCATGCGGTTTCCGGCGCACTGGAGGTTCGCCAGGACGAGTTTCCGCAGGGGGGACCGGAATCCGCCGCGGTGTCGATGTGCGGGATGTGCCCGCAACGGTGCTCGATGATAGTGCGCAAGATCGGAGACCGGGCGGTCGCGGTCAAGGGCAATCCGCTCGATCCCGGCAATCGCGGCGGACTATGTCCGGTAGGCCAGGCCATCCTGCAACTGGTCTACAACCCCGACCGGGTGCGCAGTCCGTTGCTGCGGGAAGGTGATGCAAATGCTCCGCGATGGCGCGAGATAAGCTGGGCGGAGGCAATCGCGCTGATCAAAAGCCGGCTCGAGGCGATCCGCTCAGGCCTCGGAGCGCATACCGTGGCGGCGATCGGCGACGGCACCTCGGAGTTGGCAGGAGTGATGATGGCGCGATTGCTGCGCGCCTTTGGCTCGGCGAATTTCATCACCGACGAGTCTGCGCAGCCTTCGCACGGGCAGGATTTGACCCAAGCCATCAGCGGCCGGGTGGCCTATGATTTCGAGAACAGCCGCTACATCCTGAGCTTCGCGGCACCACTACTGGAAAGCTGGATGTCGCCGGTGCGCCAAATGCGCGACATCGCGGATTTTCGCGCAGGATGGCTGGGCGAGCGCGGCAAGTTGGTGCAGATCGAGAGCCGCCTGTCTCCTACCGCGGCAAAGGCCGACGAGTGGATACGGGTGAACCCAGGCACCGAGGGTGTGCTGGCGCTCGGGATCGCCGGCGTGCTGGTCAGATACCACTTGTACGACGCCGGTTTCGTAAAGGAGCATGTCGCCGGCTTTGAGAATCTGCCGGAGGAGAAATCAGCGCGCGGCCTGCGCGAGGTGGTCCTCCAAGACTATGACACCGCCAAAGTTGCGGCCATCACCGGGGTCTCCGGCGAAGTGATCGTCCGGCTGGCGCATGAGTTCGCCCAGATGCGGCCCGCGCTGGCGGTGCCGCCAGGAGCGCGGCCCGGACGACAGGACGATGGCTTTTTAGAGGCGGCCGTGCAGGCACTGAACGCGCTGTCTGGCGTAATCGACCAGCCGGGGGGAGTGTTGGTAAGCCGCGAACCGCCGCTGGCCGCTTGGGCGCCGATCAAATCGCAACCCGATGAAGCCAAGCAGCCGCCCCTGCGCAACGCAAGCGAGTTTGCCGCGGCGGCCGACGGGGGGCATCCATACCTGCCAAGCGCGCTGTTCATGCTCGGGACCAACCCGGTGTTCGGTTCCTCGCCGATCCGGCCGGAGGCCCTTGATCGGATTCCATTCAAAGTCAGCTTCGCAACGCTGCTCGACGAAACCTCGGCCCACGCCGACTTAGTGCTCCCCGACTGCACTTCGCTGGAGCGATGGGAAATCCGCACGGCGATCCCGGGATACGCTCTGACCTCGGTGGCAGTTGGCAGTCCGGCGATCGCCTCCTGCTACGATTCGCGCCCGGCCGCGCAGGTGATCCTGGAGCTGGCAAAGGCGATGGGAGGCGAGGTGGCCGGCGCGCTGGCGTGGAGCGATCCGGGCCAGGCGTTGAAGGAAATGCTCGTGGGGCTGCATGGCGCTGCACACGGCGAGATTTTCTCCGAGCGCTTCCGCCGCGAATACACGCGCCCGGAAATGAGGGCGTGGAGCTGGCCGGCGGACGCTTCGATGAAGCCCGACGAATTCGTCGAGCTGGTCGTCAAACGCGGCGGCTGGGTGGACCCGCGCTATTCGTTCGGAGACTACGAGTCGGTTTTGAAGACCCGCTCGGGCAAGTTCGAGATGCCGGAGTTGCTGGGCTCCACACCGCCGGCCGCTGTCACGCGGGCCGGTTATCCGCTGGACCTCAATTTTTTCCAGCCGATGGCCTTGATGAGCATGATGGGAGCAAATCTGCCGTACCTGCAGGAGGTGGCGGGGGCTCCCGAGGACTGGCCATGGGATTCTTATATCGAGATCAACCCCGCCACCGCAGCCGCGCTCGGAATTGAGGACGGCGACTGGGTGATCGCCGAATCGCCCACCGCGCATGTCGAACTGCAAGCTCACCTGTATGCGGGGACGATGCCGAACGTGGTGAATATTCCGCTCGGCCAAGGGCATACTGCCTTGGGCCACTGGGCTAGCGGGCGCGGCGTCAACCCGCTCAAGCTGCTGCCCGTGGGCGGCGGGCCGGCGACGGTACGCATCGCAAAGAGATAGGAATTAAGTATGGGACAGTCCATGCCGCGATGGGGAATGGTGATCGACCTCGACCGGTGCAGCGGATGCCGCGGATGCGTGGTGGCCTGCAAGCAGGAGAACAACATCGCCCCTTCGACCCAGGAGCAAGCTGAGTCCAGCCGCATGATCTCGTGGATCAACGTGATCACCGTGGTGGAAGGCGATTACCCGGACACCAAGGTGCGGCTCCTTCCGATGCTGTGCCAGCAGTGCGAAAACCCGCCGTGCGTGCGGGTCTGTCCGGTCGGGGCGACCCAGAAGAGTTTGCAGGGGATCGTCGGCCAGATCTACCCGCGCTGCATCGGTTGCCGCTACTGCGCCTCCGCCTGCCCGTACCAGGTCAAGTACTTCAACTGGTTTAAGCCCAGTTGGCCGCGGGAATTTGAGCAATCGCGGAATCCCAGCGTATGCGTGCGGCCCAAGGGAGTGATCGAGAAGTGCACGTTTTGCGTTCAGCGTCTTCAGCGCGCCCGCGACCAGGCCGCCTTTGAAGGGCGCAAGGTGCGCAGCGAAGGCGAGTACGTTCCGGCGTGCGTGGAGAGCTGCCCGGCCAAGGCGATGTATTTCGGCGACCTTGAAGATCGCTCGACCGAAGTCGCCCGCTTGGCGCGTGACACGCGAGCTTTCCGGGTGATGGACGAGCTGGGGACCGGGCCAAACGTCATCTACTTAAAAGAGAGCACCTAGGTGGAAAACCGCGATTCAGAGCAAGATGCGATTCTGTTCGAGCCGCTGCTGAAGACCGGGCCCGGATATTGGCTCCTGATCTTTGTGCTGGTCAGTACGGTCTTGTGGGGAGGATATGCATACCTGACCCAGTTCCGCTTGGGGCTGGGGGTGACGGGGCTCAACCGGCCCGTTTTCTGGGGCTTCTACATCACCAATTTCGTCTTTTTCGTCGGCATCAGCCATGCGGGGACGCTGATTTCGGCGATTTTGCGGCTGTGCCAAGCCGAATGGCGCCGGCCGATAACCCGCATGGCCGAGGCGATTACGGTGCTGGTTCTGTTTTTCGGCGCCGGCAACATCCTGCTCGACCTGGGGCGGCCGGACCGCGTGCTTTACATGTTCCGTTACGGTCATCTCACTTCGCCCCTCATGTGGGACTGTATCAGCATCACGATCTATCTCTGCGGCAGCACGACCTATTTGTACGTCGCGATGATTCCCGACATCGCGCTCTTGCGCGACCGGATCACGGATTGGCGCCAGCCCATCTATCAGGTGCTCGCGCTGGGATGGAACGGAAGCCACGAGCAAGAGCGGCGGCTGCAGACCGCGATTGCGATCCTGGCGATTGCCGTCATTCCGATTGCGGTTTCCGTCCATACGGTCGTGTCGTGGGTATTTGCGATGACGATCCAACCGATGTGGCACTCGAGTATTTTTGGCCCCTATTTCGTGGTGGGCGCGATTTACTCGGGCATCGCGGCGCTGATGCTGGCGATGATTCTGCTCCGCAAGATTTACCATCTGGAAGACTACCTGAAGGAAATCCACTTCGAGTATCTGGGCCAGTTGATGCTGGCCATGTGTCTCTTATGGTTCTACTTCACGTTTGCCGAATACCTGACGGCGTTCTACGGGCACGAGCCGGTCGAGATGAGCATCTTCTGGGCGAAGGTGACAGGACACTATGCGCCGTACTTCTGGACGATGGTGGTGACAGACCTCGTCATTCCGCTGGCGATCCTATGCAACCGCAAGACGCGCAAGATTGCCGGAATCGCGGTGGCCTCGGTATCGGTGTGCATCGGCATGTGGCTGGAGCGTTTCACGATCGTCGTGCCCACCCTGGTCAATCCGCGCCTGCCTTGGGCGCGGGGTTCATATGCCCCGTCATGGGTGGAGATTTCGCTGTTTGCCGCGTTCATCGCGGGATTTATCCTGCTCTATGCGATTTTCATCAAACTGTTCCCGATCATTTCCATTTGGGAAGTCCGCGAGGGACGCGAACAGGGCGTCGCGGAGGTCACCGAGCGGTTGCGCGGCTACCTGCCGGGCGACGGCGGGCTTGACCAGCCTGCTAAAGCCGTACCCCCGACCGGATTCGGAGCTTGGACACGGGAGATAAAGTGAAGCGGTTGGCAATTACAGCGGCAAGCCTGACGATCGCGGGCGCTCTACTATTGCTCGCCACCGCTCCGTGCATGGCGGAGGACTTGGCGGCGGCAAAGGGCAAATTCGATTCCCTGTGCGTCAAATGCCACGGGGCGTCTGCCAAGGGCGACGGCCCTGCGGCCGTGACGCTGGTGACCAAACCGGGAGACCTGACAGATTGCGCGAAGATGCATGGGGTTACCGACGACACGATCTTCCAGGTCATCAAAGAGGGCGGCCCGGTGGCCGGACTCGCCCCGGCGATGGACGGGTTCAGCGAAGGATTGAGCGACAACGACATCAGGGGTCTGGTCGCTTACATCCGCAGTTTCTGCGAGCGCCCGCAGCCCGTCGCCGCAAACCACCAGTAGCGGATTAGGCGAGATCCATGACGATGAAGCTAGCCACTGGTCAGTATAATTTTATTCCCTTGCTCCCTCACCCGCTAACGGCTGCCAGCACCAGCACGCCTATCGACGCCGCCGCCATTAACACGCCCACTCCTATCAGGATGTTAATGACCACGAAGAAAGTCCGGCCTTCATTAACATGGGTGGCGTCGCTGACATGGCCGGCGGCGTTAATATGGGCGGCGGCATTAGCCTGGGGGGTGGCGTACATATCGGTGGCGGCATTCATCGTCCTGCCACCGCTGTCCTGCGAACATTACCGACTTCCGTAGCCGCCCCTCGATTGGCACCTTTCGCCATCGGGTGCGCGCCCTGCAGCGTGAATGCCGCGGCAACGGCGAGCGGGGGAAAGGCGAGCAATCCCATCCAGCCCACGACCGCCCAGTCCACGTATCCATAGTAGTATGTGCTGAGCAGCACGGTCAGAACATTGACCCAGATGAAGATCGCAACGACGATCGCCATGCCAGTGCTTTTGGCGTTCATGGTCTTTCATCTCCTTGCTGAAGGTCTGCTCCCTCGCGCGGGAAGAACAAGCTGACGAGTTTTGCCCGCGTGGGAGCGGGGTTCACGATCCTGTAGGGGCCCGGCTGGTCGACGCACAGCCAATGGCCTGGAAGCAATTCCCAACTCTCATGTTCTCGCTGGATGATTGGCTGGCCTTCGACCACCAGATGCCAAGAGCACCCGGCCCACAACGAGGGCTCGGCGAGGGTTGCCCCGGCACCGATCTCGATTGCCAGCACCTCCAGGCTCGCACGCCGATAGAGCACACTGATCTTGGCATCCAGGCACTGAACCGAACGCAGCGCCGTTCCGCTTCGGATCACAGGCGTCGTATGCTCAATTGCTCCATGCAGGTCCATCTTCGAATCTCCGCGCGCGCCGAGGCACTACAGACCCTAAGGCAAGCTGGGTGCCACCGGATCGAACCAGTTGACCCTTCAAAAAAGGCTGGAAATTGCTGGAGATTTAAGAGCGGCCGCGCGAGCGGATGGTTCCAACTATTACAAAATGAAAGGGAGATGTGAAATTAGATAAATTATCATTATAAAATGAAAGGGACAAAATATCATCCTTCTTCTTCGCCATTTTCCTTTCCGAGCTTGCGCCAGAGCGTTACTGACGATATGCCGAGAATTTCTGCCGCGCGGGTGCGATTGCCACCGCATGCATCGAGTACCTTGCGAATGTGCTCGGTTTCCATTTCGCGCAAGCTGCGCAGGGGGGGCTCGGGCGCTACGTCACGATGCGGTTGCTCATGCAGGCTCGGGGGCAGTTGGGCCTGACGGATCGGCTCTCCCGGCGTGGCGAAAATCACGGCCCGCTCCACCACGTTGCGCAGCTCGCGGACGTTGCCTGGCCAATCGTGGCCGACCAGGGCCGCGAGCACCTCGGGGGAGAAATCGAGCGGACCCTTTTTCAGTTCATGGGCATAGAAGGCCAGGAAATGGCGCGCCAGCGGTATGATGTCTTCGGGACGCTTGCGCAACGGCGGCACCTCCAACTGGACGACGTTCAGGCGCCAGTAGAGGTCTTCGCGGAACCTGCCGGCCTTGATTTCCTGATCGAGGCTTTTGTTGGTCGCCGCTATGATCCGGACGTCAACCTTCATCGGTTCGTCGGAACCCACCCGCTTGATCTCGTGCTCCTCGAGGGCGTGCAGAATCTTGGCCTGCATCTCGACCGGCATTTCTCCGATCTCGTCGAGGAATAAGGTTCCGCCGTTGGCCACCTCCCAGCTGCCGCGGCGGCTGTAAACCGCGCCCGTGAACGCGCCGCGGCGATGGCCGAAAAGTTCCGATTCAAGCAGGTTGGGCGGTATGGCGGCACAATTGACCGTGACGAACGGATGGCCCTTGCGCGTGCTTTCGGCATGGATGAAACGCGCGACGACCTCCTTGCCGGAGCCGCTCTCGCCCACCACCAGCACGCTGCTATCAGTGGCCGCCACGGTTTTCGCCAGCCCGAACAGACGCTGCATCGCCTCGCTCTGGCCGATCACCACGCCGTCGCCGAACAGATTTTGCAGCTCAAGCCTCAAATAGACGTTTTCGTCAAGCAGCCTCTTCTGCTCCATGGCCCTGCCGATCACATGTCTAAGCTGGTCAGGAGTGAAAGGCTTGGGCAGATAGTCCGTCGCGCCCAGCTTGATTGCGGTCACTGCGGACTCGATGGTCGCGTAGCCGGTGATCATGACCACTATAGTGCCGGGACAGGTTTGCTTGATGTGGCCGAGCAGCGCTATGCCGTCCATTCCCGGCAGTTTGATGTCGCAAAGCACCAAGTCGACCGGGCCGCGCTCGAGCCTGGCTTGGGCGGCCTCGGCGCTGGCCGCAACCTCGACCGAGTAGCCCACCCGCTCGAGCGCCGTCTTGATCGATTCGACTACGTTGCGCTCGTCGTCAACCGCCAAGATTCTTCCCAGCGTCGTCTCGCTCATGCCTTCAGCTCCATCAAAAGTGGAAGAACGATTTTTACGCTGGTCCCACTCTGCCCCTCCGGACCGGCCGCCTCGCGGGTGCGGCTTTCCATCTCAAGTCGGCCCATGTGCTCCTCGATTATGCCGTAACTGATCGAAAGTCCGAGCCCGGTGCCCGCGCGCTTGGTGGTGAAAAACGGCTCGAAAACCCGCGAATGGTTCTCCTCCGGTATTCCAACGCCTGTGTCCTTGACCTCGATCGTCAGGGTATTGCCAGTGAGTTGCGCGCTGACCGACAGGCAGCCTCCGCCCTCCATCGCCTGGGCCGCGTTAACGAACAGGTTGGTCATCACCTGGACCATTCGCTCGGAATCCCAGAATACCTCGGGAAGGCCGGCTTCGATTCGGCGCTCAATCCTGATGCCGCGGCGATCGAGTTCATGCTCGACCAGCCTCAACGCCTGATCAATGACCTCCTCGGGCCTGCATCGGGCTTTGCGCAGCTCGTGGCGGCGGGAAAACGTGCGCAGATCATCGATGATGCGCCTGCAACGGCCGGCGTCCTCGTCGATTCTCTTGAGCTCACCGTAAAGCGGGGAGTTGGGCCCGACCTCTTCGATCAGCAGGTTAGCGTTCATCAGGATACCGGTCAGCGGGTTGTTGAGTTCATGGGCGACGCCGCTTGCGAGCAGTCCGAGCGAGGCGAGCTTCTCCGACTGGCGAAGCGCCTCATCCTTTCGCTTCAGTTCCTCGGTCCGCTGCATTACCCGCTCCTCGAGGTTGTGGCTGTACCGGTTGAGCTGATCGCGATAGCGTTCGACCTCCTCGACCATCGCGTTGAACGACAGGGCCAGTTCACCGATCTCGCCCGAACCCGCCATCACCCGGTGTCCCCAGTCTCCCGCCCTGACGCGGCGAGTGCCCTGGAGCAGACCCTGGATGGGGCGCGAGACCCGGTTCGCCAGGAAGGCCGCGATGCACGAGCCCATCACGACAACCGCAAAGCTCACCAGGATCATCAGGGTCAAAGCGCGCTGGCTGAGCGCCTGCGACTGTTCGCGCAAGGTCGCGACGCGTCCGACCAGGGTCTCCGCCATCGATTGAAGCCGGCGGCTTATCCAGGAAACCAGTTGGTCAACCTTGTCCGCCTCGTCGGGAGGGAATATTTGTGCGGTCGGGCCCGCCGCCTCGAAGATCTTAAGGCCTTGGATCCGGAGACGCTCGAGCCTGGGGCTGAGCGAAGCCGCCATCTGATTGGTCGTCAACCGCGAGTTTCCGTGACAGGATGCCGAGGCGCACGATGTCAGTTGTTCCTGTGCCGAATGCACCGCGCCCTCGAACGCCTGCGGACTCGCGTCGGGCCGGTGAAGCAGGAAAGCCCGTGCGGTGGCTTCCGCCTTAAAGAGCGCCAGTTGAATACGGTCGGTGGCCTCCAGCGACAAGCTGATTTCGTCGAGTTGGCGGTTGACGGCGACCAGCGAGCGGATCGAATAGATAGTGAAAAGTCCCAATACGATCGTTCCCGGGATGGTGGCGATCAGGAAACCTAGTATGAAACGGCGGGTGAGATTTCCTCTGCGGTGCTTATTTGGAGCCTCGCTCTGCGGCGTGGAATTACCGCCGTGGTTGGCATCGATGAGGCCTGCCCGAGAAGCGACGGCTGGTGGCGCGTCGGAAGTCACTCGCGCGCCCTAGGACTCGACCTGAATGGAGCTGTTGAGCGGGAGCTGCAAAGGCGATTTTTGCGCCTCACCACCGGCTGCTCACACCACCTCGCGCGCATCCAAATCCGCATCTATAAGGATCTTATCAAATCGGTGGAAGGCGCCCTAGAAGAAATCGGGAAGTTTCCCTTCGTACCGGCCTTTTGGGCTTTAAGCGGCATCAGCGTCTGCCTCGAGTGAGGTTTTATATCAGCGCGTGAGAGAGCGCCGCTGATAGTCCCGAGCCGGTTTTGTCGGCTTCCCCAACTTTGCGCATTCTCTCCGCGAGGATTATCTCTACATTCGAGTTTTTACCCATGCGCGATTCTACCATTCAAGCATTATTTTCGCGAAAAGTTGTGCGCTACCTACCCAGCGATCTATCCGCGCCGTGGCCGACAGCTCACTTGTCGGAACTTCGGGCAGGCTCTCCAGTCCAGACGACCTGTCCCACGGTGGCTGTATCGATATAGACTTGCTTCGCCACGGTGAGCAACAAAACGCTCGGGTCTTGCATACCTGTGCCTGCGCAAAACTCCATATCGTGTGAGATTCGGGGCTGCGGCGAGCACGGTGTGACGAGATGCGCGGGCTGGATCGGACGCCGATCATCCCCGATCGCGCTGGTCAAGCTGGGCAGTTGTGGCCTGCTCCCCAATTTCCCGCCAATCATAAGTAGAGTCCGCCGGTTTTTTCGCCCTCCTGAGGCGGTTGCATTTCCTGTCCTTTAAGCACTGCGAACTCGGTCGGCGTCAAGGCGCCGAGACTGCCGTGCGGTCGCATGTGATTGTAATCGTATCGCCACGCTTCGATGGTCTCGCGTGCTTCCGCCAGGTTGAGGAAGACGTGCTCGTTGAGGCATTCGTCGCGAAGCTTGCTGTTGACCCGACAATCGCCTTTCGCTCGGGGCTGGGTCCATATAAGGCGTAGGTGATTGGTTCCGATTAACTCGCCTGCGCGCTTCGGTCTTAGTTTAACTTTAAGAGAGGGGATCGGGAAGTCGTCGAGCGGTTCGGCGCCTCCCCCTGCAATGCAGGCGACTGAGGTGATTCGCCGCGCGGCGGTCACCGCTCGCTCGATCCCAGAGATTTGACCGGCCTACCGCTGTGACTGCGAAGGTCTTATGTTGGGATCCAATTTTCGGTAACGACAGGACTGCATCACCATTACGTTCGGAGTTGAGTTTTCGGTAGCCACAGGGTGCGCCAGAGCGTTATTCCACCTCGGTTTCATGCCGGAGCCTGTGCTGCGAAATCGCGTGACGGCGTCACGACGCAAGTCTTTGGAGCGTGGCGTTCTTAGCCGAGGTTGGCTTCGGCTCAGCCGCGAGATGGCGCGCCAGGCGCTTGCCGAGGCCGATGATGGTCAGCACCGGCGGCAAGCCCCACGCTTCCGGGATCACCGAGCAGTCGCAGACGTACAGATTGCGGTACTCCGTCTCCAGATTGGCGTCGACCAACTGGCCGATCTTCACGGTGCCGCCCGGGTGCGATGCGAGGTACCAGGTCTTGTAGATGTCCGTGGCGCCTGCCTCGCGGAGGATCCGTTTGGCGTTCTCGTAGCCATGCAGCAGCTTGGCGCGGTCCGCGGTGCTGAGCTTCTTGCGCACCCCGCCGCGCTCAGTAAGCCGGCCGCCGAGCTCGTCCTTCACCTTCACCATGATCCGGGCGGTGCTGCGGAAGGCGAACAGCTTAGTGAGGCGGAGTACCTCGGCAGTGAAAATGAAGTGTTCCGATGGCGGGATCGCCATGTCGGTCATGAGGTAGCCTTCATCCTTCATGTGCACCCCGGCTGACATCGGGATCTCGTCGTGCCGCGACGACACGTCCTTCATCGTGCCGCAGACCGTGATCAGCGGATCGAAGAAGAAGTCATAGCCGGCCGCGTGGATGCCGCTGTGGCGGAGGATGAGCGGTGAGCCGATGCCGCCGGCGGCCACGACGACGACAGGGGCGGAGGCGGTGCGTCGCTCGCCGTTCACGAGGTACTCCACGCCGGTGGCGGTGCCGTTCTCGATGAGCACGCGGGTGGCTTTGGCACTATTTACCAACGTCGCCCCGAGTGCCAGTGCCTCCTCGACGTACACCCGGGCACTCCACTTGACGCCGGTCGGGTCGCCGTAATACCCGAACGCGTACCCCGGCTTCCAGCGTTCCTGATACATGAACTTGTCTAGCTTCTGCCAGTTGAACCCCAGGCGTTGCGCGCTCTCCATGAGGCGGGCGGCCATCGGGGTCATCATCTCGTCCTTGAGGGGGCCGACGGGAAGCTCTGCCCGCGCCTCCTGCACGGTGTCCGTGAGGTCCACGCCGTACGCGGCGAGCATTTCGAAAGGCACCGGGAAGCAGGTGGCGTAGAAGAAGACCGAACTCCCCCCGGTGGTGATCCCACGCACGACGCCGAGGAAGTCGTTGGTCAGCAGCAGGCTCTTGCCGGGCAGCATCAGCTCCCGCAGCCCCTGGGAGAAGCTTCCACTTATCGGTCTCCCCGCCCCCCACTCCAGCATGAGCACCTTGCGGCCGCGGCGCGTCAGCTCTCTGGCCACCGTCGCTCCGCCCGGACCCGTTCCGACCACGATCGCATCCCAATTGCCGTTCGCTCCGGTCGCAGGATCCATAAGTGTCCCCCTCCTCGAAACGTCTTAGAGTGCCTTATATCGTACGCGTGTGCCCGAGGCCATCTGGAGCTCTATTGCCCACACAACGATTCGCCGTAGGGGAAGATCCCAGGGTAACCGCCGGTGTGCACGAACAAGAGGGTTTCATCCCTGCTGAAGTTGCCTCTTCTGATGAGATCGATCATTCCGGCCATTGCTTTGCCTGTGTACACCGGGTCGAGGAAAATCCCTTCCAGTCTGCTCACCAGCTTAATAGCCTCGACGCATTCCGGCGTCACTTTCCCGTAACCCTCACCGCAGTAGTCGCAGTGCACGATTACGTCCTGTGGTTGCACATCCAGCTCCTGTCCGATGAGTTTGCCGACCTGGTTTGCCATTACATCGATCGGAGGCGATCCGAGATTCGAGCCCTCCTTGTTGACCGAGATTCCGATTACCTGCATCGCCTTCCGGAGGGACTTGACCCCCGCGAGAAGGCCCGCTTGCGTACCGCCCGTACCCATGGCGACACACATGTGGTCGATCTCGATCCCTATCTGTCGCGCCTGTTCACACGTTTCAATTGCGGCGAGGTAATACCCTACGTCTCCAAGCGGCGTGCTGCCGCCCGCTGGAATCATATAGAGCGCGCGCCCACCGTCCGTCAGCTCCTGCACCCTGTCACGTACAGCGAGCCCCATCTCGTCCAACTTCGATATGTCATTGAAATCAGGGACAAACAAGTATTCACATCCCATGACTCGCTCCAGCAGGAAGTTGCCGTTCGCGACGTCCGGTTTCTCTCCAGACAGCACGAGAAAGGACTTGAGACCCAGTTTGCACGCCGCCGCTGCCGTCATCCGGCAATGGTTCGACTGGACAGCGCCGAAGGTGACTATCGTGTCAGCCTTCCTCTCAATCGCCTCGCCAAGGAGAAACTCGAGCTTGCGCGCCTTGTTCCCTCCCATCGCCAGACCCGTCATGTCGTCACGCTTGATCCATATCTGAGGGCCGCCCAGATGCCTGGTCAATGCGGAAAGAGGCTCGATCGGCGTGGGCAAAAATGCCAGACGCACCCGCGGAATACCGGATAGTGTCACTGCTCTCTCCTCACGTTTCCACTCTACCGAAGTGCACCGGCTTCGTCCCGAGCGCGCGGTTGGAAGACGGATAGTCGTTGACGCGATTTTCGCTCATCAGCCGATTTAACTGGAAAAACCAGATGTCTTGCAACTTCGGCGGGGGTGGCTGGTAGTCTGAAGAGATCGTGAAGAACGCAACCCGACCGGCAATCTTCAAGTGGCGGCAGACGGCTCTGGCTCTTCAAAACCTTATCCGCGAGAAATCACTCTGATCGCGGCGTGACCAGCGCAAATGATATTGGTCGGAAGCGAAGAAACCGCGAACTTGACCCAGCTGTTGGCCGACGCGGTCAGCCACCCCGACCACCTTTGGAGTCTCGGTTAGTGCGGATTAAGTTTTGAGGAGCCACCCCCACCCGGGTAGCGCCTGCGCTTCGAAATGTCCGCTAGTTCGATTTTCGGCGCCCTTGGGGGACCGGCAAACATCATCTACTTCGGTGCGCCGACTTTCGATGGATAATCTAAACTCCGAGGAACCGTCCGTCTTCTCGCCCAGAAGGGAGACGATATGAACAATGATCGTGATCCGCGATTCTATCATCAGTCGCAGACGCAGCGATGCTGCGCGAGGCCGCCGAGAAGTTGACCGCGTCCGGTCAGGAGCAAGACGGCCCGACGGAACGGTCATCCGCCCGAGAAAGCCGCAGGCGTGCCGCGAACACCATAAGAAAGCGAACCGCGATTCTGTGAGCCCGCTCAGAAGAGGAGGCCACGGCCCTGGATAACAAGCCCGGTCCCTCATCTCACGTCGTGGCCAAACTATTTCTTGACCTTCGCCTTCCGCGCCCGTGCCGCCGACCCATAGCGTTTACTGAAACACTTGCGGCATCGGCGATCCCGCCGCTTGATGAAACTCGGCGCCAGGTCATCGCTCCCGCAATAGCGGCAAACCAGTTTGTCTGATTTCGACTTACTGCCCATCTCCTTCCGGAGCGGTCGTGCAGACTCAGCCTTTTTCCGGGCAGCTTTCTTCCGGGCCGTCTTCTCCCCGGCCGACCGCGCCGCGTCCGTCTGATTCCGCTCGGCCCGGGATGGGGAGCGTCCGATCGGTAGTTTATGCCCGCTTCCGTTCGCCAATTTCGCGTGTTCCATTCGATCTAAAATCCTCCTAAGCCATAAGGGCTCGCCGGGATGTTCGCTCTGTTCCGTGCATGAAGCGAGCGATTACCTACCCCTTTCCCATGTCATTCGCGCGGAAAGGCTAGGTGGATTTCCTCGCCGAAAGGCGATGTCCTGGCGAAGGCCTTTCTTTGGCAGACGATGGCGCGAAGGGCACCGGCTCGGTTCTCGACAGAGAGAATCGAGCCTAAATCAGCTGCTGACGGCCGAATCTAAGCCTCTCCGGTGCCCTCGGGTAGAAGAAAATGCGCGAACATGCGCACTATTTTCGAGTTTTCTGCAGAGAACGAAAAAATCGCGGACTGATTGGCGGATGATGCAGTCCGATGCGAACCATTCTCCGGGCAGAAAATTCCCTGTTAGCGGGGAAAATACAGGGAACTCTCGTAATTTGGGGGTCAAAGGATGCGCGAAATGGCCGATTTCACAAGGGATTCAGCCCAGTTCCCTAAGTGAAGTAACAGGGAATTTCAAAGCGCCGAACAGGGATTCATTTTCGCCCGATCAGGGAAAAATTCAGGGGTATCAGGGATCGCGCGGGATCCGAGATTCCATGTCAAATCGCGCGGCCGACCCAGACCGCTCGACCGACAACTTTCGAGGCCACGTGACGACCATCGCCGAGCAATTCGCGACGATCGATATCATATGAGTCAGAGGTCTCACCCGGCGCACGACGACCTTGTCGATTCGAGATCGTACCTCGGGTGGGACGGGGTTCGACGATTCGCAGCTTGCCTTGGAATCGGTCGAAGACGCCCTTGAGGGAGAATCCCGGAAGATTGAAAAGGTAGACGCCGTCGGTAGTGAGGATAGCCTGGTTGCAATCGACGAGCAGCAAGTCGCCACGCACGATATCGAACAAATCCCAGACCGACTCGATTGCCATGAGCGACTTATGGGTTGGTTCGCTGAGGCGCAGAGTGCTCTCCAAATAGCGCCGGCTGAACGGAATCTCATTGACCAACCTTGGTATCGCCAGCGACCATTTAGGATCGTATTGGTCAACCATCACCACGTCTGCCAACACCGCACCCGGAAGCTGGCCGGCTCCGCGCATGCTTCCCCTGCCGGTCAGAAGCCAGGTGGCATCAACGTTGCCGACTCGCGCCAGGGTCGCCAGGGCGTCCATTCCGGGCTTGGAGCCGAGCGCGTAGTTCTGCAGGGTGCTGACCGGTATGCCGCTGGCCTTCGCGAGCGCGTAGCGGGAACCGTATTCGGCGATTAACTGCACCAGCCGGTCGGCAAATCCCTCGGTATTAGGACCACCTTCGCTAGACCGTTTTGACATATCTTCCATAGCACGCTTCATAGTGCTAATTTCTACTGCGAACCTTCGCGACGGTCAAGAGCGGTGGGGAGGGTATCGATGATGGGGCGGATGAAGGATGTCACGACAGCCGATGCGAGCCAGATGCAGATCGCTTATCGGCCAATTGCAGAACTCAAACTCGATCCGAAGAATCCCCGTTCACACAGCCACCGCCAGATCCGTCAGATTGCGCGGAGCATCGAAACCTTCGGATTTAATGTTCCGGTCCTGATAGATGCAGCAGGCAAGATCGTTGCTGGGCATGGTCGGGTCATGGCCTGCCAGCAGCTTGGATGGAGCCAAGTGCCCACCATCTGTCTGGATCATCTCACCGAGGCTCAGGCACGGGCGTTCATGATCGCGGACAACAGGCTCACCGAGAACTCCGTATGGGACGATCGGTTGCTTGCCGAACAGCTGGAGGAGCTCGCCGCTCTGGACCTCGACTTCAGTTTGGAGGTTACCGGTTTCGAGATCGGCGAAATCGACTTGCGCATCGAGCAACTCTCTTCGTCAACCGAGGAAGACAATGCTCGCGCCGACCGCCTGCCCGTACCAGTCAACGGACTTTCCGTCACCCGCCCCGGCGACCTCTGGCTCCTGAACGAACATCGAGTGTTGTGCGCGAGCGCTCTGGAGCAGACCGCATATACATCGTTGATGAAGAACGCCCAGGCGAGAATGGTGTTTACTGACCCGCCTTTCAATGTCCGAATCGCCGGAAACGTGAGCGGCTCTGGCGCCATTCGACACCGCGAGTTCGCCATGGCGTCAGGAGAGCTGAGCGAAGACGAGTTCCGGCGCTTCCTGAGCAAGGCCTGCTCGTTGCTCGCGGAATACAGCGTCCAGGAAGCCCTCCACTTTGTTTGTATGGACTGGAGGCACATGGGTGAACTGCTCGCCGCTGGGCGCGAGGTATACAGCGAACTAAAAAATGTCTGTGTCTGGGTCAAAGACAACGCCGGCATGGGATCGCTTTACAGAAGTCAGCACGAGCTCGTGTTTGTGTTCAAACGCGGTCGCCGCTCGCATCGCAACAACGTCCAGCTGGGACAGTATGGCCGCAATCGAACCAACGTATGGAATTATCCGTGCGCAAATTCGTTCTCCCGGTCGGGTGACGAGGGCAACCTGCTTGCCCTTCACCCGACCGTAAAACCCGCTGCTCTGGTCGCTGATGCCATCATGGACTGCACTGAAAGACACGACGTGGTGCTCGACGGCTTTCTGGGGAGCGGCACCACCGTGATCGCAGCAGAGCGCACCGGAAGACGGTGTTACGGGCTCGAACTCGATCCAATCTACGTCGATGTCATTGTGAGGAGGTGGCAGGCGTACACGCGCCAGACCGCACAACACGCAGAGACTGGCCGGTCGTTCGCAGAGGCTGAGGCTGAGGTGGCAGGATGGAATCCTTCGAAGACGAAGGCCGGTCCAAGAACGACGAGTACGAAGTAGGTTACCGCAAACCTCCCAAGCATTCCCGGTTCAAGAAGGGGAATTCCGGCAATCCGCGAGGAAAGCCCCGCGGCACGAGAAACTCCGCGACCCTCCTCAAACAAGCCCTGCTAGCGTCGGTGCTCGTCAAACAGAACGGGCACCAAACTAAGACCACAAAGCTTCGGGTCATAGTCACCCGGTTGATACACCAAGCCATGCAAGGTGACTACCCTTCGATTCGCTTGCTGATCAGATACGCAGCGCTCGACCGTCTACTGAGCGAGCCGAAATACGAGCACGGGGGAATTTCGGCGGAGGCTGGTCGAGCGATTCGTCGCGCGCTATTGGGTGATTCGTACCGGCCGGAGACGCAGGGAGGAAGCAAGTCGAATGAGACTCCGGCGACGTCTGCTTACCCTGAACCGGAGCCGGGATCGGACGCAGGAATTCAGGGAAAAGGTTACCGTGTGGGATACGGTAAACCACCCACGCACACGCGCTTTCAAAAGGGGCGTTCGGGCAACCCGCTTGGGCGTCCCAGAGCTCCCAGGGGCTTCAGAATGCTTACCCTGCGGCTGCTCGATGAAGAGGTTTCCTTGACCGAGAACGGGCAGCAACGCGTACTCTCCAGACTGCAGGTCATATTCACACAGATTGTGAATCAGGCAGCTATGGGTCATCAAAAATTCCAGGCTCTGCTCCTCGAATACGCACCCGCCATGGATGTCGAACTCAGAAGTTCTCGGCCACTGACCCCGGAAACTTTGGCGCGCGTTCATAGGCTCGTTCGTGGCGATCTGAATCCAGAAAACGAGGGTCCGACGGCTCCCCGAGTCGGATGACGTCAGCCGGATATTTCCGGGGTGGCGAGCCGCTTGAGGAGAGCACTCAAGAATCGGCGCTGACCCCACCAGAATCTCGGCGACACGCACGCGTACATGAGCGTGAGCATGCCGCGACACTTCGGCGGCCGATGCAAAAACTCCTGTGTTTCCGCCCTTTTCGAAGTTTTGACGAGGCACAGGCCGCGCTGCGCGCTAGACATTCATCAGCTAGAGGTGGTTTAGTCGACATCCAGAGCTGCATAAAACAGAGGATTGACCGCTAGAAAATGACAACCTGAGAATCGAAGGTAGAACAGATTAATGGATATCGAAGTCGCAAGAACTTGGATAGTTATGGCTACTCTTGCAATTACGGGAGCAAATTTCCTCTTCTTTTTCACAGCACCTACGCTGGGGTTTCCGCTTACATTTGAGCAAGCCGTAAGGCTACTTGAGATCGTTCTGCCCGTCTTCTTCGGTTATCTGGGCAGCGCTACGCATTTTTTATTTCGAACAGGTCGTCCTACAGAACTCGCGCAAGCAAGTTCTTCAAGTAAACTGCTTGGCCTTCTGGTACGAGGTCCCGTAATCATCTTTGGTCTTGCAACATTTTCGGCGATCTTCGCGTTCGGCTTCTCCAACAGGAGAGGCGCCGCGCCAGGAGAGGGTATGAGCGTGGATGCTTTGGCGGCCGCCCTTTCCGCAACACTCGGGCTCCTCGCAGTTAGCACTAACATAATAGTCTCGTATCTTTTTCCGCCAGGAGCCCGGACGTATGCGCGCCAACCACAAGGAAATTAGCCTTTCGTTCCTGTTCCTTGTGGTGATGCTCATGGGGGAGTGTTACGCACTAGATTCGCCTGCTGTTCCCAACCAGAGATTTGAGCTAACCGACCAGCATTCGGCCGAGTCGGCTCTCGAATCGTACAACAAGACCTTTAAGGAACTACAGGGGGACAAAAGCACCGCGTGTTCGTTCGGAACCGACCCGACATACCGATGCGTCAGTGGAATCGGCGGTCAAACTTATCTTCCTCCCTTTCCGTTCGCATTGCCGAGCCAAATGCCCAGTGGTCCCGAACACGTAGGCCAATTCAGTTGGGCCCCGGTCACGGAAGTTCGCGACGGCCCTAAAATCCTTGCCCAGTGGAGGGAGCTAGCCAAGGCGGGCAGCTTCTTCGACTGCAAGGACTATCTGTGTATGATAGTTGTTCACAGTCTTAGCGCAGACCAAGACGCTCAGGAAACGCTTGACGAATGCACGATATTCAGAGCAAACGGGATTGTAGGCGCTCCGCGACATTGCACACAGATTGCGATACTCACATCAGATCGAGCTTGGATTAAGGTAGTAACTGGATATGTCTCGGGAGCTGCAGAAATAGGGCTACCAGATACAACCTTAGAAATAGTAGGTAAGCTTCCGACGACTGGCGAATCGCTGTTTTCCGGCGATCACAAGCTCCCAGTCAGTCTGACCTCTGTCTTGACTGCGACCGCTAAAGCCCTGAGTCTCCCGCCGCTAAGGCTGATAACCCAGCATAATGGTGACACTTCAGTTCTGGGTATAGCTTCGTATCGGCTTTCGCCGATTCTGTCCGGTTGGCGCGAGCTACTCACGGTCCGAGTGGACGTGAGTGACCTCAGCTGGGAACCGATTCCTGCGGTCGGGGTCACGATTTCCACGACTTTATATGTCAATCGACAAAATACTGACCGTACGGAAGACTGGCATCTGCCAGCTCCTTCACAGGAGGAGGCTTACCTCGCAGCGATCCGCACGAACCTGAAGGAACCTTTGGAATCGTTATGTAAAAGGTTTGAGTGGTCGGACAGCGATACACTAGTTTGCCACGCTCCGCTCTAAGGAACAGATGTCTGAGAGGTTTCTGGCCGTTCTACTAGCGATTGTGGGCAATTGGCAGCACGCATCTCCGGAGGACGAATGCTTTTCTCATGAGACGTCAGAGACAATCTTGAGAAGATAGTCCAGTCCAAAGTGCGAATCGGGAAGGGCTGCAGTTGAAGCTACTTGACCACAATTGTTCGACCCTGAGATTGCGGTTTCAGCCGCTCTTCCTAGTATTATTCACGGCGCTGATTCTTCCCCTAGAAGGATTCCTCGGCGCAGAATCAGCGGGAGCCGCTAGTGTTGCATCCACAGCTGCTCGCGAAGCGATTACCGCCGCTGTCACGACAGTAGACTTGGTAGAAGATCCGGAGCAGAAATGCCAGCTTCTTTCAGAAATCGCACACAGGCAAATGGCGCTAGGTGACAGTTCTGGGGCACGGGCTACCTGGGAGCGTTCGATCCGCGCTGCCGATGAGATAGGAAAGCTTCAAAACCGAATCGTCGCTTTAACGCGAGTTGCCGACAGCCAACTTAACAGTGGAGATAAAGTTGGTGCGTTGTTAACTCTGCGAAGAGCGTCATCAATGATGTTGATGACGCCATCGGAGCCGACGATAGCGAGTCAGACTCACGAGTCAAAGCACATCGCTATCAAACAGCCTCCATCGGGGGACTGGATCGCTATAGCAAAGACGATTTCTGGCAGCGACGACCCAGATTTGGTACGAGTGGCTGTCAGGCAGGTCCAGTTGGGCGATTCGAGTGCTGCGGCAGCAACTATTTCTACTCTGAGCGATCCGGGGTCCAAGGCGGGTACGGTCCTCGAAGTGGTTAGCGCACTCACCAAAAAAGGCGGCATTAAGATGGCCCGGGACACTCTGGCGCCGCTCATCAAGTATGCTCAGAACCTTAAAGACGAATCATTGAAGACTCTGCTACTACGAGACATTGCCCACGCGCAGTGGGAGTTTGGTGACGAGCGAATCGCCATTGAAACGCTTCGCGATTCGTTGACCTCGGCACCCCAAGCCGACAAACCAATACTTTTGATCGATCTTGGCTTGATGTACGCAGTTCTAAAAGGTCCGCCTTCCGGGTGGGGGGCGTCGATGCAACAGGCGACAGCCGAATTCCTGCAGGCGATCCAACTGGCAGAGGGCCTTTCAGATCGCGACAGCAAGGTTCAGGCGCTAAGATATATCGGCCTTACCGAGTGCAAAACAGGAAATCCTGTTACGGGGCGGCGCACGATTCGTCGTGCTCTGCTCATCGCATCTAAACGAAGCGACCAGTCTAGAGCGGAAGTAGACTTCGAAGGCTTTGGACATGCTGATGGGTCGTTTGATCCTAAGTTTGCGCTGGACAATGGCTCCATTATCGACAGTGCAGCACTCAGGAGCGCCTACCTTAGCGGTGTAGCTAAGTCTCTCGCGGAATCAGGCCATTTTAAATCTGCGCTCGCGATCACCGATCGAATTGGAAAGGGATATCGGTGGGACCTCGTCGAGTGCATTTCGCTGGCGGAGGCTTCTCAAAATCGTGCTGACGAAGCGGAACAGCTGGCGAACACTATGCCGAACGATCTTCCGAAACTCACCGTGTTGAGCTACGTTCTTGCGGCCAGAGCGCGGAGTAAGGATAAAAATGAATTATCGCGCGTGTTGCGCCAACTTTCAGACGTTGGAAAACAGGTGCCGACCGAATATCCAGGAGCTGGAGGAGGAGAAGGATTGATTCAGGCTGAGTCATCCCGAGAACTCATGTTAAACTACATCTGCTCACTGGCTGCGCAGCTTGGTGAAATAAAGATAGCGACCGACAGCTGCATAAGGCCCACGAAGAGTCTCGATGCCGAGACACTCATAGATCTCGCGCGCACGCAAGCGCGGGGTGGAATGGAGACGGAGAGTGCTGCCTCTCTCGACGCAGCTAGAAAGCAAGCATCAGCTATAAGTGACTTGACGAGGAGAGCAGAAGTCCTCCGAACCATCTCGGAAGTTGAAGTGGAGCAGGGCAATTCCGCCAACGCTCTGTCTTGGTCGCGGGTTCAATCTCCAGCTATTGCAAGGGCATATGCACTAATGGGCGTTTTGGACGGCATGTCATGGGTGGCAGCGGGCAGACGACCGAAGGTAGAACCGCTGAAAGTTCCTGCCGATGAGAATCGCTGCGTACGCTTGCCACCTGTGCAGGACTCTTCAGAATGGCGCTTTAGTTGGAGTCCCCCCTTCTGACCCCTAGCTATTGTCTTATGATCGCGGTTGGTGTTTCGATTCTGCAGTTGGTCTCACGACTCCTTGTCGCTTCTCCAAGAAAACCGGAAAGCTGGCAGCAAGACCGCGTGCCGCGAAGTCAGCGGATGCCCTCCGCCCCAATTTCCCGCCAGTCATAAGTAGAATCCGCCGGTTGTTTCGCCGCTGCTCCATCGCGAACCTCACCTCCCAAACCACCAGCGCAAATCAAAAAGCAAGCGCGCCGCGGGGCCCCCGAACCTGAGGCGATTTTAACTTCTTGTTAAGATTGTTCCACGTGGAACAATGTTCCGATATCACACTCGCCCAATCTCCGTTGGCGACATCACCGATCCGCACATTCTCAGCGGTATCGGAAACTCGTACTCCGACGAGATTCTTCATCGCGCACAGCTATGACCAGGTCGACTCGCTCTCACAGTTCCTGAACTGGATCGATCAACACGACCGCAAGACCGTGACAGTCTATTATCGGTAAGAGTTATCAGCCACCCTTCTACCTTCGGAGTGCCGAACAGGGCGGAATCGCGCGAAGCCGGCAGCGTCGTGTCGGCTGGGCGAACGCGCGAATCCAGGAAATCACCTTCGACCCAGCGCCTCTGCGAGACGCGCCGCTTCGAGACGACGCCGCGCTCTTGCCATGGGGGATCACGCCGCTAGCGAGAACCCGCTGTTTCTTCACGATAACAGAGAAGTTTGACCGCAGATCGGGGGAATCAAATTCCCTGATCTCTTTCGGATCAGGGAGTTCCTCTGCCGAAGAGACCGGCCTCCGTTTCAACGCCAGCTTCAACAGAGTGCAACCAGCCAAGTCCTCGAATTCGACGAGGCAGCCGGTTCAGAGCCCTTTCAAGAATTTGACCAGCAGCTCGTTGACCTCCCGAGGCCGCTCCTGCTGCACCCAATGGCCGCATCCGCTGAGCACGTGCGAGCCACGCAACCCGGGCAGCGTCTTGCTGAAATTAGCGATCGCGGCGCCACCCCATCGTGTCGGCCCGTCCTTCTCGCCGCCGACGAACAGCGACGGCACGGTGATCGGCTGCCCCGTGAACGCGGCCAAATCTTCCCAGTCGCGGTCCACGTTGCGATACCGATTGAGTCCGCTGGTGAGGCCGGTGCGCTCAAATTCGCTGACGTAAAAGTCGAGGTCTTCGGCCGTCAACCAGCCGGGCAGCTTTTCCGGGATCGTCAGCCGGTCGCGCATCCTGCCGCCGTGAGGAATCGTGGCCATAGTTCCGCCGGCGGCCGGTGCGGGCGCATCGCCCGAGGCGCTGTAATAAAAGCCCAGCAGCCACCCGCTGACGTCCGGCTCGATCTCGGCTTCGGCGCGACCCGGCTGCTGAAAGTACTCAATGTAGAATTCCTCCTTGCCACCCATCACGCGGAATGCCTCGCTTGGCCGGCGCCGTCCTCGGGGTGAATAGGGGACGCTCAGGAGCGCCAACGCGCGAAACACGTCGGGGCGCAACAGTGCGGAGTTTGCCGCGATCGGCGCGCCCCAGTCGTGGCCGACAATAGTCGCGCTCTTCTCACCGAGCGCCTCGACCACGCCCAAGTTGTCGGCGACATGCCTCGTCATCCGGTACTCGTCAATCCCCGCTGGCGCCGACGAGCGACCGTAACCGCGCACATCGATCGCCGCCGCACGGTAGCCCGCATTGGCGAGCGCATGAAGCTGGTGCCGCCACGAGTACCACGATTCGGGAAAGCCGTGGACCATCAGAACGAGCGGACCCTTGCCCGCCTCGACGAGGTGGATGCGAATACCGTTGGCCATTACCACGCGGTGCTTGAGTTCAGTCATCTGTGCATACTCCTGAGCGAAGTGACCGAACTCTATCTCAGGTCAGGGCGCATTTGTATGGCGCCGTCCTGTGCCTTAACCGAAAACCTTGAAAGCGGCCTGAACTCCATTGTTCGGACTTTTCGGAGTTGTCAGCCGGCACACCATCATAGGGCTGACACCTTGAATTCGTCAGCAACGCCACGAGCCGTCTGGGTGACCCATTGCGTCTCGGTTCGCGCGGACCAAGTTTTGAGGAGCGACACCGTCATGGCCGCGCTTTTGGCACTCCTGCGCGCCACCCGACGCTGGCTGATCGCGATTTCCAAATGGCACCCACCCATGGCCGATGTGCGCTGGTTTCCCTCACCAAGCACCACCATCGGCAATTCCTCAGCGCCGACCACTTTCACCACGGGCTGTTAAACTTTGCGTTTGCAAAACTGCTGATAGTGCTGCCAATCTCAATCCGGATTGAAAACGTGAAACTCTGACCGGTCGCATCCAGGAGGGGGTGCCGGCTCGCGACGCTTCGAGGATGGTCGAACCGTTGCCGTAATGGGACGTTAGGTTTTCAGCCGTCCAATTCATCAGATTGTCTGGGGCGTTCAGACTAGCGCATCTTCGAGCGGCGCACGCCGCACAAGCAATCGTGTACTGCACAAAGTGTGGACACTCCATGGGGAATTCGCAGGCGCGATGCACGCGTTGCGGCGCT
Source organism: uncultured delta proteobacterium (assembly GCA_963743865.1). Taxonomy (GTDB): domain Bacteria; phylum Desulfobacterota; class Binatia; order Binatales; family Binataceae; genus Binatus. Next base: position 2,936,883 of record CAVURG010000006.1, read on the forward strand.
CCCCGTTATCGCGCGCCGACTATTTTCAGATTTGCCGAGTCCGCAACCGTCTTCCTGCGCCCCTCGCGCGGTCACACCGGTCGGCTCGCGCGGCCGCGCCAAAGCCCGCCGGCTTCCAGAACGCTGGTGATTTGCGTGTCCGTCTCGGCCGCCGCACTCACCCTGTTCTTGATCCTTCCCTACGCGATCGGCGTACGCGCCGAGAACGAATACCGCTCGGTGATCGCTCAAATGTCGTCGGAGGCCGTGCGGCTGTCCGTGGACTCGTACGATCGGGGTTGGTTTAGCTCGATCGCGACTGCCACCATCGATCTAGGCGGACGGCAGGTCGAACTGAGGCAGGAGATCTATCACGGCCCGTTTCCGTTCGCCGGCCCGCATCATTCATTCTTGCCGGTCGTGGCAATTGTCGAAAGCAGCGCTGATCTCCCGCTTGACCTCAAGAGTGTAATCCACGTGACGAAGGAAGGTGCGTCCGCCGTAGCCGGCACAGCATTCCTGTATCCCGGCGGATCCGCTGAAATCAGCATCGCAGTCGCCCCCTTGGCCGGTGGCAATCCGATCGCTGGAACCCAAATCCGGTTCGACGGCGGCCAGTGCGAATGGTGGCTGAACCGCGGCGAGGTAAGCGCCGCGGGCCGCCTCGAACATTTCGGCTACGCCGCGCCAGGCTCGCAACTTGACGCCTCGACGCTTTCGTTCGATGTCGACCTGAATCAGGACCCAAGCGGATTGTGGCTCCACAAGGGGACCTGGCTCCTGGGCCGCCTCGACCTGACTCTCACCCGGGACCCTAATGTGCCCGCCTTCCCTTCGCACCTCGCCTTCCACGACCTGTCGGTGACTGGTGACGACAGCGTCCGCGAGGGCCTGCTTCAAACCGACACCAGCATCGTCATGAAGCGAATCGCGCTTCCGGACGGAAATACGGCATCCTCCAACCTCGAGTGGCAACTGCTCAATATCGATCCTCATGCGGTGATTGACTGGTTGCGCGACAACCAAGCGATCGTCCGGTCAGGCCTGCCCGCCGCCCAGCAATTCTCGGAACTCGGTAGAAGGGCCGTGATCCTGCTGATCAGGCTCGCGAAGGCGGCGCCAAAGGCCACCTTCAAGCTCGAACTCCAGAGTCCTTCCGGACTCGCCGTCAGCACTTTGCAGGCAGGAGTTAAGCCGGGCTTCAGCGGCGAGAGGTTCGGCTGGGACGATGAGCGGCTGGTGACAGAACTGTTTGACAACTACGCGTACGCCTCCGCCGAGATAATCGTGCCGGCAAGCCTGTTCGCCGACCCGACCAGCGCTGACGACCTGAACAGCCTGCTCGTTCGCGGGCTGATTGTGCGCGAAGGCGGCAACTTGGCGAGCCGCGCAACCTATTCGCGCGGCCACGTTTTCGTCAATGGCCAGAACGTCAATTGAACCGCGACGCATGGCGCCTGCCTCCGGTGCATACGCAAGCGCGCGACGGCTGAACCCGGGAGAGACGGGCGGAGAGCATTATGCCGTGGCTGGTTGATTCCCGCGCCCAACAGTTGGCTTTGCGTACCGACGGCCCCACCCGGATCGGCCGCGCGTTGGACAACGATCTTGTAATCTCCGACACGACAGTTTCTCAGCATCACGCCGTGATTTCCTTCGACAACGGCCGGGCCTTTGTGCGCGATCTCGGTAGTTCCAACGGCACTTTCCTCGAGGGGCGCAGGATTCGCGGTGGCCGCTTGACCGATGGATCGGTAGTGAAGTTTGGCCAGGTCGCACTTGCTTTCCGCGAGCGCGCGGAGGCTCACTCGGCTGCGCCCCTCCCGTACCGATCGGCAGCTTCGCCGGCGGAGGCCACCCATGCGCGCTCACTCAGGAATCTTATTTCAGGCCGAACCGCCGCCGTCCTTGGAACCGTACTCGCCGTGTTGGCGCTGATCGTGATTCAACTCGGTCGCGGCCATTCTCCCGCTTCCGGCTCGTCACTCGGCTCCACGAACCTGTTCGCGAGCCAGGATTTCCGCTTGCCCAACGCCACCTCCGCCTTCCTAGGCGACTGGTGCGGATGGGAGCGCTTGACCTCCTGCGAACCTGTGGGCTCCTGCGACGAGGAGCCCATGCCGACCAGCCTGAGATTCCGCACCGAGAGCGGATGGCTTTCAAGCGGTGGCGGTGTGGTCCTGCACTACGAGCTTCTGGCTTCCGCGGATACGGAGGTACGTCAAATTCAAGTCCAGGCTGCGGATTCGCGCCATGTTGAAGTTTCAATCTCGATGCGAGAATTGGACTCAACCGGGGTGGAGCATATCGTTAACGATCACCAAGAACTCGTCTCGGTCGACTCAACCACGGTTCAAGAAACGGATCATTTCGCGGACAGCGTGAATGGAATGGTGAGACGAAACGAGGAAAAAGCCACACAGCTGCAAAAGTGTTCAGACGAATTTGAGCAATCCGAAAAGGAATACATCCAACGCCACAACATGGTGGAGAAAGGCGAAGTCAGCGGCAAAGTACCGTAAATTGAATGCGCCATTTCTGCTTGCACCGTTGTGCGTGCCGAACACCTGTCGCTACTAAAAATTCAATCTGAAACGGACTTTGAATCGTCTAGCGAGAATTCCGGTCCAGATGGAATTTTTGGTAGGGACAGGCGAAGAACATGCAGCTGATGACGCAGCGCGAGGTTCTCTAGTTCCACCACTGCCCGACTACGGAATCGGCATCCAAGCCGACAGACGATCGATCGCACGAGCGTAAGCATGCCGACGATATTGCTTCGGTGAATCCAAAAACTCCAGACTTTTCGGCGCTTTCGGAGTTTTTAGTAGCCACAGGGGTTTGCTGGTCATCCCCTTTGCGCTTGAAACTCTTGTGTCCGGCCCAGGCCTCGATCAGCGTGCCGTCGACCGTAAAATGCTCGTTAGAGAGCAGGCCTTGGGCACGCGCCCGATCGACCACCGCGTTGAAAAAGCCCTGCGCGACCTCGCCCACCAGCAAACGCTCGCGGTTCTTGGTGAAGATTGTCACGTCCCATACCGGGTCGTCGATGTTGAGCCCCACAAACCAGCTAAACAGGAAGTTGTAATCGAGCTGCTCCATCAAAAGTCGCTCGCTGCGCACCGTATAGAGCACCTGCAAGAGCAGCGCGCGCAGAAGCTTTTCGGGCACGATCGACGGCCGCCCGCTGGCGGCGTAAACCGCGTCGAAGCGCCACGACAACTCCTTAAGGGCGGCGTCCACCATTACCCGGATCGCTCGCAACGGATGATCCTTGGGTACTCGCCGCTCCGCCGATATGTAACTGAACATTCCGCTCTGCTGGCGGTCCACCCCACGCATCACCCTCACCTCCTCCTACAACCTCTTCCTATTCCACTATATCTGATTCAGTGGAAAACTCCCCGTTTTTCCGCAACCTGCTAGTGTTTCCCCTTGCCGCCGCCACCACCGCCGCTATGGCTAGCGAAACCAGTGGATACGCTTGGATGGTGCACTGACGAAGTTGTTGCAGGTACATGGTATTGATTCGTCGCGGGTGCATGGTTTTGAGCGGTCGCCGCATTCCGATGTTCGGTGGTAGCGACGCCGCCATGATAGTACTCGTGGTGATTGGAAGCCCCTGCACTCGCAGGGTGTGAATGCTCATCCTCTATGTTCCTGCTGAGATTCCTGCGGTACTCCACGTCTGGATGGTTCCAGTCGCGAGGATGTTCGCTCCAATACGAAGAGTGAAACCACTCAGGGTGCCGGCCATGGTCCTCGCGAATCCATCGCGGATACGGTTCCGCCCATTCCGGATGATGAGCATAGAACCAGGCTGGCTGCCGCTCGCGCCACCATCCGGCTTCGCGCCAGACATGACCTCGGTCGTAGGCGCCATAGGTCCAGACCGGATATCGTCTCCAGTATGGAGAGCCGAACCATTCGGGATGACTTCTGTGATCGGCTAGCCACCATTCCTGGCGCTCGACAGCCCATTCCGGATGGTATCGATATACCCACTCCGGATGATTCGCATGCCAATATTCCGCGTCATGCCAAACGCCGTGTGAGTCTTTGAGCCCCCAGGGCGCGGCGATTGCCGATGTTCCGATGCCAATGGCGGTTGTGAAAAAGATCACCACAAGCAGCAACTTTGCCATCTTCATTTTCGGCTCCCCCAAATTATCTAGTTATCATTCTGGCTCATCATTCCGGTTAATCGCTCTGCCGGTTAATCATTCCGGCGGCGTGTCGGGACCTTCGGATCGATGATCCGAAGCATTCGGTGGCTGACCATTGTTGTCGGGCAGTGGGGCGGCGCCTTCGGATGGCTGTTCTGAACCTCCGGCCTGGCTGCATTGATACGTACAATGTTCGCGGGTCTGTACACATATTTCGTTGCACTGCTTCAGTTCGGTCGCCGACTGTCCAAACTGGCCCAAAATCGCTTGGACTGAGAAACCTCCACTTGAGGCGCCGCCAGCAGCTTGAGTCTGGCAAGTGCTATTGCAATGACCCTCGTCCTTGAGACACAGGTCGGTGCAAGGGTCGGCCGCGGCAGTCGCCGTACCGGCGGAGTCCCCACCGACCACCGGCGCGGCGACTGCCGCGGTCGGATTCGATGCGAGGCTGGCATTAACTTCGACGTGGTTCTCGATCAGCAGCCCGGGCTTGTTGATAAAATCGCGAGACTTGATCTCCGCGTCTTCCTTGCCGTGCTCGGTCCGAACCTGGCCGGACAGCTTCACTGAAGTCGGGTGCCCGGATGCATTGCCAAACACCAGCGCATCGACGAACGGCAGGTGATTCTGGTGGAGGTACTGGCTCAAATCGCTGCTGAGACGCTCGTTCAGGGCTGATCTCGAGGCCGCCCTTGGATGGGGAGGCGACGCCGGCGCGACCGGAGCCGGATTTTCCTCCTGAGACTCCGGCGGGGACGAGGTCTTTGCGCCGGCGGATGGCTGCGGCGGTGCGCCGGTAGACTCGTCTTGCGCAACCAGCAGCACCGACGACAATGCGGGCAATGGATCAGAGGCGGGAGCCTTCATCTCGTCTAGTGACGCCTTGAGTGGCAGAGCCACCCCGGTGCTGGCCTGCGGCTTCGCGAATGCGAAATTTTCCCGCTGCTCAGCGACCGCCGCATTCCCCGTCGGTGCGTCCCACAGCCCTTCGCCCATGGCCAGCAGGACAATCGCTGCTAGAACTGTGGCGATCCGCAGAATGGCGCTCACGGCGCGCTGCGGGCGTGCTGACTGTGGAGTCTCCCGCGGCGCTATCTGCGGCGAGATCTGGATGCCTTGCTGCCAGCGCTCTTCCCGCTCTCTGGGGAGCTGTCTGCTCCTCCAGATAACCGCCGCGGCTCTGAGGGTAACTGGTGGCAACTCACCCGTCTCGGTTCCGCGGCGCCCTGCTGGTTCTTCGGGCGGCGAACATTCGGCACCCTGGGGCGTGGTAACTTTCTCACTTTCCGCCTGCGCGTCTCTTGTCGGCCCTTTCCCTTCTGACATGGCTCTCGCTCACCAACGATGTCTATTTCTGCTTGCCGCTGATTGCCGGATTGACCTCTATGATGCGACCTGATGCATCATCTACTGCTGGATATGAATTCTGCACAACTTGGATATACTTTCGGCGGTTTGGCCTACATATTTGCTGCAATGGTCATGGAATAACCCAGTTGTTCGGTCTCGATTGCCAACTTTGGCCCAAGGCAAGTCTGCGGAATACTCCTGGCGCCCTGTTATTGCAAGGCTGGTGACTTGGAGTTTTCACATGGCCCTCTATATTCCGGTGGCCTGCTCCCCGCGGGTGTCGCTTCTCAAAATTTGGTCCGGCCCGAATTCCTTCGCAAATCTAAACGGCCTCGCATAGCCTGAGGGGCGTGATGAACTGGTTGTGACGGACGGCCGCCGCGGCGCAAATCAGGTTTTGAGAAGCGACAACTCGGCTCAATTCGCCACAGATTCGCCGATCTTGTCTGGCTGGCTAGCAGGTCCTGTGGAACTACCCATGCCGGCGAAATCATGGCGGTGAATCTCAAAACTCTAGCCTTTCCGCCGCTTTCGGAGTGTTTGTTAGGCACAGGGTTCGGCTCTTCGCTTTTGGGGTTGTCTCTGTTAAATCCCGCGCATGAAGCCCTGCCGCGCTCTCGCGATGACGCATTGCCCCAACTGCGGAGCGAGAATCGTTCCCACGCCGAGAGAACTCAAGCAGTGGCGAAAAGCTGCTGGTCTGACTCTACGTCAGATGGCTGGCCGTCTTAAGATCAGTTATCCGTATGTCTCCTACTTGGAAAATGGCCAACGATCACCGAGCGCCGCCCTGGTCAAGCGTTACCGGAAATTCATGCCGAGCTAAGAGAGATGCGCTAACGATGGACCGGATAGTGAAGTGGATCTTCTACGTCGCGATCGGTCTTGCGGTCGCATACTTGTGGGTGCACTTCGAGGCACCTCATTACGGCCCCTTTCATTGACTGGCCTGAAAAGTAACGGGATCGGCAGGTCACGATCAGGCGGCTTCCCTTGGTTGAGTGTCAGTTGACTGAGTAACGGGTTTCGCTCCATCCGGGCGAACTCCGAACGCCAAGTACAGATGGCGTCAATTACTCAAAGCAATCTTCGCTCGCGAGCGTAGCCGCGCCTCAATCTGCCGGACTCGCTCGGCGCTGATCCCGAGGCGTTTCCCGATTTCCTGCAAGCTCAGCCCGGCGATCCTGAGTTCGGCCACCTGCCGTTGCCGCTTAGTGAGAGCTTGCAGCTCAAGGCGCGAAATCACCGTCCCGAACCTCGCGCATCTCTCCTTGAGCGATTGCTCCCGCGCGCTCATGGGCAATTCTTTGCCGGCCGATATCCGGCCGCTTCCGCGGCCTGAGCGTTGGGGAAGCTGGCCCGATTGTGCGGCGCGATTTTGTCGTAATAGGGACAGCCGGGCCACTCGTAAATCATGCTACGGCGGTTGCCAACGATCGGCCCGGCCGCTGCTTTCGGAGCTGCTTGCGCGGATGGGGAAGCACCTTCCGCCGAAGTGGCCAGAGGCCGCGACCTGGCCGCATCGGATGTTCCAGTTTTGCGTGTATTCAGCGGCAAGCGTTGGATCATGGATCACCAACAGGTTTTCCGCGTTTCTGTGCTCGGCCGACCAGGTGTAATTGAAGCTGCCGGTGATGACGGTCGCACCGTCGACGATCATGACCTTGTTGTGCATCAGACCCGGCACGGTATCTACGAGGACAGGTACGCCGGCGGAAACAAGGCGCCCCACGGCGTAAGTGTCGCTTCGATCTTCCTTAAGCTGGCTGCGATCCACGATGGCGCGCACGTCAATGCCCCGGTGCTTTGCGTTGCCCAAGGCGCTCACGACCTCTCGCGATGTGAGTGCGTACATCTGGACGAGAACTGTCTTGCGTGCCTCGTCGATCGCTTGAACGACAGTGGCCAGCGGGTCGCAGCCGCCAGCAAGCGGCGGCGAGAAGCAGACCTCAATTTGCCCGGCCGATGCCGAGACCGAGGCAAGCTGAGCGGCCAAAATGGCGGCGAGAAGCAGCCACAAACTCCTTGTGAGAGAACGGTCTCGCATGTCCCGCTCTTTCAAATCAGCTTTCTAACCAGTCCGTCTATCTCAGCCATCAAGTCTCCCAGTTGTTCCCTAACCCATGCGCGCCGCTGGGCCAGGTGGTTGGGAAACTCGTCCGCCGCTAGGAACGTTTCTTCCTGCGCTCCGCCCAGCGCTTTTTCATAGCCTCCGACAAACGCCTTCTGCCTTCTGGCGTGATGCCGCCGCGCTTCCTTCTCCTAGATGCGGTCGGTTGCCGAGCGGCGATGCTCATCTTCTTGACAACCTTAAGCGAGGCAGATTCCTCGAGCGCCGCAATCGCTCGATCGAGCCGCCCTCTTTCCTTCTTCAACTCTTCCACAATCCTGTCTAGATCCAAGATTCGCTCCTTTGACTCGGCGGCTTGGGATAGCCGGCGACCTTTCAAAGATGCCCAAATGAGTCCCTCAAAACAATAGCACGGCGCAATCAACCGGGTGCCCTCTGCGCATGCGGTGGCACATCTGCATGGATGCGTGCAGCGACGACGGCATTAGTCCTTACGGTGTCCCGAGGCTGGCCGCGCGCCGGTGCGGAGGCTACTCGCGGCACAGGCTAGTGCTACTTCAACTCGCCACCGCTGTCCGACTTGACGGGGCAACTCCATTGGCCCGCTTTGGTGGACACCCGAACCGCGCGGAAGCGCGAGGGGTGATCTGGCTGCGGTGGTTTTCCTTAGAGTACCACATCGTCCTTGATCTCCCTTAAGCGATCAGTTTGCAGGAACTATCGCACTCGGCTTGCGCGAGAAGATTATCGTTCCATTTGCCATCGGCGTGAGTGCGCAGATAAGGAGCTTTGTTGCCATCTCCGCGGACCACGCCGATATACATTTGTTTGCCTGTGCTGCGGTCGGTGGTGAAGAAGGCCTCTTCCTTTGAATCGATTCGGCGAATGGCATCTTCGCGGGTGATGCGCCAGGCGCCAGCGATATTGCCAATGTGCGTGATGTGTTCGTGAGAACTCATCCGGTCCGGTTTATTGATACACGTAACCTCGAATTCCTTCATGCTCTCTCCCGGTCGATAAGTTTTCGTCGAACTGTCGTCCGGTTCGCAGCTTTACTACGCCCAATTGTTAGCAGAAGAAAGTTCTTATTCGTTGAACGGACACCCAACTCAGGCGCGCGGTTGTCAACAAATCGTGATGCCGGAGTTGCATTTCGAGTCCACGCGCGGGAATTTAGACGCTCTGCCGCTATTTTCAAAAGTAGAGGTCTGCCGATGGATTTGTCGCGCATCGAGTACGTCGTCATCGTTTACTTGGAGAATCGCTCCTTCGACCATGTGCTCGGCTATCTCAATCTGCCGGGCAATCACCCGAAATGGCAGGAGATTAACGGAATCTTTGAGGCGATGAAGTACTACACAGGCTTCGCCTATCCGCCGCATCCGCTGACCACCCAGAACATCGATCCCGATCCTCCGCATGAACGGGAGAATATCGCCATTCAAATCAACTCCGCCCCGAAGAAGATGCAAGGGTTCGTGGACAGCTATGTCCGGGCTGTCTCTCAGTGTCGGCGCGACGCGGTCATGGAGTATTGCGGCCCGAAGGACGTCTACATAACGGATTTCCTCGCCAAGAACTTTGCGTTGTGCGATCGCTGGCACGCCTGCCTGCCGGCCAGCACCCTGCCCAATCGTCTGATGGCGATGAGCGGCTATGCGCTCCTGGACCACACGCCCAGCGGCTATCTCGAGATAGCGCGCGATCTCTTTACCGACGATCCGGACGATCTGGTCTATGACTGGCTGAGCAAACGGGCCGGCTGGCGCGTGTACTATTCCGGGTCCTTTTTCTTCATGCAGATGCCGCGCGTTCTCAAGTTATACCAAGGAGATATCCAAAGCCAAAATCTGTTTCGGCCGATCTCGCGGCTCATCGAGGATTTCAGAAACGGTGACGTGGCGCCGGTCACCTTCATCGAGCCGCTCTATAACGACGATTACCGGCGGAACAATCAGCAAGCCACCGACGATCATTCGCCCGCCACGCTGGCCGGCGGACAGCGCTTCCTGAATATGGTCTGGGAGGCGATCAGCAGTCCGGGCATTTGGGAGAACGTCTTCGCGACCATCTCTTACGACGAGCACGGGTCTATTTTCGATCATGTCGAGCCTCCGAAGGTTCGCACCGTGCCGCCTGAGGGCACGGCCTATGCTCCCTTCGAGACGCTGGGCGTTCGGGTGCCGGGAATTGTCGTCTCTCCCTTCATTCAACCTGGGTCCGTGTTTCACGACCTGTTCGATCACACTTCCGTGCTGAAATTTCTCGGCGACAAATATGGCAGCGGCCACTATTCGAAATTCGTCGATCCGCGGAAAGTCGGGTCTCTCTCAGCGGTTCTGGACGCCACGCTGCTCGATCCGACAACTCCCGTACGGCAGCCGCCGCAGAAACCATAGTTTGACGAACAGAGAGACGAAATGTCTGTGCATCCTCCTTCAGGCGGGTCCCGTTCTTTCGGCGGTGAGGCGCTTGGCGTGCGGTATCGCCTGCCAGCCGCTTCTTGCCCCCGCCTCCGGGAAGTCCTTCGAACAGCGATAATAGAGGTTCTGGTTGATGCCCTCCTTGCGGCACCAGCTCAGCGACGCTGCCTTCGCCGCGCAGACCCGCAATCACGATCCTCTGCGAACGATCGGCCAGCGCGAGTCTCGATTGCAACACAACGCCCGAAAAATAAGGTCCCGGGCAGTCTAGAACCTCCATCCCTCCAGCCCAAACAGTTCGAGCAACCGAACGTGTTTGATGCCCATGGCGGAGCATACGTCCGGGATCTTCGGCTTTCGTAGATTGTTGCTCGCGATCTCGCCGGTCACAACTGTGAGATCCTTGACTTGCGCTACCGCAATCACGAACGGGTCGGCGGTCGAGCGGTTCTTTCTCGCGTCCACCAGTCTCGGATGATCCGAGAGTATCTTAGCAACCGCCTTCTGAGTTAGTTCGTCGATCGGCAGGAAAAGTCCGGGCTGGCTCCTGGCCCATTTATAAACATCATCATCCTTCTTCTTCAGCTCGATCAGGACCTCCTCCGTCCCGCACAGATTACGCGAAGCGATTAAGTTCTCAATATTCCGCCACACCGACGGGAACCTGTCGGGCGGGTAGTACCGTCTCCATCCGTCCAGGATTGCGCTCGTGTCGATACTGTACTTCACGGTCCCGCTGAGGCTGCGCTTGAGTGCAGCAGGGACCGCTCAATCCTAGGCAGATGCTTGACGCGCACCTCCAGCAGGTCGGACACGTCGCTTGAGGTGAGCTTTTCGCTGGCGTAACCCGCAAGCACGAGACGGGAAAATGAATCTCCGGCCCGACTGAGTGCGAGTACGTATGGTGGGGCAAATCCGGGGGTCTTGGTCGTGGCCTTGAATTGCTGCGCATATTCGTCGCGTTTCTCGCGATAGAACGCCTCCGTGGCCAAGCCGGCGATAAGCAAGCGCCGCACGATCACCTCGCGGCTGACGCGAAAGCGTTTCGAGAGAAAATCGATGTCTTCGTCAGACCATTCTGCGCGGCCAGTGGGGGAACGTAGCTGCGCCTCCCGCACGAGGACATCTCGAGGCACTAATACCGCGCCGGCAACCATGTTCGCGTAAACCTCGGGCTCCTGGGCCTGAGACCGGTTATGCGGAGTCTCATCGAGATCACAGATTCCTCCTTCTCGCAGCATTAGGTGAGTAAATTCATGGAGGAGCGTGAAAATCCTGGCCCGAACGGGGTCCTTGATGTTCAGCACGATGACTGGCAGCGGCGTCAGCGCCAGCGAAAACCCGCGCATCTCCTCGACGTCCACGCCTGAAGCCTGAAAAATCATGACGCCGAGCTTCTCAATCGTGCTCCGCCAGCCGTTGAAGGCGTCGTATTCCGAATGCCACGCAAACTGTTTTGCGACGCTGATGTCGAGCCGCGCACGAACCTCCTGGGCAAGAGGCTCGGGCGCCCTCTTTGCGCCGGTATTTTCCGTGAACTCGGGTGGCTTTTCCCCAAGCGCGGCGTAAATTTCAAGCGCGGCTTCGCGTCTATATTGCGCTTTACGAACTTCCAGCCGGAGTTCGTAGGATTCGCTTCCCAAGAGCCGCTCGGGGAGCCGGCGAAAGTCACGAAGTGCCTGGAAGTCTTCGGGAGGATCGGCCAGATAGAAGACCGCGAGCGGGCGTTTATAGACTTCGGCGAGCTTGCGCAACTGCGCGATCGACGGTCTTGCTTCTCCGGCCTCCCATTTCTTGAACTTGTCGAGCGGCACCTTGAGTTTCGCCGATACAGCCGCCGGGTCGAGGCCCGCCGACTTCCGTGCCCAGACCAGCAGGGCAGGCTTTATCAATGCTTCTGTCCGTGCGCTCATTTGCGGTTACTTATCGCTCGAGCGGTCGGTGCCCGCTCAAAGCTTCGACGGATCCTAGCACTCCGACTCGATTGCGCTCCAGTGACCGCCGCGCTTCCGGTAATCGAGGAGCTAAGGGCCAGCGTTGCGCCCGCCGCCCGATCCCTACCAGTTCCCGCTCACCAATGGTTGCCGGCCAGCCGGTACAACGTCGCCTGAGGATCTCTGTATCGGAGGTTGTTCGATCTCGATCCAGGGCCGACCGTTCTGAAGTTCAGATTGTAGCCCCTTCACTTCAGCGCATCGATTTGAAGGCAATTCTCCCAAGCTGCTCAAATTACGGTTCCGATGGAATTTTCAGGAGGGACAGACGAGTACAGAAACGATGTAATGCACGAGCTTGAACATCCCGGCGACATTACGGCGGTGAATCTCGAAACTCTAGACTTTTCACCGCTTTCGGAGTTTTTAGTAGGGACACCGGTTCAGATTGAATTTTTAGTAGCGACAGGGGAAGCGGCTTGCGCGCAGGTGCGGATTCGCCGATTATCATATTCCAAACCGCTCGGAAGAGGAGGACCTGACATGCGATCTCTGTTAAGACCGGCTCTCCCAGTACTTGCCATACTCACAACCTTGTTAATAGCCACACCCGCGGCGGCTGACTATTGCTTCCAGCTCGATGGCGGCTCGTTCAGCGGCGACCTCGGTTTCTTCCGTTTCAGTGGCAAACGACCGACCAAGAAGGGAGCGAAGGAGCAACTCACCGGCCGAGTCGCGGGGCTCAGCCCCGTATACGGCACGGCGACGGTTGGTAAAGACGGAAGCTTTGCCGAATTTGCCGCGACGTTTGTCGCGGACGGCGACGAAGGACAAATCGATGTGCAGTTCTTTCCGCCTTCCGCATCCTCGGGATCGGGCACGGGAGACTATGGCGCGTACGGACTCGGGACCAGTTTCAGCGCCAACGTGGTCGATTGCAGCGGCGAGCCGTAGGAAGTGAGGGCCGACGCGAATCGGCCGATCAAGTTCGCATCGTTCTAGAACTGGCGCTGGCCGAAAAGAACTTCGCACCACACCGCAGTCGCGCGGGCAACACTGCATGTTCGGGCGCGTAAAGAGCTGCATCGATGACGAACAACAGGATGTCGCCGGCCACAGCGACTCCATATGCAGATTCACCCGCTTCATCGAGCACACTCTCGGCTTCTGCGGCCGGCCGCCGAGGCCTGGATAGCTAGCTTCCGCGGGATTGGCGCTTCGATTTTCATTAAGGCCTTCGCGGAAAGCACTTCCGAAAACTTGAGGCGTAGATCCGGATGGTCTGTATGGTACATCGTTGCGAGTACGACAAATGACGCAGCCAAGCGAAGCTTGCCCTTGCCATCAGTAATCTCAAGAACTGTATTCGCTCGCCCTCTCTCCATTTCTCATTGCCGCGATGGCGCCGACCGGTGAAGGACGGCGGAAATCCGGCATTAAGCTAGTCTAGATCGCGTTTGCGATCGCGATAGACTCATCAGTCGTAAGTCGTGCTGTCCCACACTCAATTCAGATTACGAATTCCGTCCAACAGCAGGCGCGTCGCCCGGCAGTCGTCCTCATTGTAGTCGAGGATGCGCTGGCGTATGGCACGATCGCCAGTCTTGATCCAGCGGTCAAACCATTCGATGGAAGCGGCGCCGGAAGGGTGCGTGTCGCGCCACTTAAAGCCAAGATAGGTCGCCAGCGTCTTAAGCGAAAAATCCGATGTCGGCCACTCGGTCGCCTTCTTCACAACATCGTTGTACAGATCGATCGCGTCCGCCGGATCGAACAGCTCTTCGATCTCTTCTACGCTGCAAACGTCGGGATACTTCTGTTGCAGTTTGCGGTAGATCGTGCGCTCGTATTTTGAATAGTAGTAGATGGCGCACGGGCGCTTGCTGCGCATATAGTTCCATGCGTCGGCAAAGGTGGCTTTCTCCGATTCTGGCGTACATTCGTCAGCAAAGAACGCGACGAAAGTTTGTGTGGTGTTATTATGACCTTTGCGTTCGACGAAGCCATGCAGGTAGCAAATGTCCCGCATAGGATCGACTTCGATGTCGAAAAATAGCTCGCTGTCATGGGCGGGAAACTGCACCGGGGCACGCAGAACCGGCTGTGCATCCTTGGTGCTCAGCAACTTCGCGCGCACATGAAATTTCGTGAGCGTGTCGGGTCCGATGCCGTGGAACACGGTCCTTTTGCCGTCGAGGAACGCGTCGGGATTGCTGGCGGCAAATTCCCCAACTGTCGGCAGGCGGTTGATCATCACGTCGCGTTTCGAGCTTCCGAGTTCGGGGATTAGCGTGAGATCGTCAGTCGCCCTTAACCGTTCGATGCAGGCTGAATACCAGTGGCAGAGCTTGCACACGCCGCTGTAGCCAGCGCGTGTATGGTTTCTGTCCGCGATGATTGCGCGGGCTTCGCTGATACACTCCTGATAGTCCTGCCAGAGTGTCCGCGGATTGCGCTTGCCATAGAGCGCGGTGAAGTCGTAGGGGACTTCCCTCCCATGGATGTCCCAGACGAAAGCGCGGCGCCCGGCCGAGAGACCTTTGCGTTCCAGGATGTCGGTGTAGAGTGCGAGCTGCACCGCATAATGCAGCTTCGGCCCGGCGTCGTCCTCAGGACCTTCCTCACCGGCACCGGATTTGATGTCGCCAGCAACGTAGCCGCCGGGCTCTTTGCGAAGCAGGTCGGGATCACCCAGCAGTTCGGGCTCCTGAATGCGTCCGCCGTAGATGAGCGGCTCGCCGCGCTGCATCACCTCCAGCGTCAGGCGTTCCTTTTCTTCGCCGCTGTAGGCGGAGAGGTCGAGGAACGGGAGGTCGAGGCCAGCAATCACCTCTCGCTCGTAGAGCAATCCTTTTTCCCAGAGCATTTTGACGAACGGGTTTGCCTCGTCCATCTTCGCTGGGTCGCCGTAGAGGTCCATGGTGATCCGGTGAGGGCAGATCACGAGGTCGTATAGCATCGAGGCGGTGACGGGCGTTGGCATAGTTCAAGGTTCGTCTTCGTGTCGTTTGTATAAGCCAAGGCTGTGCCGGTCAACCGGTGCGATCACCTCGCTATTGCACAGCGCGAGAAAAGGCGCATCAATCTTGGGTCAGAGAAACTGATTCACAGGGACGAGTGTAATCAAGGTGACAGTCGCAGAGTTCAAGAAAAAGTGGGGGCGCTTCCGGGGCAAGGAAATGGCCGCGTACCAAGGGCACTTTGACGATCTTTGCCGGTTGCTGGATCAGCCAACTCCGGCTGAAGCGGACCCCACAGGCAGTGATTCCTTCTGCTACCAAAAGCACGTCATCAAAGACCTGGAGCTTTTCGAAACGCCGGATTCCGGCGACCCTACCGAACGCGGCTTCGCCGACGTGTGGAAGAAGGGCTGTTTCGGCTGGGAATACAAGGGCAAGAAGAAGAACCTCGACCAGGCATACAAGCAACTCCTGCGCTACCGCGAGGCGCTTCTGAATCCACCCTTGCTCGTCGTGTGCGATTTCGACCGCTACATCGTCAAAACCAACTTCAACGGCACGGTCCAAGAGACCCACGAGTTCACCAACGAAGAGATCGACCAGCCGAAGAATTGGAAGATTCTCCGCGCCCTATTCGAGAACCCTGATTCTCTCAGGCCGCAACGCACTACCGCCCAAGTCACCGAAACTCTCGCCCGCCAGATTGCCGAAGTCGCCCGCTCGCTTCAGGGTCGCGAAACTATTGAACTCGCAGACGCAAAAAGCCGCGCCGAGGTCACCGTTGCCCAAAGGAAAAACCTTCGCATTGCGCGGTTTCTCAATCGAATCGTCTTCTGCTTCTTCGCCGAAGATACGGGCCTGCTCCCCAAGAATCTGTTCAGCAGCATTCTCAAAGCCTCGCTCCACGATCCAAGCAACCTGACCGAGGTGGTGGAACGACTCTTTCACGTCATGGCAACGGGTGGGCTGTTTGGCGCTCAGCGAATCCGCCACTTCAACGGCCACCTCTTTGAGGAGTCAACCGTCTTTGAATTGACCGAAGACGAGATTGGCAAGCTCGCAGAAGCCGCCGAAGCGGATTGGCAATTCATTCAACCCAGCATCATGGGCAACCTCTTCGAGCGGGGCTTGGACCCGGACCAGCGGAAACAGCTTGGTGCGCACTACACCAGTGAGGCCGACATTCTGACGTTGGTGGAACCAGTCCTCATGGCACCGCTCCGTCGTGAGTGGGCGCAAATCAAGAGCGAACTTGCCCGCGCGTTCAAGGACGGCAAGGGTACCGTTGCTCAACGCAAACGCTTGGCTACATTCCTGACAAAGATTGCGCACACCACCGTCCTGGACCCCGCTTGCGGCAGTGGCAATTTTCTTTATATATCGCTTCGTCTGCTCTTAGACCTCGAAAAAGAAGTCATTGCTTTTGCTACCCAGCTCGGCTTCCTATTCGAGCCGACGGTTAGCGTCCACCAGCTCAAAGCGATTGAATTGAACGCTTACGCCTTCGAGTTAGCACAAGTCTCGGTGCAAATTGGTTTTCTGCAATGGCGACGCGACAACGGCTTTGACAACGAGCGCTCGCCCGTTTTGCAGAACCTCGATGGCTTCCAGAACGAGGATGCGCTACTGCTTCTCCACTACCGCAAGGCGAAAACGATTAAGGAGGCGCAAGCCAGAGAGCACGAAAAAGACACTGCGCTAAAATTCTATACTGAGCGCAAATGGCCGGAAGCCGATGTCATCGTCGGCAATCCGCCATTTCTAGGCGATAAGCTCATGCGCGGCGAACTGGACAACGGTTACGTTGAAGCACTTCGCAGCACTTACGGAGACCGCATTCCCGGCCAATCTGACCTTTGCTGCTATTGGTTCGAGAAGGCCCGCGACCTTATTGAACAGGGGAGATGCAAGCGAGCTGGCCTCTTGGCGACGCAAGGCATTCGTGGGGGGGGCAAACCGCGAAGTGCTCAAACGAATCAAAGAGACGGGTGACATTTTTTTCGCTGAATCAGACAGAGAGTGGATTCTCAGTGGTGCGATGGTGCATATCAGCATGATCGGATTTGATTCCGGTGAAGAAAAAGAGCGGTCGCTCGACGGTAAACCGATCCAAGCGATTCCGCCGAACTTGAGCAGAGCCGCAGATATCACGACCAGCCGGAGGCTAGTGAGTAATGCGAACATTGGATTCATCGGAATTCCCATGCACGGCCCTTTCGACATGGAAGAAGCTTCGGGGCTGGACATCCTCAAGGAGTCCGGAAACCCGAACTTGAGACCAAACTCGGACGTTATGCGCCCCGTGCTCAACGCACTGGAGATCACCAAAGGTGCCGAAAGACGTTGGCTCGTCTCTTTTCCTCCAGACGGTAGCCTTGAACAAGCTGCCGGATACGCTGCCCCTATCAAGATTATTCGCCAAAATGTGTTTCCAGTGCGGAAGGAGAATCACCGCAAGGCCTACCGTGACCGATGGTGGCTTCCTGGAGAGGCTCGACCAGCAATGCAGCAAGCACTCTCCAAACTGCCACGTTTCGTGGCAACGCCGCGCGTCAGCAAACATCGAGTGTTTGTGTGGATCACCCCAGAGTGCCTTCCTTCCGATGCCACCGTTGCCTTTATCCGCGCAGATGACTACTTCTTCGGGCTCCTTCATTCACGTCTCCACGAGATTTGGGCGTTGCGGCTGGGCACGCGGCTGGAGACTCGTCCCCGCTATACCCCCACGACTTGCTTTGAGACTTTCTCCTTTCCGCGCCCCACGCCAGCGCAGGAGACCTCTATTGCCGACGCCGCGAAAGAGTTGAACGAACTGCGGGAACGCTGGCTGAATCCGCCCGAATGGACGGTGGAACGCATCCTGGAATTTCCCGGCTCGGTGAATGGCCCGTGGGCGCGTTACGTAGTTAACCCGGACAAAAATGGCCTCGGCACCGTGCGCTATCCGCGTCTGGAAGCCCGCGACGCCGATTCCGCCGCCAAGCTCAAGAAGCGCACATTGACGAACCTCTATAACGAGCGCCCCGCTTGGCTGGACCTTGCCCACAAGAAGCTCGACTCCGCTGTGGCTGCCGCCTACGGCTGGCCCACTGATCTCACCGACGAGCAGATTCTGGAGAGATTGCTCGCCCTGAATTTCCTACGCGCAGACGACGAAGAGAGCGCGGCCAAGGCCAAGAAGCCCAACGCATCTCGCGAAAGGCAAGAGGGCGAACTGATCTAGCGCTGGGTCCCGACGGGCACGCAGACTACATTCGCCTTTCAGATTATCCCGATGTGTCGTTTCGTACCTGATCGCGCTTGGGCGGAACTGACCATTTTAATTGGCTGTCGTCCATCATGGCCGCATGTACGTCGGTACGCGCCTTCCCGACACTGCAATTGAGTCGGGCGGCGACCTCCGCCGCGCCGCTAACAAGCCGTTCCCTGGGTCCTGGCGAGATTGCTTATGAGAAAGGCGTGAGCTTTGCAGTGACCGAAGCGCGCAACCCCCGGTCGGAGATACCAAGAGGTAAATTCGGGAGCATACTCCCGGCTAAATTCCTGACGCTTTCACGGTGCTGGCGATCGTCGCGGCATCTACGATAATCGTGGTTACCGCTGCACTTTGTGCGATGTCGGTTTCTAGCGCTGCAATCGCATTCGTCAAATTCTTAATCTCAGTTTGCGTCGGGAACGTAAAGGTCCCGCCCGCTTCGATTGCCTTAAATCTCGCGCGGAATAAGTTGGACTCCAACGTGTCGGCATCGAGCTGCGTTTGAATCTCGGCTCTGTTGTTCGCGGGATTGGCCAGAGCTGCGGCCAGCGCTCCGTCGGCATCGGCCAATGCCCGCATCTTCTTCTTGATAATCAACAGCAAGGCCTCTCTGTCGTTGTTGGGTGTCGACATGATGCTCATCCTTCGTCGTCTATCCGGACGCCCACGAGTAAATTGAGCGCTCGCTCGTTAATTGCTCATCGCCGAGTTCGTCGTGGTTTTGAGTGTCTGGGTCATGCTTTGCTGCTTGGCGCCGGTTTTCTTTACGCCGTTCTTGGCGGAGCTCATATCACTGTTGTAAGCGCTGTAAACTGCATGGCCATAGTCGACGTAGGCCGACAATTGATCACGCAGGCTCTGGTCCGCTCCAATCGCATTCAGCTCCTTGACGACATTGTCAAACTGCTGCTGACTTACCTGTGTACTTGGAGCAGTGGGAGACGGCTCGAGCATCATCAGCGCGGCGCTTTGCGGAACTATATCGGCAGACTTGACCTGACTAAGCGCCTGATACATGGAGGAGGCCGTCTTGTCTCCCGCGACTTGCCAAGCCTCCACAGTTTGATTGGAGTCGGTTCTTATCGCGTTGGTTTCGAGTTGCAACTCTTTGAGCCGAGCCAGGTTGTTCGACTGTACACTGTTTTCTTCCTGAACGAATTCGTTCAACCGTGACTTGAATTCGTTGAGCGATTGCGCCGATAGTTTCGCGGTTTCCTGCGCCGACTTTGTAGCGGTGCATCCGTATGCGAAGGTGACCAGGAGAATGGAGAAAGCAACCGACACTGCTCGTCGCCGGGTCTGGCAATAGTAAGAGTACTTCATGTTCTTCTACTTGGCGGCAACTGTCGCGATAATCCCCGTAGCGAACACCAACTGAGCGATAGCTTCTGGAGGAATTCCGCCTTGACCATAGGCGACCAGCTCGTCGAACGCCGGCTGCAGTAACTGTTGCCAATTGGCAGCCGTCTTTGCCGCTACGTCGACGTTGTACGCTCGCTCCAGTTGTACCTCCTGGAATTGCATGACCTTGAATGGAATCTGACCCTGGTTCCACGAGGTTTCGTAAGCGGACAGCGTCGCCCCAATAGTTTCTTTGCGAGCCGCCGGCGCCCGATTCATCAGCTCCGCAAAACCATCCACTTTCGAATTCGGCAGCGAACGGAGCAGACGCTCCGCAGTTGCGAGCTCCGCAATCTCCGAAATTAGAGCCTCGCGCTCCGCCGATAGAATCGCGAGCCGGTTGTTCTGGTAGTCAATGTCCAGCTTCGCCATGTCCATGTATTGGCGCTGCTCCGCGAGGGCGATTAGGACTGAGTTGATTCGATTGATTCGAGGCTGCGTGGCAAAAGCATCGCTGATTCCGGCGAGCGCTTTGGTTGTCTGCAATACGGCAATCGTCCCCGGTGTGATCGGCGATCCCGAGGCCTTTGTGGGAGCCCCGCCAGACGAATCCGTACCTCCCGGCGCTGGCGACGAAGACGCCGAACTCGCGCTCTTGGACCCCGGAGACTGGGCGGCACTCGAGAGGTCAGCCGCGAGGATTTTTTCGAGAATCCCCGAGATTTCCTTAGCTCCCATAAGTTTGGCGGCGCCGCTCGCGTCACCGAGTTTGATTTTCAGAGAATCAAGTCCGGTTTGAAGTTCCTGCTGAGTAGTCTTTGCCGGAGCCTGACTAAGATTCTTAATAGCGCGTTCAATTTCAGCGGCCTTTCGGTTGTCGTCGGTGATTTGCTTATTGAGCGCGTTGATTGCCCCATCGACTTCGCCTAGGTCCCCCGATGTCGCGGCGTACAATTCCTTCGAAGCTGCAAGATATTCGGGAGTCTTACCCCGAGTTTTTATATCGTCGCAGTCGCATTTGAGTTGATCGTAAAAATCTTCGGCGGTTGCTGGCGTCGGTAGCTTATCGCACCATCCCCGGTCCGTAGCGAGGCCAGGGGCGATTTGGGAGCAATCAGTCGTTCGAACATCAGTGTTCATCCTGCGCTTAAGATACTCCTGCCGGTCATGCTTCGCCGTATCCGTGAAGCCGCTCGTTGTCGCTCGGTAAGTGTGAAACAACTGCGGTGCGTTGCGCAGGTTGTCCAACTGATCGTCGTCGTAAGTGCCGCTGCCTGTGATTTGTTTCAACCGCGCCGTAATTATGGTTTCCAGCGTGGCGCGTGGCGCATCGGATTGTGCCGGCGGCGCGAAAACCTGGCTCACCTGATCTCGTCGCAGTAGCAGAGTCATTTGCCTATCGCGAGCGGCAATGAGATAGTCGGTGACAGCCGTGTCTTCCTGTTTCGCAAAATCAGCGAACTGCTTTTGCTGATCGCTGAAGTATTGATCTACTTTGATTTTCCCAAAGTCGTCCTTTGCCTGTTGCGTACTCTTCTGCATGTCCGCGTTGTGGAGATAGACCTGTGAAGTTGATAGTCCACACCCCGCAAGAATGGACACCAGAGGAAGGACCCGCAGAACCACTCCAGTACCGGCTCGAGTCGAAGTAATAGCCTGTTTCCCCATTTCGTAGCTCATGAAGAATCCGAACAGTCGTGGAACACCTGGTCGCGATCAAGGACGCCGACTCTGCGACGATTCATAATGCGAGGGAATAACAACGATTCCTCTGTCTGCCGCCGTTGGAAACAATCACTGCGATGGTCGCAAAAGACATTTGCCCCTGAGAGAAGCCTATATTCGAACACCACACTCAAAGTCAAGTGGAGTCGACCAATTGATAGCAGCGTCAGCTGTATCCACGCGCAAGAGGACCGAAGTGTTTGTGAGGAACCACGATGAAGTCGTTCCGGAGCAAGCGGACGCGATGGGCGATTCGGGCAATGGCGACGTGGTCGTTGTCGTGCCGCGATCTTGCGGCCGACCGGCAAGCTCAGTGAGGATTTTCGGCAGTTGGGCGTCGGGCCGACAGGCAGGATACCGAGACCTCAGGCGTTAAACGCTTTAGCCCACATCTTAGGGCAGCGACCTCAGGGGCGGATGAGCGGTTGCATTGCCGAGTGCAGACAACAGCACCGGTTGAGCTTGGTGGGGTGCGACTAGAGCGTGACTCGCACAAGGAACCGCAGCCGCGACTCATCGCACGCGGCGAGAGTCCCCATTTCTGTGGATTTAGGTTCCGACTACGGCGGGTTCTCTGGCCACCGACACGAGGCGCAGGTCCGCCGAAGCATGAAGAGTGTACACGAGACCAAGCGGGTTTCTTTTGGCGAGCAGTGCGCGCCTGGCCGACAGAAGCGCCATGCCCGCGGAACGGTCATTGAAAAAAGCTGAAAAGAAGTTCAACGCCATCTCGGCGGCGAAAGTGTCCCATACGCTTATTTCTGTGCCGATAAGACCGCTTGCACCCAACTGATCTACGAACGAGCGGAGGAAAGGTGAGAGCGCTTCAGGGCTGTAGTTTGCGGTCTGACAGGCGTTCAGAAAAACCAGCGTTGGTGGATTCCAGCGTTGCCTCCCGCCCAGTAGCTGGGCGAATTCGTACCAAAGAATCGGCTCAGGCTTGTTGGTTCCCGGAGCCTCCAGAATAAGTTGACTATCGGCGAAATCCGAGCCGCCGCGGGCGTGACAAAAGAAATACGCGACATGAACCGGAGACGAAGCAAGCTGCGTCATCAGTTCCTTCGCCGTGTATTCTTTTAACGGCGGCGACAACGGCACCGCACCCACAAGGTTGCCGAGTTGCTGGAAGTGAGACTTTTCAGATAGAAACTCGCAATTTACCCCGGCAACAAATTTGACCTTGCCATCCACTTCAATTTTGGTCTGGATACCGCCAAGTGCCTTGTTGGAACGCTTGGGAGATTCAATCTGCTGCGGCGGTAGTTCGATCGCATGCTTGAACCCCCAGAACTGCAACGGACAGATAACGTTCTCAGGGGCAAGCGACGGATTTGTTGTCAAAACGCAATTCGAACTGCTTGCGCATTGTTTTACGGCCAGCTCGCCGTTCGCCTGCGGCAGGCCCGCAAGACAAACCGGCGTATTCACAAGCCTTCCTGATGTATCACGATCGCCAAGCGGCTTGAGCGGCCTCCCATATATCACCGCCCAGGGAATAACTTCTTCGCGGAGAATTTGTGCGACCTGGATTTTCTGATCGGGCGTGCCGAGACAATCATCAAGGTCCCCCCAAACCTCCCTGTCGAACAGTTCAACGAAGAGCATTCTGCCGCGATCAGCAAGAATTCGCATTGCTTGCTCAAGCTGTTCGCGAGTGGCCTCATTCGAAGGAGCGTACGGATAGAGGTCCCCATCGATCTTCGAGATCTCTCGCAATTCCTTTTGCAACTTCGACACGTAGTCACGCAGGCGTCGCGAAACATTGACGCTGAAATTCGACGATCCCTTCACTGTGATAACTGAGTCTCCATTCCAGTCGTTAGCGACTATGCTGAGTGCTCGCCGAAGCGGACCTTGCTCGGACGGAGTCTGCCCGGCGAAGTGTTCGATCGATGACGTCAGACTGAACTCAAGCAATGTAAGGTACGCTGCATCGAGGCTCGACCTCTTCGAGATCCCGAGCGCTTGAGCCAAAGTCGCAGTGCGATCCGATGCCGGTGTTCCAGCGATTGCCGCTATTCGGAAAGACTGGACCACGTTCTGTTCATAGAAGACGGAGAAGCGTAATCTGCACGCCCCCGGTTTGTGGGGAACGACGGCGAAATAAACTATCTCGGAAGGCCCACTGACCGGTAGCCACAGACGCTGAACGGGATCACCTATTACCTCGAAATCAATCCCCGTGACGCCGACCTCGATCCACGTGCCTTTCATTTTGGGATCCCATTTGAACACCTCTTCGAGCAGTGCCGTCTCGTTGGCGACGATAACGCCGGCCTTCTTGGGACCAATTTGAATGCCCAGATGATATACCTGGTCCACCTTGAAGCTGCCGCTATTTTGCTCGATTTCCGAAATATCACCCCCCGCTCTCTCCTCCCAGAAAGAAGCATTGACGAAACGCGGCGAACGCTTGTGGGCTGCAGGGAAGACCCCGCTCGTAAGCAGATCCGTCGCATATATATGTCTCGAAAAATTGCCTCGGACTTCGGTCAGTACCTCCGAAACCGGCAGCATCCCCTCGCGCTCACGAAAATCGAATCGGTAGGTGCCCCAGTCCGAATTGAGTGTTTGCAAATTCCTCTCGATGTTCGCTGCGAATTTGCGCTGTGTAAGGGCTCTATGACCGACCGCGTCGCGGGCGAATGCATTTATGCGAACGATCCGATGGTCCCGATTCGCCGGCGAGCCGAACCGTGAAAGCGTCATCGCCACGTTTGAAGGACGGAGCTGGTCCTCGCGCCCGGCTCCGACGAACAGGCTTCCGTCAGCAGGGTTCGCTTTGACACGCCGGAGAGCGTCGTGCCACATCCAATCAATCGGCGAGTCGTGTATCAGGTCCGCGTAAAACGAGCGGAAAAAGTTACGCCGCTCATGAGTGTCGCGGAAGGACTCGACTAAAATTGCGGGTCCTCCCCGCGCGATCACCAGACCGGCTAACCTCCGAAATCGCTTCAATGCTGCGCCGGAAGGGGCGTGGAAAACCACGAGGCGGACCTGCCAGAGAACAAGGTTAGCGACCAACCAGCCAAGCGTCCCGGGGATTGACGGATCGCTGGACATGGAGTTGCTGGTGGGGCGTGGCAGCCGCTCGAAGTGGAGTACGTCAACGTTCGGCCAGTCCTTCGGGAGCCGAGACTCGTTCCAATAGCTCCACCATACCTCTTCGACGCGCACAGCACTGGCATATTGTTCCAGCGGGTTGTCGTGAAACACCTTGCTGATAGCAGGCTTGACCTGTCCTGCGCCCGACGGATTGATCTCAAGTAGACGCAGCGGAAGCGTGAATGGGAAATTTGCGCATCGAGGACGTACCGGCGATACGCGAACCACCGCCGGTTCTTCTTTGTATATGTCTGTCCTGATTTCGGAGAGCACGGACTCCCAAGGCTGCTCGTGCAAGCCGAGATCCCGAATATCGACCGTGATTCGATCCAAGGAGAGATCAGTGCCCCTCGCGGCCGGATCGAGAACAGTTGACCAGTCCTTTAGGGCGTCAGACCTCGAGACTCTTTCGACAAGTTCATGCGGCGTCGAGACGCGTCCCTTGATACTCTGCGCTATGTTGCGCGAGACGATTTGGACGCCTTCGCGCTCCAGAACGACGCGCAAATCGGCGCGGTGGATCTCAAGGCGCGGCATTTGTGCCCCCTGCCGGCTTCGCGCCAGTGAGCTGGTCCTGCAGCTGGTCGTAGTCGAGTTTCGCGAAGAGAACATTTCCGGCGATTTGATGAAGCCCCAGTCCCCATAACACCGCCGTGAACATGTCCTTGGAGGTACCCCAAGACAGGTTGTCCATCCAAATCGAGTAGACGCCCAACGCGACCGCGGCTAGACCGACTATAAGGGTCACCCAGCGGTCACGCGTAGCTATCGCCCTGTCGATGTCTTTGACGCTGCTCCATCCACTGCGGTGACGTTCCGCGAGTCGCTCAAATTTGGGAATAGCTGGAATACGGAATAGCGTCGACGCAGCCGACAGCATCGTAGCTTGTAAACGATTTCCGCCCGGAGGGAACGACATCTTAGTAGAGGCCGGCGTCAGGGCATTGGCGGCGGCGTCTATGGCGTTCTGCGCCAAATCGTAGCTTTCTTTGGCCCCGCTGAGCTCGCCGTTGTTAATCCGTCCTTGCGCGTCTTCCAGGTTCTTCAGCGCCGCATCAAGCTGGGCGGACTGATCCGCGTTCGCCCTGGCTCTGAGGTCCGTGGCAACTTCGGTGGCCACCCGGACGAGAAGTTGCAAGTAGGTGCGGTAAGTGTCTTCATATGCCGCCACCGCCGCGTCACCGTCGATAGAAGTGCGCACCTTCGCAACACTGGCTCCGAACCCCTCGATTAGTTTGTCCCATTGATCCTGCGGGATGGCGGTGGGTCGCGCTGCTGCGCCGACCTTTTCGTCGAGATCATCGGATAGGATCCTGGCGTATGCGAGGCGCGCGTCGTTGAGCAACCTGCGTGCTCCATCGCCGTCGGGGGGGGTCTTGGCGATTTCGGTCTCGGCGTCGGTTAGTGGCGCAATCACCCGGTTCTGGAATTCATTCTGACGCGCCTGCGCGAGATCGCACTTGGCGGTCTGGGCTTGAGTTTTGGTTTGGATAATTTCGTCCCGAATGCTGTCGCGGACCGCGTCGTCGATCTTCTTGAAAGCGTCGGTCAACTTTCCAGAATTTAGGTTGACATCAGCATCGCTGTCGGTCTTGTTAGCCTCAAGGAAGTTCTCGACCTCAGTGAGGATCGGGCGAGCTGGGTCGGCCAAGTTCGGCGGCTGCACAGCCTCGATCCGCTTTCGCAGGTTGCTCCATTGAGTGACCAAGTTGAGCTTGCCATTTATATCGCTCAGGCGAGCTTCGACGTCGGTGGCTACCCCGCTTCCGATATCGTCTCTCGCCCGGTCGAGACGCTGGCGAAAGCTCGCTAATAGCTCCTGGTCAGGTTGGTCGGTCAACGATGCCGAGAGCTTTATCAGATCTTCATTGAGAAGAACGGCCCGGCGCATGAGGATGAGCCGCGGACGTCCCGTCTTTGTCCACCTGCGCAACAAATGCGATATCAGGACACCAAGAGCGATAAAGAAGGCCGCCGTGAATATCGACCGCTTGAGGTACATGGTAAACGACTTGGTAGGCAGGCTCCCAGCGGCGGAGTTAAAACTGAGTGATCCGACGTATTCGCCAGGCCCGCGTAATCCAGCCAGGCTCATTTCGATCTGAACCGAGGCATTCGGATCGATAGTGAGCGAATCAGTAATCTTCTGTAGCTCACCATTCGCATCTATTGTGGAGAACTCCACGGAGTCGTAGTCCGCTTGAAGGTTCTGGTCACCAAACTTTCGGGTCAGCGACAACAACGTCGGCGCGCGGAGCATCACTAGCATTCCAGCATTCTCTTTCAGGCTGAACCGCAGAGAGCGCGGGCCCGTAAAACTGGCGAATGCGACGGGATCGAGGCCGACCACGTCAACGGTGGGAACTGACTGGTTGCGGGTGATCTTTACCGGTACCGCGTATCGCTTGCCGCCATAGATTAAAGAAATTGTCGAGGTGTAATCCCCCACGGCACGAAGTTCGCCCTTCAGCTCCAGACGAGCCGAATCCAACGGCTTAATCTCGGCAGTCGCCGGCGAACCGGCCTTACCATCTAATTTCCATGAGTTCTTCACCGGCTTCGAATCGGGTCCAATCAGGTCTGGCAACTCCACAAGGACACTGACCGTTTTATCGCTCGTATTAACAATCTGAATTGACCGAGTGAAGTCGGTAGCGGTGGTCGAGACTAAGAAGCCTTCGGGTCCGCTGACGCCGCCTATTGCGAGCGCAGGACTAGTTGTTGCAGCGGCGGGCACAGACGGTGTGACATTGGCCGCTCTGGCACAGCCTGCCCATAAGAGTAACGCTAGTCCCAGAACGCAAGAGGTCGTGGACCCAAGACGCGCTGCTGTGACAGGCGAGCGTATAGCATGATTTGTGAGCGGTAGGTTCCCGCCAGCGGAGTTCAGAAGCGGGTCGCCAATTTTGAGCACATCTCGTCCCCCTCCCTTAAGGAACGCTCTGTGATTAGCGTGCCGATTCACCCCGACGACAATCGCCCAATTCGCCATGGCGCTTCCCCCGCGGGACTCGTTTAGATCGCGATACGCTCATATTCACCTTAAGCTTACATAGTTCCGACCATGCTCATAGGCTAAGGTGAGTCGCACCGAGAATTCCGGCAAAAGCAATCTCCTGAGAAGCCAACTCACGGCCGAAATGATAGCGGAGTAGACCGCTACCATTAACCCTGAAGCAGAAGGTCCCACCGGACTCGACAGGATCCCGGAGCTGGAAGTTGAAGAGGTCGGCTCGGTCGTGGCAGAATATGCTGCGCGGTCAAAAGTCATCGTGAATAGACCGATTGCTAAAGCTGATATGAAAGCAATGGCTATCGAGATAGAGGCAGCATTCATTCCAGAAACCCCCTCTTACTCGCTGGGCTTTCGATCTCTACTGAATTCGACAATCGTTGATCAGTGGTGCCGCCGGCGAACCGTATTTACTCGTCGCTATAGTCTCGCGAAGCCTCGTGTTTATGCTATCCTGCTGGTTCTTCAATCACAACTAGTGGTCTAAGTCAACCGACGGCGCTCTAAAATAAATCTGGCCACCCGTGACGGACTTTACAAAGGATAGCCGCTACCGCGGAGACCCGACCGCCTGTTAGCAGCTGACACGCGGCGCTGAATCGACGATTGTCTTTAAGACGCGCCGCTGGCAGAATCACATACAAGCGGGAGGGACAGGACTTTGGAGTATGTCATTGTCGCGTTTCCAGACGGCCGTGACGTGTTTGCCGACGACGGCGATGACTCGGTCGGAACCACCAACCAAATGTTTGAAATCGAGGAAGGCACTCATTATTTCAATCTCGGGCAGCCTCTTAACTACCGGCCGGCGACCTACATGTGCAGTGTGACAGGGACGATACCGGCCAATCCGATGAAGATCGTCTTCACCAAAGTCTCATGAGGCGACTCGCGATCAATGCCGCGGTTTTCATAGTCTTTTTCGTCACTGGTTGCGGACTGTATCGGGTCAACCCGCCCCTCTCGCGAGATGATCTCGCCGCCAAGCGCGGATATCGTTACCGCAACCTGACCGAGACACCACCGAACAATACAGAAAAGAACTTTATCATCGTTGCCATGTCCGGCGGCGGCACTCGCGCGGCCGCGCTGGCCTACGGCGTAGCCGAGCACATGAGCCGCGCAAAACTCGACCGCAGCGGTACGACGCTGCTCGATGAGGTCGATGTGATCTCATCGGTTTCGGGCGGGAGCTTCGCCGCGGCTTACCTGGGTCTCTTCGGCAAGGACAAATTTCTGCAGGACTTCCACCGTGATGTTCTGGAGCGGCAGATCGAGCGTGATGTTCTGCTCAGAGTCGCCGCACCCTGGAACTGGCCTGACATGATGCTGTACGGTCGAAGCGACTTGGCAGAGAAATACTACAACGACTACATTTTCGATGGCCGTACTTATGCCGACATGCCCCGCCGCCGTCCGTATGTGATTCTCAACGCCACCGACCTCACGACGGGAGCCGGATTCAGTTTCAGCCAGGACGATTTCGATCTTATCTGTTCCGACCTTCAGGGAATTCCGGTCGCTCGCGGGGTGTTGGCCTCATCGGCGTTCCCGGTCGCGTTCACTCCGATCACGTTGAAGAACTATGGGCAGCGGGAGTGCGGATTCAGCAGGCCGCTATGGGTCACCGGCGCCCTGCAGGATTTTGAGCTCAATCCGACGCGCTTCCATCGTGCCGAGATCTCGACGTCATATGAAGACTCAGATGCGCGGCCGTACATCCATCTGAGCGACGGCGGAATCGCTGATAACATCGGACTTCGCGGGCCCGAAGTCTCGCTCAGCAGCACCGATTCGCCCTGGCACGTGCTGGATAAGAAACAGGTGGAACGCGTGGCCGTGATCGTCGTCGACGCCAAGTCTGGGAGCCTAGGGACGATCGATCAGTCTTCGCGCCGGCCACTGTTCACGACCGTGCTTGAGGCGTCCGCTACCAACCCGATCGATAATTACTCTTTCGATACCGTCGAGTCATTGCGGCTTTTTGTCGAAGAGCAGCGAAAGGCCTTGGAAGATTACCAGACGAGAAAGTCGGACTGCGATAATCTGACCGCTAAGCTTTGCCAAGGGTCGAGCGGCCGTAGCTGTCAACAAGATCATCAGCAGCAATGTTACGTCGCACTTAACGCGACCGATGCGTTCCGCCCGCGGGTTCCCAAGTACTACGAAATTCACGTGCAATTCGAAGCGATCAAGGATCCTGCGGAGCGTGCCGCGCTGGAGGCGATACCAACCACTTTGCAACTGCCGAACGAAGACATTCAGCGACTCGAGCAGGCTGGCAGGAAAGTTCTCGATCAGTCGCAGGTCTACCAAGATCTACTCGCCGATCTGAGAGCCGACAGGGGGAGCGTCGGAAAGTGAGGGACTGTTTTTCACCGAAGGCCATCCGTGATTACTGGGAACCTAGACCCAGACATAATGGCGATGCAGTCCTACCAGGACCGGAATCAGAACGATGCTGCCGACCACGCCGTGGTGGAGCCCGAGGTCGCCCACGAAATAGCCTGAAGTGACGCTTGTCGCACGCCGTGTCGCGTCGTGCGGCGTGGCTGGCTGGTCATATTTGCCCCGATTCGACAACGCGGCCCTGTACGGCCCGTGACGCGACGTTGAAGCGCCCTACCTCTGGCCGATTTGCCGGAAGTCGGGACGTCGTGGGCGATGCGAGCGCCCTCGGCGATCACGGCCCGGGGCCAAACCATGAGTTAACACGTCTAATCGCAAGGTTCAGGAATATCCGACGCGCCGCCACGATTTCGCCGCCGTTCGCGCACAGTTGCCTACACGCGCCGTGTCCGCCTATTCTGTCCTATACGCGCTGGCCTACACGCGATAGTAACGCTGATTCTCTGTCATCGCATCTCCAGCAAAAAGCGAAACACGGGCGGGGTTCTTTCCAGCGGTCGCCGGCGCGGGGTAACGCACGGCTAGCATGATCCCCAATGTACCCAGGCTTGCACCCGCTTCCGGGGCGATTAGGCGCTAGAATCACGCACACCCAGTGGCGGCGGTGCCCGCTCTTAGGAAATGCCGACGTACACTGCCCAGATTCGGATGGTCTTTGCCTTTGAGAGTCAGTTCGCAACCAATGCGCTCAAGCTGTACGTCCTCGCTGAATCTTTCGACGAAATCTGGGTCGAAAATCTTTAATGCAGCAGTTTCAAAGCCGCGACGACCGCGCAAAACGAGCGGCTAGCCACCGAAGCGGTTCAGACCTGTTTCTATGGTCCATTCGCCAACTTGCCGCCCCAACAGCGCGCTGGTCATCCTTTTGCGCGCCCACTGTCCATTTTGCTGAATCTGCATCGCCTTGGATTATCCGATGTCTTAGTGCCTTAAGGAACCCACCTCCGAGGATTTGCGACAACTAGAACCGGAGAACAGCCGACGTACTCCTCTGGGAATTAAGAGAGAGTAAAGGCCCTCGGAGTGCCCACTCGAAGCTTCTACTGTGTGATCTAGGGTAACACTGGCAGTCAAGAAGTCCGCGTTCTTGCTAGCCACCGAGACTTAGGTAACTTGTTATAAAACACAGAACGCGATTTCAAAACCGGTGGGACGAAGCCGGAGCGATAGAGGTCCTGATTGCTAAGCAGAAGGCCATCCGTAAGGCTGCGAAGCAAAAGGTCGGCTGCGAAAAAGATACCGTTCAGCTGTACGAAAGGTTTGCTTCGGTGCTGCGGGAGTTGGGCGACGAGGCCGGCGCAGACGAAGCCATGATTGCGGCGCGGAAGGCCGGCGGAGACTGGCGGCTGAACGATTGGTCGGTTTTCAGGCTATTTTGAGGGTACTTCGAGCCGCTGACTGCGGGTCAGTTCCAGGTAGATCGAAGATGAAATAGTGCCGCAGGTACGTGGAGAATCTGCTGGCGGGAAATCTCAATCGAGCGGGATGTCGCGGCGAAACTGGCAGCTAAGCGGCAGTCGATGCCCGATTTGCGGCGCGATTCGGCGATGATGGCGCTTGAGAAGGCGGCGGCGGTGTATGCTTCGTCCGGGAGCCGTTCTTCCGCTCTGCTCGTACCATTTCGTTTTTCTTTCAGTAGGGCTCGTGGAAGTGGTCGAGGTTCTTTTAGTATCTCATCTCGCGAATTCAGGTCCGAGGTGGCTGCAACGTAAGGTATGCCGCCCAGCTTAGCTCTCAGGTTGCGCTGACTTGGCCACTGCGCTTTCGGCGCCGGGGGTAGTAATTGGATATACGTGCAGAATGAAGAGGTAGAGGAAAACCAGTGAGAATGCGAGCACAATGAGGCCGACGACGGACGACGTGATCTGAAGTTCGTGCGCAGACACCTTAATCTGCGCCTCGAGCGGAGGCGGTTGGAGACCCTGCGATGGAGCAACTTTTTCATCCGTCGGAAACTGCGACGCAGCGACGGCGAAGTGAAATGACTTATAAAGCTGATAACCGGAAAAACTCAAACCCGTCAACACGACTATCCCGACCAGGGCTAAAATTACCCAAGAAGAGACTAGCTCCCAGTAATATCCACGCTCCGCATAGCGCATGAGGTATATGCGATACTCGGCATACTCCCGGGCGACTTTGGCGTTTGCTTCGACCAGCTGCGGATCCGATCGCGCGGTACGTGCTTGGATCACGTAATCTGCGAGAAGCCGGTCGACCGCGGTTTTCTTTTTCTGCAGTGCGTTCAGCTCTGACTTTAGACTCGCACAGCCATCATCTGATATTACCCTAGACTGATCGACTTTCTTGTTATCCGCCGCAGTTGCTGACGGAATCAAAGATGAAACCGAAACGATGAAAGCGATCATCGCGAGCATGATAACAAGACCGCTTTTTGGAATATGGTGGATTGTAGTCAATGCAAGTCCTCGGGGCAGTTAAGTCGCTTACGCGCTTCGTGATCGGTGAGAACGCTGCAAACATCTCCTTGTGGAGGTGGTTCCGTGGGGGGCGGGGGAATGGTGAGACCGTTATAATCGGGCACGGGTACAACCGCTTTCGACGGCGGCATCGGCAGAGGCATCGGCAGAGGCTTGGGCACGACGATTTGAGGGGGCTCGGAGACACCTTGAGCGCGCACCTGTCTCGATGGGACCATTGCTTCCGACAGGAAGAAAAGGAGGCTACATGTCAATATCAGGGGAATCCTTTTTAGCATTTCTCGCACCATTTCATGATCTCCCTAAATCGTCGGAGTGCGCAAGTCCATGTTAGAGGGTATTTCCGTAGCAACGGCACATACGTCCAACCGCACTATCGGAGCGCGCCAGACGGAAACCCCTACAACAACTGAAGTTTCCCCAGGAACGTGAATCCATATACCGGTAAGACAGCAACCGGCAACCCCGATACTTATCTCCGAAACTATTACAACCGTTCAGCAACCGGAGCTTCGTCCGGCCTGCCCGTCTTACCTGAGCCAACGGTTCCACAAGCAGATCCTCCGACGAACTCTGGCACCTTAGGTTCGGCCCTTTCGATTTCGCCAGCGCCGCCATCCGCCAACAGGCCACATGCTTCATCAGATGCTCAGGCGCTCCACGATCTTTTCAACTAGCGTGTTGGCGCTCTTGGCCGTTAGCGTCGGCCCGTGCCTTGCGGAGTCGTCCGGCTTCTTAGAACGCGCCGCTTACGCAAGAGCAGCCGAGATTCCTAACCCGGAGAACAGCCCCCTTGCCGAAGCGTTGCTTCGCGCTGGCATCGACGTAAAGAAGGTTTGCGGTTTCGAGTCCTGCTTCCGATTCAAGATTGATGAGACTCCGGTTTTTACGGTGTTCATCTATTATCCCGACGAGGCACGCTACGTGGGGAAGTTTGTATTCACCCCGAGCCCCGAATCCGCTGGAAACCACACCGCCGTTCAAATCGAGTTCGTTCGCGCCTTCGTCCCTTGGCTTGTCCAGAACGCTTGGCCTAGTCGGTAATCGCAGAGGGTTGATCCCCGCCGACTTGATCGCGGCGCGATTCGGTGGCGATGGTGCGCGAGAACGCGCAGCAAACGTCAGTTCTAGCTAGGTCGGAAGGGAAATAGACCCATACCTATGTCGGACAGTATGCGACAGCGGGTTAATATGGATCAGATGCACGCCTCGGCGTATCGCGTAGGCCACCACGTCAGCGGTACCGCCCTTGCCTTTCGCGGGCGCACCATCCCAGACAGCCAACAGAATGTCGGACAGGTCCACGACCCGTTGACCTGCGGCAAGGTACGCGTCCTCATCCGTTCCCGGTGTGTCGAGTACTTCTACAGTCGCATGCTGGACAAGTTCACGATAAACTAAAAGATCCTCAGGCGAAAAAGAACGCTCGATATCGGCGAAAGGAATAACTGCATAAATCGAACCGCCGCGTCCAAGGACCAATCGGGCAATCAGTTGATCGGCACCGACCGCGAGCGACGTCACCGCGATGAGCGGCGGCGCTATTTTCGCCAGTTCGTCACGCATTACGATGTCCACCCAAGACCACCCCTCTGGGGCGTCGAGACGTTGGTGACCGGTGATACCAATATGCGTCATGACCGCTTAGATTTTGTCATTTACTAGGAGCCACCAGTATTCGCGCCACGAGGAGCGGTCCGGTGAAAGAGCTTACCGCTCGGCCGGATGGCACCATTGCCGCGATTGCGGCCCTCGGATGCGCGCGCCCGCGCCCGCGCCGGCGTCGCGATCGATGACCACGCCGGCGCGCCTTGGTCGCCGCGCGGCGTGCTCCCTGCCGCGACGGTCGGCCGAGGCTGGCGTTCTAGCAGCAATCTTTCGCATCGCGCGCTTCTGCGCGGCCCCTATCGCCTCTGTCGGCCGTTGC
This sequence comes from uncultured delta proteobacterium, assembly GCA_963743865.1. GTDB lineage: Bacteria > Desulfobacterota > Binatia > Binatales > Binataceae > Binatus. The sequence continues at coordinate 2,970,983 of CAVURG010000006.1, forward strand.
CATTGCCGCTGGCTGGCCGTCGCGCGGCAAATCCCCGGCCAGATGCGGGCTTGGGGAGATTCCGCGCCGCACGGAGGTGTCCACCAAGTGTCCACGACCAGCCAACCTAACATAGCCTGAGGTAACGTCGTCATCGAGAAAAGCGCGATTCTGTAAGCGAGATAACCGGACATATACCTCAGCTTACTTGCCTCGCGGGCTTCCTAATCCTGGCGCCGATATCGGGCCGATTTGAGGGTACTCTTGCGCTGTTGACTGCGCGTACATCGGCTGGCGGCAGCGTGCCGCCGAAGTGGGCGATTTGGGCGCTCGTTTCAGGCCAAGTCAGGCCAAGATTAGCCGCGTGTTCGCGGGATAAATGGCATCAGGGGATTTGGAATCCTCTGCGTGGCGGGAAAGCGGGGCGATTCGGCGACGATGGCGCGCGACAGGGCGGCGGCGCCTTCTAAGCTGTTGGCTTTTCTTCCTCTTGAAGTCCCAACGCCGCATGCAATTCCTTATACAACGCGTCGGATTCCCGATACAGCGAGAGACAAGAAGGGAACTCCTTAGCCACGATTTTGAGCAACGTCGATATTGAAAGGTTTAAGAAGTAGAGAAGACCCACCAGTGAAGGAGTCTGGTGTTCCTCGGTCATTCTACTGACCTCGGCTTCCGACATCGAACTAGGCTTACCAGTAGTTATGCCCACAGCCCACATAGCGCCGAACAATGTGCCGTGCGCGACTTCTGAGGCATGTCGGTAGATCATCATCATCGAGAGTCCGAGTTTTCCGGCAACATTATCACCATATTTCGAACCGATCTTCTCCAGTTGTTGAGTTACTGACTCAGGGGTCCACTGCGTAATTTCCCTACCCTTAGGCCAAGTGAACTCTGCGATAGCGGCCTTCAGCTGAGGATTTGAGTCGGCTTCCGGCTTAGAACTAGCTCGAAAAGCAAATCGCAAGTTATTCAATTTTAATTCTCGATCCAAATCGCGATAAGCCTTCTGGCTAGCATGACGCAACGCTCGCTCGGCTGCCTTAGGTCCGAGAGTGCAAATGAAGCAGGCATTGAGAGCTGTCAGGTACACGGTTCTTCCGGTGACAAACGCATCTCGGAATCGCCGATTCGGAACAAGAAACCACAGAGAACCGCACGAGTCAGCGATAGCGGGCATCATAAAGCCGAGAACGGCTGCTGTGACGGGCGCGTCTTTGTACAGTAGCTTTTTTCCGGCGCTGATTAGAAGATGACCCTGTCGTTGCAAATGCGAGAGAGCGATTTCAAGCGATTCAGCAGACTTGAACTTTTCTTCAGCGTGCCGAAGATTCACGGCACTTAGTTAGCAGACCGGCGAGCGACCGACAAATGGCGGACAGTCCCTCGTCAAGACACCGATCAGACATGGCGACCACGATCTGTGCCCGTGCGTAGATCGTCCCTGTGCCCGTGCGGTTTGGCGTCGCGCCCGCAGTGTTGGCCGCAAACAGCGGCGGCCACTTTTCCTTGAGGCGCGGATCGTCGGTCGCGATGCGCATTCACTTTGCCAAAGCCGTTTAGTTAGTCACCATGGCCAAGAGTATGAGCAAAAGACCAAAAATACCCGCCACAATTAAGCCGACGACGACGCCCATAGTGCCCCAACCGAGATAGCCTGCGACGACAAGGACCAGTGCAAGCGGCCACACCATGAGAACCCCGTACAGCAACGCCACGCCGATTATTAGACCACCGACGACGACGAGTAAGAGGAATTGGTTATCAGTCACTCCCGACTCCCCTTTGCTCTTTCGGCCAGCCGCAACGCGAGCGCGGTGGCGTGGCGGAGATTCATTCTACTTATCCAAGCCGAACATTAGGACTCTCTACCAGCATCATCGTACCGGTTCGGATCGAGTGTCCCACAGTGGCGACAGTAGCGGTTGCGGCAATAGCGACGGTGCCGGATATCCAGTGCCATCCAAGTAGTCAGCGCGCCGAATAATGCTCCGCCCATTACAGCGCGGATGGTGTCCCACGTCCGTTCGGGCGGGCTGCCGAGATACGCGAGAGCGGTGAACGCAACAATGGCGATGCCCGCATGAAAGGCTGCCCGCCGGGCATTTTGATTAATCAGGTAGCTGACAACGAACACGATGCTCGCGACAACCGTGTACACAAAGAGCGCCCATATCGGATCAATCTGTCCCATATTCCATGGCACCACTGATTTCGGTCGGCCCGCGCAGCGATTCGGTCTGTGCCGACTAGGTGTGAAAGTGATAGGAGAGCAACCACTCGTCATTAACCTTGCGCATCTTTTCGTAACACTCCGTCTTGTCAGTCGGGTCCGGGATGCGAGTGCCGTCTTCCCACTTGGCCGCTTGCTTTTGGTATTCGCGATATACCTCGGCCTTCGTTTTGCCGCGAATGTCGCCGTTGGCTCCGCCCATGATCGACTCCTTGTTATGTGAGTTATCAAACCGCCGCGCGACCGACAACTGGACTTTCTGAATGTGCAGATCACTCAAGCTCAGCCGCCTTCCTTTCTTCATCGGTCAACAGGGTTCTCGCGACAGTTCGCAGGGCTTTCTCAAAGTCGCCGGCTGTAAAATCGAGCGCCTCGACATCCTGTTTCGGACATGGTTGCGCATAAGGAATATGTTCCCATTTACCTTCGAGAGTGGCGAAGAGAATGCCCACTCCAGAATACGCAGCCGTGAGCGCGTGAAGCTCGTCCATGCGGAGACGCAAAGCCAGCAACGGTAACTGCGCATCGAAGGTGTGTCGATGGAGTTTCAGATCACGAAGCATGTGAGCCACTGGCGCTTCGGAATGCGCGAGCTGAGAAAGTATTTTCAGCCTAGCTAAGTTGTCGCTCATCTCGGCGATGAGAGCCCACCCGGCACCCCGCTGTCTCTCGCGCTGTTCGTCTTCCAGAATCTTGCGCTGATTCTTAAATCCTGTCGAAAGCGTCCACCATGTCGCGAGTAACGTTAGCAGTCCGGCGACTAAAGCGCCGATCAAAGCGGAGAACAATGGGCTATCCAAGGGCATCCTCATCCTCGGCTCAAGCGCGGCGCGAAGTGGCGAAGAGCGTTCATCGACGTTGAGTTAGCAGACCGGCGAGCGACCGACAAATGGCGGACAGGGCTTCTCGCCGCCATGACACAGCAACATTGCGACCGGCGCGCGATCCCGGGGAAACTAACCTCGCCATTGTGGGCAACACGGCGGCCCACAAGCGCGCGGCCCAGCGCGGCATCGATGTCGGAAATCCCGGGGCACGTGAGGCGGCACAGGCCCGACAAAGCGGCTCGTCGTCGGCTCGAAGGGATTTGATTCTACAAGTCCGGGGAATCGTCCCCGACAGGTCGGCGGTTCTCGCCAGCCGGGACGCATGTGGCGGGACTTGATTCGACCTGTCGGGAAAAACCCCGCACGAGGCGAGGCTGGCCCGACGTGGGGGCGACGCGCGGCTTGAATCCGAGCGCAATTCCCATAGCGGCAGGTTGCGCGCGACGAGGGCGTTTTCAGGGCCAGTTTCAGCGCGACACTTCGCAGACACAAGCGGCGAATAGTCCGCACAGACGCGCGATGATTTCGAGGCAACCAGTTCGGCTATCTGGTGCATGGCAAGGATTCGCCGCGCGATGCGTCGGTTACGGCGAGATGTCGCGAGGCAAGGCGCGCTCGGTGGTTCGTCTCATCGCCCCACTGCTCTAAGGAGCGAATCCAATTTTCGAAGGATCAGTAGCCGCTTCCACCTCTCGTACTTGAAGATTTCATACTCAACATCTTCGGTTGAAAGTGCGAGTCCCACCCGTATTCCTTCATCTGCACCCCTATCCCAAAGAATTTCACAGTACAGGCTCCAGAACTCGCGCCAGGTCGTCTCAGCAAATGACATAGCGGAATCGTCCGCCGCCAAACTTTGCAAGAGGCGGTCCGCGAATGCGAGCAATTTGTCGGCGTCGGACTGTGACGGTGATTCTTTCAACCCCAAGAGAATCTCTATCGCGTCAATTCGGTCCTCAATGGATTTCGGTTCCACCGCCGCTGCCGACGCTAGATCGCGCGTATCTGCGAGCCAGCACGCCAGCGCCTCGAATTTAGCCGGTGGGAGAAGTTCTTTAAGAAGCCAATCGGGCACGATGCTTAACAACGAACGAGCGGCCTTAACCTGAGAGTCGGGACCACCAAAACCTTCGTTAGCCGAGCGTGCCAAAATCGCAATTGCGAGGACTTCTGCAAGATCAGCCAACCTCTTCTCTGACTCTGCACCCAACCGCTTTGCCCAGTAAGGCAGGTTATACCCCGGCATGCCTAGCTCCGAGGGAAGGGATTGTCCTTTCGTCCGTACAAGAAAGACGCGACTAGAAAAATCCGAAAGACCAGTCGCGCCAAACTTTACTTGCTTTCTGAACCGCATTGGGAAGACTTTCTCGAAAAGACTATGCGCGCGGATCGCCTCCCAGACTGGACCATTCGGATCATCGCTCGGGAAGGCCTTCTTGCAGGCCCAGACCAGCTGTCTGACAGCTAACGACACAAGCCGCTCGACAGTCCCAATATCTTCGTTGACATGATCGATGTGGTACTTAGTCACCTCGTTCAAAAATTTTACTAGTATTTCCCGAAGCTGCTTCGCTTCGAACGTCGGCGCGAGAGCGTCCACCGCGACACCAAATGAATCGCAGAAGTACTTTTGATTACGCGTTAGCGATTGGGCACGCTCATCAGCAAGAGCGAATTTCAGGTCTTCGCTTTCGAGCACGAGGAGGTCAGTCTGTTCGAAGGCAACCTCAAAGTTTTGCCCAACGGCCTGAAAGGCCTTATCCGATGCTGTGCTGTAAGCATCGCAGGCGTCATAAGATGAGCCAGACGCATAGATCTTTTTCCCCGCGTCTTCGGTGCTGATTCCGAAGATCTGCTCCAGTTCGGTCAGGCGTGATGCGACCGTCGGTCCACTCTTTCGGAAGAAACTGGTCATTGATGCTTCATTCGGACTCCCCGCCGCTTGCGGTCTCGATTCGCGGACCACAGGAGCAGAATCGCCGTCACCAAATCAATCGGCATCCAGAGTTCGCGCGTGAGATAGAACGGAATGATTGGATTGTAGACCACGGCAATTATTCCGAACAACCAGGCAAGCGCTGTTTGATCAGCTTCATACTTATAGGCCAAATACGCGCAAACCGCGCAGACTACAATTCGCAGCAAGATATAGAATCCATACGGATTCGGCAGCAAACCCCAGAACAAGCATAGCGCAGCGATCACCTGAGCCACGGAGTCGTCCTACCCGAAACGGGAATAACCGGCGGCACCATCAGGTACGAGCCCACAAGCGCGAGCGCGGCGGCGTGACGGCGGTTCATCCACGTTGAGTTATCAAACCGCAGCGCGACCGACAACGTAAAAAATGTGTCTTTTTGTGTCGGAGGCGAGCAAATCCGATACGATGCGAGGGCTCCCCGATTTGGGAAACCCTCGCCATTCCCTATCCTATCCGATGCGAGCCGATGCCATCAGAAGCCCCCGACCACCTTAGCAATCTGGTGCCCTCTATCGCTCGTTTCCTAGGTTTCGCAGGGCTGCGACCACGCTTGGCGAAATATAGAGCCTCGCCGCCGGACAAAGCCCTAAACGAAGAAGGGGGGCCGAGCCTTTTCGGCCCGGCCCCTCATCTCACTTCGCGGACCAAACTATTTCTTGACCTTCGCTTTCCTTGCCTGTGCCGCCGACCCATAGCGTTTACTAAAACACTTGCGGCATCGCCGATCGCGCCGCTTGATGAAACTCGGCGCCAGGTCATCGCTCCCGCAATAGCGGCAAACCAGTTTCTCTGATTTCGACTTGCTCCCCATCTCCTTCCGGAGCGGCCGTACGGGCTGAGCCCTTTTCCGGTCCGCTTTCTTCTGAACCGAAGATGGGGAGTGTCCGATCGGCTTATGCCCGCTTCCGTTCGCCAGTTCCGCGTGTCCCATTCCCTCTAAATCTCCTTAAGCCGTAAGGGCTCGTCGGGATGTTTGCTCTGGTCGGCGCGTGAAGCGAGTGGTTTCCCCCAATTTTCCCAACGTCGTTCGCGCAGATCGGTAGAGGCTGGCTTTTGGCGCGCATCGACGGTCTGCTCGATCAAGGCGATTGGAAGGCGAATGGGACTGCCGAAATCGCCGCAGAAAAGACAAGACCTGGTAAGAGCGGAAATTGCCCCAAAACTCCCGCCGCACACGACTGGCTCCGTGCCGCAAATCGAGCAATGTGTGTGTCGTCGTGGCGGCAAATCGCGCGCCTCAAGGAGGAGCAAATATGAGCTTGGAAGCCGAGTTGAAAGTCGCGAAGTTTCGAGAGAAACGATCATGAAGCGGCGGGCACCGGCTATCGGCCGTGAGGCGCTCGCCGTGGAAATCGCGAGCCTGTCGAAGCTCGGCATCGACGAACTCCGTGAGCGCTGGAAAGCCATGTTCGGAAAGGCGCCGTCGCGCGATATCAGCCGGTCGTTCCTGACGCGCGCGATCGCATATCGCCTCCAGGAAAAAGCCTTCGGCGGCCTCAAGCCCTCGACGCAGCGCCTGCTGGCAGAGTTCGCCCATGACGGCGCGAACGGGCCGTCTTTGGCTGCGGCACCGTCTCGCATCGTGAAGCCCGGCGCGGTGCTGGTGCGTGAATGGCGCGGCGCCAGCCATCACGTGAGTGTGCTGGAAGACGGCTTTTCTTTCCGAGGCAAACGTTACCGTTCGCTCTCGGAAGTCGCACGCGAGATCACCGGAACTCGATGGTCGGGTCCCTTGTTCTTCGGCCTCAAGCGATCGCAAGAGGAGATCCGCGATGGAACACGCTAAGTCGCGAACACGACGCTGCGCAATTTACACCCGCAAAAGCTCGGAGGAGGGTTTGGAGCAGGACTTCAACTCGCTGCACGCGCAGCGCGAGGCGTGTGAGGCGTTCATCAAGAGCCAGACGGGCGAGGGCTGGCGGCTCATCAAGACCGCCTACGATGATGGCGGCCTTTCGGGCGGCACAATGGTGCGCCCCGCCCTGCAGCGCCTGTTGGAAGATATACAGCGGAGACTCGTCGACGTGGTGGTCGTTTACAAGGTCGACCGCCTGACCCGATCTCTCGCCGACTTCGCCAAGATGGTCGAGGTGTTCGACGCGCACGGCGTTTCGTTTGTCGCAGTCACACAGCAGTTCAACACTACCACCTCGATGGGCCGCCTCACGCTGAACGTCCTGCTGTCGTTTGCGCAATTCGAGCGTGAGGTAACGGGCGAGCGGATTCGTGACAAGATCGCCGCCTCCAAGCGCAAGGGAATGTGGATGGGCGGGGTGACGCCGCTGGGCTATGACGTCCGCGACCGCAGGCTCGTAGTCAATCGGGCCGAAGCCACGACGGTGAAACACATTTATGAGCGATATCTCGAACTCGGTTCCGTCCGGCTCCTGAGGGGCGATTTGCAGCGCCACGGGATCGTCTCCAAAGTCCGGGTGTCGAAAAACGGCGTGCGATCGGGAGGGCGGCAATTTTCGCGCGGGGCTCTTTACCAGATGCTGTCGAACCCGATCCACCTCGGCGAAATCCGTCACAAGAAGGAACGCTATCCGGGGCAGCACGAGCCGATAGTGGGCCGCGAGCTGTGGGAGAAGGTCCAGCGACGCTTGCGCGATCAAGCCGCCGCGCATCGCGAACGCCCGACCCAGGCGTCGCCCAGTCCGCTTGCGGGTAAACTGTTCGACGAGAACGGCGAGCCGCTATATGTGCAAGGCGCGGTAAAAGGCGCGCGCCATTATCGCTACTACGTCTCGCGCGGATTGGTCAGAGGGTCGGTACAAGATGACCAGCGCGGGTGGCGCGTAGCTGCACCGGAGCTTGAGCGAGCAGTTCGCGCTGCGACTCAGCGGATTCTCGGTGATCGAGCGGCGATCGCTGGAGCGATCGAGGAGTTCAACATCGATGCGAGCCGGTTGCCTTCGATATTCAAGGTCGCCGAAGCCTGGATTCAAAGCCTGCGGTCCGAAGCGGAAGCTGCATCAGCACTGATCCGGCTGATCGAACGCGTTCGACTCAAGCAGGACGGCATCGACGTTTCAATCAAATTGCCGGTCCCATCCAATGAAGGGCGTGATGCCGCGACTCCGAAAGAGCTTGCGCTAGCTCGATTCGTCCCGATGCGGATGAAGCGGCGCGGCGTCGAGATGCGGCTGATCATTGATGGTGACGCCGGACTGGCGGCCCGGGTCGATCTGCCGCTGCTCAAGGCAACCGCCCGTGCGTATCGATGGTCCGACGATCTGGTGGCGGGTCGGGTGCGATCGATCGGCGAGATCGCCAGGCGAGAACATCTTACGGCCCGTCACGTGCGGCGCGTGATGCGGCTGGCGTTTCTGGCGCCCAGGATCGTCGAGGCGATTGTCGAAGGCCGCCAGCCTGCGGACCTCAGCGCCATCGCGATGACCCAGAGAATCGAACTGCCCCCGCTCTGGAGCGCGCAACAGCAAGCTCTGGAACCCTGATAGACTCACGCGGGCGTAGTTGCTTGCGTCAGGCGTTCTTCCCGAGGACGCCGGTTCGCAGATGGACATGCCAAAATCGCGAACAGAGAATTTTGATCGACTTTTGCGCTCAGCCGCGGCCATTGGCATTCTCCGGGTCCACGGCCGCGCGTGAATCGCGCCTCATGCGCCGATTTCATCGCTTCTCCAAAATGTAGGGAAACATGCCAGACTGTATGGCGGAGAGGGGGGGATTCGAACCCCCGAGACCCTTTCGAGTCTACACGCGTTCCAGGCGTGCGCCTTAAACCGGGCTCGGCCACCTCTCCGCACGCGAACGCGATTATGCATCACGCCAACCCGCGGGGCCAGTTCTTCTGATTGACGGCCGCTTGCTGCTCTGATAATAAAGAATGAATCTTCGTTTTTTATAAGCACGCGATGAAAGAGAATCAAGCCAGCCGCACCGCCCAATCGATGGCCCTCTTTCGAGCGCTCGAATCCGCCCGACCACCGAGAGAAAGGCTCTTCGCGGACGAATTCGCCGCGATGTTCTTGAGTCCGCCGATGCGCCTTGCAGCCCGGGTCGCGGGACAGTTCGCCCTGGTGCGAACCAGCCTCATCGCCTGGATCGATCGGCGCTGGCCTGGCGCGAGAGCATCGGCTGTAGCGAGAACCTGCTTGATCGATCGCGGGCTTAGGCAGGCGCTGATGGCGGAGATAAAGCAGGTGGTCATCCTTGGCGCCGGCTACGACTCTCGCGCCTACCGCATCGAAGGGATCGAAGACGCCAAAGTCTTCGAGGTGGATCGCAGCGAAACGCAGGCGATGAAGCGCCGAGTGCTCATGCAGCGGCTTTGCCCATTTCCGCCGCACGTCGTGTTCGTCGAGACGGATTTCATGAAACAGACGCTTGCCGAGGTTCTAGCCTCGTCGGGGTTCGATCCGGACCGCAAGGCCTTCTTCATCTGGGAGGGCGTTACCAACTATCTCGACGAACGAGCCGTAGATGCCACGCTGCGATTCGCCGGCAGCAATGCGCCTGGCAGCCAGATCGCGTTCACCTACACGCATCGCGGGCTGCTCGATGGCTCCGGCGCCTTCTCGGTGAGTCCCAACGTGCTTCGGCATTTGCAGCGCGCGGGGGAGCCATGGACGTTCGGCTTCTATCCCACGGAGCTTCCGTCGTACTTGCACGCGCGCGACCTTGAACTGAAGCAGGATCTCGGAGCGATCGAGTACGGTGCGCTCTGCATGGGCGCAAGCAAGGACGAAATGAAGGGCTATGAATTTTACCATCTCGCAATCGCGGAGGTTCGCAAACGGGAGGGAACTAGTTGCCGAAGGTAAGTGAAGCTCATCGAGAAAATCGCCGGCGGCAGATTCTGGACGCGGCGATCGAGTGTTTCGCGCACGACGGTTTTCAGCGCACGACGATGGAAGACATCATCCGGGAGGCGGGCTTAAGCGCTGGCGCAATATACAGCTACTTTCAGAGCAAAGATCAAATCATCGAGACGCTCGCTGACCAGCGCCATGAACGTGAGAAGCGGATCATCGAAGCCGCGCTGAATCGAGACGGGTGGGCCGCGTCTCTTCGCGAGCTGTTCAGAAGCTTTTCCTCCGAATTGATGACCGCACCCAGTGTTCGCAAGGAGCGGCGGCTCGGGATCCATCTGTGGGCTGAGGCGCTGTGCAACCCGAAGGTTCTCACCCTGATCCGACGCGGGATCAATCAGCCGCTAAAGCTGCTGTCTAATGCAATCGCGCAAGCTCAGGGCCGCGGACAGTTGCCGGGAACGCTTAATCCTGAGGCCGCGGCACGTGTCATGATTGCGATGTTCTATGGGCTGATCCTTCAGCAGGCATGGGATGAACGAACCGACGTAGCCGAGTTCGCCAAAACGGCGCAGGCGATGGTGGCCGCTTACTTTTCCCCAAAGGCAACCGCTCGGACTGCGAAGATTCGGGAGCTTCGGCCACGATGAATGCATCACGCCAACCTGCGGGGCCACAGAAGCGCTTGATCGCGCCGCACCGGCCAGACTAAAGATGTCATCAGGAGCCAGTCGCATAGACGGCTCACCACTGGAGAACGATTTCGATGCTGCACACGCCGATTTGCGATTACTTTGGAATCAAGTATCCGATTCTGCTCGCCGGGATGGGCGGGGTCGCGATGCACAAGCTGGTGGCCGCGGTTTCCAACGCCGGCGGACTTGGCGTACTTGGCGCCGCGTCGCTCAGCCCCGACGATCTGCGCGCGGAAATCCGCAAGATTCGCGAGCTGACCGACAAGCCGTTCGCCGTCGATATGCTCGCGCCGATTCCCGACATGATGCGCCCGCACGTACCTGTGATGATCGAGGAAAAGATCAAGATGTTCGTCGCCGGACTCTCGGTACCGCAGGAATTCGTCAAGGTGATGCACGACAACGGGATGAAGATCGTCGTGATGTGCGGCAAGGTGCATCACGGCGTCAAGTCGCAGGCGGCCGGCGCCGACGTGGTCGTCGCGCAAGGCACTGAGGCGGGAGGACATACCGGCGAGATCGGGATGCTGTCGCTGGTGCCGCAGATGATCGACGCGGTGAAGCTGCCGGTGCTGGCCGCCGGAGGAATCGCCGACGGACGACAGATCGCGGCGGCGCTCACGCTCGGTGCGCAGGGCGTCGTGATCGGAACGCGCTTTATCGCAACGCCCGAGGCGCAGGCGGCGGCGGGCTACCGCGACGCGATCGTAAAGGCGCACGAGGATTCCACCATGCGCACGCGCGCGTACACCGGCAAGACCTGCCGCGTCATCCGCACCGAATATGCGCTCGAGTGGGAGAAGGATCCCTCGAAGATTCAGCCGTTTCCCGATGCAGGCGATGACGTCGCAGCACAACGGAGTCATGAACTTTAGCGGACTCGGCGGCAACCCCTTCGATCCCAATCGCACGTTCATGCCGACCGGTCAGGGCGCAGGACTGATTCACGAGATCAAGCCGACGGCGGAAGTGTTCGCCGATCTGCTGCGCGAGACCGAGGCGGCGCTGCGAAAAGCGCAGCAGTTGCTGTCGGGCGATCCCGTGCGACAGCATTCCGCGGCGCCGGCGCGGCAGGGGTGACCCCTGGCCGTTGGCACGGCTGGCCAGTCTTAAGACCCGTTGGCATGGGAGGCCAGTATTAAGCCGGCGGCAAGGGGCCGCGCCCGCCAACGGCGGGCTGCCCTAACGGTGGGTGCAGGGCTCAGCCCTGCCGCGCGCGCGATCACACGCCGCGGGAAATGCCCGGCCAGATCTGCTTATGCATCTGCAATTGCAGCCGCGCCGGCAATCGATCCTCGAGTATCCACGCCGCGAGCGCGGCGGGCGCCAGTTGCCCGAGCACGGGACTCAGCAATAGCGCGCCCACGCGCCGGGCAAGGTCGCGCGCGACGATTGCGTCCCTGGCCCATTCGTAATCCGCACGATCGGCGACTACGAATTTGATCTCGTCGCGCCGGGTCAGATGGTCGAGGTTGCTCCAAAGATTTCGCTCGCATTCGCCGCTGCCCGGACATTTGAGGTCCATGATCTTGATGACGCGTGGGTCGAGCCGGCCGACGTCCACCGCCCCCGACGTCTCGATCATCACGGTCTGGCCGGATTCGAGCATCGCATCCGCCAGCGGATACACGCCCTCCTGCAGCAGCGGTTCGCCGCCGGTCACTTCGACCAGGTCGCAGCGGTAGCCGCGAATTATTTCGGCGACCTCGGCAATCGGCATCTGGCGGCCTTCGTAGAATGCGTACTCGGTGTCGCACCATTTGCATCGCAGGTTGCATCCGGTTAATCGCACGAACACGCATGGACGGCCCGCGTGCGTGGATTCGCCCTGGATGCTGTAAAAGATTTCGTTGATATGCAGGCGTTCGGAAGTCATTTTTCGCCGCGATGCGCCGGTCCGCGCGCTCGCGCGGCGTCGCGCGCTTCCTCGATCACGACGCGCAGCGCTACTTTGTGCTCCGCGGCGATTCGCCGGCAGTCATCGTACTCCGGCGAAATCGTAGTCGGCTCGCGCCCATGCGCGCCCGATGTCTTGACCCGAACCATGCCCCATCGCGTCTGGACCTCGTGAATCTCGCGATGCAATTTCAGCCGCTCGACGCCGTGGAACCGCAGTCCGATCGTCGAGGTCTCCGCAAAGATAATTTCCGCGATCGCGTCGCGGCGCGCGGCCTCGGCGATCACGCCCAGGGTCACCGCCGGGCGGCTCTTCTTCATCATCGTGGGCGTAATAGTCACGTCGCGCGCACCTGCGGCGAACAGGCGATTCATCACATGGTCGTAAATCTGCGGGCTGAGGTCGTCGATATTTGCGGAGATCTCGATCATCTCGTCGCTGTCGAACGCGGCCCGCTCGCGCCCGAGCATCAGCCGCAACACGTTGGGCCGATCTTCCAGCTCGCGCGCGCCCGCGCCGTAGCCGATTTTCTCGACTTCGAACCCAAGCGGGATTGCCGCCGGACGCGCCAGCGCGCGGACCACCGCCGCGCCGGTCGGCGTGACCATCTCGTGCGCACCGTCGCCGATTTTCACCGGGAATCCCGACAGCAACTCCGCCGTCGCCGGCGCCGGCACGGGAATGACTCCGTGCTGCGAGCGCGTGAATCCGCCGCCCATCGGGAGTACAGACACGAGCACGTCGCCGACGCCGAGATGCTCGAGTCCCCATGCCGTGCCGACAATGTCGATGATCGAATCGACCGCGCCGACTTCGTGAAACTGAACGCGGTCGGGCGTCGTGTGGTGAATCTTCGCCTCGGCCCGGGCAAGCACTTCGAAGATCGAGATCGCGCGATGCCTGACGGTCGCGGCCAGCGCAGATGCCTCGATCAGCGCGCGAATCTCGCCGAAATGACGCTCCGGCTGCGGCTCCGTCACGGCGACATCGAACTTGAGCGCCGAGATCCCGCTTGAGATTTTGCGCCGGGTCGAGAGCCGATAACCTGCGATCGGCAGCGACTTGATCGCGCGCTCGAATTGGTCAAAATCCGCACCGCAATCGAGGATTGCGCCGACGATCATGTCGCCACTGAGGCCGGAGAACGCGTCGAGATAAGCCGTTTTCATCGCGCAACCTTTACATCGTAGCAGGGCGTCGATAGAATCAAAAACTCGGCTCGTGACGGACAGTTCAACCGTGAGGCAAAGAGACCTCCAGCTCTTCAGGAAATTGCTCGAAGGCCGCAAACGCGACATTCTCCAGGAATCGGAGCGCGCGGTCGGCACCATGAACCACGAGTCGGAAGAGGCCTGCGCAGACCCGACCGATCGGGCCGCGCTCGAATCGGATCGCAATTTCCTGCTGCGGATGCGCGATCGCGAGCGCAAGCTGCTCAGCAAAATCAGCGAGGCATTCGCGCGAATCGAAGACGGCTCGTACGGACAATGCGAGGAATGCGGCGGCGAAATCGGGATCGAGCGGCTCAGGGCGCGCCCCGTCACCACGCTTTGCATCGCATGCAAATCCGCACAGGAAGCGCGCGAGCAGAAGATCTAAGTACGCCTCCAACCCGGAAAATCGCACTGCGATGAAAGTAAAAAAGGCGGTCATTCTCGCGGCCGGGATGGGCACGCGGATGCTTCCGTCGTCGAAGGTGATCGCCAAGGAACTTTTGCCGGTGGTGGATACACCGGCGATTCAGGTCGTCGTCGAGGAGGCGGTCGCCTCCGGCATCGAGGAAATCATTCTCGTCATCAGCCCCGGCAAGACGACCGTCGCCGATCACTTCGAGCCCAACGCGGAACTCGAGCGCTATCTCGAAGCCCGCGACAAACGCGACATCCTTGAACTCGTCCGACGCAGCAACAATCCGGCCAGGATCACGATCGCCGAACAGCACCGTCCGCTTGGCCTCGGCCATGCAGTGCTGCAAGCGCGCGAGGCGGTGGGCGACGAACCGTTCGCCGTGATGCTCCCCGACGACATTTTCGATTGCCCGCGGCCGTGCCTGCGCCAGCTCCTGGACGTGGCCGAGACACGTGACGCGCCGGTGGTCGCGCTGCTCAAGGTCGCGCGCAGCGAGATCTCGAAGTACGGCATCGTCGATCTGAAAGCCGTCGGCGAGAGGACTTACGAACTGCGTGGGATGGTCGAGAAGCCGGCGCCCGAAAAAGCGCCGAGCGAATTCGCAATCATGGGCCGCTACGTGCTGACGCCCGATATCTTCGAACTGCTGGCCGCGGCCAAGCCGGGCGCTGGAGGCGAAATTCAGTTGACCGACGCGCTGATGGCGCTGGCGGGGCGCCGCAAGATTTACGGCTACGAGTTCGAGGGCGTCCGCTATGACCTGGGTGATCGCGTCGGGTTCATCTCGGCGCAAATCGGCTTCGGATTGAAACGCGCCGATCTGGCCGAAAGGTTGCGAGCTTACTTGAAGTCAGTTATCTCACAATAGTAATCGCGTCTCGGTCTTGGATGGGGCAGTAGCTCAGCTGGGAGAGCACTACGTTCGCAACGTAGGGGTCGAGGGTTCAAATCCCTTCTGCTCCACACCTCAGTCCTCAGGTTTTCGCACATCTCGGAGAATCGCTCGAAATCCGCGCGTGCACGCGCGATTTGCGATCGCACAGGGACCCGGAGAACGCTTCTTCCGGCGCGAATCGCCAGAATCTGGCAAAACCTATCCGGGCACGATTTTGCTAGGTCCACGGATCCTCGCCTTATATTCGCCTGGGGCAGGAACGCCAGATTACCCACGAGCGCGATCGACCTCCAAGGGTGATCGCGGGTGCACCTGCCGTGGTGGCGTGAGGGCTGCCAAGGTGGCATTCTCTGCCCATGCCTGACTACAGCTTGTTCGGAGACGAGCACGTCCGCCGGTACGACGCGACCGGCGGTAAGATTGGCCACGATTGGAACAACACCAGCTGTCTGGTGCTGCACACGATCGGGCGGAAATCTGGCGAGACGAAAAAGTTCGCGCTGATCTACGGGCGCGAGGGCAACAACTATCTGGTTGTCGCTTCGAAGGGTGGCGCTCCCGACCATCCTGGGTGGTACAAAAACCTGCTTGCCCACCCCGATGTGAAGATCCAGGTGTGGGACAAAGTGATTCCGGTCCGGGCGCGGACTGCGACGGCCGAAGAAAAGAAGCGCGTGTGGCCGATCATGACAGCGCAACCATTTGACTGGAATCAGCGGAGCGACGAGTGCGAGCTTCGTGTATGATGCGTTCGGGCGCCGGCAGAGTAAGACGGTTAATGGCGTGGCCACGCAATTCCTGTATGATGGATTGAATCCCGTCCAGGAGCTTTCCGGTGGCAGTTCGCCGACCGTTACCGCCAACATGCTCACTGGACTGGACATCGACGAGTACTTCACGCGAAATGACAGCAATGGACTGGTATCCTACTTGAGTGATGCGTTAGGTTCGACGCTCGGTCTCGTAAATTCCAGTGGCACGCTCGCCACCAGCTATAGCTATGATTCGTTCGGTGCGACCACTGCGAGCGGCGCGGCAAGCGCGAATACGTATCAGTTCGCCGGCCGCGAGAATGACGGAACCGGACTGTATTACTACCGGGCAAGATACTACAGCCCGACACTCCAAAGGTTCATCTCGCAGGATCCTCTTGACTTCAGCGGTGGCGGCGCGAACCTATACGCCTATGTCGAGGATGATGCGACAAACATCATTGATCCCAGTGGACAGTGTTCACGGCCCGAATGTGATCCACAAAACCCTAAAAACAAGACATATCTTGACTTTATTCACGCTCACTTAGATGACTCACGCGTCATCGCTAAACGAGTCGACGTCCCTGTTCAGAACATTTTAGGTCTTGCAGGTGAAGAATCGTCGTTCGGCAGGTCGAGGTTCGCGACGCAAGGTGGCAATTTTTTCGGTTTACACGCTCCGGAGCCGGGCCAGATCGGAAGTATGCCCGCCTTAAAAAACCCAAAGGTAAACGAGTCAATTTTCCCTAGCCCTGCGTTCCTCAATTCAGGTCTGGCCTTTGCTGAGACGAAAGGGCCTTTTGTGCAAGGGGTGAATGATCCAGATGAGTTTGCTACCATTTTGCACGCACACGGTTTTGGCGTGGGCAATCCATCATACGTTTCTTCTCTCAAGAATGTTATAGGCAATTTCAATATCCGTATCGACTGCCCTTAATTGTAATCGTGGAAGGACAGTTAGGAAATGAATAGAATAATAGTCTCGGTGTTCCTGATCTGCATTGTCGTCGCTGGGACTGCTCATGCGGGATCAAATCTGCTCACGCTTGCCGAAGCGGAGTTACTTGCTCGCGCCGCTGCCGAGCCTAGTGGCGTGACGAAACTTTACGGATTCTCTTTAGAGCCGGTAGGAGAGATGGAAGGATTCCCAAAGTTTTTCTTCTTCGATGCTTACGTTGCTACTCCGGGGGCACAAGGCACTTCTGGGCACTATGCAGTCAATAAGTTTACCGGCGACGTCTGGAATCCTTTTGGATGTTCGCGCTTTTCAAATCCGCAGCTTCTAAAACTGCAGCGTGAGCTGAGAAGGAAGTTGGGATTGACCCCTGAGGAGTACGAGCAACATGAAAAGGATGACCCTTGTTTGGTGTGACAACGAGTCGGGAACTATCGAGAAGCGAACCGTTGAGAGGGTTGAATCTTCAATTATGGGCGAACTCTATTCAGGACCTTTTTCGGTGCCAGTTCATCCACCGTTAGGAGTTCGGATGTGAAGACTCGGACCACTTTTGGACCGATGGCGTTGATACTGTGCGCGCTCGCGACCATGACCACTCCCGACGCATACGCGGGCCCCGCCATTAGGAACGCCAACTCCAAAATCAATTATCAAATCGATTATCCCATCAGCCTCGACGGCTTTGGAGCGCCGCTGCCCGCGGTCGCAAAGAGCGCCCCCGACCTCGCGACCTTCGCCACCGGCCAGTTCGACTTCAAGCAAATCCACACCGTGCCTCGACTGGGACCGCTCTTCAACGCCACCAGCTGCACCGGATGCCATTCGCAGCCATCGATTGGCGGCAGCAACTCCGTCATCAACCAGATACGGGTGCGCGACAACCCCATTCCCGGCCCGGTGCAAATCTTCGCCGTCGATAACTTGCTCCGCAACGGCCCCCAGTCGCAGGGTGGCACGCCGATCTTCGCGGCGGGGATGCAGGCCGAGCCGCTCGGATGCCAAATGACGGCCCCTGGATGTCAACTCTCGGCGTGCCAGCAGGAGGAGGCCTGGAACACCACCTTCAGCACCAGCCTGCCGACTTGCGATCCGTCCAGCGCGAATTTTGCCAGCGGCGGCAACTGTGTCGTTGGACACGCCACCCTTCCGGTCTTCGGCGACGGCCTGGTCGAAGCCGTAGCGGATCAGACCTTGATCCAATTGGCCCAGGACGAGCCTCAGTCGGTTCAAGGCGTGGTCAAGATGGTCACCGAGAACTTTCTGAGTACGGCGCATGTCGGGCGCTTCGGATGGAAGGACGATCACGCGTTCCTGCGTGGATTCGCCGGCGATGCGTACCTGAACGAAATGGGAATCACGAACCCGGACAATCCGACCGACACAAGCGACTGCGCCCTTGGCGAAACTCAATACGGGGTCGCGCTCGAGGACACCGGCCTCGAAGATCCGGGTGGACCCGACGGCAAGGCCAACGTCGACCGGTTCGCCGATTTCATTCGCGCGCTCGCGCCGCCGCCGACGATCCCGCAGAATTCGTCGGCATCGAGAGGCAAGACTCTATTCTCGCAGTTGGGATGCGCGGGATGCCACACGCCGTCGCTGACCACCGCTTCCAACCCCGCATCACTCATCCCGCCATCGACAGGCGGAACACCGGTAAGCTCGACGGTCAACAAGGCCTTGGCGAAGAAGACATTCCATCCGTACGGCGATTTTCTGCTGCATAGCATGGGCTCGCTCGGCGATGGGACAACGTCGGGCAGCGCGGGTCCCACAATGATGCGGACGGTGCCGCTATGGGGCCTCCGGGCAAAATCCATCTTCCTGCACGACGGTCGCGCTGGCGATATTCCGACCGCCATTTCGCTGCACGACGGCCAGGGCAAGGCGGCAGCGGTGGCCTTTCAAGCGCTCTCGGCTTCGCAGCAGGAGGATGTGGTGAATTTCCTCGGAACCCTCTAACGCGCGCCGCGCGGGCAGGGCTGCCGGCACGCGATTGGTCCGCTTCCCTCTGAGCGGTCACCCTCCAACGTTATGTGGTCAGGATGCCGCGGTGCGATGTCTGGCCCACGAACGAACGGCGCAGTTCACTCCAGCGGTATCAGCGGGTAAGGCGTTCCCTCTGAAAAACTTAGTACTGCGGAACCCGGAATGGTCCCTGAGAGGATAACATCGTTTTAGGAATCCGCGAAGCGCGTCAACCGCCATGCGTCAACCGCCGCTTGTCAACCGCCCCATAGTGTCAACCGCCTTGTCAACCGTCAGGCGTCAACCGGCGTTATGGGAGAGCAGCTCGCATCGGCCTGTGCCCTCCACATTTCAGTCTCCAGATTTTTGGAGATGTCAGAGAATCGATCGAAATCGGCGCGTGTGCGCGCGATTCGCGATCGCGTGCGGACCCGGAGAACGCCTTGGTCGGCGCAAATCGCCAGAATCGGGCAAAACCTATCCGGGCGCGATTTTGCTAGGTCCCAGTGTACGCCAGGCGAGAGGCCTTCCCATGTCGGCGCGACAGAGCAATGTGTGTTGACGACGGCCGGTCGCGCCGAAGCCCGGCCCGAGAAGGAGACTCACGTGAACACAGACACCAAACCCGTCGCTGCCACGCCGACGCCAGCGCTGCCCTCGATGCCCAGGAAGGCCGCACGGCGGCCACCGCGGTCATCGCGTGCGGCGGCCAAAGCGGAGAAGTTGGTCTGTAGATATTGCGGCAGCGATGACCTCGCGCCTTCATTCAAGAAGCGACGCGACGCCCGATGCCGCGCCTGCTTCAAGAAGCGCTATGGTTCAGCCGCGCGAAAGAAGGGGAGCACCCGCACTCGGAAGGCGAAGGCCGCGAAGTAGTTTCGCGGCGCCAAACCAATCGAGTTGGGGCCGGGCTCCTCGAAGGAGTCCGGCCCCGTTCGTCATCGGGATGTGAATCAGCGGATGCCGAGCGCCTGTTCCTGCGCGCTCCAGAGCAGGGGCAGATCGACCCGGCGGGAGAGATCGATCACGGTGAGGTCGGGCGGCTGGCGGCCTTCGGCGATCGCCTCGACGATCCGCGGCGACAGAAATCCGAGCCGGAGCAGCCGATGCACGGAGCGGCGATCGAGTTCTTCCCGCCTCGCTATCTCGGAGACCGACTGCACGCGGCCCGCGATCAGATCCTGAGACCACCGGCGGGCGCGGGCGACCGCTTTGAGCAGGGGCAGATCGACCCGCGCGGCGGCTGTGGCGTCGCCCTCAAGCACCATCCGCATCTCGACCCCACGCCGCTTCATCTGCATCGGCACGAATCTGGTGAGAACGATGTGGCGTGGCGGCGCGCCCTTATGTTCTTCGGCCGGCGGGATCGGCACCTTGAGCGTAACCCGGATGCCGTCGCGGCTGAGATCGGTCCGCTCAATCAGGTCGGCGAGCGCCGCTGCGGCTTCGCGCTCGGCGCACAGCCGCACACTCCACGCTTGAGCGGATTTTAGAACCGCCGGCAGCCGATGAGCGTCGATGCCGGACTCCTCGACAGCCTGCGCGATGGCATCGCGATCGGCGAGGATTTGTCGGGCGGCAGCGGAGACGGAACGCTCAAGTTCGGGCGCGGATAATCGCCACCCCTGGTCCGCATCTTCCGGTCCGCTTCTGACCAATTTTCGAGAGACGTAATAGCGATAGCGGCGATGGCCTTTGGCTGCGCCCTGCACATACAGAGGCTCGCCCTTTTCATCGAACAGCTTGCCCGCCAGCGGACTTCGCGGCGCCTCGGTCTTGCGCCCCTCGCCCCGGCGGACCGCCCGATCGCGCAGCCGCTCCTGGACCCGCTCCCACAGTTCGCGCCTGACGATGGCCTCGTGCCGGCCGGGGTGGCGTTCATTCTTGTGGCGGATCTCGCTCAGGTAGATCGGGTTGGAGAGCAGATGGTAGAGCGCTCCGCGCGAGAAGGGCTTGCCGCCTCGCTGCTTTCCGTTCTTCGATACCTTGATTCCCGAAACGATCCCGCGCTGGTCGAGGTCTCTCTTGAGAAGCCGGACGCTGCCCAGAGCAAGGTAGCGCTCGAAGATCTGCCTCACGGTCTCGGCCTGGCCCTGACGCACGACGAGTTTGCGGTCGTGGACCTCGTATCCCATCGGGAGCTCGCCGCCCACCCACATTCCCTTGCGCTTGGAGGCGGCGATCTTGTCGCGAACAGGACGGCGCGCTCCTTGTCCATCAGACGCGCGACATCTTCGGCACTGGTTGCGTCACCGCAGAGCATGCGATGATCGCCCATCCGCCAAAGCTGCCCGGTGCGTGTGCCCCACTTCTTCTGGAGCTCACCCGCCTGGTCGATCAGCGCCGGCGGCTCAGCCTGGGGATGGATCAATCCCCACAATCGCTCGCCAGCGGTATGCCGCAGAAGCTCTTCAACCGCCGGGCTGTCCGTTCTCACCGTTTGCAGGAGTGTTCCGATCCGCTCGGAATCCGACTCGGCCAGCGACGCGAGTGGATCGAGCGTCAGCAACAGCTTGTCCGCCTCCGCCTCATCGAGGTCGAGAATCAGCACTGGGACCTCAAAGTCCGGCGTCGTTTCGGCGCGCAAATGCCCGTCAATCAGCATCAATCTTCCGCTAGGCAACTCCCGGGCGAGCAGTGCATCGGCAAAGCCGATTTCCTCCAGAAGACCGCGCAGGGCATTCGCCTGCGCCTTCGGATGTCGGCGCCAATTCTTCGGATTTGGAAGCAGGTCCGCCGCCCGGACTCGGCGCAACTCTCTTATGCGATCGCGAATCGCGCTGGCGCCGTTAGAGTTTGTTGATGTTGCACTAGCCATCTCGCTTCTCGGTTGATTCTCATTCTGGAGAAAAGCCGAGAGCGACATCAAGGTGACAAATTACAGATGCCCAAGGAGGGTTTTGTCATCCCCACGTGATCTGATCGCTGGAGAGATAGAGCGGCCAGACTATTTTCATGAAACCGCGTAGGCCATAGCAGGCCGGGGCGGTAATTTACCGCCAGCGGTCAGCGTATAAGCGAATCGAGGAAAAGGCGCGACTAGCGCCACGGGGAAAAATATAGCTTTCTTGTCTTCGCTAGCTTGAATTCGGACCGCTCGCTTCGGGATCAGGTGTCGAGTCGGCGGCAGCCACTCCAAGAATTGTCGCGTTTTTCTGGAGAGCGGCTTGACGGCGACGATTGGCAGTTATGTCCTTTATCTCTTCAGCTTGCTCTCGCTTCCGCATCCGGACGTAGCTATCGAGCGACAGTGCGCGGCCGATCGCCACCCTAAATCAGATCGTTCAAGATCTCATCAATCTCCTGCTGCGAGAGCGAGCGACACCCATCTTTGAGTAAAACTCCGTGGCGGAAGAAAATCCGCATGTTGCGACGAAATGTCTGGCCAAGATTGTCGCGCGGACGTCCCTGTCGCTTTTTCGAAGCCAAAAGCTGCAAGCTGTCGTTGAGTGTGTCGAGCGCCACTGGGACATGCTCGGGGAGCCAGCTTGCCTCTCGCAATTCCTCTTTGAGACGCCCCAACAGCAAGAGTGCCCTATCTGCGCCAGCGCCCTTCAGCTCTTTACGAGCCTCGGCACAGCGGAAGCCCCAGCAAGCCTCTTCGAGGCGCTCCAGTCGCCCTGGCTGGTACGCACTCATGGGGCTGAGCATTTGATAAGCAAGCGTATGCTGGAACTTCTCGTGGAAGGCTAGTCTCGCGCGCGTCATCTCGTCCTGCATGGATGAAAGCTCGCTGATTTTTTCCAAAATCGGGCCTCTTTGCGAACCAGTATCCGCCGAAAATCTCACGACAGGAGATATTAGCACGCCCGATCAGGTCCCGTGATATATGGATAGACTTTTTTTGCACAATCAACAGGATCCCTGCGGCGGGCACCCGGAACTGTGTGGGTCCCGCAGCGAGGCCCGGATGCGGAGCCGCGTGTAGAGCCCCTGTCATTCGGTCGCGTCCGGCGGGCCGCGTACTGAAAAACCCCAACTCGTCTACTAAATGATTGAGCGCATGTACCCGGCACTGCCCAAGCTTGAACTATTCGCCAGTGCACGGCGTGAAGGCTGGAGTGCTTGGGGCAATCAGGCCGCCCCATAGTCGGCTGGTTCGTCAGCAAACGCCGCCAGGTCTACGTCGAAGGACGGCTGAAGACCCGCGAGTACGAGGCGAAGTACGGCAGCGGCAAACGCTACCGAACGGAAATCATCGTCCGTCAAATCCGGTTTCTTGATCGCCAGCCCGCCGCGGCGAAATCTGCCGAGGCGCCCTTCTAGGGTCGAGCCGCCAAGGGAGAAGCGTGAAGGCGGTTCTCCCTTAAACTGCAAGCGACGCCCTTCTCCGCTCTGGAAAAATAGTGTCGGCCGACACAAAATAAGTCGGGACTTCGATCACTTTCGGGTCTGCCTCAAGCAAGCGTGGGTACGGATTTGGTAATGGCTCGGCGATCCAGCTTTTCTTCGATCGACCAGTGTCGCGGACGCCAACAAGCCAGTATCGATGCTTCGCCTTCTTTGCCCGTGACCATTCTTTCTTCGTTAGACAAATCCTGCCGTTTTTGGCGAAGGTCTTGACCTCAACCTCGATATTCTGGCCATCGCTAATTCGTTTACAGAGAAAATCATACCCGCTCGACTTCTCGCGATGATCCCCCTTCGACCTCAGTTTTAAGCCGCGCCAGCCCTTCTTTAACCGTTTAATCATCTCCTTCTCGCCTTCGAGCCCACGTTGAATTTGAGACGGCGTAATTCCGGCCTGGCCGCCATTTCCGCGCGCTTTCCGTCCGTTCGGGCCTGTTAGGCGGAGTTCTTTGTCTAGCCACTTGCGCACAACCTCGTGGTGAGCTTTCTGCTTCGGGTGAAGCTGACGCAGGGCGTTCGTTTGGAGGAGGCATTTCATCAGCGGAATGCCGGGCGGGACTGAACTTAGTTCACGAAAATCCGGCAAGCGCCTGGCCGATTTTGGTCCCCACTCTTCAAGGCCCTTTATTGTGTGTTGCATCACTGGACCTTTCACAAATCCACATCCGATGACCTGCGGACGCTTATCGTGCCTTCGTCCTATGAGTATAACGTCACCTTCATGGACTCCCGGCTCTTTTTTTCCGGCGAACTTAGGTCCTTGGGATTTTCTGTCTTTGGGGATCTTCCTTGGCGGCCAACCCATGAACGCCATGCGCCCCGACCTGGACGCAACTGCACATGTTTCAACTGAGAAGTCGTTATTTTTACCGGAACGTCCTGTCACGTTCGGGGAAACAACCCAATACCGTCGTTGCTTCATGGTTCCTCTCCTGAACCTGGTTCGATTTGACTGCTGAAGCGGCATGCACTCGCGTCGTTCCCGCGCGTTGAGGCTGACCGCATCGTCTACGACGGAGCTGGCCGGCACGAATAATTTTGGCTGTTACTCTTTGTTACAAGTCGGCAGACCATTATGTCGTAGTGCATACTCCCAGATCAGCAGGCGTTCCGCGGCTAAGATGAATGCGGAATACCAAGGGTGTTCACGAGCGATTGCCAAAGCGCTCACGTACAGCTTTGCTTCGTGTGTTCGACCAAACTCCTTTTGGTAGGTGTTTCCGCCAGAATGGGGTCCGTCTTTAGCGCCGAATGCGGACTGGCGAAACTGCTGCCACCGCCATTTCAGCGCTTGATTGCTGGAAGGCTTCTTTCCCGTTATTCCTACGTAGATAACTCTCTTGTCCGTCGGATCGACGATGCGAGGGGGGGACTCAAAGTGCGCGAGTAGGTAAATACCGGGAAGTTCTGCTCCGTTGATTTGGTTTCGATCAGCCCATTTGTGCCACGGCGAAAGTCGGTCCCTTATCCACTCAAATTTAAGCTCCGGCGTGGACATAAGGCGCAATCGTCCGTTACTATCTCAATGATCCAATCCGAAATTTCCGTATTGACGCTCCCAGCCACGATCCGCATAAGCAAATCCGCCCTGGGAGCGCAAGCGGTCGGGAGCGATTTCCCCCGCCCCCTGAGTTGCACCAAACTGCGACCCGGAGGCCGTAACCGTGGGGCCTGCCAGAACGCTGGAAGTGCAGGTGATCGTTCCACGCACGGAAGTATTGTTATACGCGTAAGCCGTGGGCGGGATCCATAGGTCGAGAACCAAGCCGAGGATCAATGCACCGATCGAAATTGCCATTGAAGTTCTGTTCATATAACTCCTCCCAACAATGAGCTATTAATCACTTTCCGTTTAATCCCGCCAGATCGTACCTATCTCTGCGTTCGAGATATGAAGGAGAGAAGTGCTCCAATCGTTGTCGCTGCCACGCAAAACTCGGCGAAGAGATCGCCGTGCTTCGTATAAAACGTTCGGGAGCCTATCCATGAGACAGTTGCCGTTTCGGTGATTCGGGTGGAGAGTTGGGTCTCGGCAACTATCTCTCCGGTCGGACGGATAACCGCACTGATCCCAGTATTCGCGACTCGTATCATCGGAGTATGGTTCTCGAGCGCCCGCATCGCCGCCATCGCTAACAGCTGATAAGGCGCTGACGTGGTGCCAAACCAAGCGTCATTGCTCAAGTTCACCAGCACATTGGCTCCCGCCCGGACGTAGCTGCGGGCAAGTGATGGAAAGATAGACTCGTAGCAGATGAGTACCCCAAGCTTCGCATCCTTTATCGGCAGGATCGTTTGCCGAGTCCCCGCCGTGATGGGACCAATGCTTTGGACAGGCTTGTCGATGAATCGGCCGAAAAAACGCGTCATCGGAACATATTCGTCAAACGGCACCAACATAATCTTGTCATAGTAGCCGACAATGTTGCCGTCGGCTGAAATCAGGTCGGCCCGGTTGCGCGTGGAAATCCCGTTGTGGAAATCCAATGCTGGTGCACCGAACAGGAGAGCTTGATGGGTAGCCCGCACCAGCTTCACCAGCCGGTCGTGATAGGCCCGGTGAAACTGAAACGGTCCGTCTGCATACTCGGCTCGCGCAATGAAAACGAAGGGCGCCGCGGTCTCCGGCCAGATCACCAGGTCCGGATGCTGTTGCGAAGCTGACAACATCTCTTGTGCATAGACCTGAAACGTTGGCTCCACGTTCGACTGCACCCACTTGAGGCTCTGAGGAATGTTGGCTTGGATGAGTGAGACGCGGAGGCTGCCCACGGGGGGAGCCGCGTGGAGTTGCCTGATGCGCGCCGCTCCGAAGAGCAGCGCAATACCAAACACTCCGAACGCTGGAGCGGCCCCTACTAATTTCGCCGTGAGCGCCTCAGAACGGGTGAGCATCCGGTAGACCGCGACATTGATCAGCACTATCAACGCCGAAACGCCGTAGATCCCGGTGAACTCCACGAACTGGATCAGCGTCACGTCCCGATATGCGGCATAACCGAGCAGCGCCCATGGAAATCCCAGCGGAAGGTAGGTGCGCACTAACTCGAAGGCAACCCATGCAGTAGGTAGCGTGATGGCTCTAGGCACCCCGAACCGACGCCTAATGAGCTCTCCCAGCGTGAATGCTGCCGCGACCGGCAACGCCTCGACTGCTGCGAGGAAAAGAAGCTTGGCGAGCGCGGCTGCCAGCGATGCGTGACCGTAAGTAATCAGCGCGACCGGAATTGAGTAGAGAACCTCAAGAAAAAAGGTGAATCCTTGTAGCCACGAATATGCAAAAACCCTCCGCAGCGGGTTCCGATCGATCGCGAACAGCAACGGCACGAGGGCAAACCAAACGACCCCAGGGAGCTCGAGTTTCGGGAAAGCGAGCGCGAGCATTAGTCCGCTCCAGGCGCTAAGCGCCAGGCGAGTAGAGTCGCGAATCCCAAGCTCTCCGTGGCACTCGGCATTCACAGGAAGTCAATATACTACTATCAGCTTGTTGCCAAGAACCGACGCCTATGGATAAACACGCCACACTCTGTGGGAGCCGGGGCTCTCCGGGCACGCCGGAAGCATATGTCAATCACTCCGACGCGGGAGAAGCATCTCCCTGTACGCAGAGATTAGAGATTATCGTACCGACATGCGCAAGCCGCTCACGGGAGCGCCTTCAAATCCTGATTGCCGCTTCAGCCGCGTTCGCCTGCTTGTGTCGATCGCCGGGATTTGTCCGCGAGGTACAAGCCGGAAATGCCGGACTCGGCGGCGGCTGTGGCGCTACAACTCGTAGTCACGTACTTATGCGAATTTGCCCACGTACAATAAATCTCTCATCACAACAGTTATCCAAATCCACAGTTGGTCAAGCCCGTACACTTAATGTGTAGCCATTAGGCGCACACCGATGGTGCTATCGGCTACATCCAACGAGAAACGGAAAGGCGATGTCGAAAGCAAAGTCCTCGAAATTAAAGCATAAGTGTGAGCGCCACTGACTGGCATAGCACTTGCGTGACCACCGAACTCGACGAGACGATGGGCGGTTTTCGCTGGTGCCCGACGCGCTCGCCGAGCGATGACTGACTGGCTGTCTGACAGCTAAGTCTTGACATATCCGGCGCCTAGCGACTGTCCCAAGTGAGGTTCGGCGTCGAGGTGCGGGACGCAAGATCTCGAACAGGAGGGGCTTCGATGATCGACAGCATTGCGCATGTTGCCGGAAAGCATTTCGGGCAAGGCACCAAACCGCACAAGTTATTCCCGTCCGGCAACACCTTCCGACGATCCTTGATTCTGATTGTCGCTACAGCCGCGTTCGTGTGGTTGTGTGGAGCGCCGCGATTTGTCGGCAGGGTACAGGCCGGAAGTGGCGGAGGGGGCGGTGGCTGCACGGCCGGCCTCAACCAATACTCCTATGACGCCGCCGGACGTCTCTCGCAGGTTGAGATCGGGTGCAGCACCGTTATCACATACACCTACGACGCGGTCGGTAATCTGCTGTCGGTGTCGCCGTAATCCGTTGATAGCGCAATGATGCCCAACCGAACCAATGGGGTCGTCTATGAAGGCGCGTTACTTATCACTCCTGGCTTTGCAGCTTGTGGTGGTCACAGTCACCTATCTAGCGTGGCACGGCGGTAGACTGTTCGCCCAAGTCTCCAATCCCTGCGGGGGCGTCGCTCCCGGCACCTCCTGCACCAACGTCTTGACAGCGTCAGACACGCCGCCGGCTTCTGGTCAAGCGCCAGGCGAGAAATTTACTGATCTTCCCCTTGGCCTCTATGGGTACAGCAGCGAAGACCTCTATCTGCACGGCCCGTTGATGCCCATCAACGTGATCCGCGTCTACCGCTCCCAAGATCTGAGCACCAACGGCAGCTTGTTTATTGGCGCTTTTGGTGTCGGAACGGAACTTAACTACAATCTCTGGCTCTACTCGCCGAGCGAGGTTGCCGGTCAGGGCTATACTAGCGTCGATCTGATTCTTCCCAACGGTGGGCGCGTTCCATTCAATCGGACATCTTCATGCACCCAGTCAGGGTGCGCCGATTACACCGATGCCATTTTCGAGTGCTCTACTGTCCCAGATGAAGCCTTTCTTGGCGCTACAATCACGTATGACACCAACACACCCGGTTGGGACCTACGGTTCAAGGACGGGAGCGTATTCGGATTCGGCCTCGGCGCACCGCTGCAGTCCATCAAGGATCCCAACGGTAACTCGCTCACCCTCACTTGGAGCAATAACCAATCCGGACAGCTCACTAACATTACTTCAAGCGACGGTAGATACGTCAATTTGACCTACAGCGGCAACCTCGTGGCCAGCATCACGGACAACGCCAGCCGCACAGTTTCTTACAGCTATACGGGCAATCAGCTTACTGGTTTCACCGACGCACTCAACCACCAAACGACCCTAGGTTGGATCTCGCCAAGCAGCGGAAATGTTTCCAGCGTTACAGACGCGCTGGGCGACGTTACGAACATTAGCTATGACAGCTCAAATCGCCTGTCCCAGCTATCCGAAACTGCTTCCGGTCAGACTTCGCAAACCATCTACTCGCAAGCATACTCCACCAACTCGAGCGGTCAACCGGTTGTGACGATCACTGACGCCAAGAGCTTCAAAGGCGTCTTCACATTCGACCTGTACGACCCGCCACTGGGCGATGGAGATCAGGACGGTTACCTGATAAGCCTAACTCAGGCCAAAGGCCAGAGTTACGCAGACACCACAGACTACACCCGCGCCGCAGGCAACGACCTGATTACCGACCACATTGAAGCCGTCGGCAAAACGCTGCAGCGTGACACGCACTACGTCTATGATTCTTCAGGCAATGGCAATGTGCTCAGCGTCACGCCGGCATATGGTACGAGCGCCGCGGTGACGACCAGATATGCCTATGATCCGGTTTTTAACCAGGTCACGTCCGTTACTGACCCTAATGGCAACACAACATCGCTCGGATACGATTCACTCGGGAATTTGACCAGCGTGACTGACCCGATGGGAAATCAGCGAACTGTTTCCCCCAACTCGATGGGCGAGATCCAAAGTACGACTGATCCGATGGGTAACCAGGAGGAGTTCGAATACGACTCTGCGGGTGACCTGATCGAGCTGTACGATCCCGTCACTTATAATTCAACAGGCTTCGGATATGACGCCATCGGCCGAGTGACTTCGGTGCTCGATCTCTACGGCAACACGACTACCATAGTCTATGACAACGACAACAATGTCACTTCGGTTGCCGATCCCCTGGGCTATACAACCTCATATCAGTATGACGCCCTTGGGCGCCTCACCCAGCTCACCGACGCAGATGGCAACATCAGCACCACCAGCTATTCGGGAATATTCGGCACGAGCACCGCGTGTGATGCGCTCAACAACTGCTCGTCGTACGCGTACAACGCGCTTGGTCAGCTCACGAGTGCTGAAGACCCCGGGAGTGTAACCGTCCATTTCTCTTACGACGGTCTGGGTCGGGCAACCTCTATAAGCTCGTCTAACAGTTCTACAATCAGCTACAGTTACGATGGTCTGAGCCGTCTGACGTCAGCGAACGGCGATCCACTCGGCAAGATCGTCCCAACCTGGGACTTGCTTGATCGACTGCTCTCAGAAGAGCAGTATGACGGTACATTCTTCAAAGGCAAGGTGAGCTACACTTACGACAATAATGGAAACCGTCTCTCGATGACTGCGGGTAATCAATCTACGGTCAATTACAGCTATAATGCCAATAATGAAGTCACCTCTCTCTCCAACGGCACCCTCGGTGCGTCGTTCTCCTACGACCCGGACGGTCGCCGCGCCCAGGCACAGCTTCCAAACGGCGTTAACGTCGCCTATGGCTACGATCAGGACTCGAATCTGACTTCGATTGGCTACTCGGCGAACGGCTCGTCGCTGGGCAACCTAACCTACACCTACGACTATGACGGGCGCCGCTCATCCTTAGGCGGCTCGCTCGCGGCGGTTGCCGTCCCCGCCGCTATGACCGCCACCTATACCGACAACGAGATCGCGACTTTCAACGGCAGCACCGCGGGCTTGGCCTACGACAAGAACGGGCACATGACCCAGGATCCGTCCAGTGGCGACACATACAAATGGAAAGACGGCTCCTTTATCAAGGCACAAGGAAGCGGAAGTGATTCGGTCGACTTGGCTTACGACAGCCTGGGGCGGCGGGGTCGGGAAGGGCTCAACACCTCAAAGACGCCGGCGGGATTTCCTAAGCCGAGCAGCATTTGCAACAACGACTGCGGCGAGTGCCCAGTTGGCATCGCCCCACAGTATGATACGGACTATCTGTACGCCGGCATGACGCCGGCGCAGCAGCAGAACTATACCACCTGCTTCGATGATCACTGCGATGGCTCCTGCTGGGAGACCAGCATCGCATACAAGACAAACATGCTGGTGATGCCGGGCAGCGGAGAGGTGCTCGCGCGCACTGATCAAACGGGGAATACTGTCGTTCCTCTGCTCGATGGCCTTGGCTCGCCAGTCGGGCTTGTCGACAGCACGCAGACGATAGCGACCAGCTACCAATACACACCATTCGGCGCGCCCACTCAATCGGGCTCGCCGAATTCGTACCCGTATCTGTTCGCAGGCCGGGAATGGAGCGATCCGCTGAATTTGATGCAGCTTTATTATAACTCGGCGCGCAACTATTCGCCGGGGCTGCACCGCTTCATTTCCAGAGATCCGATCGGGTCTGCTGGCAGCGGGGCGAACCTTTATGCCTACGTTGGCGACGATCCAGTCAATGCTACAGATCCGACCGGACTGTTCGGGTTTAGTCTCACTTTTGGGTTTGGCGGCAATAGCGAAAGTGCCAACCCTAACGACAGTTGCGCTTCGTTCTTATGCTTCGCAGGGAACTTCAGTACTGCGGATTACGATCCGCCTGAAAATAAGCCAAAACCTATCTTTCAACCATCGCCGGGAGCTGGCACGACAACATGTACCGGAACGGCAACCTTCACTGCAGTCGGGAACCAAGCGCATGGCAATGGAGCCTTGTATTCCCAATATCCTGCGCAGGCCGGAGGTTCAATTCGGGGCGGTACGTTCGGAACGGTTGCTGTTCAGAAGGGATTTCTGGGACTGAATACCCGACAACTCCGAACAAATGGGACACAGATTCTTGTGACGCCTGGTAATCAGGCCCTAATTTCCCAAAACGGCGGTCCAACCGGTCCTCTGTCAGTCTCCGATTATGGAGATTCTCATATCCAAGCGACCCCGGGTACAGCGTTCGATATCTACAGATTTCCCTCCAACGCAGCCGCACGCCAGTTCGGTCGACAAGTGATGCCTAATAGTATCAACTTTCCAAACGGTATCGGGGGAAGCTGCCCACCCGGATATACGGTGAACCCATGATCTCCTTCACTCTTGGACTATTTCCGCTAGTTTCAGGAGCTTCCTCGCCGCCCTAAGCGAACGCTCTACAGACTCACAGCATTTGCAATATAGAGTAGTTTTGCGGCAATCATCGCTCTAACCGTGCTTGACAAGTCGAGGTATATGCCACGAGAAGGGTACTCACGACCAACAGTTCGATAAAACGAGACTCTCAGAGTTTTGCTGCTGGGAATTTCGATTTGAGGTCAAATTCATTGCAATGAATATAAGGCATTCTCTGACCGTGGCTGTTCTGATCGGGTGCTGTCTTATAGTGCTGCCGCTGGTTAATCGCTCCGGAGCGCTCCATATGCGGCCAAACGTATCCGCTGCAATGGCAGAGTCGCGAGCAGCAGACCTGCAAAGCGGGACAACACTTGATTCGAAGAGCACCTGTGAGGATGCTCGTTCCAAGATGGCATCAGAGGCAAAGAATTTGGGACCCAATACGCCGACTAACATAAAAAGCACTCCACGGACTCACGCGCATTTGGGATGGAGCGACTTTGCGACAATCGTCGCGCCAAACGGCGCTTGGCAAGTCGAGGTGCATCCAGCACTGACTTCTGATGAGAATCTGACGCCGGTCCTACTCCGAGGATGTCAGAAAGCCGGTTCCTGGCCCCTATTCATCCTTCAACGCGACGCCGACATGTATTGGGGACCGGATAGCAGAAGCTTACTGGTGGTCAATGAACCCCTCGCCGGGAGCAACAAGCTTCTATTTTTCAACGTCAAAGCGTTGTCCGAAGTCAAGCAGACGCCGGCTCCAGATGAGCTTGACAAGGCGGTCAAACAAGTTCTACTTCAGCGTCTCGGAGAAAAAAGGCACGTAGAATTCTACCTGCCCACCTTCGTCTCATGGAAGGACAGCAACTTGTTGCTGGCCGTGGGAGGCATCACGTTTTCTGGGAAGATCAGTGAGAGCGGTCCGACGGCCTCTTACTGTTACGGCTTTCTGGTTAACAGCGACACACTTCATATACAGGACGTGCTGTCTGCTGAGGAACTAAAGGCGAAATTTGGCGCAGAATGTCAGACAGATCCCTAACGTCGATAAGGAGCGCGCCGCGACGCAGCGGGGCGAGGATGACGCTATCGACAGTTAATCCGTGGACCAAAGACAGGAGCAAGTCAGGATTGTCCCACGCTTGGCAGGGGAAGACGGCAACGGGTTGCTTGTTGGCGTGCGCCAGCGGTCTTGCGCTAGCGGCATCCTTTCCGCGTCTCAATCTTGACCTGCTGGCCTGGGTGGCATTTGTCCCGCTGTTCTGGGTGATCGAGGATCAACGATGTGTACGAGTATTTCTTTACGCCTGGCTGCAGTGCTCCGTCTTTGCTGTCGTGTCACTTGGCTGGCTTATCCATTTCTTCCGGGACTTTGCCGGAACTGGTTTCATAGCCGCCGGACTGTGCCTCCTATCGCTGGCCATGGTGCTAGCCGCTTATGGAGCTGTGGCCATCGTGGCCGGCGTCCGCTTGTCACGCAGTTTCAAAATCCCGTTATTTCTCGCACTCCCTCCCGCATGGGTGGCTACCGAATGGATACGCACTCATTGGCCGTTGGGGGGATTACCTTTAGATCTGCTCGGTGACGCCGCTCAGGGGCGGATTGCAGTGATCCAGCTCGCTGAGTTGACGGGCGTCTACGGAGTGTCTGCGCTGATCATGTTCGTCAATTGCGCGCTCTACGAAGCTTCACGTCGGGGCCGGAGCGTCCAGCAGAGGCGTTGGATACTGCTGGGGACAGCGGCCGCGTTGGCTGGCGTGCTGGTCTTCGGCACGGTCCGCATCGATGGAATGGACCGCTCAAAGCCAAACGGTACCCTGCGGATGGCCTTGGTCCAAGGCGACATTTCACAGCGCCTCAAATGGAATCCTGCGTACCTCGCTCCGTCATTTAAGGTCTATGCTGATGCCAGCGAAGCAGCGTCGTTGTATCATCCGCAGCTCGTTATCTGGCCGGAGTCCGCCGCGACCTTCATCTTTGAGACCAACGACTTCTATCCATCTGGAATGGAGACCCAGCGGACATACCGTTCACACTTGCTCGAACTGGCGCACAAGATCGACACGCCGATCCTGTTTGGTGCTCCTGCGCTGGATTTCGGCCGGCAGCTCACGCTGCGTAATCGCGCCTACCTGGTCAAAGCGGACGGCCAAGTCGGCGATTACTACGACAAGGTGCGTCTGGTGCCGGTCGGCGAATATGTGCCCTTGCACTTGCTGCTTGGCCGCTTCGTACATCGCCTGGTTGAGACCCCTGGGAATATCGATTTCACGTCGGGCAACCGCCAGACGATTTTCCACGTCGACGGAACGGACCTCAGCGTACTGATTTGTTACGAGTCGATCTTTCCAGACCTGAGCCGCAAAGCAGTCGAGGCTGGGGCGAACGTGTTGGTGAACATCACGAACGATGCCGCCTTCGGCGACACTGCCGCCCCCCATCAACTGCTGGCAATGGCGGTCTTCCGCGCCGTCGAAAACGGTGTGCCATTGGTGCGTGTCGGGAACTCAGGAATTAGCGCGGTCATCACGCCGGCCGGCCGAGTCACTGACACAACCACGCTGTTTACGCGCGCAACTGAGGTGGAGGATGTGCCGTGGCGGCGCTCACGGACGTTCTACACATCGGTGGGAGACCTTTTCGCCGAACTGTGCTTGGCACTGTCCGTTATCGCCCTTGCCGTGACCTTCTTGCGGAACCGCTTGGCTGGCCTGCCGATCCGGAAGAGCTAATCCCTGTGACTTCCAAAAATTGAATTCAGCCTAAAAATGGCAGTCGCAAGAACCGAGGCATGCCGCGGTCCGAATCGGGAAGGACGGGCGCGCCAAATCAAGAGCGAAGCACCCTCAATCCACAATCGATAGACGCAGCAAGACCGCGGCAGCACCGCGCGGTGATGCGGATCTGCCCGGACAGACTCGGGCGACGAGGCGACGGAAGCAATGACGGAGGCCGCTGACCCGCCGCGATGGCGCTCAGCTTTCCCATCCTGCGTGGCATGATTTGGGGGTCCCTGCGTAGCCATTGCTGTCAACGAAAAACATAACAGCGTTTTGAGAATTGCAATGGCACGTCAACCAACGGGCGTCAACCGCCGCTTGTCAACCGCCCCATAGTGTCAACCGCCTTGTCAACCGGTTGACAGGTTGACAGAGAGCAGTACGCATCGGACTGCGTCATCCACACCTCAGTCTTCCGGGTTTTGGACATCCCGGAGAATCGCTCGAAATCCGCGCCTGTGCGCGCGATTCGCGATCACGCATGGAGCCAGAGAACGCCTCCGGCGGCGTTATTCGCCAGAATCCGGCAAAACCTATCCGGGCGCAATTTTGGTGGTTCCATGAAGATTCGCCGAAAATTCGCCTCAGTGTTTTCGGCACAGCCGCCGCTCGACGATGCAGGTTTCCGGGCAAGCGCAGGTAGTTTACGGTTGGGATAATGCGAACCGGCTGACCGCAATCACGCAAGGCAGCTCCGCGGTGGGCATCAACTATGACAACGCGAACCGGCGCACATCGCTGACGTTGCCCAATGGCGTGACGGTTGGGTACAGTGTCGACAACGATTCCCGCATCACCGGATTGACGTACAGCGCGGGAAGTACGCAACTGGGGACCCTGACCTACGGCTACGATGCGGACGGACGAGTGACAAGCAAAAACGGTACGCTGGCCGCGATCGGCTTGCC
The DNA here is from genome assembly GCA_963743865.1 of uncultured delta proteobacterium. Lineage (GTDB taxonomy): Bacteria > Desulfobacterota > Binatia > Binatales > Binataceae > Binatus. The sequence continues at coordinate 3,006,045 of CAVURG010000006.1, forward strand.
CACCGCGGTAAGCGGCAACGCCTTCAATGCGGACAACGGAATGAGCGCTTTCAACGGCACCACGCTGAGTTACGATGCCAACGGGAATCTAACCAACGACGGGACGAACACGTACACTTGGGACGCCAGGAACCATCTGACGGCCATTAGCGGTGCGATGGCTGCCAGCTTTATCTATGATGCATTCGGCCGTCGCGCGAGCAAGTCCATCGGCGCTGCGACAACACAGTTCCTCTACGACCGAATGAATCCCGTGCAGGAACTCCAGGGAGGCGCTCCAAGCGCCAACTTGTTGACGGGAAGGCGACTCGACGAGAATTTCGCGCGCACTGACTCCAGCAATAACCTATCGACTCTGCTCACAGACGCGCTCTGGTCGACAATTGGGCTCGTGGGCCCGGGACAGAGCATCGCGACGAGTTATACCTATCAGCCGTTCGGAGCGACAACAGCTGCCGGTGCCGCAAACGCCAACTCGTACCAGTTCACCGGAAGAGAAAGCGACGGCACGGGCTTGTACTACTACCGTGCCCGATACTATAGCCCGACATCCCAACGATTCATCTCGCAGGATCCGATCGGCTTTGGAGGCGGCGACTCGAATTTGTACGGATACGTGGGGAATCAGCCCACCGAGTACGTTGATCCATCCGGTTTGGATGCAATTATCTCTCTTTATCCTGGATTCAATATTGGCGACGGTTATACTACAGGTCACATTGGCATAAATATAAATGACCCACATTATACTTGGGGATTCAACCCGGCTAACAACGATTGGATGTTGCCAATCGAAGTCCCTGGCGCAGTCCTTCCGGACACGCAGTTGCCGATAGCTACAATCGACATACCGACTACGCCAGACCAAGACCAAGCTATGCTCGATTACATAGCTAATGTCTATAATAATCCGGGTCTTTATACTGGGACAGGCACAGATGGCATGAACTGTACCTCTTTTGTTCGAGGTGTTCTTAGCGCAGGGGGCGTCGGTGGGCTACCACCCGACTCACTTTCCAATAATGTGCCAGGCAATTTTTTCAACAACCTTCCGGGTATACCGGTTATAAACAATTTCTGAGCAACTTAATCGACATGCGTCTAAGCGTTAAGGCTTTTAGTGACGATGGTATGATGGTGCTACTCGCTCTCATACCCATTCTAGGTCTTCTGCCGGCCATACGGGTTGTTAACAAGCTTCACCATTGGCTTCCGCAGCCTCCCTTCGTTGAAGGGTTGCTCTTGGGTTTCGTTGGGTTGCCGGGCCTGTTGGCGATACCCTTTTTTGTTTATTCGTACCGCGTCATCCAACGGACACAACATAAAAAGACCACTTGGTGCGTCGCTATCTTCCTAACCATTGTAATTTTCAGGCGGGGAGTTTGGCTCATCTGGTGGCTTTATAGTTTGGTCCAGGGCGGGCGCTTAGTATCCAGCGCGCACTGACTCCAGCAACAACGTTCGGCCCTGCTTACAGGCGCGCTTCGGCCTATGGCCTCGCACGTTGGGCGTATAACACACATTGGGAACGAGGGCGGAGTTGCGGCGAGTTTCTTCTATGATGCCTTCGGACGGAAGATGAAGGAGGTGATCGTGGGGACGAGCACGCTGCCAAATGGCGTGACGGTCGGCTACGGTTTCGACAACGATTCCCGCATCACCGGGCTGACGTATAGCGCGGGCAGTTCGCAACTGGGGAACCTGACCTACGGCTACGATGCGGACGGACGAGTGACAAGCAAAAATGGCACGCTGGCTACGATCAGCTTGCCCAACGCCGTCAGCGGCAACACCTTCAACGCGGACAACGGAATGACCTGTCGCTCAAAACCTAATCCGCGCGAACGCAATGATCCATCTGGCTTATCGGACAATAACATCGTTTTAGGAATTTGACCGCGCACGTCAACCACCGGCGTCAACCGCCGCTTGTCAACCGCCCCATAGTGTCAACCGCCTTGTCAACCGCTTGACAGGTTGACGGGAGAGCAGTACGCATCGGACTGCGTCATCCACCATTCAATCTCTCAGATTTCGCGCATATCGGAGAATCGCTCGAAAAGCGCGTGTGTGCGCGCGATTTGCGATCATGCATGGACCCGGAGAACGCCTCCGGTGGCTCGAATCGCTAGAATCGGGCAAAACCTATCCGCGCCCGATTTTGGTGGTTCCATCTGCGAGCGCGCGGCATCAGCTTTCGTAGATAGCGGCCCGCGACCCCATCCCGCTTCGCGATCTCGCCGACCGACTGAACGCGGCCTGCGATCAAGTCTTGCGACCACCTGCGGGCGCGGGCAACCGCCTTAAGCAGCGGAAGGTCGACCCGGCCGGGCGTGGAGTCGCCTTCGAGCACCATCCGCATTTCGATACCGCGGCGCTTCACCTGCATGGGGAGCAATTTCTTGAGAGAAAGATCATCCGTAGGTGCGCGGCTCCCCGTTTCAGCAGGTAGCAGCGGCAACTTCAACGAGAGCCGGAAACCCTTCGTGGCTGAGTTCAACCCGTTCCGTTAGCTCGCTCAGCGCTGATGCGGCTTCCGTACCGGATTGCAGCCGTTCAATCCACATCTGAGCGGACTTCAGAACGGCAAACAGCTCATTCTGGTCGAGGCCGGATTGTTCAAACCCGAGCGCGATCGCTGCTTGATCGCCGAGCGTTCCCTGAGCCGCAGCAGAGATGGTGTGCTCGATTTCGGGCGCGGATATCCGCCAACCATCTTCTGCATCTTTCGACTCGCCTCTGACTAGTCTTCGAGAAACATAATAGCGGTAGCGGCGTTGGCCTTTTGATCCGCCCTGCGCGTACGGCGGCTCGCCGCTTTCGTCGAATAGCTTGCCCGCCAGCGGACTTCGCGGTGCCTCGGTCTTGCGGTCTTCACCCCGCCGGACCGCCCGGCTGCGTAGCTGTTGTTGGACCCGTTCCCAGAGATCGCGGCTAACAATGGCGTCGTGCTGTCCTGGATAGCGATCATTCCTATGTCGGATCTCCCCCACTTAGATCGGGTTGGAGAGCAGGTAGTAAAGCGCTCCGCGGGAGAATGGCTTGGCGCCCCGGTTGCTATGCATAACCCGACGAATCTGGTTGATATCGCGTCGGCTCTAACCAAGCCGTCAGAGACCGCCGCGGCCGAGCAGCAGCCAGATCACCAGCACGACGAGTATGATCGGCACCACACCTCCGGTGGGACCGTAGTTACTATAGCCATAGTAACCACCGCCGCCGCCGAACAACAGAAGCAAGATAATGATTAATAGCAACATGATATTCTCCCTGGCCTCTTATTCAACGAGTGCTTACGGCATCGGATACGTCGTGGTGGTACGCTTCTGCACGGTTCCGTTATTTGTATCAGTCGTTACCGTGGTTGTGCTCTGCTCGGGAGGCGCGTAGGGCGCCGGCTGCGTATAGGTCCGCTGCACGGTGCCGTTGTCATACTGGGTGGTCGTGGTCGTATTTGAATTCGCGGCTGGCGCCATCAGGGGCGGATTGGTCGTATCGTATTCCCTGGTCGTCGTGGTTTCCGTGACATGAGTAGTAGGCGTACAGCCGGCTAACCACACCATCGCAATACCAACACCAATAGCCACTGCGGAATCAGTTATGTATTTCATTGCTCAGGCTCCTGTCCAATCCTTTACTCTGTTGCCGGCCGATATACATCGGTATGTGCTTCGAACAAGTTGAATTGAGTTATATGAGGAACCAAAGATCGGCGCGCAAAATTTCGCACCCGCGCTATATCCCTCGCCCGCAGTTCAACTGATTCGCTTTGTTCAACATCACGTCAAGCGGCGGAGGCCAACCGGAAATCACTCACGCGGGTTAGCACACATGAATGTTCCGCAGGGCACTTTCTTTCGGCGAATGCAGATGGAATCCTCGTGACTTTTCGGCGAGACTGGCAGAGGTCTCAAAAATCGCCCGTCGCCGCAAGCGCATCGGATGTGGGAACAATCAAATTGAAGTGGCGGCGAATTTTGACGGCGCAAGAGTGTCAAGGTTTTAGCAATCGCAACTACAAGGGAGTGTACATCATGATCCTGCTCAAGCATCCGGCCGCATGCGCAGCCAGCGCGGCGGCAGCTCTGTTCGGCGCCATCGTTCTCGCCGGCCCTTTATTTGCGGCCTCAGGTGATTTCTCCCAGGCGGCTGCGACCAAGTCGCCCGCGGCTGGCGAGGTCGTAGCGCAGGCTGCGCCGCCTGAGATGATGGCGGCGCCAGCGCCGGAAGCACACGGAATTGCATCGGTCGAGGCGCGTATCACGGAGCTGCACAAAAAGCTCCAGATCACGGACGCTCAGAAGACTCAATGGGACAACCTCGCCCAAGTGATGCGCGATAACGCGCAGGCGATGGTGGACCTGCAAAAGCAACGGGAGGAAAACGCGAAGTCGCTGAACGCAGTCGACGTCGTCAAATCCTATGCGTCGGTGATCGAAGCGCATGACGCTGGAATGAAGAAATTCATTCCGGCCTTCGAGGCTCTCTACAACAGCATGTCGGACGCGCAGAAGAAAATCGCCGACTCCTTGTTCCGGCGCCGCGCGCGAGCTGCGGCGAAAAAAGAGGCCAAAGAGAGCAAGTGAACCGGGAGTCACTCCCGCGATGGAGAGTCACCATGCAAGTATGGCCCAAGCCGGAAAAGGCATCGCGCTCTAAGATAGCCAGGATCGCGGCGGCTGTCGCGTTTGCCCTCGTGATTGGCAGCTTCGGGGTCGGAGCGGCTCGCGCCGACGATCATCACGGCGGCGATCGCGGCCGCGGCGGCGATCAGCATAATGATCACGGCGATCGCGGCCGTGGACCCAACATCTATTATGCGCCGCAGCCGGACTATTATTACGCGCCTCAGCCGGACTACTACTATGCGCCGGAGCCCTACGAATACTATCCGCCGCAGCCGGAGTACTATCCGCCACCGCCACCCGAGGGCATCAATCTCTTTTTTGGATTTTGACAGCGGGACCGGATCGACAGCGAAGAGCGAGAATCGCTGTCGATCCGATGGGTTGAATTCGCTTTCGCTGGTTCGACAGCATCGCGATCCAAACTGGCCGGCAACCGGCTAATGCCAGGTCAGCTGATTTTTTACCCCGGTGACGCCTTGTGCGGCGGCCGCAATGTCACCGGCATGCTTGGCGGCCTGGGCCGACTTGACCACGCCGCTCAACAAGATCTTGCCATGATCGCAATCGACGGCAACCGGATAGTTGTCGGTAACACCGTCGCGGGCAAGTGCGCTCTTGACCTCGGTGATCAGCAGATCGTCGTGCGCACGTTCAGCCGGGGAGTTGTAATGATGCTGCGCGGTGACGTTTACGCTGTCGTTCTCGCGCGAGGCAGAGTTCGAGGAGTCGGGGGAACCCGGTTCGGCGCGGGCATTGACGCCAAGCAGTCCGCCGCCAATCATTGACACGATCGCGAATGTGGCCACGGCTGTTCTTTTTCGATTGCGATAGTTTCGCATCGCAGTATTCTCCCCCAGCTACGATCAGTTGCTGGGAGTCACGGTGGTGGATTCGCTGTGATGGGAACTCGAGCTATTCACGGTGCCTGCATTGCCCGAGTCACTTGAATTGCTTGAGTGCTCGCTCGAGGTGCTGCTGGTCGTAGTAGGAGGAATCTCCGGTGCAGGCGCGGGCTGCACGACGATTTGAGCCGGCGCGGCGGGGACATAACTGGTGGTAGAAACTTCCTTGGTGGTGGTGCCGCATCCGGCAACGCAGGTGAAGGCCGTAATAGCCACGACGCTGATGGCAAATCGTTGCACTGAATTCATTTTAGTTTCTCCCTTGGACTTTGGCTGTGAGTTGGCGATCAGACTTTTCCGACCCACCAATTGTTACTTTGAACACAAGGCTCGTTGCCGAACGCTGTCAATTCGAGATTCGCGCTAATCGCCGCTGGTCTGTGTGGTCGTCGTGGTTCTCTTCTGCGTCGTAGTGCTCTGATCGGGGACGTTGCTCTGGGTGGTAGTCGTGGTCCGCGTGACCTCTGCGGGAGGCGGGCCGGTATCCACCGGTACGAACACGGCGCATCCGCCGGCCCACATGCTGCCAACTAGAATCATAGTTGAGACATATACTGCTGTAGTTAGTTTTCGATTAGTCACAGCGTCACAGTAGCATGACTAGTAAGATAAAGTATGCTTTGATCGTTGATTAAGGTCACTCATATAACCAAAGGGCCGTATATCCCCGTTAGTCCGCCATAATCGCCTCGCGCACTCGGCGATTCGACCGACCCGTCGCGCGTTTCCGTCGGTCCACGGGCCCAACAGCTTACCGCCGCGGCATACCGAGTTGCGCGCGGCCACAAAGCTCGCGTACCACCCTCGGTCCACCTATGCTGGGGGGTCGCCGAACGGACTGCATCTGGCGCCGGCGAGTCCGTTGAGGCTCGCCAACAACGCCACGATCAACGCGACGCCGGCGGCGAGACGATGGCGAAGGCGATCCTGACGTGTGTCGCAAGGCATGGAACATCTGCCTCCTCGACCACATGACTGCTTTTTCATGCGCGATTCGGATGCGATCCCCTCACTATTTTTGCGCGGCAACGCTCGCTTGGTTCGCTGGTTGCCACGTCGCATCCGGATCGTACGCCGCTATCTCGCTGGCTATCTGTTCGGTATCGGGACCCAGGTCCTTTTGATAAGCCTGACCATCCTGATTGATGATAAAGGTCATCACTCCGGAGTTCCGATAGCTGGCAGGATAGGCAACCAGCGCGAATCCTCCGGTCATCTTGCCATCGACGATATAGCTTCGAGCGCCGCCAGGCGCATTGGCTCCCTGACTGGTTAGCAGCCGGTAAACGTAGCCGTGGAAGGGATGCGGTTGGCCGTTGGCGTGATGTTGATAGCCTTCATAGGCTGCTTCAGCGACCAAGGGGCCGAGCGGACTTTCCGGCTGCGCGCCCCTTTGACCTCCCAGAACAATCCGTCCTGCGTTCCTTCCGTGCTCCGGAACTTCTGAGCGTATTGGTGTACCGATGCACCGTTGTGCAGCGTGGAGTAATAGTCCCGCTGGGCATCGGCGATTGCGCCGCAGACTTTGATCGCGTCCAGCTCATTGGCGCCGATACGCCGATACAAAATCTCCTGCTTGCCGTAGTCCGTGTCGAAGTACCACTGAGATCCATTTTGCCGCAGTGGTATCGGATTCGGCCAATTCTCGGAGCCGATGTAGAGGAAGGTTCGTCCATCGGCAGCGCCGGCGAACTGATGAGACGCATGATACTGGGCGGCAAAGCTATCCTGTTTGTTCTTGTCGGCCACCGGATCGCCGGACGAAATCAGGTCCTGGCCGGATGGACCCAGAATCGCCAGCATCGCCGCCTCATCGTGATTCTGCACGGCTGCGTCGAGAGCATCGGCCGCCTCCGCAGCTGAAGTGAAGGTCTTCTGGCCCGGCTGTTGTGCCAATGCCGCGCGGGCGCTGCCAAGGCTAAGTAGGAGGCAGACCGACAAGACCCGGATAGCCAGCCAACCGGTGGTGCTATTTCGATTACCATTTATTGAGTGAAGCATTGCTTGTTGCCAACATCGACGATTAGTGAGCATCACTGTGGCCTCCATCACGTCCTGCGCCGGTTCCGGTACCACCGTGTCCACCGCGCTCGCCGCTGCGTTGACCGCTCTTGGCGTCGCGGTCACCGCTCCGGCCGCCGCCGTGTTCACCGCCGCCATAGCTGGTCCGGCCCCGGCTGCTCTCGTCCCAGGCCTGGTGAGCGGGAGCATAGCCGCCGAACAGACCGGGCTGCGGATAACTGCCATAGCCCCGGTAGACGTTTTTCGAGTAATAGGTATTCCCTCCGTAGCCCGGACTTCCGTAGTAACCTGGACTTCCGTAGTAGCCCGAACTTCCGTAGTAGCCTGGGCCTCCATAGCCATAGTCGTAACAACCCGTCACCAGGGTTGCGAAGAGCAGCACTCCAAGGATCGTCATTGTCCGACTGCCGATAGATCCAATTTTCATTTTGACCACGATTTCCATTTTAATTCTCTGATTTCAACTCGCCGAGTACTCAAACGGCCTCTTTCGGGAAGAACGTTCTCTACCGCGCGGACGCCCGAACGCATTTGAGATATCACTGCGGTTTGGCATTGGCGTTTCCGTGCTGCTTGTCCTGTTGTTGGCCCTGCGGCTGCTGATGCTCTTGACGGGCGGCCGCCTGCTCCGGTTTCTGGTTCTGCTCGCGTACCGCTTGCTGTCGCTGGTTGTGTTGGTCTTGCGGTTGCGCCGCCTGTTGCTGCTTAGGGTTCCGTTGCTGTTGCTCTCGCGTCACCTGACGTTGCTGGTTCTGCTGCTGATTCTGCTGATTTTGCTCGTGCGCGGCTTGCTGCTGCTGAAGGTTCCGTTGCTGTTGCTCGCGCGCTGCCTGACGTTGCTGGTTCTGCTGCTGATTCTGCTGATTTTGCTCATGCGCCGCCTGCTGCTGCTGAAGGTTCCGCTGCTGTTGCTCGCGCGTCGCCTGACGTTGCTGGTTCTGCTGCTGCGTCGCCTGGTTTGTCCAATTCTGGTGTTGCCTGAGCCAATCGGGATGACGAGTCTTCACCCAATTTGGATCCTGCTGGTACCACCATTGTCCGTAATGCCATACGTGCTGCTGGTCGTAGTCGCCATCACGGTCGCGCCAGCGTGGGTTGAGCGAGGCCCAATCCTGGTGATTGTTATAGAACCAGTCGGGATTGTTCTGATGCCACCAATAGGCATCGCGCCATTGGTGCTGGTCGTCGTAGTCGCCCCATTGCGTTTCGGCCGGTCCGGTAGCCCAGTATTCATTGTTAAGGGCCTGCCATACGTAAGGATGGCTCGCCAGGTACTGCTCCAACTGGGGATGCTGCCTGCGCCAATTGGCATTGTAGAGCAGCCCCGGATTCCGTGCGAGTTCTCGCGCGACGTTCGGATGATTTGCAAGAAACCAACGAAAGCTTTGGTCTGCTTGATACTGCGGGACGTCGTTGAACCAGGGATAGTAGTTGGAGAAACCGGGCACCTGCGGCCCCCCAAACTGGATCGTGACCTGCGCCGAGGCGCTCGTAGCGATCGCAAGTGCGAACAGGGCCGCGCCGAACCACAAAATCGATTTTGTTTGCTTTATTCTTGAGCGCGACATCTGTTTGTCCTCCGCCGGCTGTTTCACTGCCATTTTCCCTCGACCATTCCTGCGTGGGCGATACGGCGGTTGTTGTTGTTCGATTTCACACGTCGTGCGGCCCCGCGTGCTATGGAATCTGTTCTGGTTACTTTGGTACCCGGAGGAATGCGCTATTTTCTCGCGGGCCTCTTCACAGCTTCCTTTGCCTTGTCGATCACGCGCTCCACGGTATTCTTAATCTTGCCGGTGGCTTGATCGAGCTTTCCTTCCCTCTTTAGACGTTCGTCATCCGTCAAAGCACCAACTGCCTCTTTCACACGGCCTTTAATCTTGTCGCTCGTTCCGCTCATTACACTGTACCCCTCTTGGTTAAGGCCATTACTGACCAGAGTTAAGGTTCACCAAAAACAGCGCTGCTCGTTCGGTCACGATTAGGTCGGGGCGCAGCCACGTTGGGTTAGTCCCGCAGGCGCAGATCGTCCTGGACCGCGCGGACGCCCGGAACCGAGCGCGCTACCACTGCGGCCTCCAGGTTCCGCGCCCCGGTTGGGACGGTCCCAGTCAGCCGCGCGACGCCGTTCCTCACCTCCAAGCCGGCGTCTCTGAACTCATGCTCGTCGAGAGCCTTCCTGACCGTTCGCTGCAACTCGTCGTCGCTCGCGTTCACAGCTTGCTGCTTCGCGCTCGGCACCACCTGCAGTTCGTTCACCACGCGCTTTACTCCGCTCACCTTGAGGGCATCGGCCTCAGCGGCGCTCTTCGCGTCCTGTGAGTTTACAATTCCGAACAGCGTCACCACCCCGTCCCACGAGTCCAGATCGATTTCGAATCCCGGAACGTTGCCATCGGCTATCAAGCTCATCCTCACGGCCGACGTGATCCATATGTCATTGGCGCTGTCGAAAACTCCGTACCCCGGTCTGGGCGGCGGCGGCGTGGGCGCGCGCCAGATCTCCGCATCGGCCAGGGTGTCGGGACTCTGGATTTCACTGGCTACCCGGCCAACACCCGGCACCGCGGCCGTATCCTCGACTGCGCGCAGGTGAGCGCTAAAGGTCTTTGCCGTGCCGCCCAGTAGGACGACGCCCTGGTTCACGGACTGCACAGTGATACTGCTGCTCTTGAGTGAAGGATCGGCCTGTAACGCCTGTTCGATCCGCTGCTTGAGGTCGTCATCGGCCACTTGCATCGCCTTCTCATGCTGTGGGGCGACCACCTGTAACAGGCTGCGCACGCCTTGAACGCCGTCGACTTTCCGAGCGATGGTCTCGGCCTTCGCCTTCTCCTCGGCGGAGTGCACCTTGCCATACAGAGTGACTTGGCCGGCGACGGTGTCCACCTTAATGGCCGTCCCGCTCACGCCCTCGGTGGTCAACAGCGCCAGCTTGATTTTCGTGGTGATCCAGGCGTCCGGAGTCGCGGCCCCGGACGGCGCGGCCAGCGCAGCGCCCAGTATCACAGCCAGGACACTGTAGCGAATCCACATCCACGCTGGTCGGTGCATAATTCTTCTCGTCGATCGACGGTGGCTCACCGTACGAACCCGCCACCCATCACGATCCAGATCAATAGGACGATCAGCACGCTGGCCAGCGCGCTCATTCCACGCGGGCCCTAGTAGCCACTGCGATAGTAGCGAAAGGACCATACCAATAGTCTGCTGTCCGGATTGAGGACGGTATCACGTAAGCGGCTTCTTCCGCCACAGAAAATGGTATCCAAGAGAACCACTGCTGAGTTCTTTTGAAGACATTCGCCTCGCGCTGCCGGCACGGTTGGCGGATCAGCTTACCGCAGCGGCTCGTGAAGACCGGCGGCCGGCGCGGCGCTTTCAGTTAAACAAGTTTGCACGATGCGTTCGCTTCAAGCGGGACGAGGATCTCGGCGCATTTTCGATTCCCAATAAACGCTTGACGACTGTATCCCGAAGTCTTAAGAGTGTCCTCTGGAAATCCAAGCCGAGTTCCGCGTGCAAAAACGGTCAGCGCGTGTTGGAAACCGGAACAACAGTCTTCGCTTTTGCTTCGCCGTTTGGTTCTCTAGAGAACACGAAGTCAGTGTCTTCAGCGACGTTTCGGTTCCCTAAAAACCCCAGTTGCGGTAAATAATGCCTCGCTGAGGCGAAGCGACATCCGAAGGGCACTAGGGCCGGCACCTCGCTGGCCACGTCGCTCAGCCAGGTAATTCTATGAGCATGTATCGCCTAGCTAGTACGTCGAGTCAGCTACCTGTGAGTCGAACTACTGCTAAAGCTTCTACGCTCGTCGAACTTCTGCGCGGGCGGGCGCTCCAGCAGCCAGAGCAGCGGATCTACACTTATCTGACCGACGGAGAGATAGAAGGAGCGAATTTGACATTCGCGGCCTTGGACCGGCAAGCACGGGCTATTGGTGCATTGCTCCAAAGCTACACAGCAAGCGGCGAGCGTGCCCTACTGCTCTATCCAGCGGGTCTTGAGTTCATCCCTGCCTTTTTTGGATGCTTATATGCTGGGGTTATGGCGGTCCCTCTGCCGCCGCCGAATATGGCCCAGCCGCAACGGACTCTCCCGAGGCTTCGCACCCTCGCAAACGATGCACAGCCGATGCTGGCGCTGACCACGTCGTCGATTTTCTCCAAAGTTGAGAGCCTATTCGCGCATGCTCCTGAACTGCGAACGCTGCATTGGATTGTCACTGACAAAGTTGTCAGCACCGCGGAGCAAGACTGGCGAGACCCTGAGGCGACTAGCGATACACTCGCTTTGCTCCAATACACCTCGGGTTCTACCGCCGTACCGAGGGGCGTAATGGTCAGTCATGGGAATCTTATCGAGAACTCGGCCCACATCAGCCAAGCTTTTGAGATTACATCGGACACTGTCTCCGTGACATGGCTTCCGGTTTTCCATGATATGGGACTTACCAATGGAATTATTCAACCACTGTACGGAGGACGTAGGTGCGTTCTCATGCCTCCGCAGTCCTTTCTTCAGCGGCCGGTGCGGTGGCTTCGGGCGGTTTCGCGCTACAAAGCCACTGTCAGTGGAGGCCCGAATTTCGCGTACGAAATGTGCGCTCGCAAGATTACTCCGGAACAGTGCGACGGTCTGGACCTCAGCAATTGGAATGTGGCGTACAACGGCGCCGAGCCGGTCCGTGCGGACACCCTGAAACGGTTTGCCGCGACGTTCGCAGCTTGTGGCTTCCGCCCAAACTTCTTCTATCCCTGTTATGGGCTCGCCGAAGCCACGCTGATCGTATCGGGTGGAGTCGTAGAAGATGAGCCCGTCCTGTGCACGACCCAGGTGACGGCGCTTGAACACAACGGCGTCGTGGAGAGCTGCGACCAGCAGTTGAACGTCCGCACGCGGGTTGGATGTGGTCGCGCGATGCCCGATACGAAAATTGTTATCGCCCATCCTGAATCGATGACCGCGTGCGCGCCCGATGAGGTCGGGGAGATTTGGGTATCAAGTCCGAGCGTGACTCAGGGGTACTGGAACCGGCCAGAGGAAAGCGGGGGCACCTTCAATGCCTATCTGGCGGATACCGGCGAGGGGCCATTTCTTCGCACGGGAGACCTCGGATTCTTGAGAGACGGCGAGCTATTCGTCACCGGCCGGCTGAAGGATCTGATCATCATCGGCGGCCGCAACCTTTATCCACACGACATCGAATTGACCGTCGAGCAAAGCCATGCGGCAGTGCGGCCGGGTTGTTGTGTGGCATTTTCAGTCGATGTCGCCGACGAGGAGCGATTGATCATCGCCGCCGAAGTTGAGCGCCGCTACCAACCAGAGCTGCGCCAGCTTAACGGCGAATCGCGCGATAATTCACACGCGAGCAACCAGAACGGGCGGTCTCCAGCGGATCTCGACGCGGTAAGTCGAGCCATTCGCCGCGCGGTGGCGGAAGAGCATGACGTGCGAGTGCATGCAGTCGTGCTTCTCAAGGCTGGAAGCATTCCGAAGACTCCCAGCGGAAAGGTTCAGCGCCGTGTGTGCGAAGCCAGGTTTCGGGACGGGACGCTGAAACAGTGCGCGAAGAGTGAGTAATGGCCGGAAATCAAACTAACGGCGCGATCCGGCATGACGCGGAGCGCAATGGAGAGCGGGAGAAAGGGAATCCTGCACCCGGCGCGGCAACGATCCAGGCCTGGCTGGTATCCAAGCTTTCCGAGCTGCTGGAGATCGAAGCGGATGAGATAGACGTTGGGGAACCATTCGCCAGCTACGGACTGGGATCGACGGAGCTGGTCAGTCTCTCCGGCGAACTTGCGGATTGGCTCGGACGAGATCTTCCGGCCGAGTTGGCATATGAATTTCCGACCATCGAAGCTCTCGCCCGCGGATTGGCGGAGTCGCCAAGTCCGTCGCAGCCGGCCGCCGAAGCGTGCCGGGTTCGGGAGGCGAATGCCGAAGCGATTGCCATAATCGGAATCGGCTGCCGTTTTCCTGCTGCACAGGACGCGCGAGCTTTCTGGAATCTACTTCGCGACGGAGTGGATGCAATCCGGGAAGTTCCCGCGCAACGTTTCGACCTGCACGATTTTTACGATCCTGATCCCGCGGCGCCGGGCAAAATGGTCACGCGCTGGGGTGGTTTTATTGAGTACGTAGATCAGTTCGATGCGCACTTCTTTGGTATCTCGCCGCGAGAAGCTGCGCGCATGGATCCGCAGCAACGCCTGCTACTCGAGGTTGCATGGGAAGCGCTGGAAGACGCCGGACAGGTGCGCGAGCACCTCGCGGGCACGCCCACCGGCGTGTTCATCGGCATTTCGAACAACGATTACGGCCGGATTCAATTTAACGATCTGGATCGTATTGATGCGTACGCCGGCACCGGCAATGCCCTGAGTATCGCGGCCAACCGTATCTCCTACATATTTGATTTCCGGGGACCGAGTATGGCGATCGACACTGCCTGTTCGTCGTCACTCGTTGCGGTCCACCAAGCCTGCAATAGCCTGAGAAGCGGAGAGTCCACTCTGGCATTGGCCGGCGGCGTGAACCTGATCTTGTCTCCTGCCATTACGATCAATTTCAGCAAGGCGGGTGCGATGGCGCCCGATGGGCGCTGCAAAGCCTTCGACGCGCGCGCCAACGGCTACGTTCGCGGCGAGGGCGCCGGGGTCGTCGTTCTGAAACCGCTATCGAGAGCCTTGGCCGACCGCGATCCGATCTACGCCGTCATTCGCGGCAGTGCGGTGAATCAGGACGGACGCAGCAATGGACTGATGGCTCCGAATCCTCAAGCCCAGGAAGCCGTGCTGCGAGAAGCCTATCTGCGCGCCGCGGTCTCGCCCGGCGACGTTCAATACGTCGAGGCCCATGGCACGGGCACACTCCTGGGCGATCCAATCGAGGCTAAAGCCTTGGGCGCTGTGCTTGCTCTCGACCGTTCTCCGGAGCGGCCGTGTCTCATCGGCTCGGTCAAAACCAACCTTGGTCACCTCGAGGCCGCCGCGGGTATCGCCGGACTGATCAAGGTGGCGCTGGCGCTGCAGCATCGCGAGGTCCCACCGAGCCTGCATTTCGAGGAGCCCAACCCTCATATTCCTTTTGATCAACTCCCGCTGCGCGTGAACACGGCGCTGGGTCCATGGCCTGCGCCGCCGGGTGCAGCCATGCTCGCCGGGGTGAGTTCATTCGGCTTTGGTGGAACCAACGTCCACGTGGTTCTGCAAGGCGCTCCCCAATCCGATTCGGGAATGCATGCTGCGGATTGCGAAGACGGAAATCGCGAAGCCACGTCCACATACCTGCTGCCTTTGTCGGCACGCAGCGCGCCGGCTCTGCTGTCTCTTGCGCGAAGCTACCACGACTTCCTGATCGATCCCGAGTTGACGGCGTCGCCGGACGATATTTGTTACGCGGCCGGCGCGCGGCGAAGTCATCACGAGTACCGGCTTGCCGCGACCGGCAGCTCAGTTGCGCAATTGGCGGAGGAGCTCGAGACTTTTATCCGCGGAGAGGTTTGTCCAGGACTCTCTTCCGGCCGCAAGCTTTCCGATCGCCAGAGAAAACTGGTCTTCGTGTTTCCGGGGCAGGGTTCGCAATGGTTTGGGATGGGGCGAACGCTCTTGCAGCAGGAAGCGGTCTTCCGCAAAGCAATCGAACGCTGTGACCTTGCGATGCGCCCCTACGGAGACTGGTCGTTGCTTGCGGAACTTTCTTCAACCGATCCGGCCCGCTCGCGGCTGAACGAAGTCGACGTTTTGCAGCCGGCTTTGTTTGCGATTCAGGTGGCGCTTGCGGCTTTGTGGCGTTCATGGGGTATCGTGCCGCACGCGGTGGTGGGCCACAGCATGGGCGAGGTCGCGGCCGCTCACGTTGCGGGCGCGCTGAGCCTCGAAGATGCGGCGCGCGTGATTTGCAGCCGCAGCCGCCTCGTGAAGCCGACGATTGGGCGCGGAGCGATGGCTGCGGTGGACCTTTCCATCGCGGACGCTCGGCGCGCCATTGCCGGCTGTGAAGATCGCGTGTCGATCGCCGTCAGCAACAGTCCCACGTCAACGGTTTTGTCAGGAGATCCCGCGGCGCTCGAAACAATCGTGAGTCGATTGCAGCGGCAGGACATCTTCTGCCGAATGATCAAGGTTGATTTTGCCGCTCACAGTCCGCAGATGGAGCCTATCCGCGCTGATTTGGAGCGCGCGTTGGAAGGACTACAGCCTCGGCCCGCATCGGTGCCGATCTACTCGACAGTAACCGGCCAGGTTGCTGGCGGCTTGAGCTTCGACCCGCTCTATTGGAGCAGGAATCTTAGAGAGCCCGTGCTTTTTTCAACCGCGGTTCAGAATTTGCTGGAAGATGGACATGACATCTTTCTGGAGCTCAGTCCGCATCCCATTCTACTCAGTAGCATTCAGCAGGAATTTGGTCATGCCGGGATAGCAGGCGCGGTAGTCCCGTCGCTAAGGCGCGACGAAGAAGAAAGCAAAGTATTAGCCGGGTCGATCGGGATGCTTTACACCCGTGGATATCCGATCGAGTGGAACCGCATCTATCCCAAGCCGGGCCGATCCGTCCAGCTTCCGTCCTACCCATGGGATCGGGAGCGTTGCTGGATGGACCCGCCGGCCGGCTACGCCGGTCATCAATCGCAGTATGTCTCAAGCGATGGAGCGGGGAAGCATTCTCTTCTGGGCCGGCATTTCAAATCGGCGCAAACCCAAACCCACTTCTGGGAGAGCGTCCTGGACAGGAGCGCGCAGTCTTACCTGGATGACCATCGCGTCGAAGGACTCGCGGTGCTCCCCGCCGCGCTCTACGTCGAGATGGCGTTGGCTGCCGCGGCTGAGGCCTTTCCGTCGCAGTCCTGTGTGCTGAAAGATATGGAATTCAGGAAAGCGCTGTTCATCCCGGAGGACGGAACTCGAGCGCTTCAAGTGATCCTCTCTCCCGCCGCCGACGCTGCCGCATCCGTTCATATCTACAGTTGCCCGGGCGATGTAGAGCAAGTCAATCGATCGTGGACGCTACATGCGACAGCAAAGGTTTGTCCTGAGCCAGACCTTGTCCTCTCTCCGGTTGTCGAGCAGGAAGCGGCCGCTCAAGTCCAGGCTCGATGCTCAGAGCAAATCTCCGGGCAAGACTACTATCTGAGACTTCGCGAAAGTGGTGTCGATTACGGCCCCTCTTTCCAGAGCATTACTCAGTTGTGGCGATGCAATGGTGAGATGCTCGGTGAAGTGAAAGTCCCCGCTGGACCGCATCGAGAGTTCGACGCCTGTCAATTCCACCCTGCCCTTCTGGACGCTTGCTTTCAGACCCTAGGAGCGGGGGTCGCCGCTCAAGCGGCAGGAAACGACGAACCTGGCTCCTACATGCCCACTCATATAGATGAGATCCGTATCCACGGTGGTCAGGATTTGCATCTATGGAGTCACGCCCATCTGCAAAAGCCCGACGCCGGCATCATCAAGGGAGACGTGCGGCTCCTGGATGAAAATCGGCAGGTGGCAGCCGAAATTATCGGATTGCGCTTCGATATCATCGGCCGCGATACAAAGCGTGCCGCCGACGAGAATATTGACGGCTGGCTCTACGAATTCCAATGGCAGCTCAGGGAGCGCCCGAATGAACAGCCGGCCCCGAAAGAATCCGCGCCAGCCAGCCCGGGCAACTGGCTTATCTTCGCAGACAGGATCGGCGTCGGAGAAAAGCTTGCAGCACTGATCAAGGCACAAGGAGACCGAAGCATCATTGTCACTCGCGGGGAATCGTACGAACACACGGACGGCGAGCATTATCGCATCAATCCCGAACGACCGGAGGACATGCGACAGCTCGTAGAGGCGGTGTTGAGGCCCGATCGGCCAATCTGCCGCGCGGTCGTCCATCTCTGGAGTCTTGATGCAGGTCCTCCAGAACAGACCACTGTCAGTTCGCTGAAGAAAGCTCAGACCTTCGGCTGTAGCAGTGTCTTACAGTTAGTCCAGGAGCTGGCTCGAGTTGAAGGGAATCACTTACCTCGCCTGTGGCTGATCACGCGCGGCGCTCAGCCAGCGGGGGAAGAGACTGTGCCGCCGGACACGGCCCAGTCGCCGCTCTGGGGATTGGGTCGCGTTATCGCTCAGGAGCATCCCATGTTCTGGGGAGGGCTGATGGACCTGGAAGGCATGCCTTCGGTTCCCGAGGACGCCGCTCATCAGTTGTGGAAAGAAATCTCCGCTCCAGACGGAGAGGATCAGATTGCGTTCCGGCAAGGTCGGCGATACGCAGGCCGTCTGGTGCGTAAACATCGATCCAGCATGCAATCCGCTCCACTTAGCTGGCGCGCTGACGGCTCCTACTTGATCACCGGTGGGCTGGGAGAGCTGGGCCTTTCCGTCGCCCGCTGGATGGTAGAGCAGGGGGCCCGGCGGTTGATTCTTATGGGACGCACCAAGCTCCCACCACGCGCGCGATGGAGCTCGGTGGAAGCAGGCAGCCGGCTGGCCGATCAAATTGCCGCGATTCGTGAACTGGAAGGCTTAGGTGCGTTCGTACATCTGGCATCGGTGGATGTGGCCGATGAAGGACAGTTAAGCACCTATCTGGATGAGTATCGCACTGAGGGTTGGCCGCCGATCCGGGGCGTGGTGCACGCGGCGGGAGTTCTGCAAGACGGACTGCTGGTGCAACTCGATACTGCGGCGTTGGATTCGGTTCTGCGGCCCAAGATGATCGGCGGCTGGCTGCTGCACCGCCTACTCAAAGACGATCCTTTGGACTTCTTTGTACTCTTTTCTTCCGCAGGCTCCCTCCTGGGCCAGCCTGGCCAGGGAAACTATGCTGCTGCCAACGCCTTCCTCGATGCACTCGCCCATCATCGAAGAGCCTTGGGCAAACCGGCGCTGAGCATCAATTGGGGAGCGTGGAGCGGATTGGGTTTCGCGGAAACGGCGGGAGGAAAGCGCCTTGCCGCGCGCCTCGCGCTGGCGGGAATCAGGAGCATCGCACCGGCGCAGGCGCTGGAGGCGATGGACCGGCTGCTACGTCAAGGCTCGGCCCAAGTGGCGGTGGTGCCGGTTGACTGGGAGCGGTATCGCCAGTTTTATCCAGCGGGCACTGAATCACCACTGCTCTCTGAGCTTGCACGTGAGGAAGCCGGCAATTCACGACTATCTGGTCATCCGGGCGAGAAGAGGAATTCGATCCTTGCCGCAGAACCAGCGGAGCGCCTCCCGTTAATCCTGTCCTATCTGACTGAGCTGGTGGCTCGTGTGCTAGGACAGTCCGCATCCAAACTGGACGTACAGCAACCGCTCAGCAATCTGGGACTGGACTCCTTGATGGCGGTCGAGTTGAAGAACCGGATCGCAGTTGACTTGGGCGTGAACGTGCCGATGGTCACATTTCTTTCAGGTCCCAGCGTCGAACAGGCTGTGTCGCAACTGCTTCTTCTGCTTACATCTGAGACTCCTGGCTCATCGGTGCTTCTTGCTTCGGCAAATGGTCACCCCCAGGCGCAGCGACGAAACGGCGGCATCGATGAACATCTGCTGGAAAATCTCGACCAGTATTCGGATGAGGAAGTGAATTCGCTGCTCGCTGAGCTATTGGCTAAAGAGGAAGTTGGTGAATAGCAGCACTTCCGATCGAATCGCCGATCTTTCACCGGGCGAAAAGCGGGCCCTGCTTGCCCGGCTTCTTCGCCAGCAGGCGCGCGACTCCAAATTAATCTATCCTCTTTCGTATAATCAGCAGGGCATTTGGTTTCTATATCAACTCGCGCCAGAGAGCACAGTTTACAACGTCAATTTTGCGGCGCGCGTCTCGTCCGACCTGAACGTTCCGGCCCTGCAACGCGCGTTGCAGAGGTTGGTCGATCGCCATCCTTCGCTGCGCACTACTTTTCCCGCACACGCCGGCAAACCGGTCCAGCAGGTCCACGAACACCTGAAGGTTCGCTTCGAGGAAGTGGACGGCTCGACTTGGAGCGGCGACGAACTCAACGCCCGATTGCTCGAGGAAGCCTATCGCCCGTTTGATCTGGAACGAGGGCCCTTGTTGCGGGTGAGTCTTATCATGCGATCGGCACGGGAACATATTCTTCTGCTGGTCGTGCATCACATAGCGATCGACTTTTGGTCTCTCGCGATACTCCTGGATGAACTCGGCGTACTATACCCGGCGGAAAGCGCCGGCGTGAAAGCGGCTCTGCCTCCTCTTGATTTGCAATACACCGACTATGTCCGTTGGCAGGCCGAAATGCTGGCAGGCCCGGATGGAGAGCGGCTGTGGGCATACTGGCGGGAGCAATTGGCCGGACAGCTACCGGTACTGGATCTTCCGACCGACCGGCCGCGTCCCGCGTTCCCGACTTATCAAGGGGCATCGCACGACTTCACTATGGATACGGAGCTGAGCTCCGGGCTCAAGGCTCTCGCCAAGGCTCATGGAGCGACGCTGTACATGGTGCTGCTTGCAGCCTTCCAGGTAGTGCTGTCCTACCATAGCGGCCAGGAGGACCTATTGGTGGGAACTCCTATGGTGGGTAGGAGCCGGGCCGAGTTCGAAGGTATCGTCGGACTCTTTACGAACCCCGTAGTCTTAAGGACGAATCTTTCCGGGAACCCTGCGTTCGGGGCATTTCTCGGCCAGGTTCGCCGCACTGTGCTGTCTGCCCTCGAGCATCAGGATTACCCCACCGTTCTATTGGTTGAGCGCCTGCGGCCGCCCCGCGAGCTCAGCCGCCCACCTCTGTGCCAGGTGATGTTCGTGCTCGACAAGCCCCATCGGAGCGCGCAACCAGGCGCGTCTGCATTTGTGGCGGCCGAAACAGGGCTGCGCATGAATCCTGGGGGACTTGTTATGGAGTCGGTGGCACTGGAACGCCGTGCCGCCACTCTCGACTTGGTGTTGTTGATAATCGAAACGCAGGAATCGCTTTCCGCCTCGATGCGGTACAACAGCGACCTGTTTGATAACGCGACCATTGCCCGGATGTCGCAGCATTTCGAAATAGTTCTGCGTCGCGTAATTCAAGAGCCAACCGTTAGACTGGATGCGCTAAAGCTAATGCTCGCCGCGGCGGACCGGCAGCAACAGGTGAACGTCCGCAAAGAGCAGAAGGAAGTTAATATTCAAAAGCTGAAACACGTCAAGCGCAAGAACATCATAACGTCGCAACTGAGCATTGAAGCGGTCGCGCGAAAGTAGAATTACTCGAATGCAAATGGACGTTATCGAGGGGTTCCGGCTTTCACCTCAGCAAAGGCATCTGTGGTCGCTGCAGCAGGCCGGCGATGAACAGCTGTATCGTGCGCAATGCGCCGTCCTCATTGAGGGTAGTCTCAACCTGCGGATTCTAAAGGCTGTCCTGCGGGACATCTCAGACCGATACGAGATCCTCCGAACCACCTTTCGTTGTCCCCACGGAACAAGCATTCCTCTCCAAGCGGTATACGAGCAAAGTGCGCCCTGGATAGAGGAATACAACTTGACTACCTGTGACACTTTACGCCAAGAGGCGGAAATAGAGGCGCTGTTACAAGAATTTGGCCGGATTCCCTTCGACCTTGCGAACGGGCCGGTCCTGCGCATCTCCTTGCTAACCCTCGCGGCCGACCGGCACATGTTGCTCGTCAATCTACCATCGCTGTGTGCGGATGCGGCATCACTCAGGATTCTGGTGCGTGAGATCACCCACCGCTACTCAGCTTTTGGCCGTTGCCAAGAACCCTCGTGCGACCCGTCTCAATATGCCGATCTCGCCGAGTGGGAAAATAACCTGGTAGAATCGGAAGAAACGGCGGAAGGAAAAAAGCACTGGCACGAGGCGGAAGCCTCGGCTTTCCGCGTTCCGAAGCTTTCCTTCGAAAGGCGGCCTTCCGCAAGGGCGGCCTTTGAGCCCCGGCTTCTGGCGTCGCCGGTCAATCCTGAGTTGACCCCGAAGATTAGAAAGCTTGTGGCCAAGTATGAAGCTTCGGCCTCTGCGTTCTTCCTGGCTTGCTGGCAAATCCTGCTCTGGCGTCTCGCTGGCGAATCAGACTTTGTGGTCGGCTTGACGTGCGATGGGCGCACTTACGAAGGGCTACAGGAAGCGCTGGGCCTGTTTGCAAAGACACTGCCTGTTCACTGCCGGCTCGAAGAGCAGCTACGGTTCAGTGAGGTTCTGGAACGGACTACTGGATCGGCGCGGGAAGCCGTTGAATGGCAGGAATATTTCGACTTTGAACAACTTCCTCGATTGGATTCCGAAATCGAGCCGTGCCGCTTCTTTCCCGTAGCTTTTGAATTCCAGAATGCGGAGGCGAATTATACCGAGGGCGACACGATATTTTCCATTCAGAAGCAATACAGCTGTTTTGACCGGTTTAAGTTGAAACTCTCCTGCGTGCAGCAAGAGGGCCTTCTGGTCGCGGAGCTTCACTACGATTCCAGCTTGTTCTGCGCTGAGGATGTCGGCCGCCTGGCGCAAGAGTTCCGGACTCTGCTCGAGAGTGTCTGCGCAAATCCGGAATCGTCAATCGCGAATCTGAATATCGTGAGCCCCAATGAGCAGCGCCAGCTGCTGGTCGAGTTCAACGATAGGCGGACCGAGTACTCTGAAAACAAGTGTATCCACGAGCTTTTCGCGGAACGGGCCCGGCATGCGCCGGAGAATGTCGCGGTCGTTTTTCAGAACCAGCGTTTGACCTATGCTCAGCTCGAGGCTCGCGCCAATCAACTCGCGCATCACCTGCAAGGTCTCGGTGTCGGACCGGAAGTACCGGTCGCAATCTGCATGGACCGTTCGCTGGAGATGGTCGTGGGGATCCTTGGCATTCTTAAGGCGGGCGGAGCTTACGTACCGTTGGATCCTGAGTATCCCAGAGAGCGCGTAGTCTACGTGATGGAAGATGTTCAAGCGCAGGTGCTGCTGACGCAGAAAACTCTGCGGGACAGCATACCGCAGCTCGGAATCGAGGTCGTGTGCGTGGACTCGGACTGGGAGACCATCGCGAGGCATGGCGAAAACACTCCCCAAACTAAGGCAACCGCCGAGAACCTCGCGTACGTGATCTACACTTCAGGCTCGACCGGACGGCCGAAGGGAGTAATGGTCGAGCACGGCGGACTGACTAATGCTATCAACTGGATAATCGAAACACTTGAGCTGTCATCCAGCGACCGCTGTCTCTTGAAAACTCCCATTACCTTCGATGCCGCTGGACGCGAATTGTTCGCAACGCTGTTGGCGGGAGGAACCCTGATAGTCACGGAACCTGGCGGTCATCGTGATAGCCGATACCTGGCAGACACCATCCGCGGCGAGCGAATCTCAATTCTCCACTGCGTGCCGTCGCTTGTCCAGCTTCTGGTTGAGGAGCCCGCTTTCAACCAAAGCCTCGCCTTGCGCGCTGTTATGTGCGGTGGCGAGGCGTTGACGCCGCAGATCGTCACGCGTTTCCACAGCCGCTCCAGGGCCAAGCTGTACAACGTCTATGGGCCGACCGAGACAATCATTGATTCTACATATTGGCCATGCGAAGAGCGCAATAGTAATTCTGCAATTCCTATCGGACGACCTATACCGAACGCGCAAGTATATATTCTAGACGACCTACTTCGCCTGCTTCCGATCGGCGTCGCGGGTAACTTGTACATCGGCGGCGTGGGTCTGGCTCGAGGCTATGTCAGGCGCCCTGACTTGACCGGTGAGAAGTTTATTCCAGATCCCTTCAGCGGGGAGCCGGGAGCGCGGCTGTATAAGACCGGGGACCTCGCGCACTACCGGCCGGACGGAAACATCGAGTTCCTGGGTCGTAGCGATCATCAGGTCAAGATCCGCGGGTTCCGAATCGAACTTGGAGAAATCGAGGGAACGCTTGGACAATACCCATTGGTGCGGGAGGCTATCGTACAAGCTCAGGAAGTCGGGTCCGTAGAGAAACGGTTGGTAGCCTACGTAGTCGCTGAGCGAGAGTCACGCCCCACCGCCAGCGAGCTGCGCGGGTTTCTGAAGGATAAGCTGCCCGCGTACATGGTGCCTGCGGTCTTCATGCTACTGGACGCCTTCCCGCTGACCGCCAATGGTAAGGTAAACCGCCACGCACTGCCGACGCCTGATGATCGGCGACCCGAGCTGGACGAAGCATTCGTGGCATGCCGCACGCCCACGGAAGAGCTACTCGCCGAGATCTGGGCCCAAGTCCTCGGCGTCGAACGAGTAGGTGTCCACGATAACTTTTTTCAGCTAGGCGGACACTCGCTGTTGGCTACCCAGGTCGTTTCCAGGATCCGCGAAGCCTTCCAGGTGGAGATGCCGCTGCGCCGCCTGTTCGAGGCGCCGACCGTTGCCGGCCTGGCTGAAAGCATTGACGCACGCCGCGGGGCAGGATTGGAGGCTCCTCCCATCGTGCCTGTTCCTCGGAACGGAGAACTGCCTCTGTCGTTTGCTCAACAGCGACTGTGGTTCATCGATCAGCTCGAGCCGGGCGGCTCTGTCTATAATTTTCCGGCCGCCGTCCGTCTCAAGGGACCGCTCAACGTCGTGGCGCTCAAGCAGAGTCTCGACGAAATCGTGAAGCGCCATGAGGTCTTGCGAACTACCTTTGCCATAGTGGATGGCCGTCCGGTTCAGGTGGTCGCACCGCTCCTGAGGTTGGCGCTACCGATAGTGGATTTGCGAGACCTGCCTGAGACAGAGAGGGAGGTCGAGGTTCAGAGGCTGGCGACGAATGAGGCGCAGCGGCCTTTCGATTTGGCCGAAGGTCCGCTCATGCGGGCTACTGTGCTACGGCTGGGCGAAGACGAGCACGTCGGGCTGCTGACGATGCATCATATTGTTTCCGACGGTTGGTCGACTGGAATCCTGATCCGCGAGATGGCGGCACTCTACGGCGCCTTTTCTTCCGATAAGGTTGTATCGCTGCCTGAGCTACCCATCCAGTATGCAGATTTTGCCCATTGGCAGCGAGATTGGTTGCAGGGTGAGGTTCTGGAGACTCAGCTTGCCTATTGGAAGCAGCAACTGCTTGGTGCGCCTCCGCTCCTGGAGCTCCCGGCGGACCATCCAAGGCCAGCCGTACAAACTTTTCACGGAGCGCACCAATCTATTCTATTGCCCCGGACCGTGAGCGATGGATTGAAGGCGCTAAGCCGCCAGCAAGGTGCTACTCTTTTCATGACCCTGCTGGCGACGTTCCAGGTTTTGTTGCACGGGTACACGAATCAAGACGATCTCGTCATTGGCACGCCGATCGCCAATCGCAACCGGCTGGAGATCGAGAGGTTAATAGGATTTTTCGTCAACACACTGGTGCTGCGCACCGACCTGTCAGGCAATCCCAGCTTTCGGGAGCTTTTGGGCCGGGTGCGGGAAGTGTGCTTGGGAGCCTATGCCCATCAGGACCTGCCCTTTGAAAGGCTGGTCGAGGAATTGCACGTGGCAAGGGATCTAAGCCGTAATCCGCTCTTCCAGGTGATGTTCGTGCTACAGAATGCGTCGCCGCACGCGGCGGAACTGCCGGGATTGAGCCTGAGTCCCGTGGAAGTGGGCACCCGGACGACTCACTTTGATCTAACCCTTCATATCGCCGACACCGATCAAGGCCTCTCCGCGACGCTAGCATACAACACGGATTTGTTTGAGGCTGGCACTATTACACGTATGCTTGGCCATTTCGGGACCTTACTGGAGGCTGTGGCCGCCGCTCCTGAACGACGCCTCTCGGACTTACCGTTGTTAACCGAGGCCGAGCGACAACAAGTACTGGCGAACTGCAACGATGCCGAGAGTAGTCGTCTCAGCGAAAGTATCCATCAACTCTTCGAAGCGCAGGTCGAGCGAACACCTGACGCAATAGCAGTAGTACTTGAAAATCAGGAGCTGAGTTACGAAGAACTGAACCACCGGGCCAATCAACTGGCGAATCATCTACGCCTTCTGGGAGTAAGACCTGAGGTACCGGTCGCAATCTGCCTCAAGCACTCGGTGGAGATGGTCGTCGGACTGCTGGGCATTCTAAAGGCGGGCGGTGTCTACCTGCCCCTGGATCCAGGGTATCCGAAAGAGCGACTCGCCTTCATGCTGGAAGATGCCGACGTCCCGGTAATACTGACTCAGGAAGCGTTGCTGGCGGGATTGCCAGAACACCATGCGAAGGTGGTCTGTCTCGATTCGGATTGGGAGACGATCGCCAAAGAAAGTGCAGAGAATCCAATCTGCCTGACGGTCCCTGAGAACCTGGCTTATATAATTTATACCTCGGGATCCACCGGGCAGCCGAAGGGAGTTCTCGTTTCGCATGCTTCGATCGCGGAGCACTGCCTAAACGGTCAAAAGTACTACGCGCTGGGATCAAGTGATAAGGTCCTCCAGTGTGCCTCTTTGAGTTTCGATCTATCATTGGAACAAATCCTGCCTACGCTGGTCGTCGGCGCGACGCTGGTTATGATGAGTACCGACGTATGGCGATACCAGCGAATTTTACAAAAAGATTTCAGAGTGCGGACTCACCGTACTCAATCTTCCGACCGGCTACTGGCAGGAACTGGCGCGAGAGTGGGCAGACCTTTCGGAGTTGGTCCCAAATGTTCAGCCGAGAGTTTTAATCGTCGGCGGAGATACGATGTTGCCCGAGTTCCTCGACCTTTGGCAGCGAACACCGATGAGTTCAATCCGTCTAATCAATGCTTACGGGCCGACCGAGACCACCATAACGGCAACCGCCTTTGATATCACTCCGCGGCTTCGCGGGCTCTCAACTCTTCAGAGAATTCCTATTGGCCGTCCTCTCGCGTGCAGGGCGATTTATATTCTAAACAGGTACGGTGACCCTGTTCCGGTGGGAGTTCCGGGTGAACTGTATATTGGTGGTGCAGGCCTGGCCCGAGGTTATCTGAATCGAGCCGATTTGACTGCGGAGAATTTCGTACCAAACCCCTTCAGCAGCGAGCCTGGAATGCGACTTTACAAGACGGGGGACCTCGCCCGCTATCTCTCCGACGGGAATATCGAGTTTCTGGGTCGAATTGATGATCAGGTGAAGATTCGCGGGTTCCGTATCGAACTTGGGGAAATCGAGGCAGCGCTTCGCCAACACCATGCCGTGCGCGAGACGGTCGTCTTGGCTCGGGAAAACGCTCCCGGAGAGAAGCAGTTGGTGGCCTATCTGGTCGCTCAGCGGGAGTCCCAGCCAACGGCTGGTGAGTTGCGTGGCTTTCTGAAGGAAAAGCTGCCTGATTATATGATGCCGGCGGTCTTCGTGCCGCTCGATGCTTTGCCATTGATGCCCAACGGTAAGGTAGACCGCGGCGCCTTGCCGGAGCCCGGGCGAACAGGATCCGAACCGGGGAGGGCGTTCGTGGCGCCGCGCAATGCTCTGGAACTCCAGCTCACCAGTCTGTGGGAAGAGGTCCTGGGTGTTCGGCCGATCGGTGTGACCGACAATTTCTTTGAGCTGGGAGGACACTCCCTGGCGGCCGTTCGTTTGTTCGCATTGATAGAAAAGAGATTGGGCAAGAAAGTTCCCTTAGCGACTGTATTTCAGGGAGCAACGGTTGAGCATCTCGCGAATATCCTCAAGCAGCATGCCAAAGCGGCGCCATATTCATCTTTGGTAGCTATTCAACCGGGCGGTAACAGACGGCCTTTGTTCTTGATACATCCGGCCGGCGGACATGTCTTTCCCTACGTTCATCTGGCCAATTGCTTGGGTCCCGATCAGCCCTGCTACGGGCTCCAAGCGAAAGGACTGGAAGAGGGACAGGAACCGCACACGCGGATCGAAGACATGGCCGCTTACTACATCGAAGCGCAGTGCGGACCGTGCAGGCTGAGGGTCCGTACCTCCTGGGAGGATGGTCCATGGGAGGCGTGGTGGCCTTCGAGATGGCGCAGCAGCTTCATGCGCAGGGTCAGACGGACGGCTTTGTTGGCCTTGCTGGATACGCGGATTCCAACGGCCGATGAGGAATTCGCGGACGAAGATTTCGAGGCGACGCTTGCTGATCGATTTTGTCCGCTATTTCGGTCTTTCACTGGATCCCCGGGACTCTCTCGCCCGCCTTCCAAAGCACGAACTGCTGGAGCGCGTGCTCGAGCACGCGAAAAGAGCCGGCCTGATGCCCTCGGATATTGAAGTTTCCCAAGCTCAGCCATTTCATCGAACTCTGCAAGGCCGATTTTCGAGCTACGCGAAACTATGTACTGCATCGCTACCCAGGGTCGAATCACGCTCTTCAAGGCTGGTCAGGAGCTTGCGGGAACCTCGTCTGACCCGACCTTGGGCTGGAGTGAGTGGGCTGCTGAAGGAGTTGACGTCCATGTCGTTCCGGGCAATCACGCAACGATGGTTTACAAGCCTCACGTCGAAGTCCTGGCTGACAAGCTACGGGCTTGCCTCGATCAGGTGCGAGCGAGTGAAGAATGGTTCGCCGATGAAGTCAACCGATCGATCGGATCGATGAAGGACGCAATATGAATAGTGACGACACGGAAGACTCGACAACCTACAAAGTCGTTGTAAATCATGAAGAGCAGTACTCTATCTGGCCTTCCGAAAAGAAATTCCCTCTTGGCTGGACGCCTACAGGCAAGATCGGTTCCAAGACCGAATGCCTGGCCTATATTAAAGAAGTGTGGACCGATATGAGACCGCTCAGCCTGAGAAGGAAAATGGATCAGCGGGACAGTCAGATCCGTTCATCAAAGAGTTAACTTGGATGTTCTACTTTGTAAGGGCAGATTTTGAATGAGCCGCTCGACAACCGCCGCTGCTTTTGATTCCTGGATTTCATGCCGCCAACCCGGGCCGAAGACCCGTCTTCGCCTGTTTTGCTTCCCGTACGCGGGAGCCGGTGCGTTGATCTTTCGCACCTGGTCCGACGCCTTGCCAGCGGATGTCGAGGTCTGCCCGGTTCAACTCCCGGGACGGGGAACTCGGCTGATGGAGCGTCCTTTCACTCGACTCTCGCCGCTTGTCGAAGCCCTCGCCCAAGCTCTGGCTCCACTCCTAGACAGGCCTTTCGCCTTCTTCGGCCACAGCCTCGGAGCATTAGTCAGCTTTGAACTCGCCCGCCAGATCCGCAGACAATATGGCGTTCACCCGGTTCGCCTGTTTGTATCTGCCGGGCAAGCGCCTCAAATTCCTCATCGAGTCCCGCCGATTCACACCCTGCCAGACAAAGAATTCCTGGTGGAACTGCGCCGGCTGAACGGCACGCCGAGCGAGCTTTTGGACCACGAAGAATTAATGGACATTATGCTTCCTCTCTTGCGGGCAGACTTTGCGCTGTACGAAACCTACGTGTACTCGACTGAGCCGCCACTTGACTGTCCTATCTCCGCGTTTGGCGGCTTGCAGGATCACAGAGTGAGCAAAAGCGATCTCGAAGCCTGGCGTGCTCAGACGAGTGGTCCCTTTTCGCTGCGGATGTTTCCGGGAGACCATTTCTTCTTGAAACAGCCTCTTCTACTTCAGGCGCTCTCCCGGGAATTGCAATGAAGCCGGGGAGAACGGCCACATGAAGATAGGTTTCATGACCTCAACTCCTACAGCGTGGGGCTTTCCACCGGCGGCGATAATGTTAGGTGGCAACGAAGTGCATGTCTGGCGAGCCTCTCTGGACGAGCCCGGTCCGCGGCGCGATAGCTTCCTGCATAGCCTTGCCGCAGATGAGCGAACGAGGGCCGCGCGGTTTTACTTTCGGAGAGACTGCGATCGTTTCATCATCGCTCACGGAGTACTCAGGGCTATCCTCGGCCTCTATTTGAACAGAGCTCCGAAATCCCTTTCCTTCAGCTACAGTTCTCACGGAAAGCCCACCTTGGCCTGCGAATCTAGCGGGGATGCGATCTGCTTTAACATGTCCCACTCTCATGGTGTAGCCCTCTATGCGGTGACTCGTGGTCGCGAGATAGGCATCGACCTCGAATTCATCCGGTGCGATTTGGAAGCAGAGCAGATCGCCGACCGATTTTTCTCGCAAAACGAGATTGCAACACTCCGGGCGCTTCCGCCCAGCCTTCGGAAATACGCATTCTTTCTCTGTTGGACCCGCAAGGAAGCCTACATCAAGGCGAGAGGCGAAGGGCTCTCCATCCCCCTGGATCAGTTCGACGTGTCGCTGACTCCCGGAGAACCTGCAGAGTTGTTGACCGCCCGACCAGATTCAGACGAAGCTCTTCGTTGGACTCTACAGGAGCTGACCCTCGGCTCCGGCTACGCGGCTGCTCTTGCCGTCGAAGGACGCGGCTGGACCCTGCGCTGTTGGCAATGGCCGCGACCACTTCGAAGTACCGCGTGAGCGCCAGAATGTATATCTGTCATTTTCCCCTCTGGCAGTGCCAGCCGTGACCGTCGATGGCTGGCCGCAGCACGGCCGGCGATGGTGTCGACTCCGTGCCGCGCTCCGAGATTGAGCGCTAATCGCGCTCCACTTCCCTCATCAACGGTCTTTGCCTCTCAAGTCTATTGGGGTACAATGTATTTACCTCGTCCGAGAGTCTTCTCAGATCTCCAAACTTTGCTCGAGGTAGAAGAGTCGCCGCCGGCACGCGGTATGCGTTTTGGGCAGTTGCGCCAAAGCAGGCACCTAAAATGCCTCAGAACGCGTATCAGGCTGCGGCCCATGCCCGTCTCTTAGGAATGCGGATTTCAAAATGAAGATCTTATCGTTCCGATTCCGGATTCTGATTGCTTCGTTGACCGTACTGGTAGCAGTTTTAAATCTATGGCCTGCCGTGGGCCGCACCGATGTTGTTCTGGCGCCAGGCACAGAGTCGAGTGCAGGTGGCGCAACGGATGCGTGGCTGGTGGCGCGCGGTCTAATCGGTAACGCGTTGATCAGCGAACAATCCGGCAGCGACATACTGACGCCGCCGCCCGGCACCGAAGTAGACGAAACCCGGCAAACGGCGAACGTTACGGGCGAGGTCCTGAACCAGGTCAAATCGTGGAACGAATTGGTCGCCGACGACACAATCCATATCGAGGTGACCACACTATCGACCTCTCAGTTCGAAATCGCCTTCTGGCTGTTTCCCAATCATCGTAAGGGTTGCACCATGTATAAGTGGACCCTTTACGATCATGGCCGCGCGCTGCAGAGTACGTTCTGGCGTAATGATGCAGCGGTGCTCCGGTTGGCCGGGGCCGCGGACCTGCCACATGACTTGTATCCGGACTCGGTTCCGTGGGTGGCATTTCTACGCGTCCTCGATACGCCGCGCGATGGCGGCGAAGGTATGATTCACCAGCAGATCACGCCGTACAGCTACGTAGGTCAGGAGGTTTGGGCCGCAGGACCCGAACAGGTCAGCGTGCCGGCCGGCACCTTCTCCGCGCTAAAGGTAACCGCGAAAGTCGACATCACGACGGTAATGCCGAACTGGCCACGCTTCGTCCTGCAAGTCATCAAGCCGGTAGTTCCCAAAAACACGCTCTATTTCGAGGCGGCGCCACCCTACCGGCTGCTCAAGCAGGAAGGCACCACCTTTGTCGGCGGCCCTCGGGTCACCACCGAACTCATTCGCTTCTACATCGCAGGCGCACAGCCCGTCGTAGCTGCAGCGGCTGCAGCTGCAGGCCACGCGCCGATCACCGCCGTGCTTGGGGGCGAATCGATTCCCAAGTGACGATTTTCTGCAGTCAGCCCGCGTCTCCTCTTGCCGTCACTTCCGCCGTTTGCCTGTTACGCGTCTCGTCGCTCGCAATTTGACCGTCCCGCAAATGGATCAAACGGTGAGCCCGTTCCATGACCTGGGGATCATGGGTGGAAAAGATGAAGGTCGTACCGGTCACACGATTGAGGTGTTCCATCACATCGAGGAGGGCGATAGCAGCGGCCGAGTCCAGATTCGCCGTGGGTTCATCCGCTAAAATGAGCGCAGGTTCCGTAACCATGGCGCGCGCCACGGCAACCCGTTGTTGCTGACCGCCGGACAACTCCGCCGGGCGACGATCCTCGAGGCCGGCGAGGCCGATTTCAGAAAACAGCTTTTCCACCCTTTCCCTGCGCTCGTGTGCAGGCATCCCCTGGAGGAGCAACGTGAACTCGGCATTTTCCAAAGCGGTAAGGACAGGCAGCAGGTTATAGGTTTGGAACACAAAGCCAATGCGCTGCAAACGCAGATGCGCCAGCTCGCTCGAAGATAAGAGCTGAAGGTTTTGCCCCGCCACCCATATTTCTCCTGCGTCAGCCCGGTCCAGTCCGCCAATGATGTTGAGCAGGGTGGTTTTACCAGAACCTGACGGACCGGCAGTAGCCGCGAATTCCCCGGCAGCAATCTGAAGAGAAACGCCACGCAGTGCCGGAACCTCAATAGGTCCGGTGTGGTAGGTCTTCCTCACGTCCTTCAGTTCCACCGCCCACTCTGCCACCGCCATCGCCCTCCTCTCTAAAGTGTTTTCAATGCGTCTGGTAGCTCTGTTCGCGCTGCCTTCAGCGCTGGATAAAAGGAAATGATTGTCGCCATCGCGAATACGATACTAACGGACCAAACGATTCGATTCGAGCTTAAACGCGAGTAAAGAATAGGATCGAAAACAAGCGCGGGTGGAAGACCCGCCTTGAATATCCAGCGCAGATCCAATCCCGAGGTAGCGAAATAATGTTCTACGCTCAATCCCAATGCCAGTCCCAAAGCCAGGCTTATCGCCGTAAGTGCCAGAGATTCGCCCACGACCATCACTGCAAGCTGCCGAGGCTTAAGACCGAGAGCTTTACAAACACCGAATTCATACCGGCGCTCCAGTACTCTCATGAGAATCGTGTTGAGTATTCCCAACCCTACCATCGCCAGTACTACGCCGTTCATGATGTAATTGAAGGCGTGGTCCAGGCCGAGAATCTGGGCAAGCATCGGGATCGATTCGCGCCAGGTCAGGACTTCCACCGGCTCTCCCGTCAACTGCTTCAGCAAAGCGCTTGCTACCATCGGCGAATCACCTTCCCGCTGAAGCAGGATGGCTACCTGAGTGACCTGGCCGTCTGGCACTCCGAGCAGGGCCTGAGCCGCGGGCAAGGGTAGGTGAATGATATTAGCGTCGACCGCTTGTAGCCCCGTGCGGAAGATACCAGTCACCCGCAAAAGAGTGCTTTGCATCTCTTCCCCAGCCCCACTTTTGGTTTCGTTGCCAGGCTGTTGTAGTGCCTGAGTCATGAGAACCACTCTGGAGCCTATCCTTACCTCGAGCTTGTGAGCCAGATCAGCGCCAATGACAACGCCAGAAGGTTTGTCATTACTTAGATACGTCCCTTCAACTATCCGCTCCGGGATCAGCGATACCGCGGGTTCCTCTTGGGGAATGACCCCGGTGATTCTTACGCCGGCAGAATTGGCCGAGGAACTTAGAAGCCCGGTTGCTAGAAGCCTGGGACTAACCCCTCGCACAACGTTCTTCATTTCTGCGGTTTGCAAAAAACCTTCGACCCTCGATACCACTTTGGCCGGAAGCAGCAGCTCGTCAGAGCTCGAGTCTTGATACCCCTTCGCCTGGACCACTACATGCCCCGGACCAAACCGCACCCCGGCAGCAATCGTTTGTTCGTGCCCGCCATCGAGCAGACCCAGAGAGATCAGAAGCAGCGCGAGACCCAAACCCAGGGCCAGTGCCGTAAGCGCAGTACCTCGGGGATTACGCCAGAGATTGCGCCAGCTGATCTTCACTAGAAGGAGAACACTTCTCACTGTTTAGACCTTACGAATTGCTTCCGTCGGCCGAAAATGAGCGGCTCGCCAGGCAGGATAGAGCGCAGACACTAGAGCTGTCGCGGCCAGCCCGAGTGCCGCTTGACCATAGGCGGGAAAATCCTGCCGGCCGTACCAAAGGTGCCCCACCACCACTCCTGCCAGAGAGATTACGCCGCCGGTAGCGCCACCCAATTCCAGACCGTGCTCCTGCAAATACCAGAGGACCGGGACGCCAAGCGCGCCTCCCACAACCAGGCTCGCCACCGCCAACCCTGCCGCTTCTGTCAGGATCAGAACAATCACCTGAACCGGGCGCATTCCCAGGGCCATCAGCATGCCCAGTTCACGCGTGCGCTCAAAAACCGCCATGAGCATGGTGTTCATGACACCGATCACCGCCAACAGGAAGAAAATGAAGAAAAGAACAAAGGTGATGCCGTGATTGAACTGCACGTAATTGGCCAATTCCGGCGCCAGCTCAGGCCATGCCATTACCCGTACGCGAAGAGTTTTATCCAGTTGGTTCTCAAGTGCGGCAGCCACAGTAGTAGCTGCCGTTATGTCATTCAGCTTGATACCAACTTCATGGATCCTCGCGGGCGCCAGGTGCAGAAGGTCCTGTAGCGAAGACAAAGACATGAGAACCAGACCCCGGTCCACAGCATCAAGACCACTGTGAAAAATCCCCACGACTGTGTACACGTCGTTGCCCATCGAACCATCGGCTGCCTGCGTCAGCAGGACGATTTCCGAACCCACGCCGATGCCAATCGTACTGGCGAGTTTGTCTCCTATGTCCGCGCCCTTTGGCGTCTGCGCTGCCAAATAGCTGCCTTTTGTCATCTGACTATTCAAAATAGTAACCTTCGGTTCCTGGTCGGGGACTACTCCCATTAGCTCCACGCCAGCGGAACGATGGGCCGCACTTAGCAACCCGTATCCGTACACCCTGGGCGCCGCGGCATAGACCCGGCGGTCAGCGGTGATTGAGACGAGCAGCGCGCTGACATCTGTTCCTTGCTTCCCACCGAGAGTCTTTTGAATGGAACGGCTGGGGTAGTAACCGGGAGCATGCACCTGGATCTGAGACATGACGAGACAAGTACCGTTCTCGA
The DNA here is from genome assembly GCA_963743865.1 of uncultured delta proteobacterium. Taxonomy (GTDB): domain Bacteria; phylum Desulfobacterota; class Binatia; order Binatales; family Binataceae; genus Binatus. The sequence continues at coordinate 3,040,357 of CAVURG010000006.1, forward strand.
TCATCTGCCATCTCAGGCCGGCCATCAGGCACGCAACGAACAACAGCATGACATAGCCAAACGCAATGGCGGCCATCGTGATGAAGGTACGCCGGGGATTGCGCCAGAGGTTGCGCCACGCGAGCTGTAAAAGCCGTCCTCTCATCACTTCAGGCTGGGCAGTGAAAACGTCCCTTCGCTGATCGGCACATCGAACGCGATATCTTCATACTCGATTATCGTCTGCGCACCGGCCTTGCCCGCCGGTCGCATGATGAGTCGCGTAGGAATGAGCCTGCCGCTCATTGGTTTGTAATCAGAAAAGGTAAGCTCCCGGACCAACTGCCCATCCTCGTCATAGAATCCCTGCCATGTGGGCACGGCGTCAGCTTTGCGAATCTGCAAAATAATCTTCCCCCACACCACCGCGGCGTCCGGCTTCGGTGTCAGAGTATATTCATCCACCTCAATCCCGCCGCGCTTTCCTTGGAAAAAGGTGCTGATAGAGTAATCGCGAGTCAGGAAAGTTTCCTTCACCAGATCATCAATAGTGAAGTCGCTTCCCATCCACGAGTTCATTGCCATCGAAGGCGGAATTTTAACCGTGCGATTCGACTTAGGCAGATAGTACCAGATGTCGCTGCCTTCTTTCAGGATGGCGGTGCCTGCTTCATCTTGAGGACTGGTGATGCGGACAAGAATCTTCTCTCCGAGCGACCAGATCTTCATCGAAATATCGCGTTGTCCATCTTCATTGGTGATCTGCATTTTCACCGTAGCGATGCTGGACTTGCTGCTGAAGAGACGCGCTACCCGTTCCACGGTCTCCCGCGTCTGTTGATCGTCGGCAGCATGAGACGTCGGGGCCAAACTCAACAATGCCAGCCCTAGAAACATGGCGACGCTTCTGTTCTGCCAACGCATGAAAATCATAGCTATCCGACCTTGCCCTTGGTCACTAATTCGCTTTCGACCTCGACCGCTTCTTCCACAAGCGGCGCACCCATGGCTAGTCCCATCGGTATACGGACCAGAAGGTTGAAGGCGGTTACGGCCAGCGACAGCGCGAATAGGTCGTCCTTGCTGGCAAACCGGGCAAACGCCAAGGTGAACACCAACTGAGTCGTTCCGATTCCGCCTGGTGAGAATGGCGAATTCCCGATCGCCACAATAAATGGCGTCAGTGCCAACGTCTGCATGAGCGGGACCCCGATATGAAAGCTGACGAACTGTCCGTAGAGTGCGAAGCCCGCTCCCAGGACGACTAGGAACCTGATGGCGAAGAGCTTGATGTAATGCGACGGCCGCGCCATGCGGAAACTCGCCATCGAGGGCCGTTCGTAGATCCATCGGAGCCAATTGCCGGTCCGGAGCCGGGCTCCCCAAACGAGCCAAAACGAAGCGATGAGACTGCCCGCGCCCAGCACGCCTGCGGCGTAGTTGAGACCCAGCCGAATCGGTGACGTCGGCACGAGCGCGATCGCCAAGAGCGACAATGTGGCCAGCAGCAGGGCGTCGAGATAACCTTGAAACAACAAGGTGCATCCGCCCATTATCCAGGGCACTCGCTTGCGTGCATGCAGAAAAAGCACGAACGCGCCGCTGCCGACATAGGAGTTCACAATCTGAAGGAAATAGACCGCGGCCATGGTCGGAAGCAGTTCGACCTCTCCGGTCGGAGCATGAAAGTAACTGAACAAGCGGGAATACAAGACTGTCTCGCCGATAAACCAGCATAGAAAGCCGCTCAGGCTGGCAATAACAAAAATCCAGAGTGTGGCGCGGCTTCCGGCGCCCACCACCTGCCTCCAGGAGACATCGCGTGCAGCGTAGCATACGATTGCCGCCGCTATCGAATAGGCTACGAGGTTTTGCACCACCGTTTTGCGCACCGGACTTTCCCTCACTCAGTGTACGCGTCGCGGAATCTATATTATCGGCTGTTCATCACAGGCACGATGTGTGCCGCGCCGATTATCATAACGCCGCAGAATCGGCTGGCGACGGAAAACCGCCTGATGGCAGGAGCAAGACTACCAACACCAAAGGTGGGTTTGAATATCTCCGGAAGGCAACCGGTACAAGGGCGCAAAACCCAGTCATCGGATGCGCAGGGTTATCTTCTGAAACAAGGTGCGGCAGCCTGCTCGCCTTCAACAGCGGGTGGGCCGTCATGCAATCGCAAAGCATCCCTTAATCCTCAATTCAGCAAGCCTCGGACCATCGGTGGCGTCCATAATCGCGTCGGCGATCATGGCAACCGGTTTGACGGTGGCGTGCGAGACAATCAGATTGCCCTCATCGCCCGAACGCGAGAATGAATTCGCACACGGATAATTCCACACGTTGCTCCGATTTCTGCCGTGCATACCCAGCATCACGCGTGCGGATTTCTGGGGTCGAGTTCAAGCTCGACAATCTGCCGGAAAATTATTCTGATACCGGCGCTGCCAGCACCGCTCGGCTTTGGAAACTGCTTCGTCGCTCCAACCTTCCTCATTGGCATCCACCTCCTCCTCCAAAATAGAAAGCGCCCAGTTGTGAACGCAACACCAGTGGGAGATCAAAGGTGTGAGCATTGTGGGATTGCCCAGGGGCTCTCACATAGGACCCACGAATGGTGGCGGCTCGATGTTGTCTGCGGATTTAGGTGGGCAGATGGGGTGCCTTTGGGGCTTTCCCTGATCGCCCCGATGGAATTCCCTGATCCCGCGAAAGTCATTCCCTGTTAGGCGTTTCAAAATTCTCTGTTCGGTTTTCAGGGAATTGTGCGAAAGACCCTAAGTGACCGCGGGATTTTTCGGGCACGAGCACATCTGGAAGGGCTCGAAAATCGCAAAATTCCCTGTATTTTGCCGAGTGATCAGGGAATTCGACCGCAGAGAGCGGTCCGCATCAGACTGCGCCATCCACCATTTTTGCTCCCATCAAACAAGATTTTTCGGGGCTTTTGCCGGCGGGCGACAAAGGTAGGTCGAAAACGGACCATGCAGCCGATCGCGTCACCGAGTGGTGCCGTTGGCGTCATGATTCACGGGCGCCTTTCCCGTGCCCCGTACGGTTGCTGAAAAGCCGCAAAGCGCGCCTAATGAACTGATTATATTCGCGATTTCAAATGAGCACTGAGAGGAGCCCACACAATGAGAGGCCGAGATGATCGCATCGCGACTCCCCGTCTAAGCAGAATACTCATCGCACCGGCGCAAGCGTCGACTGCGTTCCTGTTGCTGATCCTGCTGCTCGCGGCTACCGCCCGGACCGCCGCAGCGCAGTCCGGAATACGGGATTACCAAAATTACTGCGCTGAGTGCCATGGACTTGGCGGCAAGGGTGACGGCCCCTCACGCTTGACCATTCCGATGAACCCGCCGCCGAACGACCTCACTCAGATGGCAAAAAACAATGGCGGAAAATTTCCCTTCGATGAGGTCGTGGAGTCGATCGACGGCCGTAAGAATATACCGTCGCACGCGCGCCTCCAGATGCCTTTTTGGGGGACAACCCTTCAGAAGCCGGGCAAGGAGTTCACACCCGAAAGCGATGCCGAGGTGAAGAAAAGAATCGAATCGATGGCGCGATACGTCGAGAGCATCCAGCAGAAGTGACGCGACCCGCGAGCGCCTATCCGTTAGCGGCTTCGTTCGCTGCGCCAGGCAAGCAGTTTTTGGCGGCCTAATGGACCGCGTTCTCGAACGAATGCAAAACCCTGAGCGTGCGTTCTCGATCCATCGGTTTCGAGGTGTAGTACTGGACGCTATATGCACGCGCGCGCCGCTCGGTCTCGGGAGTGTGAATCGCGGCGATGTAGGCAACAAGTGCGTGGAGCGCGTGTTTTCGCACTTGCCCAAGAAGCCAGGCGCTGGTCGATTCCTCGAGAGCTTCGTCGTCGATTACAACCATCTTGACGTCCGGCTTGAGCAGAAACGCGTGTCCCTCATGCGGATCGGCAAATTTCGCGATGACCCAGGAATCGCTGACGCCCTCGGCGATTATGTTCACGACCGATTCGTCACGCGAAAAAACCGCTATCGCCCCACGCCTTCGGCCCGCGGTTCCTGCCGGGTCCGCCTGTGGTACAAGCGCAAGCCGGGCCCCGGACTTGCGGCTTGTTTTGCGCTGCGAGGAGCCTGATGCGAGCTTCGGTCGATTGTGCTGCTGGAGCATAGATTTGCCAGGCTGGCAAGCTTGGCCTCCCAGCTCTTGCTTGAAACATGCCAACTCAATCGCTCGGGCAAAACGCCGCTGAAATCCGGCGATTTTGGTTTTTGGAGGAACATATGTTAAGAAGAAATGTCCCCGCTGAGAGCAGTTTTTAATCGGTTTGACGCCTTTGGAGCCAGTTCGCCCGGAAAGCCAACGAATGAAGACAAACACCAACCCACCGGCTCCTGCTTCTCTGCCCAGTGGGGGACCACGCTATTTTCACTTGCTGTGGGACACGGAACTCGACGAACTCCGTCCGGTCCTGGAGTCCATCCAGAAACATCGCAACCGCGTGCTGGAACACTGGCACCAGCTCTACGTGCTGCACTTTGCCGATAGCCGCGCGCTGACCAAGACGGAATTCATGGAGATCTTCGGCGGCGAACTCGATGCCACGCTGAAGGATCTACTCGACAAAGACATGGACGCCTTCGCCGCCGACGTCGCACGAATCGGAGAACAGCTCGCCGAACGCGGGGTGCCATTCTCGGAGTTGATCGTCTCGATCCACCTTTTCGAGGAGAGCGCGGCCACCGCGTTTCCCTCGTTCCCGCCACTAACGGGGCAGACGTACCAGTCGTTCGACAAGCTAAGCCATATCCGAATGGTCGTGCTCGCCGATACCTACTTCCGGTCGAAGACCGCCGTCTCCGGAGCGCGAATCATGGCGCTCGAACGCGAGGCCGAAGCGCTTCCATATCATTCTCGCAGCCGGTTCCACGGGATGGTCGGCGCCAGTGCGGCGATGCGGCAGCTGTACGACCGGGTCGAAGCGGCTGGCGTCACCCGCGGCACGATTCTAATCGTCGGTGAGAGCGGCACGGGCAAGGAGCTGGTGGCGCACGCCATTCATGAATGCGGCCCGCAGCCGGGGGCGCCGTTCGTCGCGCTCAACTGCGCGGCGGTACCCAAGGACCTGATCGAAAGCGAGCTGTTTGGATACAAGCGCGGCGCGTTCAGCGGAGCGAACGCCGAGTACCTGGGGCTGTTCCGCGCGGCTGACGGCGGGACCCTGTTCCTGGACGAGGTCACGGAGATGAGCGCCGACACGCAGAGCAAGCTGCTGCGCGCCATTCAGGAGCGCGCGGTGCGTCCGGTGGGCTCGACCAGAGAGGTTGCAGTGGACGTGCGCCTGATCGCCTCGACCAACCGCGATCCCCAGGAGGAGGTGAAGGCGGGGCGCCTTCGAGACGACCTCTACTACCGTCTTCAGGCGGGCGTCATTCATATACCGCCGCTGCGGGAGCGGCTTGAGGATGTTGCGCTGCTGGTCGAACATTTCATTGAGCTCTTCAACGCAAGGCAGATGCGGGGAGTTCCGGTCACCGGGGCCGAGGACGAAGCGATCGAGGCCATGCGACGGTATTCGTGGCCGGGCAACGTGCGCGAACTTGCCAACGCGATCGAGACCGCATTCACCTTCAGCCGCTCGCCCGTGATCCGATTGCAGGACCTGCCGGCGTCGATCGCCGGTTCGCGCGCCGCCGAACGCGTTCCCGTCGCCAGGGGAAATCCGGTCGGCAGTTTCGCCGATGCCGAGCACGCCCTTATCCGCCGCGCGCTCGATGCGACCGAAGGCAACAAGGTGCAGGCAGCCAAGCTGCTGAAGATCTCGCGCAAGAAGCTGTACGCCAAGATCGTGAAGTACGGAATCGAATGATCAGGCTCGCGGCAGACGCGTTTCACCCTGCCAGATAGCCGTCAGAGCGCCGTCCTGGTCAGACCAGGTATAACGCGCGCGTCCGCCGAAAGCTTTCTGCAGTTCGCGGGCGATACGATGCGCGAGCTTTTGCGACGTGGTCAGCACCTCGAGCGTCGCGCCGTCCCATTTGCTGGAGACAATTCGCCGCTCGGGCTGAGTGAATTCGGCGCGTCGTTCGACGTTGGCGATCCGCGAGCGGATCGCGTCCAGGTTTGCGCTTGCGTTCGAGCCTTGCACCAACACGCGGCCGAAGTACTCGCCACTTTTCGCTTGCTTGCACGCCGGGCAGATAGTCCATGCCGCCGCGTTGATTAGTTTCGCCGGCAGCGGCCGACTGCGCCGCCAGGTTTTGGCCGTATAAATGCTCCCACAGCTGTCGCAAACGGAGGGATCTTCGGGCGCGCGCTGCTTCTGTGCGACGGGCGGGCTCATGTTGGAGCGCGTGCCGCGGCGGTCGAGGCTGCGGGTGAGTCCCTTGCGGGGGGTGTTGCCGGTGGTCCGCTGCTTCATTCGATTCCCCTTCGCGTTCTGTTTCTCCTCAGCCGGCCCTTAGCCGTTCATGATCTTGCTGGTTCCGGCAACGACCAACAAGAATGCCCTTAGCAGATCGCTCGTGGTGACGATGCCGACGAGCTTGCCGTCGGCGACAATCGGCAGTCCACCGATCTTGTGCTTGAGCATCAGGCGGGCTGCGTCTTCCACGGTGTTATGCGGCGCGACGGTGATGAGCTCGGTGCGCATCGCCGCATTCACCCGCGTGGATCCCAAGTATCCCATATGCTCGCGTATATCGCGCTCGGTGAGGATGCCGACCAGCCGTCCGTTCTCCACCACCGGCAAACGCCTGAAGCGGCCGTCGTCCATAACGGCCTTTGCGTTCGCCAGCGTGTCGTCAGGGTTGATTACGATGGGACTCGAGGTCATCAGGTTGACAATCTGCATGGTAGTCCTCCAACGCAGCCAGTTGATGATAGTGCAATTCGCTTGCCATCGGCAGCTAACCGTCGATGGTGCTTACTGCAATGAAGGTGAAGACTTTTCTGAGCCGCAGGCCGAACGCCCCCTGTCTCGCCTTGCCCGTCAGCCGCATCGACATTCGCGAAATGACGCGAACCGATACATCTTCACGATCGATGCAAAGCTTCGCCAAACTGAGCGCCTGCCGGAGCAGCGCGGCTCTTGAGTGACCGCCAGGCGCTATTGCTGTTTTGATTCCTGTTTCGAGCCAAGCAGCTTTTGATGTGATTGGAACGTCACTTGACTGCCAGATGCTCTCTTAACAATGCTTTAGTATAGAAGTTTCTGAGTGCTGCGATCGGATACAGATCAGTGCCGGAGGCGATCGAATCGTCATTGCAAGCCGCGAAAAGCCAAGATCGGGGATGGCACGGCATTCGCTAGTATAGTGAGTGCCGCGGCACGGCTGACCGCGAAGGAGCGCATTCTTATGGCATATCCATTCCGCAGGATTCTTTGCCCGGTGGATTTCGACGATAACTCGATGCAAGCGCTTGATACCGCCGCGGATTTTGCCCGCGAGAACGACGGCACCGTATTCGTCTTGCACGTGGTTCCGATGATCCTCGCGCCGACGGGAATGCCGGTCTATGTTGACCTCTACAAGGGGCAGGAAGAGACTGCTCGCGCCAAGCTGCTCGAGATCGCACACAAGCGACTGGCCGGACTCAAGTACGAACTCCTGACCCATACGGGCGAGCCAGCCGGCACCATCTTAAGCGCCGAAAAGAAGACGAGCGCCGACGTGGTCGTAATGGCCACGCACGGGCGGCGAGGCTTCAAGCGCTTTTTCCTTGGCAGCATCGCCGAAGTCGTCTTGCGCGAATCCACCTGCCCGGTGCTGACCGTGCGCTGCACTCCGGCGCAAAGCGATCTGGTCGGCACCTGGATGACGAAAAATCCAGTCACGGCGACTCCGCACGAGAAGCTCGTCCTCCATCGCAACCAAGATGCACTTGGGAGGCTTTCGATGCGTGCCGATCCTCAATAACGGCGTCCCGGTCGGAATTGTGACCGACCGCGACATCCGCCAGCACACCGGTTCCCTGGATCAAACCGAGGCGTGCAAGGCGATGAGCGAGGTGCTGATAACGGTAACGCCGTCGACCGATATTCGGGAGGCTGCGCGCCTGCTGCGCGAGCGGAAGATCGGAGGGCTGCCGGTGCTGGAAGATGGCAAGCTGGCCGGCGTGATAACCACCGGCGACGTGCTCGAGGCGCTGACCACACGAGTCTGAGCAGGCGAGCAGCCGGAAGCGATGCGCGGGCCCGGGTGAAATGATGGAATCATGCCCGACGCCGAGGCCTGACGGAGATCGCGCCAGTGGCGTCTCGACGCTGGTCGAGGCAATGATGCGGCCGGGGTTCTACCCGGACTCGCCCGCTCGGGTTGAACTCAAGCAGACGCACATATCTTACGTCTTTGTCGCCGGAGAAACGGTCTTCAAGGTCAAGAAGCCGGTTCATTTCGCATTCCTGGACTGCTCCAAGCTCGCGCGCCGGTTCCACTACTGCACCGAGGAGGTGCGCCTCAACGCGCGGCTTTCGCCGCGCGTGTATCTCGGCGTGTTCGCGATTCTTAAGCGCGCGGACTCCTTCGTGCTCGGACCCGAGGTTCGCGTGGAGCATCCCGAAGCCGTCGAGTACGCGGTCAAGATGCGCCGGCTGCCCGAAGACCGAATGCTCGATCGGCTGCTCGCCGCGGGCCGGGTGGGCAGCCGCACGATTCGCGCGATTGCGGCGCGTATCGCGGAATTTCACGCGAGCGCGCCGTCGAATCGTGGATGGGCCTACGGTTCAGCCGCGGCAATCTGGCGCGGGGTGATCGAGGACATCGCGCAGAACCAGGATTTTATCGGTCACACGCTTCGCCAAGACCAGTTCACGGCGATCGACGCACTTCTGCCGCGCCTTTATCACGGCTCATTGGCGGCCATTGAATGAGCGGGCGCGCGAGGGCCGCGTGCGCGAAGGCCACGGCGATTTGCGCGCCGAGCACATCTGCATTACGGGCAACCAAAACGAAATCGATGTGATCGATTGCGTCGAGTTCAGCGAGCAACTGCGCTACGGCGATGTCGCTTCGGAGATCGCATTCCTGGCGATGGACCTCGAGCGGCTGGGCGCGCCCGGGCTCGCCGAGGAGTTGGTCGAGGCCTACGCCGCGATCGCCGGCGACGAAGAGCTTGCGCTGTTCGTCCCGTTCTACAAGTGCTATCGCGCATGCGTGCGCGGCAAGGTCGAGAGCCTGAGAAGCCTTGAGCGCGAGGTTGGCGCGGCACAGAGCGAGCGCGCCCGCCAGCTCGCGCGCGGTTACTTCGAGCTTGCGTGGCGCTACGCGCACGGCGCATCGCCGGCGCTGATCGTGGTGTGCGGGCTTTCGGGCACGGGCAAATCGACCGTCGCGCGCATGCTTCAGCATCGCAAAGGCTTCAAAATCATCAACTCGGACCGCGTCCGCAAGCGCCTGGCAGCGGTCACCGCGCACGAGCACGTCCACAAGGATTACGGAGCGGACATATATTCCGATCGGGTTTACGAGAATCACCTATGACGCGATGCTCGGCGAAGCGGAGAGCCTCCTGAGCGACGGCCGCGGAGCAATTCTTGACGCGACGTTCAAGGCGTCTGCCGATCGGCAGCTCGCGCTGGCGATAGCGGCACGGCGCGGCGTGCCGGTGCTCTTCGTCGAATGCGTGGTCAGCGAAGACGAAGCGATACGCCGGCTGGAGCGGCGCGGATCGATACCCGGTGAAGTGTCAGACGCTACGCCAGAGGTGTACCAGCGGCAGCGCGCCGAGTTCGAGCCGCTGCGCGAGATTGCGGCGCAAAACCACCTGCGCATCGACACCACCCGGCAGCGCGAATACCTTGCCGCTGAAATCGACGATGCGCTCGAGCACCTGCTGCATCGTGTGCCCGGCGAACATCGCAACTCAGGCGCCGGTTGAGACCGCGCGCGCGGGGGGCTATCGCACCGCCATCCGGCGATCCTGAATCGTGTTGAGGTAGGCGATTATTTTGCCGATTACCTCCCCGATCCCGTATTCACCCCTTTCGCCCTGACCAAGCTCGTAAAGGCGCTCTCCCCATACGGGCATCTCGTGAGTCCCATGCGCTCTGGGCGTATCTCGACCGTCGATCAGGTCGGCTATGCGATGCGCCGGCAGCGGCACGCCATATTTGTCGCCGAGCTTGCGAAGACTTGTCGGCGGCGTGGACAGGCTCTTCGCCACCGGACCGTCTCCGAGACCGTCCAGACCATGGCATGACGCGCAATAGCGAATGAAATAGCGGTGCCCGTCGCGCACGTCATTGCCCGCAGATAGCGCGGGCTGCGCGACGGACAGCGCGGCGCCTAGCGCAAACATTGACGCCAACATTCTCGGCTTCATTGATTCACCCAATGATATTTAACTTGGAATGCTCAGCGCGCGATAGGCGTCGCGCCCGGAGTCGGAGTCGCGGTTGAGGTAGGCGACGGTTGCATCGCCGCTGCGGCCGCTTCGGGATCCGGAATGTATTCCGCGGGGTACGGAAGCCGCCGCCAGCTCAACAGCAGGAGCGTCAACGCTCTGGATTCCTCGGGCTTCATGTTGAAATCAGGCATCTGCGTCTTCGGCGAAACTACGCTCGCCTGCGTCAGATGCTGCACGTTCCAATTGAACATCGTGCGCTCGCCGTGCACGTTCGCGAAGCTCAGCAACTCGGGGTTTTTGTCGCCTTCGTAGGTCAGCTCGGGTCCGGTGTTGCCGCCTTGCCCTTCGACGGTATGGCAGAGCAGGCACTTTTTCTTCTTGAAGAGCTGTTTGGCGAGATTGATCTCCGCCATCCCCGGCGTGGCGGCATCACGGCGATGGCAAAAATTGCATCGCATCTGAATCATCTCGTTCATCGTCAGCCCGTTTCGCTTTGCCAGTGCGCGCGAGAGCATGGGATCGTCCCATCCCCGTCCGCCTTGATGAGCCCCTGCGAGAGTCGTTGCCGATCCGTCGCCGCCGTGGCATGGCGTGCATCCGAATCGCTCGAACTCATGCTTGGCGAGCCAATCGTTCATCGGATGCGGTTTCAGCGGCTCGGCGATTGTGGCCGGAAGAACCGAAGACCATTCGTAGCCGAGATGGCACGTGATGCAGCGATCGGTAACGCCAATCTTGGGTATCCAGATCTGTTTGATGCCCGCGCGGAACTCGCGCGCGTCTTCGGCTTTACCGTAGTGGCTGAGCAGTTGAGGAAACTCGCGCTGATAAGCTCCCCAATCGGTGCTGAACTCAATCCAGAAGCCAACCACGACGAGCACGAAGAACAGGAGCGACATCGCGACCAGCCAGCCGAAGTCCTTGGCCTCGAACGGTTGGTTTTTGCCGGCCTTTTCTTCCATTTCAGTATAGCCGCGGCATCTCGGGGCGCGGCTGGCCGGGCCAGTAGATCCGCCAGTAGGGACCGCGCAGGTAAACCCCGACCACGATCAGCACGATGATCGCGAGCGTCGCCAGCGCGAAGGTTATGTTCTGCCGCCTGCGCTCGGGTGCGAACCATCGCCCTTCGGTCCGAAGGGAAGAACGGTCGATGAACGGCCATAGCGTGAGCACGGCGAGGAGAAATCCGGGCAGCAGTATTCCGCCGAGCAACGCGCCGCTGACTGTAAACCCGCCCATGCGAACAGTCGTTGAGGCGACCAACTCCTGCAGCCAGACGAAATACCAGGGCGCTTTGGCCGGATTGGGCGTCACCGATGGATTGGCGAGACCCTCCAGCGGCGCGTTGAACAGCAACGCGGCCAGCAGCGTGATGTTGAACACGATCAGGAAGACCAGCGCGATTCGGCGCGACATATTCGGCGACGAGAAGACCTGGTCGGACTCTTCGAGTCCGGTCGAACTCATCACCTGCACGGAAGTGCCCGGGGTAATTCCGAACAGCGAGTAACTTTTGGTCTTCGGAACCGCCTTCGGCGCCATCGTGCGGTCGTTGCGAACGCGCTCGATCGCCGCGAGGCCGCCGTCCTTGCGCACGCGCCACATGTGATAAGCGAACAGCACCAGGACGAAGACCGGCAGGAAGAAGACGTGCAGCACGTAAAAGCGCAGCAAGGTCTGTTGTCCAATTTCATGGCCGCCAAGAAGAATGAATTGCATCGTCGGTCCGACCACCGGCGCCTGCTTGGCGATGCTGGTGCCTACCGTGATTGCCCAGAATGCGAGCTGATCCCACGGCAGCAGGTAACCGGTGAAGGACAGCAGCAAAGTCGCGAGGAAAAGAATTACCCCGGTCACCCAGTTGATCGACCGGTCGGCGCGGTACGCGCCGGTGAAGAACACCCGCGCCATGTGGATGTACACGACCGCGACCATTCCTTCCGCCGCCCATCGATGCTGATTTCTGAGCAGGCGGCCGAAGCTGACGGCGTACTCGAGGTCCTTGATGCTTCCGTATGCGCGCTCGGTGGACGGTACGTAGAAGAACATCAGCATCACGCCGGTGACGGTCAGGATCAGCAGCAGCGATGCCGACGCGGTGCCAAGCCAGAACGAGTAGTTCCAGTCCATGCTGGCGCGGGCGACTTTGGCCGGGAACCAGTGGAGCCAGAAGTTCTTGACGATCGATTCCGACGATTCGCGCTCGCTTTCGGGGGACCACGCCCACAAAGTCTTGCGCCAGAGCGCCTTGATCCTGTCGGCCACGATTCAGGCCTTGCCTTTTCCGACGAGCAGCCTGAAGTCGCGCGCGACGTCGGTTGCGCTGTCCACTTCGAGGAAGCCATCGGGCGAAACGGTCGTCTCAAACCAATCGAGCGGACGCGGCGCAGGGCCCGAAATCACCGTGCCGTCGGGACGAAAGCGGCTGCCGTGGCACGGACAATCGAACTCGGTATCTTTCCACTGCACGGTGCATCCCAGATGCGTGCAGATGGCGGAAATGACGTGGAACGCCTCCTTTTGACGAATCACAAACAGCCGGTGCGGTGAGACAAAGGTGAAGCCGTCGGGATAATCCTCGGGGCGCTTGAGCTTGAAGCGGCTGGGCGGCTCGTAGAGGACGTTGGGAAAGAATGCCCTGCCGGCGGCGCCGATCTGGCCAAGGAAGGCGGCCAACACCGACCCTTTGCCGATGAAGCGGAGAATTTTTCGCCGATCGCTGTCCATCAGACGGCCGTCTCTTCGAATTGAAAGCGTTCCATCGTAATCGCCGAGGTCGGGCACCTGATCGCGCACAGGCCGCAACGGATGCATTTGGCCTCGTCGTAGAGAAAAGCGCTGCGCGTCTGCGCATCCGTCATCACGCCGGCAAGCCGTTCCTGATCGGCGATTTCCCCCGCGGGCGCGAAATGCAGGCAATGCTCCGGGCAGATGTCCACGCATCGATTGCACAGAATGCATGCCGACCCGTTGTAGATCGGATGGATATGGCAGTAGAGGCAGCGCTCGGCCTGCTCGCGCGCGTCGCTCGGGGTCAAGGCGGACTCGACTTCGGTGATTCCGGTGCGGCGCGAAAGAGGAACCAGCGGAACCTCGCGCCGCTTCTGCTCGTAGCGGTCGACCATCGTGTACGTGTCGGTCGGCAGCTCCTCGATGGTGACGTGCATCCGCGGCTGGCCGAGCGGCTTGCCGCGGAGATAGGCGTCGATGCCGCGCGCGGCGACCTTGCCGTGCTGCGCACAGGTGATCAGCAGGGAAGGCGGAAAGGCCGCATCGCCGCCCGCGAATACGCCGGCGATGCCGGTCTGGAGAGTGACCGGGTCGATCTTGAGCGTTCCGGCGGGGGTGATGGCGACTCCGTCTTCGGGCTTGATAAACGACAGGTCAGGCGCCTGGCCAATGGCGAGGATCACGCCGTCGGCGTCGACGACACGGCGATTGTTCTCGTCGAATTGCGGGCGGAAGCGGCCCGCATCATCGAATACCTTGACGCATTTGACTAATTCGATTCCGATCGCATGGCCGTCGCGGCTGAGGATTCGCTTGGGGCCCCAACCGGGCAGAAAAGTGACGCCCTCGTCGCGCGCGATATCGAGTTCCTCGCGGCCCTGCGCGGATTTCATCGCCGGCATCTCGGGCTCGGACTCAAGGCTGGCGACCGTAACTTCGAGCGCACCGCGGCGCGCCGCCTCGCGCGCCGCATCGAGCGCGACGCGCATCGTGCCGGCCGCGACGCTCTGCTCTTCCTCTTGCGACATGACCAGTCCGGGCAGGAGGGTGCGAACCGCGGTTCGGGCCGCATCGATCGCGACCAGGCCGCCGCCGATCACGACCACCTTGCCGCCGAGCGGAACGCGGAAGCCGCGATGGATATTGAGCAGGTAGTCGATCGCCTTGATCACTCCGTCGGTATCGACTGCCCGTCGATCGGCACTGCGCGGCCGCGCGACGCTCCAACGGCGAGAAAGATAGCTTCATAGCCCTGCTCTTTCAGTTCTTGAACACCGAAGCCGGGCCGAAGCGGGGTCGAGTAGCGAAACTCGACACCCAGCGCTTCGATCTCGCCGACCTGGCAGTCGATCACGTCGCGTGGAAGCCGATAGGCCGGAATTCCGTATCGAAGCATTCCGCCCGCATGCGGCATCGCCTCGAAAACGGTCACGCTGTAGCCCATCACGGCCAGATCGTGAGCGCACGCCAGCCCGGCCGGCCCCGCGCCGACGACTGCGACCTTGCGCCCGGATGCCCCGGCATCGGGCCGCGCGCCGAGAATATCGAGATGCCCGGGAGTGACGCTGCCGCCGCCGGAAGGCCCGGCGATCATGTCGCGGATGCCCCTGGCTGAGAGTGCTTCCGGGCCGAATTGCTCGGTGAGAAAACGCTTGAGAGCGCGAATGGTCACGGGCGCGTCGATCTTGCCGCGGCGGCAGGCGTCCTCGCATGGGGCGCCGCAAGCGCGGCCGCATATGGACGCGATCGGATTGGGCGATCGCGCGACGCGATATGCTTCGGCCAGGCGTCCTTCGGCGACCAGTTGAACGTAGCGGCCCGCGTCGGTCTTGACCGGGCACGCATCAAGGCACGGGACATTCTTGCGGAACCACCACAAGTCGCGCGGCAGCGCGTCGATCGAATTACCAACGGGCATCGAGGCGCGCGCTTACTTCTTGCAGAAGGACTCTGACGTAGGCGACGAGGTCGTGAATCTCGTCGTCCCCGAAACCGGTGCTCCACGCCTGCATGTCTTTGCTGAGACCTACGGAGCCGCCGCCGTTCTTGATCACGTTGAACAGCGTATCGTCGGTAATCTTGCCCATCGTGCCGCAATCAGTGAAATTGCGAGGGTTGGTGGCAAGGGTAGCCGCGGCAGGACCGTCGCCCTTGCCGCCGGTGCCGTGACACTTCACACAAAACGTATCGTAGTTCTGCTTGGCGGCAGCCATGTCGGCCGCGCGCACAGGCACAAACGCGCATGCGATGATCGCGCACACACCAATGCTCGAGATGAGTCGTTTCACGTTGTCGATCTCCTCCGTATCAATATCGCGCGCGGCCGAGGCCGATTCAACGGGCCTTGAGATATTCCACTATCGCTTGGACGTCGCCGGCCGGCAAGTTTCCGAGCGTGCGCATATGCATCATGATCTGGTCCCACTCATAGGGAGCCTTCTCGGATCCGGGCCGGGCGTTATGACAGGTGTTGCAGTAAACCGGCCACAGCTTGGCGCCCTCCCGGAACAGGCGTCTGTGCTCGGCCAGGCGCCGGCATTGTCCTGCGCCGAAACGGGGGCGCCCGCCAATCCGATCGCGAGAGTTGCAAGTACGATTGCCGCGAATAGTTTTTCTCATGACCATGACTCCGCTCAGAATCCGATCGTGAATTGGCTTAGGAAGGCGCGATCGTTCGGAATCGAACCCGCGGGCGTCTCGGCGCCGCTTGGTGAAACGAACAGCCCTCCAGCGCGCGGCAATTCGATGTCGAATTCGTTCTGCCAAACGATCGATGGCGTGATCCAATAGTCGAGAGCCAACGCCACTTCGCGAGCGTGCGGCGCGTAGGTGGCCGGCGACCCGTTGATGCCGAAATCAGGAACCAGTCCGACCTGCATGCCGCCCATGCCCACGCCGGTGGCGCCGGCGATGTCGTCGGTTGAAACGCCGCGCTGGTTAACTCCCGAATAACGCACCAGCGGCTCGAATCGATGGAGATAGCCGTTGAGCTTGTCGGAAAGGCCCGGCACCTTGAGATCGGTCAGGAAGTAACCGGCCTGCAGGTACCATCCCTGGCGATGGTCGGTGCCCTGTCCGTCGGGCATCTGGCGATACGATTCCAGCCATTCACCGCGGGTCTGCAAGTTGCCGATGAAGTAGTTGAAATCCACGCCCCATGAGTTGAACCAATTTCCATTTGCCCACTTGCCGTTGTAGGTGGACGCTCCGAGCTCGAGCCGGCCCATTTCAGAATCAACCGGGAGCGGATAGACGCGAAAACGCGCGCCGATCGACTTGCCGTTGGTCTGGCTGTCTGCGACCGCGGTCGGACCTGAGAGCGCGGCGCCGAGGACGTTCGAGCTGAAGTTGGGGCCGTTTCCGCCCCATACCGTGTAGTCGAAATCCTGGCCGAGCGCGCCGAATTGCATGCCGCCACGAAGCTGGACTCCAAGCTCCGCGGGCGGGACGACAGGCTCGACTCCGAACGGCAGCGGCGCCGTGACAAACCGGTTCACCCACATCGGGCTCTGGGTCTCGTACCAGTCACCGAACGGTTGGTCGAAAAGCCCGGCCTCGACCGTCATATAATCGTTAAGAAAAATCTGGAAATCGGCGCTCGAGAGGTCGGTTCCCGTCCCGGTGGCTCCAAACCCCGCGCTGAACACGCCCTGGAACAGGATCCAGTCAGTCGGGCGGTACAGAATCATCGGCTCCCAATCGAAAAAGAACGAGTTCTGCGATGCATGATGAAGGCCGTCGAGGGCGGCGTTTTGCTCGTTATAGATGAAGTTGCCGCCGGCCGCGCCGGTCACAGTGAACGTGTGCGTTCCGAGGTATCGACCAAAGGCATCGCCAAACTGTGACGACGCGATCGGCTGCATCGACCTTGGTCTGCAAAGTCTGCACCTGGGCGTTGGTCTGCTGAAGCTCGAGGGTTGTCTGCTTCAGCTTTTGATCGGTGTTGTGCAACTGCTGCGTGGTAGCCTCGACCCTTGAATCCTTGGTCTCGAGTTGCTGAACCTTGGTCTCGAGCGAGCGAATTACTTCGTGGTCCCGCTTGCGCTCCTGTCGCATCTGACGCATCTCGCTTCTGATTTCCTTGAGTTCGGCGGCGGCGCTGCTGTCGCTGTCGGCCGCGCGGGCCGGGCCCACCAGTGATAACGTCGCGACGCCAAATGCGAGCAGGAATATCGAGAAAATTCGTCTAGTTGGCATAATTCCCCCAATCAACGTCGAAAAATTCGGCAACCATCCGACGCAGAGCAACATTTGTGCCCACAAGCTCAGCTTCCCACGCCGAGCATCACGGAGCATCGAGCGAGACATCTGTGCCATAACAATCGGGTGGCTGCAAGCATCGGCGCAATCAATTATCAGACGTTCTTATGTTCTTACGTTCCTCGATGAAAGCACCAAAGGCCGGGGCTGCCTCGTCTCGATACCGAAATCGCTAGATCCGCTGGCTCAATCCGATAGTGTTGCCAAGGGAAGCAAGCTGTGTGTTCAAAGGATACAACCCGCAAGTTGATGCTCGAATTCAGCCGCATATGAGGCGTCGCGTCGCCGGCATCACTCGGCACGAAGAATGAATTGGAAAATCCGGGTTGCGCATGCAATTGTGAGGGCGAGGACGATGAGTATGACTAGCGCCAAGAAGCCATTAGCAATCGGGGCAGAAAAGGCTCCCGGCACGGGCAAGATCAGAAAACTGACCGAAGAACTGGACCGAGAACAATACCGGCTGGGGATGCCGCTGCTCGAGGCGGCAGTGGCAGGCGCGATTTTGGGCTTCAAGCCGTCGGATCGCGAGATGCGCGCGCAGGCGCGACGCTGTTGGGAAACTCTGAAGCCGCAACTTAATCAGCATCTGTTGAGCGAAGATGAAACAGTGCTGCCGTGGGCGGAAGTTGCGGGCGGTCTTGCGCCCGAGGTCATGGATCGAATCAAGCAGAGCCACGTCGAAATGCGTTCGCTGATAGCCAAGCTTAACGGAGTGTCGTTCGAAGAAGATGCGGACAAAGTTGTCGCGGTGGCGGGCAAAGCTCTGTGCGTGCTCGCGGTGAAGCTCGACGATTTGATCGATAGCGAGGAAATGCGCCTGCTGCCGGCGCTCAGAAGGATGTTGTTCGCGTAGATCCGGACCGGCTGCTGTATATCGATGGACTTCGACTACACCCCGGAGCAGGAGCAATTTCGCGGCGAGGTTCGCGCATGGTTGGAGGCGACGGCGTCGGAACTTTTTGGCGATCTTATCAAGTCGCCGAATGTAACCGTCGAAAGCCTGCTCTACAGCCGCGACGACCAACTCTGGCAGAAGATACTTAAGTACCATCGGCGGCTCCACGATGCCGGGTACCTCGCGCTTCACTGGCCGAAGGCTTGGGGCGGGAGCGAAGCCGGGGTGGTCGAGCAATCGATTTACCAGGACGAGGCTTTGCGCCTGGGGCTGCCGTTATACGGCGCGAACAATTTCGCCGTCGATCGGATCGGTCCGACGATAATGCTGCTCGGCAGCGAGGAGCAAAAGCAGCGGTATCTGGCGCCGATGCTCACGGGCGAAGAAATCTGGTGCCAGGGATACTCGGAACCCAACGCAGGTTCCGATCTGGCGGGACTTCAGACGCGCGCGGTGCTCGACGGCGACTCGTTCGTGATCAACGGCCAGAAGGTATGGACCAGCAACGCGCATCGCGCGGACTGGCAGGTGCTGCTGGTCCGCACCGATCCGGCGGCGCCCAAGCACCGAGGGATTTCGTATCTGCTGGTTGACCTGCGCAGTCCGGGAATCACGATTCGGCCGCTGATGCAGATCACCGGCGAGATGGGATTCAACGAGGTATTTTACGACGGAGTGCGAGTGCCGAGGGAGAACCTGGTCGGCAAGCTGAACGAAGGGTGGCAAGTGTCGATCGCGACGCTGATGTTCCAGCGGGCGTCGGGCGGAGTGCGCCATCCGGTGGAACGCACGATGGGCGAATTGATCGCGCTGGCAAAAACCGTCGCTTTTGACGGCGTGCCCGCGTGGAACAGTACGTACATCCGCCAGAAGCTCGCGCAATTTGCGGCCGAGGCGCGATGCATCCGGCTGGGGCGCTATCGCGCGATGACCGCACAGCTCAAGGGGCGAGTGCCCGGAGCGGAGAGTTCGATCGGAAAACTCTGCGCGACGGAGCTCAGCCTGCGGCTGGCAATGTTCGCCGACGAGATGCTCGGAGCTTACGCGAATCTCGAAAGCGGGTCGCGTGGAACTGTCGAGGGTGGCAAATGGGCCAGCCGCATACTCGCCGCGCGCGAGTTTACGATCGCCGGCGGCACCAGCGAAATCCAGCGCAACATCATCGGCGAGCGCGTGCTGGGCTTGCCCAAGGGCTGATACTGCGCGCACCGAACGCGCGCCAACCGACGGCGATCGCCGCCGCCGATATTGCGATCGCCCAATCGGCGGGAGCAATCGGGCGGATCATCAGCAGTGTGGCCAGCGGCGGCGTCAGCATGAATATCGGCAGACTGGCGGCTACGGCAAAGATCACCAGCCAAAATCGCCGCTGCTGCGGCGCGGGAACCCGCCACCATCGACGGCTCCCGGCGTACTCCGCCCAGACGAGAAACAGGCTTCCCACCACGGCGACGACCATCGCGACGCTGCGGGCATAGTTCTCGCCCTGGCTGAGCCGCAGTGCGAAGAGCGCAAGCGCCATCACCGTCAGCAGCGCGCCGGATAGAGCCGCACGGTAAGCGGCCGGTCGCTCGACAATCGGCGATGCTGGCGGACGCGGCGGCCGTCGCATCACGTCATCGGCGGCCGGTTGGCCCTCGAAGGCGAGCGCGGAGACCGGATGCACGATCATCTCGAGCCACACCAAATTCACCGGCAATAGCAGCAGCGGAAGGCCGAAGAGCGGGGCCAACAGCGTGAGCGACACCAACATTACCTTGAAGCCGACCAGATAAAGGAATGCGCGCTGAATGTTGTCGAGCAGAATGCGGCCTTCGCGAATCGTTGCGACCATCGCGGAGAAATCGTCCTCGAGCAGCACGATGTCCGCCGCGGCGCGTGCGACCTCCGTCCCGCGCCGGCCCATCGCCACGCCAATGTCCGCCCGGCGCAGCGCCGGCGCGTCGTTTATCCCGTCGCCCGTCATCGCGACGACTTCGCCCGCCCGCCTCAGGGCCTCGACGATCGCATATTTTTGCTCGGGGCGGATGCGCGCGAAGATGCTGCAGCGGCGAACCAGCGCTTCGAAGGCCGGCTGGTCAACGCTGTCGAGTTGCGCGCCGGTGACGATGCCGTCGTCGTTGTGCGCGATTCCGGCGGCGTCGGCGATCGCGTGCGCGGTGAGCGCATGGTCGCCGGTAATCAGCTTGAGTTCCACCCCGGCGCGCTGGCATTGCGCCACCGCGTCCGGAACCGCAGCTCTGAGAGGATCGCGAAACCCGAGCAGGCCGAACAGACGAAACCCGCGCTCGTCCGACGCGCGCACCCCGGTGAATCCGCCCGGCGGCGCATCGCGGCCGGCTACGGCGAGCACGCGCATTCCGCGCCCCGCCATCTCGGCATTGGCGCTCTCGGCGCGAGCGAAATCCGCCTGCGCCAGATCGCAATGCTCGATTATTCCCTCGAGCGCGCCCTTCGCTACGATTCGCTGTGGGCTGCCGGCGTCGGCGCCTTCGCGGCTGCTCCAGACGTGCGACATGTGTTTGCCGACCGGGTCGAACGGGTAGTCGTGCACCAGACGCCATCGCGCGTGAAGCGCATCGACGTTGATCCCGTCCTCCGTGCAATGGGCAAGAATCTTTCTCTCCATCGTGTCGGCGGCTTGAGGTTCACATGCGAGCGCGGCCGCCTCGAGCAGCGCCTCCTCCGACATCTCCGGTCCCAGCGGCAGATGCTCCTCAAGCACGAACTCGCCGGCCGTCAGAGTGCCGGTCTTGTCCAGGCAGATGACGGTAGTTGAGCCGAGCGTCTCGACGCTGGCCAAGCGACGCACCAGGACTCCGTGCTGGCTCAGGCGATACGCTCCGATGCTCAGGAACATCGTCAGCACCAGCAAGAACTCTTCGCCAACGGCAGACATCGCGAGACTGACCGCATACAGAAACGCTTTGCCCGCCGGCGCGCCGCCGAGCATGCGCAAGACAAACAGTAGAGCCGAAACGGAAATCGCGGCGCCGACCATCCAGCGCACCATCCGCCCGGTCTTGCGCTCAAGCGGTGTCGGACGCGGGCCGACCTCGGCGACCAGTCGCGCCAGATCGCCATAGCGGGTGCGCTCCCCGGTGGCAGTTACCTCGGCAAGCCCGTGGCCTTCGAGCACGCGCGAACCCGCATACACGCGGCTGGCCTCCGGTGCATCGGCGATGGCTCCAGCTATTTCGCATGGCTGCTTCGAAACGGGTTCTGATTCGCCAGTGAGCTGCGATTCGTCGAGCGCGAGATTGGAACTCGAACGCACAAGCGCATCGGCGTGAACGATGTCGCCCTCTTTCAGCTGCAGCAGGTCGCCGGGGACAAGGTCCGCAGTCGGAATCTCGGTCGGGACACCATTGCGAACCACTCGGGCACGCGGCGCGACGACGCCCGCAAGCTTCTTGAGCGCGGTGCGCGATCGCGCCTCAAGGATTACATCGACGGCAAGGACCGGAACGATCGCTGCGAACAGGACGTAAGCGTCGGTCCGCTCGCCCAGCGCGTAATAAACCGCGCCGGCCGCGGCCAGCATTACCGCCATCGGGTCCGCAACGGTCCTGATGAATGCCAGGATTGCAGCGCCGCGCGATGCGCGCACAAGGCGGTTCGGCCCGTATTTCTTCAGCCGCCGCGCCGCCTCGCCGCTACTAAGGCCGCTGAACGGTTCAGTGGCCGCGGCTCGAAGTTTTATCGCCCCTTTCAATGCAACCTGACCGTCTTTTCGAACTCTCCTGATATTGCAATCGGCCTGCCAACGAAGTCGGCTGCGGGAGGGGATGCAGATGGCGCGATCGGACACACTTCAGCGTCGCGACGTTGACGGGGACAGTCTCCAACGCGGTGCGCGCCCGATTTTTGATAGAAACTTTCGCCAGATTGCCAATCTCCCATGGCACGACAATCGCTAGTCATCAACCAATTGTATGTGTATTCCTATTCGCCAGCAGCGCAAATGAATGCCGCCTCATAGCGGCCGAGGCCGAGAGTCGTAGCCATGCTGATCCAGGAACTGAGCAGGCAGGAGAGTCTGGACCTGCTGGCCCGTGCGCATCTGGGGAGGCTGGCGTGCGCCCACAAGACGCAGCCCTACATCGTGCCGTTCTATTTCGCCTACGACAATGAATACCTATATAGCTTCTCCACCGTCGGACAAAAGATCGAGTGGATGCGCGCCAACCCCAAAGTCTGCGTCGAAGCAGACGAGGTGGTAAGTCCGCAGCAGTGGGTGAGCGTCGTCGTCTTCGGTCGCTACGAGGAACTGCCAAATATCCCCCAATGGCGCGGCGCTCGCGAACTCGCGCGCAAAAAACTGCTGGAACGCAACGCCATCTGGTGGGAGCCCGGTTACGCGAAAACGATACTGCACGATAGAGAACGCCCGCTGGCGGGGTTCTTCTACCGCATTCACGTCGAGCAGATTAGCGGCCACCGCGCCACCCCTGAGCCTGCGACGCCGCATGGCAAAAGGCCGTCGATGACCGGCCCGCTAGGCAGCGAATGGCTGCAAAAGATTCTGCGGCCCGTCCGCAAGCATCCTTAGGCGATCGTCCTTCGCCCTGGCGCGGTGTGATTACATTGTCTCAACGACGCCGCGGCGAGGCTGAGCCTGAGGCTGATCGCAGACGCCTGACGGGTTACTTCGCGCGCGGCTCGATTCGGCGCCGGTCAAGTCATGCTTGGCCGAGATGCCATATCTCGCGAGCGTATTCCGCAACCGCCCGGTCGCTCGAAAACGCGCCAATCCGCGCGAGATTGAGTATCGCCTTTCGCGTCCAGAGCTGGGGATGTTGATACTCAGTCGATACCTGCGACTGGATATCGATATATGCGCCGAAGTCGGCCATCAGGAAATAGTCATCGCGGTTGACCAGCGCGTCGCGAACCCACCTGAACAGTCCCTCCTCGCCGGGAGAAAAGCGGTCGGACGCCAACTCATCGAGCACACGCTTGAGTCGCGGGTCAGCCTCGTAGTAGGCGCGCGGCCGATATCCGCCGTTCGACGCGAGTTCCTCGATCTGGCCGGAGGTCAGGCCAAAAATGAATATATTTTCCGCGCCGACGGCTTCGCGAATCTCGATATTGGCGCCATCGAGAGTCCCCACCGTCAGCGCGCCATTCATCGCGAACTTCATGTTGCCGGTGCCGGATGCTTCGCGGCCGGCGGTGGAAATCTGTTCGGAAACGTCGGCGGCGGGGATGATTTTTTCCGCGAGCGAGACCCGGTAGTCCGGCAGGAAGGCAACCTTGATTAATCCGCGCGTCTTCGGATCGTTGTTGATCACTTGACCGAGGCTGTTGATCAACTTGATGATCATTTTCGCCGCCCAATAGCCGGGCGCCGCCTTGCCGGCGAGCAGATAGGTGCGCGGCACCGGCGGTTCGACGCCGTCATCGACCAGCCGCAGGTACTGATGCACGATCCCCAGCGCCATCAGGAGCTGGCGTTTGTATTCGTGGATACGTTTGGCCTGTATGTCGAACATCGCGGCAGGATCGACGTCCACCTCGGCGAGCCGATTCACAATTCTGGCCAACCGCTCCTTGTTGGCGCGCTTGATTGCCCCGAAGCGGCGCTGAAACTCGGCGTCGTCGGCGAATTTCTCGACCGCGCCCAACTGCGCGAGGTCGGTCGCCCATCCCGCACCGATCGTCGCGTCAAGCAGGCTTGCAAGACCCGGATTCGCCATCGACAACCATCGCCGTTGGGTGACGCCGTTGGTCTTGTTGCTGAACCGCTCGGGCCAGAGTTGATAAAACTCGGGCACCAGGCGGGTCTTGATGAGTTCGGTGTGCAACTTTGACACGCCGTTGACCGAATGGCTGCCGACGATCGCCAGATGCGCCATGCGGACATGTTTTTCGTAGCCATCCTGGACGATCGAAACGCGCTTGAGGCGTTCGGGATCGTCGCGCCAGACCGACTCCGCGTCCGCCATAAAGCGCCGATTGATCTCGTAAATGATCTGCAGATGACGCGGCACGACTCGTTCAAGCAGGCTCACCGGCCATCGTTCCAGCGCTTCAGGCAGAAGAGTGTGATTAGTATATGCGACGGTGGCGCGCGTAATCTCCCATGCAACCGCCCACTCGAGATCGTACTCGTCGATGAAAACGCGCATCAACTCCGCAATAGTCAATGCGGGATGGGTGTCATTGAGCTGAATAGCCACTTGCGATGGGAAAGCACTGAAGTCTTCACCACGAGCGACGAATCCCCGAACTATGTCGTGCACCGCGCAGGCCACAAAGAAGTATTCCTGCAACAGCCTGAGTTCGCGGCCCGCAGCCACCGCATCGGACGGGTACAGCACCTTCGAGATGGTCTCGGAAAGCATCTTCTGCTCGACGGCTTTCATGTAATCGCCGGCGTTGAAGATCTGCATGTCGAATTCATCTGACGCGCCGGCTGAATACAGGCGGACAAAGTTCACCGTGCGCCCGCCGAATCCCGCGATCGGCAGATCGGACGGCACCCCGACCAACTCGCGCTGATCCACCCAGGCCGGATTGTATTCGCCGTTGCGATCGATGCGGTGCTCGATTCGCCCGTAAACCGGAATCCGGCATGACTGCTCCGGGCGCGCCACCAGCCACGGCGAGGTTTCGCGCTGCCATGCGTCGGGTCGCTCGAGCTGGTAACCGCCGCGAATTTCCTGGCGGAACAGCCCGTACTCGTAGTTGATGCCGTAGGCGTAGCCGGGCAGATCGAGCGTCGCCAACGAATCGAGAAAACATGCAGCCAGCCGGCCCAGGCCGCCGTTGCCGAGCGCCGCGTCGGGCTCCTCATCGAACAGGATCTGCAGGTCGATTCCGTTCTCGGCCAGAAAATCGCGGCAGGTGTCGATGATGCCGAGGTTGTAGAGATTATTTTCCAGCGAGCGGCCGATCAGAAATTCGAGCGACAGATAGTAGAGCTTCTTGGAATTGTTGCGATCGAAACGCAAGCGCGTCGCCAGCATTCTTTCGACCAGCATGTCGCGAACCACCAGCGCCGTCGCCCGATACCAGTCATGCTTGGACAACTCGGCCCGCCGCTTGGCCAGCGAGAAACGGATGTGATGATCGACCAGCTTATTGAACAGGTTGCGATTAACTTCAGAAAGTGGAGGAACAGCCATTCTTGCGTCGGTCCTTCGAGGATTCTCGGAGCAGCCTCCTTACCAATCAGGATTGCAGACTTGTCGCCAACCGGATGATGCGACCGGTATCAGCAACCAAGCTACATAATGCCGATTCGCGGCGCGGTTCTCCAGAAGGTCATCGACAATGAAGCGAACCGACGCTCGACGATTGCGGCTATGCGGTCACGCGATCGAGGAATGCGCGCACGGCGGCGTTGAACGCGGCGGGCCGATCGATATTGGCGGCGTGACCCGCTTGCTCGAGGATCACTTTTTCCGCGCCGGGAATCTTGGCTGACATGTAATCGGCCGACGGCCGGAACTGCTTGTCGTTTTCGCCGACCAGCACCAGCGTCGGCACCGTGATCGCCGGGAGCGATTCGATCACGCGGGCGTCCTTCTGCGCCAGCATCCCGCGCGCCGCATGCGCAAGTCCTTGCGCGCTGCGATGGCGGGCAACGCTCACTTCGGCGCTGGCGCCGGCGGCGGCGAGTCCTTTTTTCTCGTACGCCACTGCCATGCTTTCCGCGAGCCGGTTCCATCCCTCGCGCCCGTCGTCTTTCTTGTAGCCTGGCCCGGTGTCGAACAGCATCAGCGCTGTCGTGCGCGCCGGACGGGCCAGATGAAACGCCAGCGACATGAAGCCGCCCAGCGACAAGCCGGCGATAACGGCGCGATTCGCGCCGCAAGCGTCGAGCACCGCGGCCATATCGGCGATGGTGGCTTCGTGCGAATAGAGCGCCGGATCGTCGGGCGAATCGGAGCGGTCGTGGCCGCGCATATCCCAGGCGATCAGGTGGTAGCGATCCGACAGCGCATCCATCTGACCCTGCCACATGCGCGCGCTGGCGCTGTAGCCGTGCGAGAGCAAAACGGCGGGCCCGGCGCCGCGTTGTTCGTAGTAGATGCGCACGCCGTCGCGATCGAGATAAGGCATGGTCAGTTCATCCTCGTTGGGGTGACGAAAGCGGGAGCATCGCGGCGGATGCTCCCGCTTTTTTTAACCGATGAAAAATCGCCAGACCAATCCCTAGTGCATGCCGCCGCCGCGCTGCATCGCGGCCAGCGCTTCGGCCATCTCGGCGAGACCCTTCTTTACCGACGGGCGGGACTGGACGCGGGTCCACCATGCCGCGAGTTTCGGATGTCCGTCGAGCGGGATGACACCGAAGACGGGCATCAGGTTGGTCACGAAGAACATCGTGGGCGCGAGCGCACAATCGGCGAGCGTGAAGTCGGCGCCGCACGCGAAGCCGCCCTCGGCGAGCATCTTTTCGAGCTGGTCGAGGCGGCTCTTGAAGTCGGTCACCTTCTCGGCGACGAGCTTTTCGTCGCGAGTTTTCGGATTCATCTGGTCGAACAGCGCGCGCAGGGGAGGCTCGAGGTATAGGTCGTGGAATCGGGTCAGAATTCGCACTTTGGCGCGGCCCTCGGGGCTCTTGGGAAGCAGCGGCGGAGTCGGGTACTTGTCCTCGAGGTACTCGTTGATGACCTCGGACTCGGGGATGAGCAGGCCGTCGGCGTCGAGCGCCGGGGTTTTACCGAGCGGATTGACCTTCGCGTATTCAGCGGAGTGGAGATCGCCGCCGGGAATCGGCACCATCTCGATGTTGAGTCCCTTTTCGTAGATGGCGAGCCGGGACTTGGTGGCAAAGTTGGAGAGATTCATGTTGTAGAGCTTCATCGTCGTCAATTCCTCGCGGGCTTAAATCTCAAACTCGCTTATCGCAGACGACCGCGCGCCGCGCAAGCCGCGGCGAGAAGTAGCAGATCGCGATACTTCCTGTTGGGGTAATGTTAACTTAGGGTGTTATTCGGTCTTGACTCAAGGCATCCACGCTGTAGCCTTTATCTCAAGGGGGAAAACGATGAAGGCATCAAAGGGGAAGATGAGTGATGCTGGTAAGTCTCTGATCTCTCAGCGGCACGCCGGAAGCGGGCGACGGGCGACGGCGCTGCTGGCTACGTTTATCGCCGCGGCTGCGTTTGGTACAACACCCTGCAGTCCGAATTCCACAGCCGAGGCGCAGGCAGCGCCGCCGCCCGCGACGGTGGTCGACAACACGCGCGTCTCCGATCCCATTTCCGGCTTTGCCATTAACGGCGATTTCACGCGAGTGTTGTTCACCAACAAACCCGCCCCGGTAACCAACATCGGAAGGACGGACAAAGTCTACCAGGATAAACTCGTTCAGGCTCGCGCATTCATGAGCGCAACCAAACTGTACCAGCCGGCACTGCCGGCGATAGACGACGCGCATTTTGTGGGCAGCGATGATCCCGGCTCCGGCACTTACGACCTGGTGGCAATGCGCTGCAAACCCTCGGACTCCAGCCAGGTGCAGCCGAGAGTGGCCAGCTGGCCGAATGTATTCGCGATGGCAACTTCGGATCTGACGGACTTGATGGGATACACGCCCGCCGACTGCCCCACGCCTGACCTCGACTCAACCTATCCGGTTGATCAACGGGTGTACTGTGCTTCTCAGGGTTTTTCCGACCAGGAAAACACCCAGGTCCCATTGGTGTTGCAAAATGCTGTCGATACCGGCGCCACGATCTTTCAATTTACAGGCACCCCCTTCCTGCCCACGACCAGCACCACGGGGGCCAACGTTCTCTATGATCTGTACGGGATCGGGCCGGCCTTTTCCGGCCTGGGCTACTCAGTCAAAGACAGTTACCTCGTAAGCAAAGGAGGAAACATTCCCCTCACCGCCGGCCAGTCGCTCGAACAGTCCGTGGTCACCGAATATATGGTGATGAACGTGCCGCTAAAAGATGCCAACTGCCGATGTGTCCGAGTGACCCCCTACTCTAACCGGGATATGAGCCTGCTAAATTGGGATCGCGTATGGACCAAGGGCAAGCTTGATCCGACTGATGGCCACTGCGTCGTGCGCGCACGCCTGCCCTGAACCAGGTACATGCCCGACGGATGCTGAGATGCACCATCACCGTCCATCATGCCCTGCGGCACGCTGATCGACATTGCGGCTCCGCTGAAAGAGCGGCGGCCAAAAGACCATCTTGCGGCAGGAGGGCGTCCAGCGTATGTCAGAGTGTCGATTGGAGATTCAAAACGGATGAAGAACAGCGAGCAGGCGAACAAGCGGCTCGAGCGCTGTGGGTTTACTTCCAAACTTGTCCTCGGATTGGCCGCTATTTGCGCATTCACGCTGGGCCCGGCAGCGACCGCGTCGGCCAAGACGGCGTCATACCAGGAACCGTTTGCTGTTACTCGAAGCGGAGTGGTGCTTGGCGCAACGGTTAATGGCGTCGACGAATTTCTCGGCATCCCGTACGCCCAGCCGCCCGTGGGGTCTTTGCGCTGGCTGCCGCCGAAGGCTTTCGGGAAGTTTACGGGAGGAACTTTCGAGGCGACTCAATTCGGTAGTGAGTGCACGCAGCCTGGACCGACCGGCAGCGAGGACTGCCTGTTCCTGAATGTTTATACGCCGGCCGGCTCCGAACCCGGCAGCGCGATGGAACAAGCCGGCGACGAGACGGCCGCCGCAAGCAAGAAGTCAAGCGCACTGCCCGTGATGGTTTGGATTCATGGGGGAGGACTTACGGCCGGCGGCGGCGACCTTTACGACCCTACACCGCTCGTGAACCAGGGAGTGATCGTGGTCACGATTAACTACCGTCTGGGTGTGTTGGGATTCCTTGCCCAGTCCGGGCTGGACGCCGAACACCATGAAAGTGGCAACTATGGGTTGATGGATCAGCAATTCGCGCTCAAGTGGGTTCGCAAGAACATCAAGGCCTTTGGCGGCGACCCGAAAGAAGTAACGATATTTGGCGAGTCGGCGGGCGGACAGAGCATATATTGCAATCTTGCGTCCCCGACCGCGAAACATCTCTTCCGCGGCGCGATAGCTGAGAGCGGATCGTATACGGAATTCCAGGACTACTTTCCTGCTATCATGCCGATAAAGACTGCGGAAACAACCAACGGCTTTGCTCCGGCAGGTGACTCCGTCGCGGTAAGTGTCGGATGCTCCAGCCAGACGGCTGCCTGCCTGCGAGCAGTGCCGGCCGCCGCGTTGGTTGCGAGTAGAGGCAGGCGTATTGTATCCCTTCGTGGATGGGAAACTGCTTACTCAGACGCCAACGGCGGCGTTTACTAGCGGCAAGTTCAATAAGGTGCCGGTGATTGCGGGCACCAATCATGATGAATATAGGTACTTCGTCGCTGGTGAGTACGACTTAGCGGGGAATCCTATACTGACCTACTCCGAATACGCGGCTGCGGTCGCTGCGCTGTGGACAACGGAATTGGAATCGTACGTATTGGGACTCTATCCCTATGCCAGTTACCCTGGCGGCGATCTGGCATTGGCTGCCTCGGGTACCGATGGAGTCTTCAGCTGTCCGGCGCGCAATGCGGATCGGCTGTTGTCGAAATTCGTGAAGACCTATGCATACGAGTTCAATGACGAGCACGCGCCCCCGGGTACTGTAGCAGGGGTAACCTTTCCGCTGGGCGCCTTTCACGGTGCTGAGATTCAATACCTAATGCTTGTAACAGGGGACGTTTTCCCGTTTACGACCGACCAGCAGGCGCTCTCCGACGCGATGATCGGCTACTGGACCCAGTTCGCGAAGACACTGAAACCCAAACTCGGCTGATGAGCCGACGTGGCCGAATTACAGTGCGTCAACCGATGAGTTCCAATCGTTGGTCCCGCCGACGCCGATGGTCGAGTCAGATTTTAACGCCTTTCACCAGTGTGATTCGTTCTGGAACGCTTTCTGAGCTAACCTAACCCTTGACCCTTTCCATGCGGGAAGGGGAACCGATTCATGAGGCGAGTTAGCGGCCGCCTTCTTCCTGCTTGATTACGAAGATCAGCGACTCGGCGAAATCGTCGGGATGCTCGAGTTGAGGGTAGGCGCCGGAGGTCTTGAAGACTACCGTGGCCGAACCGGGCATCGCGGCGTGCAGCGCCTCGCCTTCTGCGGCCGAGAAGAACGGATTTTTCGCGCCCCAGATTATGATCGTGAGCGTGTTGAAGACCTGGCCTAGTTTGGAGCGGATGTGCGCCTCGTCGCGGGGCACGGAATTGATCATGTCGGTCTCGGCCTGAAGGTCGCTGCTGAGTTCAACCATCATGCGCTGGTAAATGAATTCGGGCATCGGGGGCAAATCGAAGAAGCTCGCCTCGACCTGCGCGCGGATCGCCTCGACCGTCGTCGGCAGCATCCCCTTGCGAAGCTTTTCGGCGCCGCGCGCACCCACCAGGCCGCCCGACACCAGGACCATCCGTTCGACTTTGTCGGGATGCTCGACGGCGTAGTAGAGCGCGACGTCGGCGCCGAGATCGTTGCCGACCAGGTTGACGTGATCAAGCTTCAGCTCGTCGATCATCTGCGCGACCGCCCCAGCCTGGTATGCGATCGAATAATTGACCTGTTTGTGATCGGATGAGGCGAAGCCGGGCAGGTTGGGCGCGATCACTTTGTAGTGCGCGTCGGCAACCGGCGGCATGATCCCGCGCCACACGAGCGCGGCGTTCGGACCGAGCCCGTGAATCATCACGACCGGCTCCATCTCCGAATAGCCGCCGGTGATCAGGTAAGTGATGAGGCCGTCCTTGAGCGCAAGATCGTTCTGCGTCACTCCAGACCATCCCAGGCGCGAGATCTGAATCCAGCGCAACGACACCGATGGGCCGCAGGTACATCGCAGCCGCGAAAATTCCGAGAAAAACGGCGGCGAGCGGGCCCGCGATATTGATCCAGGTATGGCGGCGGACTTGCGGAGTGAGATTCTCGGCGCGAATGTCGGCTTCGGTTGGCGTGCGGGCTGGTTGCGATTTGATTGGCTCAGCCACTGCGTTCGATCGGCGCTATTTCTTCGGCGGCGGCACTATCGCCCCCGGCGCAGGCACTCCCGGCGCGGGCGGCACGGCCGCTGGCGCCACGGCCGATGACGTGACACCGCCGGAGGTCGCGGATGCGGCGGCGGACGCGCCGGGCGACGCCGAGGCTTGCGCCGCCGGCGCGCCGCTCGAAGACGCAGACGCCGAGGCGGACGCCGATGCCGCGCGTTTGCTGGCCGGCTTCGTCACGTGCGAGACCCGACGCCCGTGAATTAGCGGCTTCGCGGTCTCGTTCCATTTGTTCAAGATGATCGGCGACGCGGTTGATTTCCCGGGTCGCGTCTTCAACGGCCCTGGTCGCGCGATCTGCCGCCTCGGTCGCTTTGTTTGCGGCGTCGAGCGCTTTGGTCGCAGACTCTTCGGCGCGCGTGGCGGCTTCATCCGCCTTGGCTGCCGCGGCTTCGGCCTGCTCGGCCTGCTGCTCGATCGGCGACGCGCATCCGGCGACAGCGACCGCGAGGACCAGGACCGGCAATTTGGAAAAAAGTCGGCGCATCGACGACACTCGTCAGCGTTGAGCGAACGCCTGAACCGCGCGAACGTCGGGCTGCGGCGAGCCGTCGGAACGGATCGGCAGGATGCAGACGTGAGAGGCGCCGGCCTTCAGGTGCGCGTCGATGCGATCGCGAATCTTGTCCTCGGCGCCCCACGCCACGATGGCGTCGACCAGCCGATCGGAGCATCCGTTTTCGAATTCCTTGTCAGCCCATCCGAGCGCTTTCAGGTTGTTGGTGTAGTTGGGCAGGCGCGGAACGTAGGTCTTCATGTACTCGCGCGCCGCTTTGCGGGCTTTGGCGGCGTCGGTTTCCAGGATGACGGCCTGCGCCGCGCATAGCATCGCGTTCGGTCCGATTTGCGCGCGCGCTTTTGCGGTGTGCTCGGGCGGAACGAAGTAGGTGTGCGTGCCGTTGGCCTCGGCCGCCGACAGCGCGAGCATCTTGGGATGCAGCGCGGCGAGCACCACGGGCACCGGCTCTTTGGGCGCCGGCGCCAGGTAGAGCGCGTTCTTCATCTTGGGCAGATACTCTTTCATGTAGCTGTAGGGCTTGTCGTAGCTGTGGCCGCGCAGGTTGGTGACGAGCGGCTTGTGGCTGACGCCGATGCCGAGCACGAAGCGTCCGCCGGAAAGTTCGGCGACGGTTTTCGACGCGGCCGCCATCGTAACCGCGTCGCGGGCCCAGATGTTCGCGATGCCGGTTGCGATGGCGAGGCGATCGGTATGGCTGAGCAGATACGCGGCGTGCGCGAACGGCTCGCGGCCGACGGCCTCGGGAATCCAGAGCGCCTTGTAACCGAGCTTCTCGACCTGCCTGGCGAACTCGGCGGTGTCCGCCGCGGTCATCGCGTCGAGGAAGAACCAGATTCCGACTTTTCCAATATCCATGACTCAAGTAAGTAACGCGCCGGCGAGATTTGAACAAGGCAGCGGGCAGCCCCTGCACCCGAGTCAGGAAGAAAACGAGCCAGAGCCCGGAACCGGTGCGAGAAGCTTTACATAGATGAGTTCCGGGTCGCCCTCGTCGAGATGCTCGATGTAGCCGCATTTGACGAAGCCCAATCGATCGCACAGCCGCTGCATCGGCAGGTTCGACTGATTAGTCGAAGTGAAGAGTTTTTCGGCCTGACAATCGAGCTCGGTCGCGCGCATCAGGGCGCTCGCGAGTCCGCGGCGGCGGAAATCGGGATGCACGAGCAGCAAGCGCACGAAAAATTGCTCGAAGAAACTTTCGTCTGCGATGACGAAGCCGCGCACGATTCCGTCGACGCGCGCCACTGCGACGCGGCCGTGGGCGCAGGCCTCGCCGATAAATCTGCGCCGTGAGGCGCCCGCATGGACGGTTTCGTCCAGCGCGCAAATGTGCACAAAATCCTGACTGGAAGCCCGCTCGATTATCGTCATAAATCTCGCCAGAGGTACGAATATCCGTGCAGGATGAAACTTCAGTCGATCCGTTGATAGTTCGCCGCGAGGCGCCGATTGGATGGCTGGTGCTGAACCGGCCGCAAGTTCGCAACGCGCTCAATCTTAGGACCTGGCAGCGGATTGCGGAAGCTGTCGCGGAACTGGCGAGCGACGACGCGGTTCGCGTGATCGTCATGCGCGGCGCGACGCCGCAGGCGTTTATCGCGGGCGCGGATATCTCGGAGTTCCCGGCGATGCGGGCCGATGCGGCGCAGGCGCGTGCGTATCGCGACGCGCCCAACAGTGCAGTCGCGGCGCTGGTCGAATGCCGCAAGCCGATCGTCGCGATGATTTCCGGGGTATGCATCGGGGGCGGCGTGCAGGTCGCGCTCGCATGCGACATCCGGATAGCGGCACGCGGGACGCGCTTCGGGGTTCCAGCCGCGCAGCTTGGACTGGCGTATCCGCTGGAAGGCGTCAACATGCTCGCGCATACGGTGGGCCCCGCCAACGCGCGCGATATCCTGCTGTCGGCGCGGTTGTTCGACGCGGAAGAGGCTCTGCAGATGGGGCTCGTCAACCGCGTGGTCGATCCCGAAAAGCTCGAGGAAAACGTGCGCGACTATGTGCTCAAGATGGCGGGCAACGCGCCGCTGACGATGGCTGCCGCCAAGCTGGCGATTGGCGAGAGCCTCAAAGATCGCGACGAGCGCGACGTGAAGGCGGTTTCGACGATGGTCGCGCGATGCTTCGACAGCGAGGATTATCGCGAGGGCGTGCGCGCATTTCTGGAAAAGCGCCGGCCCAATTTCAAGGGCCGCTGAGTATGTTGGATTCATTGCATCGAATCGAGAAGCGCGAGGTAATCTCACGATGAGCGAAGCAATCGCGCCCGGGGCGCCGGATGATTTCTACTTCAATCCGTGGGACGAGAACTTCCGCGCCAATCCCTATCCGCATTACCAGCCGTTGCTCGCCGGTCCGCCGCGTATTGTCGATTTGTTCGGGCCGACCGCGATGGTCGCTCGCTACGCCGACGTGATGGCGGTGCTGCGCGACCATCGCCATTTCTCCAGCGAGCGGCCGCGCGGTCCCTTCGAGCCTCCCAACGAGGGACCGTTTGCCGGCGCACGCACGATGCTGTTTTCCGATCCGCCGACGCATACCCGGCTGCGCCGCCTGGTCTCGCGTGATTTCACGCCGCGGCGAATCCGCGAACTCGAGCCGCGAATCCGCGAGATCGCGAAAAATCTCATCGACCCTGCCCAGCGCAAGGGCGAGCTCGAAGTGATGAGCGGGTTTGCCAACGCGCTGCCGGTGATGGTTATCGCGGAGATGCTCGGCGTGCCGCCGGACCATTACGAACAGTTCAAGCACTGGTCCGACACGGTGGTCTCGGGCGACAACACTCTGCCCGGGACTCCGCTGCCGCAGGAATTTCATGCCGCGATCAAGGCGCTGCGCGGCTATTTCGCCGAGGAGATTGCGCGGCGGCGCAAGCATCCCGGCGCCGACCTGATAAGCGCGCTGGTCGCCGCGCACGACGACGCCGAAGCGATGAACGCGGACGAATTGCTGGCGTTCGTGCTGCTTCTGCTGCTGGCGGGCAACGAGACCACGACCAATCTGATCGGCAACGGGATGCTCGCGCTCGGGCGCAATCCCGCGCAGATGAATCTACTGAGGCAAAGGCCGGAGCTGATGGCCAGGGCGATCGAGGAGATCCTGCGCTACGACGGACCGGTGCAGTCCACCGTTCGCTTCACGAAAGAAGAGATAAATCTGGGCGGGACCAATCTGCCGGCCAATCAGGGATGCTTCATAATCCTTGCCGCGGCAAATCGCGATCCGGCACAGTTCGAAGATCCCGATCGTTTCGACATCACCCGCGAGCCTCGCGACCACGTCGCGTTCGGCGAAGGGATTCACTTCTGCATCGGCGCGCCGCTGGCGCGGATGGAGGGGGCGATCGCAATCGGCGCGATGCTCGAGCGCTTCCCGCGGCTGCGGCTGAAAGATCCCGCGATGGAACCGGTTTACAAGGGATCGTACTTTTTGCGCGGTCTCGAGTCATTGCCGATGGCAATCGATTGAATTCCCGCCGCTGATCGGCGCGCTAGATTTGTGCCGAGCATGCTAGCAACGTTGCATCGTCGCTTGCGCATCCGATTCGGCCCGCTTGCGCCCGTGGTCATCCTGCTCGCGTTGCTCGGATGCGCGCGCGGTCCATGCATCACGATAGTCGGCGCTGACGGCAAGCCGCGCGCCACCGTTGCGGTCGAAGTGGCGAACACGGCGGCGCAGCGCGAGCTCGGCCTGATGTATCGCAAGCATCTCGACGGGAATGCGGGAATGATCTTTGTTTTCCCGGATGCGGCGCGCCGGAATTTCTGGATGCACAATACGCTGATTTCGCTCGACATGATTTTCGCGGACGCGGCGGGCCGGGTGACGGGAATCGTCGCGAACGCGGAGCCGTATTCCGACAAGCCGGTCGGCGTCCAAGCCGACTCGGAGTATGTGCTCGAAGTGAACGGCGGTTTCTGCGCGAAAAACGCAATCAAGCCCGGCGACCGATTCGATTTCTCCGGGTTTTCACCCCACGCATCGGAATAATCGGGCGCTTTAACCGGCCGCGAACATGCGGTATCTATGCTTGCCGGTGGCGCGTGACAGGCGCCTTTTTGTTTGGCGTCTATCTCGCGTTATCGCGGTCGTGAAAAATGGGCCTTAAAGAAAATCTCGAACGACTTCAGCAACTCACGCGCGAGGCGGAGGCGGCCGGCGGCCAGGATCGGCTCAAGAAGCAGCGCGCACAGGGCCGCATGACCGCGCGCGAGCGCGTCGAGTTTCTCCTCGACCGCGGATCGTTCGTCGAGATCGACAAGTTCAAGACCCATCGAATCACCGACTTCGACATGGCCGGGAAAAAAATCCCCGGCGATGGGGTCGTGACCGGCTACGGCACGATCGACGGGCGCCAGGTGTGCATCTTCAGCCACGATTTCACGGTCTTCGGCGGCAGCCTGTCGGGCGCCTTCGCGGAGAAGGTCTGCAAGGTGATGGACCTCGCGATGAAGACCGGATGCCCGGTGATCGGGCTCAACGACGGCAGCGGCGCGCGAATCCAGGAGGGCGTCGTGTCGCTGGCGGGCTACGCGGATATTTTTCTGCGCAACGTACTGTCGTCGGGAGTGATCCCGCAAATTTCCGCGATCATGGGACCGTGCGCCGGCGGCGCGGTCTATTCGCCGGCGATGACCGACTTCATCGTGATGGTGCGCGATACCTCGTACATGTTCATCACCGGGCCCGACGTGATCCGCGCGACCACGCACGAAGAGGTCACGATGCAGGAGCTTGGCGGCGCGGATACGCATAGCCAGAAGTCGGGCGTGTGCCATCTCGAGGCCGACGACGACGCGGGCGCGCTCGCGATGATCCGCGAACTGCTTTCATATATGCCGTCGAACAATGTCGACGACCCGCCATTCGTCGCCGGCGGCGACGACCCCGCCCGCTGCGATGCCGCGCTCGATTCGATCGTCCCGGAAAATCCCAACAAGGCTTACGACATGGGCGAGATCATCCGGCGCGTGGTCGATGACGGCCGGTTCCTGGAGGTGCAGAAGGACTACGCGCACAACATGCTGATCGGGTTCGCGCGGCTCGGCGGCTACTCGGTCGGCGTGGTCGCGAATCAGCCGGCCTTTCTGGCGGGATGCCTCGATATCGACTCGTCGGTGAAGGCGGCGCGATTTGTGCGCTTCTGCGACGCGTTCAACATTCCAATCGTCACCTTCGTGGACGTGCCGGGCTTTCTGCCCGGTAGCGTCGCAGGAGTTCGCCGGAATCATCCGGCATGGCGCGAAACTGCTCTACGCGTTCTGCGAGGCCACCGTGCCCAAGGTGACGGTGATAACGCGCAAGGCTTACGGCGGTGCGTACGACGTCATGTCGTCGAAGCATATTCGCGGCGATTTCAACTTTGCCTATCCGAGCGCCGAGATCGCGGTGATGGGACCCGAGCAGGCAATCAACATTGTTTTTCGCAACGAGCTCGCCAAGGCCAAAGATGCAGTCGCCGAGCGCGCGCGGCTGGCCGAGGACTATCGCAAAACTTTTGCCAATCCGTTCAAGGCGGCCGAGCTTGGCTATGTCGATGAAGTGATCATGCCGCGCGACACGCGTCCCAGGCTGATCGGCGCGCTGAAGGCGCTGGCGAACAAGCGCGACAAGAATCCGCCGCGCAAGCACGGCAATATCCCACTTTGAGAGAGCAGCGCCTAACCCGCTCGCCCTCTTCTGTTGCGTAGTCGCGAAAAGATGCGCTGCGCAGATTTTCGCGTCTTCTCACTGCGGGTGCAGGGGCCGCAGCCCGTGGCGACGGCAGCGCAGTATTAAGCCGTTGGCAGGGGCCGCGCGCGACAACGGAGCGCGGCCTTAACCCTGGGTGCAGGGGTCACCCCTGCCGCGGTTAGCTCGCGTCGGCCGGATTCAGTATACAATTTGGAGAGCGTGAGTTCGGCCTGAAAGATGGCCGGGTGCCGGGGAAGATTGATGTTCAAGCGGATTCTAATCGCCAACCGCGGAGAGATCGCGGTGCGGATCATCCGCGCATGCCGCGAGTTGGGAATCGAATCGATCGCCGTTTACTCGGACGCCGATCGCGCCGCACTGCACGTGCGCGAAGCCGATCATGCCTATCCGGTCGGTCCGGCGCCCGCGGCCGAGAGCTATCTTAACACCGCGAAAATTCTTGAAGCCGCGAAATCTTCCAAGGCCGACGCGGTTCATCCGGGTTACGGCTTTTTCTCCGAACGCGCCGCGTTTGCGCGCTCGGTGCAGAGCGCGGGGCTGGCCTGGATCGGGCCGCCGCCCGACGCGATCGAGCGGATGGGCGACAAGGTCGAGGCGCGCAAACTGATGTCGGCGGCGGGAGTGCCTGTCGTGCCGGGCTCGCCGGGGACGTTGGAGACCGAAGCGGAAGTAGCCGCGATCGCGAAAAAGATCGGGTTTCCAATCATGGTGAAGGCGGCCGCGGGCGGCGGCGGCAAGGGTCTGCGCTTCGTCGAGAACGGCAAAGACCTCGCGTCAGTGGTGCGCACCGTCGCCAGCGAGGCCAGGTCGTCGTTCGGCGACGGGCGCTTTTACGTCGAGAAATTCCTGAAGCAGCCGCGCCATATCGAAGTGCAGGTGCTCGCCGACGCGCACGGCAACATTGTCCATGTCTTCGAGCGCGAATGCTCGATTCAGCGCCGCCATCAGAAGGTCGTCGAGGAATCGCCGTCGCCGTTCGTCACGGCGAAGATGCGCGCCGAGATGGGCGAGGTCGCGGTGCGCGCGGCCAAGGCGGTGAACTACGTCAGCGCCGGGACGATCGAGTTCCTGGTGGACGCGGAGCGCAACTTTTATTTCCTCGAGATGAACACGCGCATCCAGGTCGAGCATCCGGTGACCGAGCTGGTGACGGGCGTGGACCTGGTGCGCGCGCAAATCGAAATCGCCGCGGGCGCGAAGCTGCCGTTCAAGCAAGCGGATCTCACGCAGCGCGGATGGGCGATCGAGTGCCGAATCTACGCGGAAGATCCGGCGGCCGGCTTCGCCCCGGCGCCGGGAAGGATCGAGACGCTCAGATTTCCCGACGGTCCGGGCGTGCGCAACGACGCGGGGGTTTATGCCGGGCGCCGAAGTGCCGGTCTTTTACGACCCGATGATCTCCAAGCTGGCGGTGTGGGGCGCCAGTCGCGAGCATGCGATCGACCGGATGCGGCGCGCGCTCGGCGAATTGGTAATTTCCGGCGACCTGCGCACCAACGTCGAATTCCATCGCTGGCTTATGACCCATCCCGGGTTTTTGAAAGGCGAGTTCGATACCTATTTTATCGACCGCGAGTACCATCCGAATGAAAACGGCGCCGCGCCGCGCGGTGCGGAACTGGCGGCGATTTTTCTCGCGGCGATCGCAGCGCAGTAAACACACCAATTACAGCAACGGCGCCGGCGCGCGGCCGGCGGCCGCGCCGCAATGCGTCCGCATGGCGGACGATCGGCCGGCTTGACGCGCTGCGGAGATAGCCGGGACTGTTATCGATGCGATACCTCGCGACTGTCGACGGTCAGGAACACGAAATCGAGATTGAAGAACTCGCCGCCGACTCGTTCGCGATTCGTTTCGGCGAGAATCGTTTCGAGGCCGATTTGCGCAGAGTCGGGCCGGCGTCCTTTTCCGTGATTGTCGACAATCGCTCGTTCGATTTTGACGTGGCGCGCGACGGCGAGGAAACCGTAGTTGCGTCGCGCAGCCGATCGACGCGGCTCACAGTCGCCGATCCCGGCGCGGCGCGACGGCGCGCGCCGCGGGCAGACGGCGCGAGCTCAGCGGCCGCGTGGAAATAAAATCCGCGATGCCGGGCCGGATCGTCAACGTGCTGGTCGCGCCGGGAGACGCAGTCAAAGCGGAACAGGGAATTATCGTGGTCGAAGCGATGAAGATGGAAAACGAAGTCAAAGCGCCCAAGGCCGGCGATAGTCGTGGAAGTGAAGGTGGTCGCGGGCCAGGCGGTCGAGAAGGGCCAACTGATGATTGTCATCGAGTAGCAGCGGCGGCCGGATCCGACCGCTAGAGGCAGGTTACGATGGCTGAAGACGATCGCAAAATCGCGGACGCCCGCAAGGAATGGGAGCAGCGCAAACTCAACCCTGCTCTGAAGCGCGGCGCCGAGCGCAAGCCGAATTTCGTCACCAGCTCGGGAATCGAAATCAAGCGGGCGTACGATCCCGAAGACCTGAACGACTTCGATTTTGTCAACGAGCTGGGCTTTCCGGGCGAGTATCCGTTTACGCGCGGCGTGCAGCCGACGATGTATCGCGGACGGCTGTGGACGATGCGCCAGTACGCGGGCTTCGGCAGCGCGGAGGAATCGAACCGCCGCTACCGCTACCTGTTCGAGCAGGGTCAGACGGGGCTGTCGGTCGCGTTCGACCTGCCCACGCAGATGGGCCGCGACTCGGATCATCCGCTGGCCGAGGGCGAAGTCGGACGCGTCGGCGTGCCGATATGCTCGCTGGCCGACATGGAGACGCTGCTCGCCGGGCTGCCGCTCGACAAGATTTCGACCTCGATGACGATCAACGCGACCGCGTCGATCCTGCTTGCGTTGTACCTGGTCGCGGCGGAGCGCCGGGGCGTCGGCTGGGACAAGGTCAACGGCACCATCCAGAACGACGTCCTGAAGGAATACGTCGCGCGCGGGACGTACATCTATCCGCCGCGCGGCTCGATGCGGATCATCACCGACATTTTCAGTTTTGCGACGAAGGAAGTTCCGAACTGGAACACGATATCGATCTCCGGCTACCACATCCGCGAGGCCGGCTCGACCGCGGCGCAGGAACTCGCGTTCACGCTCGCCGACGGGATCGCATACGTGGATGCCGCGCTGAAAGCGGGGTTGCAAATCGACGCGTTTGCGAGCCGGCTGTCGTTCTTCTTCAACGTGCACAACAACTTCTTCGAGGAAGTCGCGAAGTTTCGGGCGGCGCGGCGGCTGTGGGCGAAAATAATGAAGGAGCGCTTCGGAGCGAAGGATGAACGCTCGATGATGCTGCGGTTTCATGCGCAAACCGCGGGCTCAACCCTGACCGCGCAGCAGGTGGACAACAACGTCGTGCGCGTGACGATGCAGGCGCTGGCGGCGGTGCTGGGCGGAGCGCAATCGCTGCACACCAACTCCAAAGATGAGGCGCTGGCGCTGCCGACGGAATCCTCGGTGCTGCTCGCGCTGCGCACGCAGCAGCTTATCGCGCACGAGTCGGACGTCGCGGACACGATCGATCCGCTCGGCGGTTCGTACTACGTCGAACGGCTGACGACCGAGCTGGAAGAAAAGGCGGTCGAGTACCTGTCGAAGATCGACGACTTTGGCGGCGCAGTCGCCGCAATCGAGCGCGGCTACATGCAGCGCGAAATTCAGAACGCCGCATTTATTTACCAGCGCGAGATTGAAACCAGGCAGCGAATTATCGTAGGGGTCAACCAGTTCACCGGGGGCGGCGAACCGCCGGGGGAAATTCTGCGGGTCAAGCCGGAGCTCGAGGAGAAACAGAAGGCAGGCGTTGCGCGCGTGCGGGCGCAGCGAAACTCCCAGACGGCGATGAAGGCGCTCGCGCGGGTCGAGGCGGCGGCCGGCGACGGGCAAAATCTGATGCCGCCGATAATCGATGCAGTGCGCGGATGGTGCACGCTGGGAGAAATATCGGACGCGATGCGCAAGGTGTTCGGCGAGTACATACCGGTGAATACGGTGTAGCATGGCGTTCGGCGGTCGGATTCATATAAGAGAAACCGGAATCGGAAAGGGGCGGCGCGTGGCGGATTTCGCGAGCGTCGCAAACCAACTGGAATTGTGACAACTAACCGCGGCGACCCGCGCGATCGATCGGAGAGGAAATAAATGGGGCCGATCCCGAAAGGGGCATTTTTGACCAAGGGTGTGGGCCGGCATCGCGAGAAGCTGACTTCTTTCGAGCTGGCGCTGCGTTCCGCGGGAATCGCCGAGTTCAACCTCGTGCGCGTCAAATCGATTTTCCCGCCCAACTGCAAACTGCTCAGCCAGCAGGAAGGCTTGAAGTACCTGACGCCGGGGCAGATCGTTTTTGCCGTGATGAGCGATAACGCGACCAACGAACCGCATCGGCTCATAGCGTCGTCGGTGGGCGTCGCGCTTCCCAGCAATCCGGCGCAGTACGGATACCTGTCCGAGCATCACAGCACGGGCGAGACGGATCAGAAGGCGGGCGATTACGCGGAGGATCTGGCGGCGATGATGCTGGCGACCATTCTTGGCGTCGATTTCGATCCGAATCTGAGCTACGACGAGCGCAAGGATATCTGGCGGATGTCGGACAAAATCGTAACGACGCGCAACGTCACGCAGTCGGCGATAGGCGATCGCGACGGGCTGTGGTCGTCGGTGGTCGCCGCGGCGGTGTTCGTCGACATCCCCAACGGCAAGTAGTTTGCGAGCAGAGCGCAACGCGCGGGTGGCCGCGAACCATCCCGACAAAAAGATCAATCCGCTACGGATGCATGTCGAGGAATTCCTTGAAGCCGCTCGGAGCGTGCGGACCGAGGATTAACATCTCGAGAACCGCCATCCCCTCGCGCGAACCCATTTTCGCCTGGCATACCGCCTCGATGTGCTGATTAAAGAAATCGCGCTGGTCGACGTCGGCGACTTTGAGCGAGTCGTAGGTCGAGACGTCGGGGCCGACGTACATCCCATGGCCCCACTTCGGATGAAAGTAGCCGATGCCATTCATGTAGAAGTTGTACAGGATCTTCAAATCGATGCGGCTTTCTCCGGCTTGCGGGGTGCGCAAAATTATTTCGGCGCTTTTGGCGTGGCGCGTTCCGGAAGCATAGTTGACTTTGAAGTCGAGGCCGCCGGTTGAGAGATCGAGGGGAGCGCCGACCTGTGCGCGGGTGACGGCGCCGTGCTCGTGCCATCGCGAGCCGTCGGCGTTTTCATTGACGTCCCAAAGCGTGCAGGCATCCTCGAAATTGCCCGGCGACCACAGCCAGTAGTACTGGCCCATCTCGGCCGAGGGCACGCCGGCCGGATCCTGCGGGCCGATTCCGCGCACGCCCCAGGAGCGATCGCGCGCACCCCACACTCGCGACGGTTTTGCCTCGTAGGTCTTGCCGCCGACCGTCAGGCTGCCGCTGTAACCGCCGTGCTGCGTGAACCGGGTCATGTCCATCACGATCCGCGGACCGGCGCGGCGGGTGAAGCGAGGCTCCTCGATTGCAGTGGCGCGCGCTTCGAACATCAGGTCGGCCTTTACGGCTTCATGATCGACGCGAACGCGCATCGAGCGCATCGGGCGTACGACCTCGATTGAAATCGGGCCGACGCGCGTGTCCATCCGCTCGGCGCCGAGCACTCGCGACGCGCGCACGCTATGCTGCACGCCGCCGACGGTTACGCCGAATGCGGAATCGATGATTCCGAGGTTCGGATAAATTCCCATCGCGACGGCGAAGTACGGCTCGCCCTCGCGAAAGCAGCCGTTGAAAAAAAATCGATCGTAAAAGTTGCGGTCGCTGGTGAAGACCTGCTGGACCGGCTCCGGCGTCTGATGAATCGGATATTCGTCGCCTTGCGTGATCATCGTTGTCTCCTGGTGTGAGTTGAAATGCGTTGATCGATCAGATCGAAAACAGTTTGCCGAGTTCGGCCGCCTCGAGCCGGATGCAGACGTAAAAGGGGCCGAACTTCGCGTACGACGCGCTGGCCTCGTCGAAGCGCATCTCGTAAACGAGTTTCTTGAACACGAGCGGATCGTCGGCGAAAAGATCGACGCCCCATTCCCAATCGTCGAATCCGATCGAGCCCGAGATGATCTGCGTCACTTCGCCGGCGAAACGCCGCCCGACCATGCCGTGTTCGTGCATGAGACGCTGGCGATCTTCGATCGGCAGGCGATACCAGTTGTCGGCGCCTTCGCGCTTCTTGTCCATCGGATAGAAGCACAAGTAGGGCCGCGCGGGAATTTTCGGAAACAAGCGCGGCGATATTTTCTCCCGCTGGCGCGCAATCTCGGAATCGATTTCAGACTTCCATTGCGGCGAGCGCGGTCCGACCCCATTCTCGACGAGCCGGCGATAGAGCGCGACCGTCGCTTCGTAGAGGCCGATTTCGATCACCGACAGGTACGACGTAGCCGGTTCCAGGTAGTCGCTGAGCGCCAGCCCGGCGACGGCGAGTTCGGCCTGGCCGAGTTCCTCGAAGCTGCGGCGGAAGTGGACGATCATCAGATCGCCCTTGTGGCCGAGCGCGGAGAAGAGCGCGGTTTCACCGTCTTCGCGCCGCGCCATCTCGCCGAACAGCTTCGACGCGTCCTTGAGAGCGGCGCTGCGTTTGGCGGCGTCGAGCATCCGCAATTCGCGGCGCCGCACGCGGAACATCTGATGGAGAACGCTGTAACCTTCGAGCGTCAGCGGTGCGGCGGGAAAATCGCCGGGAATCTTCGACCTGTCCCTGCCTCGATTTTGCTCTGTGCGGTCGATGCTCATGGCGGCAATTCTAGACGCTACGCAGCCGGTTGTCTTGAGACGCGCGAGCGGATGCACGAACGGATGAGAGCTTCCGCAACCGCGGGATTCGATGCCCAGTGCGCGTGAACGTATGAAGCGAGAACATTTCCGATGCGGTAGCCTTCGGCGAACGGCGCGCCGCCCCATCGCGGCGCCACGTCGTAGATGGCATCGAAGCGATCCCCGCTCCCGGCGCCCTCGAGCGTCGAGTAGCGAAACTGATGGCCTCGAAATCGCGTCTGCGCGGGACCGAGAATCGAGTCGGCGCTGGTCTCGACCTCGACGTAGCCGATCGCTTGGAGCCTGTCGGACATCACCGCGACGCCGGGAACGATCGCGGCCATCGGCCACCGCGCGCCGTCAAGCGTGCGGATGGCGTCCGTCAGATACATCAGGCCGCCGCATTCAGCGTAAATCACGCCGCCGCGAGCCGCGAAGTCGCCGATCGCCGCGAGCATCGAGCCGTTCGAAGACAGTTCGCGCGCAAACACCTCGGGATATCCGCCACCGAAGTAGAGTCCGTCGCTTTCGGGCAACTCGCAATCGTCCATTGGCGAAAAGTTAACGAGCTCGGCGCCGAGCGCGCGCAGCCGATTCAAGTTGTCTTCATAGTAGAAATGAAACGCGGCGTCGTATGCGATCCCGATGCGGCATTGCGGGGGCGCAGCCGAATCGATTTTACTCGCGCTGGA
This sequence comes from uncultured delta proteobacterium, assembly GCA_963743865.1. Lineage (GTDB taxonomy): Bacteria > Desulfobacterota > Binatia > Binatales > Binataceae > Binatus. The sequence continues at coordinate 3,085,282 of CAVURG010000006.1, forward strand.
CCCGCGGCCGGCTTCGAGTGCGGGCGCCGAACGCGCAATCTCGACAATCGCGTCGAGGTCCAGCCAATCGGCTGCAAGCCGGCTCCATCCGTCGATCAACTGTTGCGGCACGGTCGATTCATCGGCCATCACGAGGCCGAGATGGCGCTCGGGAAAAGCGAGATCGGAACTGGCCGGAAATCCGCCGACAACGGGAACCTCGGGCCGTGCGGCGCGCAATAGATCGAGATGCGCGCGCGAACCGACGCGGTTGCAGATCATGCCGGCCACGCGGACGGCGGGATCGAAGCGCGCGAAACCCGCGGCCACTGCGGCGATCGTGCGCGCGATGCCCGAGGCGTCGGTGACGAGGATAACCGGCGCCCCGAGCCACTTCGCAATCTGGGCGCTCGAGCCCTCATCGCCGGTCGGCGTCGCGGAATCGAACAGACCCATCATCCCTTCGATCACCGCGATGTCGGCGCCGGCGGCCGCGCGCGCAAAAGTCGCGATCACCGCATCGCGACCCATCATCCAGCCGTCGAGGTTGTGCGAGCGAATGCCGGCGGCGCGTTCGTGATAGGTGGGATCGAGATAGTCGGGGCCGCACTTGAACGCCGCGACTTTGAGGCCGCGCGCGCGCATCGCACCGATCAGTGCGACCGTCACGGTCGTCTTGCCGGCGCCGCTGGCGGTCGCGGCGATGACGACGCGGGGAATTCTGCCTGAGCGAACCATCGCGAGTCGGGATACTACTACAACAACAACGGCGCTACCGCCGCCATCTAGTACGGGCGAGCCGTCTTGCCGATAATCTCGCGCGCGACCAGCGTCTTCATGATCTGCGCGGTGCCGTCGCCGATCTCGAGTCCGATCACGTCGCGCAATCGCTGCTGATGCGGCAGGTCGAGGCTGTAACCGAGATGCCCATGGAGCAGAATGCATTGATGCAAAACCTCGGCGGCCAACTCGGGCGCAAGCCACTTGGCGCCGGCCGCGAGCCATCCGTGCGGCTCTCCGCGATCCTTGAGCCATAGCGCTTCGTAGCAGAGCAGACGCGCGGCGCGCAGCCGAACCGCCGCCTCTGCGAGCGGAAACGATACCCCTTCGAACCGTGCAAGCGGGGCGCCGAACGCCTGGCGCTCGGCGACGTAGGCGCAAGTCTCGTCAACGCTCTGCCCGGCCGCGCCGACGCACATCAGGCCGATCAACGAGCGGCTGAAATCGAATCCCTGCATCACCTCGGCGAAACCCGCGCCTTCCGCGCCGATGCGAGCGGCAGCGGGCACGCGGACGCCGTCGAAAAAGAGCTGGCCGCGGCCGATTGCGCGCGAGCCCAAATCGCGAAAGCGCGTGCGCGATACGCCCGGTGAGTCGAGGTCAACGAAAAATGCGCTCACGCCTCGAGCGGACTGATCCGCCGTGCCGGTTCGGGCGAGGACCAGGGCAGCGCCGGCCGATGATGAGAATGAGATGGAAGTTTTCTCGCCGCTCAGGACGTAGTTGTCGCCGTCGCGACGCGCTTGCATCATGACATGGGCGGCGTCGGAGCCGCCGCCGGGTTCGGTCACCGCCAGCGCCGCGATGATTTCGCCTCGGCAAATCGGAGGAAGAAACGCGGCCTGCTGACGCGCGTCGCCGCTGCGGGAGACTATTGCGGCGACGAGCGCCGCAAGCAGCAGCACGTACGCGGCGTTGAAATCGCCGCGCGCGATTTCCTCGTGCGCGATTCCAAGCGACACATAATCGAGGTTGGAACCGCCGAATTGCGCACCGACCATCGGCGCAAGCACTCCCATCTCGCCGAGTTTCCTCACCAGCGCCGGCGGCAGATCTTTGTCCGCGTCGCGCGACGCATAATTGGGAAGCAGTTCGCGCCGTGCAAAGTCACGCAGCGTTTCCTGCAGCAGCTTCTGCTCGGCTGTGAGCGAAAACTCCATCGTTGCAAGCCTCAGTTGGACGGCGCGTTCGGTGCCGGCGCCGTCACGGACTGCGGCGGCGCGCCTGACGGGCCGACATACTCGGGAAGACTCTCCAGCCCGCCGGGATGGACGTCGGGGGTTGGCCTGTTCGATCGATTCCGCGCTGGCGTCGGCGCCCATTTTGTCCTGGTAGTGTTGCATCACCTGCTTCTGCGCTTCATCGGGCGACAAGCTCGGCCGCATTCCCTGATTGTGCGCAAAGTCGGCGCGGCTGTTGGCATCCATGTTGAGCCAGATCTGGCTGGCCTGTGCGGCGTTGCCGCGATTCAGCGCTTCGATAAATTTTTGCTGCTGCGTTTCCTGATTGGAATGGAACGGCCAGCATCCCGCGAGCGCAATTGCACACGCAGCAATTGACAATGCGCCCCCGCGTTTGATTTTTGCTGGCATCAGCGCTGCCGCTCCGCCGCCTGAAACGTCGCGAGCCTTCGCTATTGTGTACGCGACGAGGCTGCGCACGTCCACCTGCCACGCGAGTCGAATAACGGAAAGAGAAATCGCGGGAGCGGGGACTTTACGAGCGATAGAGCAACCCTGCTAGAGTAGTTGTAGCCGCGCCTGGAGCGATCGTTCAAGCGGCCGCGCGGAACCGCACTGAAATCATTTCGATCGAGAAAGGATGAAGGAAAAGAATAATGCGCGCTGCCGTAATGCGAGGCAAAAGGCTCGTCGTCGATAACATTCCCACACCGGTTCCCGGAGCGGGTGAGGTGCTGGTTAAAACGCTCGCGTGCGGAATATGCGGGTCCGATCTGCACGCGCTCAAGCATGCCGAGAAGCTCGTCGAGGCGTCGCGAAAATCCGGAGCGCCGTTCGTGATGGATCTCACTCGCGACATCGTGATGGGTCACGAGTTCTGCGCGGAGGTGGTCGATTACGGGCCGCAGACGCAAAAGCGATTGAAGCCGGGGACGCGCGTGTGTGCGATGCCGGTGCTGATCAAGGCTGACGGCGTCGAGGCGGTTGGCTACTCGGACGAAAATCCGGGCGGCTACGGCGAACTGATGCGGCTGACGGAGTTTCTGCTGCTCGAGGTGCCCAACGGGCTTTCCACGGAGCGCGCGGCGCTGACGGAACCGATGGCGGTGGGCTATCACGCAGTGCAGAAAGCGCGGCTGGACAGAGATGACGCGCCGCTGGTGATCGGATGCGGGCCGGTGGGCCTGGCGGTGATCGCGGCGCTCAAACTCGGCGGCGTGCATCCGATCGTGGCGGCAGATTTTTCGCCGCTACGGCGCGAACTGGCGCGGCAGATGGGCGCAGACTTGGTCGTCGATCCAAAAGAGAAGTCACCGTACGAGAGCTGGCGGCAGATGGCTGCCTACAGCGATCCCGCGAAGGCGCCGATGATACCGCCGTGGATACCGGGACCGGCGCTCAGGCCCGCGGTGATCTTTGAATGCGTGGGAGTGCCGGGCATGATCGATTCGATCATGCTGGCGGCGCCGGGCAATGCGCGGATCGTGGTGGTGGGAGTGTGCATGGAGCGCGACCAGATCGAGCCGCTCACAGGAATCGGCAAAGAGCTCAACATCCAATTCGTGCTCGGCTATTCGCCCGAAGAGTTCGCGACGACGCTGAGCCATCTGGCCGAGGGACGACTCAACGGCGACCCGATGATCACGGGCAAGGTTGGCGTGGAGGGAGTGGCGAAGGCGTTCGAGGACCTCGCGTCACCGGAGACGCACGCGAAAATCCTGGTCGAGCCGTGGCATAGCTGAGAAGCCGGGGGCGGCTAGCACGCGCTTCAGTGAAACAGGCGGTGCGAGGCTAGATCGGCCCCCGCGCGCATCGCGCGCAACTTTTCCCACACGATTTCCTCGGCGACTTCGCCGAGCCCGGCCGAAGTCTCAAAGCCGCAGTCGGTCCCCGCCATCACGCGGCGCGGATCACCGATCGCATTGGCGGCGCGCTCGAGGCGGTCAGCGACAACTTCGTAGTGTTCGACGTAGTTGGTCTTGGTATCGATTACGCCGGTAACCAGGCTCATGTGATCGGGAAGCGGGAATTCCTTGAAGCAGCGATATTCGTGCTGATGGCGCGGATTGGCGGCTTCCAACACGAGAGCGCCGACGTTGGCGCGGTAAAGCAGCGGCAGTATATGGGCAAGCGGGACATCAAGGTCATGCGGCGCCTGGTAGTTACCCCAGCATACGTGCATGCGAACGCGATCGGGCGCGATTCCATGCAGAGCGCGATTCATCGCGGCGATGTTCAGTTCGACGTACTCGAGGAAATCAGCGAGCGGACGGTCGGCGTACGAGGTGTGCCGCTCCATCGCGAGGTCCGGGCAATCGACCTGCAGAACGAATCCCTTCGATACTATGTACTCGTACTCAGTATGTAGCGCCTTGGCGACTGCGATTACATACTTTTCATAGTTCTCGTAATACTCATTGAGCATCGCCGACGCGATTATTCCCGGCGACGGGGCAGTCATAAACGGCTCGGCGAATTTCCCGGGCTGATCGGCGAGGATACGCAGGGTGTCGGCGCATTCGAGATCGACGGCGGCGCAGTCGCGGTACTCGATCTCGCCAATCGCCTTCGGCGCGTGCAGCAGATCTACCATCGAGCGCTGAAACATCGGCGCTATCAGCTTGCGGAAGCTCTGGTAGCGGACGAGATCTCGCATGATGGGCCGCTCGCTTCGTCCACCAAAGCCGGTCATTCGATGCTGCACATAGGTGAAGAAGCTCTCGCGTGATTGCTCGCCGTTGTTGCCGACGTCGATTCCGGCTTCGAGTTGTTTCTGTACAACATAGCGGGTTGATTCTTCGACCTCACGGAGCATCGCGGCGCGGTCCACGTCTTCACCGCGACTACTCTTCACGAGCATCGCGATCAGGCTTTCCCGCCGCGGCAGGCTGCCGGCATGCGTGGTTAGAATACGGCCCTCGCTCTGAAGCATGGTAGTTCCTCCCAGCCTCTTTCACTCTTTCACTGGTTCGCGCTGCCAAGATAGCACGCCGTGCGCCGACTCCGGCAGTAAACCACTGGGGTGGACGGCTCGTTGGAAGATCACGAACGACGGTGCCACAATCGCGGAGAGGTCGGGGATCGCGACGATACCTTTGCAAGGAGTCTGAAGATGCCAACGTTCAAGCGCGCCGATGTATCGATATACTACGAGGAGTACGGCACAGGGTATCCGGTTCTGCTATTTGCGCCCGGTGGGATGCGCTCGAGTATCGAGTTCTGGGGCAACAGCCCGTTCGATCCGACCAAAGAATTCGCGGCTGACTTCCGCGTGATCGCGATGGACCAGCGCAACGCCGGCAAGTCGGCCGGACCGATCAGCGCTGATGATGGATGGGACACTTACACGGGCGATCATATTGCGCTGCTCGATCATCTTGGGGTCAAGCGATGCCACGTGATGGGCGGATGCATCGGATCGTCGTACTGCCTGGGACTGATCAAAGCCGCGCCGCTACGGGTCAGCGCCGCGATTCTGCAGAATCCAATCGGACTCAGCCAGCGCAATCGGGAGATGTTCTTCGCGATGTTCGACGGATGGGCGCAGGCGCTGAAGGCGCAACGTCCAAAGCTTGACGACCGGGCGCTGCGGCAGTTCCGCGACCGGATGTACGGCGGTGATTTCGTGTTCAACGTTTCGCGCGAATTTGTGCGCTCGTGCAAAACGCCGATGCTGATACTTTGCGGAAACGACGACTATCATCCGACGGAAACCTCGAAGGAAATTGCCGCGCTCGCACCGAACGCCGAACTTATCGACAACTGGAAGACGCCCGACGTGATTGGCGCGACCGTGAAGCGCGCGCGGGAATTCCTGATCTCGCACACGCCAAAGAGTTAACCGGCAAGCGCCAGTTTGATCCGATCGGCGAGTCCGGAGAATCGCTCGACGCGAGAGGCGATTGCATGGCTGAGAGTCGACTCGTCGCCGACGATGACGACCGAGTTTCTGCTGCGGCTGACGGCGGTGTAGATGAGCTCGCGGGTCAAAACCGCGACGGGTTTCTCGGGAAGAACGATGGCGATCGAATCGAACTCGGAGCCCTGCGCCTTGTGCACCGTCATCGCGTAGCTGAGCTCGACGAATTCGCGTAGTGCCTCGAATCGGAATGCGACGAAGTTGTCGCCGCGCGGAAATATCGCCATCGGAGCTTGCGAGCCGTTGCGGCGTCGGACCCACAGTCTGATTCCATTGTCGCCGTTGAAGAGTCCGCGTTCGTAGTCGTTGCGCAGCACGATCAGCGGCTCGCCCACCACCAAAGGCGCGCGCTCTGCCGCGACGCCCGCGGATTCGGCAGCGCGCGAATGAAGGCGCGCGTTTATTCGGTCGGCACCGGTCTCGAAAACGCGCGTCACGCACAAGATGCGTGATTTTCCGGCGTGCGTGAACAGGGACCGCAATCGCTTGCAGTCGGCGTCATCGAAACGGCCATCGCGTTCGACGTATTCATGCGCAAGCAATTCCGCGATTTCCGGCCCGCCGCGCGCTCGATCGATGTACCAGCGATCCAGAAACGGGCCGAGTTCGCGCGACGCGGTTGTAATAAATTCGACGCCGGCGAACGTGAGTTCTTCCGGTGATGAGCGCCGCGTCACAATCGGAGTATTCGATTCGTCGATTGAATTGAGCAGCTTGTCATCGCCGTCCTTAATCGCCCGGGCCGCGCGCAGAATGGATCGGCCGGCGCTGCTTTCGCTGTTCATCCGATGATTCACTTCGAGCCGCATCGATGCCGTGGTGAGCGGACCGGTACCGTCCCCGGCAGACCCGACGAGATCGCGGAACACGGAACCCGCGGCGACCGACGGCAACTGGTTCGCATCGCCGAGCAGGATCAGCCGCGCTCCGGGCGCAATCGCGTTGGTCAGTCGTTCCATCAAGGTGACGTCGAGCATCGATCCTTCGTCGACGATCACCACCTTTGCGGAGAGCGGGTTGTTGCGATGATGGCGGAAGCGCCCGGAATCGGGGGAGTAACCGAGCATGCGATGAATCGTCGCCGGCTCGAGATGCGCATCAAGAAGTGCCCGGTCGACACTGTCGATCTGTTCTATTTGCGTGAGCGACTCGCCGATGCACTCGCCCATCCGATAGGCGGCTTTCCCGGTCGGGGCTGCCAGGGCAATCTGGGAGGGATCGACGCCGAGCCGCACCATCAGACGCATGATCGCAACGATAATCGAAGTCTTACCGGTGCCCGGACCACCTGAAACAACTGTTAGTCCCGCGCGCGCCGAAGCGGCAACCACGTTGCACTGTTCATCAGACATCACAATCTGTTTGCCCTGTACAATAACGGGGCGAGCAATCACACTCTGAAGCGCGCGACTGAGTTTCCCCGCGTCCGCTTGCGCTTGCGTATCGGTAGTCAATAGCGCGGCAAGTCGAATAGCCAGTTCACGTTCGCAGTGATAAATACGGTGATGAACTATATAAGGCGCTATATATAATAAGGGCTTGTATTGATCCCCCCGCCGACCGACCACTGCTGATGCGCGGTCGGATTGTATGAGGGCTTCGATCGAAGTGGCGATTGTAGCGATAGACTCATCGCCAAAGCCATTGGCACAGAGCGAACCGAGCACGCTCCGCATAGGCGCTTGCGAAAGCGGACCGGCTACCGGGAAGCGGGTGCTTCCGTCCTGAAGCGCTACCAGCGAAACGAGGATTAGCAGGACGAGAGCGATTCGGTCATCGTCTTTCAGAGTCGGCTCAAGCGCTGCAAGCTCCGCCGCCAGGTGAACCGACTCAGGCGTAAGATTAAGCCCGGACACCGAGACCTCCAGCGCGCGCATGCGAGCGTTGAACGCGGAACGGCCACTGCCGCGGGCTGAATCAAAGCGCCGCCACGCGGTATCCATTCCGAGTAATGAGTATCTCTCTTTCACACGCGGAGCTCAGAGTCGGGTTCGCGAGTCAATAGATCGGATTCATAAGTGACTATTTCATCCCACGATGGCCTTGCGAAGTAAAATCCAGACTTTCCGTCACCGGCCTGCGAGACGCCACGAAGAAACACGTACAAAAGACCGCCAAACCTCGCCTCGTAGTCGCGCTCGGTGTGTATATCGAGCAGGCGCACGACACCGACTGAGTATATTCGCGCTTGCAACCGATAGTGGCGTTCGACGTGCCGTGCGACTGCAGCAGGCTCATACGATGGCAGGAGATCGCCCTTCCAGTCGGCGAAGTATATTAGCTTGTCGCGCCGGAATACCAAGTCGATAAAACCCTTTATGTAACCCCGTTCGACGATCCATTTGCCGTCCGGGCCGCCGCCGAGCAGTGAGTGATGTTTCTCGGGAATTGGATACGCGAATTCCATTTCGCGGACGGCGGGCAGCCGGTACAGTGCGCGTTCGAGTATTGTTTCGCCCAGCGCGACCGGCGAGGTGAGCGCGTTGAAAACCATCTCGCGTCCGCGGACCAGCCATCGCGGATCATTCACGCCGTGGCGGCGCATGGCGCTCGTGAACAACTCGCGCACGTCGTCGCGCGCCATCCAGGATTTCAGATCCGGGGCATCGCCAAAGGATTTGAAATCGAGCTGCTCGATCGCCTCATGCAGGAAAATGCCGACGTGGCGGCCGCCGGGCAAATCGACGTTGTCGGCACGCGCCTCGATCGCATCGACGCTGGTTTTGAATTCATCAGGATCGAAAGCGGTCGCCACCCCGGTTTCGCGCGCCGCTTGAAGCGAGGTGTAAGATTCGAGCATCAAGCCGCGATGTCCCGCGCCCAGCTCGGCGAATTCGCGGTCAAGGCCGGCGGTCTGAGACGTCGATGCGAGCCAGTCGCACAAGGCGTTCTCGTCGGGCGCCGTTTCGTCGTTCTCTTTTTCACTTTGTGAATCGACCGAAGCCGGAGCGGCAACAGTTTCCGTCGCGAAGAGCGTCTCCAATCTAGCTTCGCGATCGAGGGCCCGCAGCCGATCGTTCAGTTGCGCATAGGAGCCCGACAGGTCTCGATTCAGCGCTCCGTCCGGGACGTAGGGCAGTATCAGCCCGGCGCGCGCGCGCGTCAGCGCGACGTAGAGCAATCGCTGATCCTCCTCGTCCTGCTCTTTCTTGAGCGCCGTCTTTTCCACGTCCCGCGCCGGTTTGCCAATCGCAAGACGCCGTTGGTTTCCGTCGTGGTAGATGCTGACCCAATCGCGCCGGTTGTTTGCGAAAAATCCTCCGTACAGAGCTACCACGTCGGCTTCGAGCCCCTTGCTTTTGTGGATCGTCATGATCTGCACGGCGTCGCGATCGTCTTCCAGGCGTTGCACATCCGGATCGTCGTCCGCCGGCGCCGCTCGCCCCGCGATGTAGGCGTCGAGAAGTTCGATTATTTCCGCGAGCGAGATTCCTTGCCGCGATGCCTGCTGAGTCAGAATCTCGAAGATGTGTTCGTAGTTGGTGAGTTCGCGGCGATCGTCTGACAACAGCAATTCACGTTCGACCAGTCCGCTTTGATGGAGCAAGGCGTCGAACAAGCCGGCGAAACGCCCGGCCTCGGCAAGTGCGCGCCATTCGAACAGCCTTTCGAGCATCGGATGCGAGTTGCGCTCGTCGTCAAGCCGCGCAAGGTCTCCGTATTCGACCGCGAAGAAAGGCGAAGCCCACGCCTTGAGCCGGTTCGAGCGGCGGCCGGGTTCGTCAATTCCTCTGAGCAGGTCGAGAATGTCGGCGGCCTCGCGGGTCTGGAACAGCCCGTCCTGCTTGTAAAAGGCAAACGGGACTCCCGCCTGGCGCAGGTACTTGCCAATTTCAGCGCTGTCGCGGTTGGTCCGAGTAAGGACGTAAACGTCCTTGGCTGTAATCTTGCGCGGCTCCTGCTGGTCGTCACAAATTTCAATCGCGTGATCCGGGTCCGCAATAATTCGCCGTATCGCTTGCGCGATTCGCGGGCCTATCGCTTCGCGCATCCGCCGCGAAAACTTGTATCGATCGTCGCGCGGCTGGAACTTCATGAGCGTCACCGGCGCGATCGGTTGGCTGTTCGCCGCGACGGCTCGCAGAGCGGGACGCCCGCATCTGACTGGATAGTTGTAGGTGATCTCACCGGTGAACAATGGCGCCGCAGCATTCTGATCGAACATCAGGTTGCACGCCTCGATCATGACGCCGGTCGAACGGAAATTATCGCGCAAGTGAACGACCGTCGCTCCTGATTTGGAAAGTTGCTCGCGCGCTTCCAGGTAGGCGTGCACGTCGGCGCCGCGAAACCCGTAAATCGCCTGCTTGGGATCCCCGATTACGCAGACAGTGTTGCCGGCGCCGCCTTCGATGAACACCTGTCGAAAGATCTTCCACTGAAGTTCGTCGGTGTCCTGGAATTCGTCGATCAGCGTCACCCGATAGCGCTCGCGCAGGGTCGCCGCGAGCGATTTGCCGCGAGGACCGTCAAGTGCGTCTGCAAGCCACGCCAGCATGTCCTCGTAGTCCAGCGTCCCGCGCTCGCGTTTTCGCGCGTCCATTCGCGCAGCGACAGCGAGCAGCAGTTCGTCAACCACGCGTTGCTCGATAGCCAGCGCTGCCTGAACCCGCTCTCCCGCGTTGACAATCGTGCTGCACGCGGTCCGGCATCTGGTCGGGAAAACTCGGCCGCGTCTCAGCTCGCGTGCGGCGCGCGCTTCTGGGACGGCAGATGCGATCGAGATCGAAGCCGCACAAGGCTTCCGCCAGGATCGCGGCCGATCCATTGGCACGATTGACGAGCAGCTCGAGTTCACGCGTCGCGGCGATCGCGTCGCGTCGGGCATCATCTGTGATCGCCGCGCTCTCGAATGCGTCCACCAGCGCGTTTGCATCGAACGCGCTGGCCAGATCGGTCAATGCCTGTTGATTGAGTTCGCGCCCCGCCGTTCGCAAGTAGCGTTGAGAGTGAGCCTGCCAGAGCAGTTCCTCGAGGTCATCTAAAGTGCGTTTCTCGTCCGAGAGCCACTCGTCGATGAGCCGCGCGACGCGATCGTCCGACTTCAGCCGCTCGCGCAGTTCAGCGCGGAGGGCCTCGTGGAACTCGAGACGGCCGCTGGTGAGGTCAATTCCGAAACGCACTCCGCTGTCAAAAGCGAGCTCCGTGAGCATTCGGCGGCAAAAGCTGTGAATCGTGTGGATGGGCGAATGATGAAACGAAAACAGCGCGGTCGTCAGTCTTTGCTGCTCGTCGTCACTCAACCGCTTGCGCGGCGATGGGTGCGTGGCGTCCGCACTGCGCCCGGACAGTACCGCTTCGATCGTCGCGCGGATTCGCGAGCGCAGTTCGGCCGCCGCCTTTTCGGTAAACGTCACGACCAGGATCTGATCGAGCAGAGCCGCGCCGGTGAGGAGAAGATCGATGACGATATGCTCGATCGTAAACGTCTTGCCGGTGCCGGCGCACGCGTCGATAACCTTGTGCCCGCCGTCGAGAATTTCATCGAGGATCGCGGGCCGATAGTATTCGATGTTTGCCGGGGCTGGGGTCGCGCTCATTTGAATATCCCGATTATTGGGTTGAAGCGGCGCGCGACGATTTTCGCGATCTCTTCCTCGTCCGGCGGATCGAAACTGGTGGCGTTTCGCACCGGTCCGTATTCGGAGCTGCTCTTGGAGAAATCATCGAAGCGGATGCGCTCGACAGCTTCGACCAACTCGCGACGAGGCGGTGGCTTGTGCAATTCCTTGACGACTTCCGCAACCGCCTCGATCGGCAGAAAGCAGTCGTTACCCGTCGAAAGCAGATCGCCGACGACCGTGGTGAGGAAGCCGAGCGCCGAATCCCGGTCCATCGGCGCGAACTCGCGAATAAATTCGCTCTGCTTCGTCGACTGTGTTCCGATCACGATTGCGCGAAATCTCTCGGGCAGTTTCGCTCCGGTGGCGGCAAGGACAATTGCGGTTAGAAACGCGGGGAGAAAATCTTTCGGCTTGACCTTCTTATGAAGCACGCAAGTGATCGCAGCGCCCGATTCCGGCGACACCGTCCGAAGCGTCCCGTAGAGACTCACGCGCTGCGTCACTATCGTTGCGTCGCGGCGGCGGACGTTGGCGCTCAGCGCGACTGGGGCAAGAATCTGGCCGGCGTCGGCGAATTCGTCGGCGCGTCCGATCCGGATGTCCTTCCATCCGTCGAAATCGGTGACGCCGGCTTGGGAAGCCTGCGCGATCCATTGACGAAGCGCCACAGCGTCAGCCGTCGCAGCGATCTCCGCAAACTGCCCGGCGGGTGCGCGCCCATTGGCCTGCGCAATCCGAAGCTGGCGCGCGTACTCTTCGCCGAGCGCCTCGGGCTTGGCGCCGGCGCGCCAGAAGACCTCGCGCAGCATCACGGCACGATCGAGCCGCGACTGCTGGACCGGCTCGTCTTCCGCCTGCTCAGGCGCATCTTCGTCCTCCAGCATTCCGAGCGAATAACGCGCGGCGCCCTGCAAAGGACATTCGAGATATTTTCGAAGCGCGGCTATCGGCAGCGCGAGCTCTTCGGTCGGCGCGTGGCGCGGCGCGGCGGGCGCTGTTTCGAATTCGGCGAATTGCAAATCCTCTTGCAGGCGCTCGCGCAACTTCCCGCCGAGACGATCCAGCAAGCGCTCACGCTGCGGCTTTGCTCGATGCGTCGCAGCGGCATCGATTGTTTGCCGGAGCGCGAGCATCCGTGCGCCGCGGCGCGCGTCAGGATCGAAGCTCGCGAATTCACGATCGCTGTTTGGAGTCGCGCGATCGGCGAATTCAGGAAAATATTTCAAATCATAACGGCTGACCGGATGTTTCACCGTCAGCTTCGCGAGCGTCTTTTCATCGATGAATCCCCGCAGCATGTATTGCAGTTCGCGAATGACGGACGAGGGTTCGAGGACGTCGCCAGTTTTCGCATCGCGAGCAATGTAAGAGAAAAAAATCCGCTCGCGCGCGGCCAGGATCGTCTCGAGGAATAGATAACGGTCGCGCTCGGCCGGAGTGACATCGCCCGCGCCGCGCTTGAGCATCCGCAAATCAAGCGGGTCGCGGCGTTCGCGCTCAGGAAAGGCAGCTTCGTTCAGCCCCAGCGCAAAGATGACTTTGAATGGGATCGACCGCAGCGAGGAAAGCGAACCAACCGCAACACCCCGCCCCGAAAATTGTCCGTGACGCGATTCGAGATCGGTGATTCGCGTTGCGATCATCTCGCGCGCCGATTCGTACGACATTGGACCAATGTTCAGTTCTGAGTCGCCGATAGACTCGATCGCCCCGAGGAACCTGTCCCTAACTTGCTCATCGAGCGCGCTCGCCGGGCGGAGGTATGTGTTCAAAAATTCGATGAGCATTCGCGACCATTGCTGGGGCGTGAGCCGCGCATCGCGCATCGAGAGCGCATCGGCGATGAGCGAGCGCGCCCCGCGCATGAATCGCGCCGCCGTCTCGAGTTCATCCTGCGCCACTTCAAAGGGCAGATAGCCGGGGGCTGTTGCTCCCGGTCTCGTAGAATGCGGGAATCCCGCCGCGCTGACCGGTCATCATGGTCGCCCAGCGCGAGGCGTTTGATCGCCTGATCCCAGTGATAGAGGCCGCGCGGAATGTACGTGTTTTCCAATTCGTCGTCGTCGGCGCCGAAGAAAATGCCCAGCGCCTCGCTCCATCGCGGCCACATCTCGACGTCGATTCGGGTTTCGCTTTCGCTGTTCAACGCGGGATGCGTCAGCAGCCGGATCATTTCCGCGCGCGAAAAGCGGCCGCGCGGCAGATTGAGAAGCAACTCGACGGCCTCGGCGACGCGGCTCGCGCCAGCGATGCCGCGGCTGGCGAGATCGATTGGAATTCGGTGCTGCTTTCGGAAAACGCTCTCGATGTGCGCCAGGTAGTCGTCAACCGCCGCGTCAGGAATCAGCACCGCGATTTCGTGAAACCGAATCCGCTCGGCGCCGCCGCTGGCGGCAAGCTTCTCGTTGTCGCGAACGATCGACCAGATCTCGTTCGCGACGATTTCGGCCTCGCGTCGAATTCCCGGGGTGGCAAGAAACCGGATTCGCGCTTCGTATGGCTTGCCCTTGCCATCCTCGACGTCCGGGGGCTGCGGTTCGCGATCGAGGATGCTTTGCTGAAGAGCTTCGAGCAGCGTCGGTGGTTCGCGGGAAACCGGATCGGAAAAGAGCGGCGCGAAATCGCATTGAGACAGTTCGTTGAGCAGCCGAACGTATTCACGGCCCGGCCGCCCCCAGAGCCGCAGAGCAGGCGGATCGGACGATTCATTCAACGCGAACGGGTCTTCGGATTCAGCGAGTTTTTCTCCGACTTTGTCTTGACGATGAGCCCATGCGGTGAGCGCGCCGCGACGGGAACTGTCCACATCGTCCCAAAACTCGCGGCACGGATTGAGCGCGTAGATCCGAATATCGCCGAGCGCGCCGAGTCTCGCGAAAATTTCCGCATAAGCATTTCCCGCGTACGAGGCACCGAACACGTGAAGCGTCGCCGGCAGGGCGGATTTGAGGCGCCGGCTGTCGCCCGCCTCGAATGCATCGGGCAGCATCATCAATCGAGTCTCGCGCTCCAACAGCCATTGCTCGCGCACGCGGCCGTGCGAATCGAATACCGACTGCCACAAATGCCGCTGCCATCGCTCGGTCTCGCTCATCGCATCAACGTCAGATCGCCGGGCAGCGCGCCATTTCTCGATCATGCGCCGCCTCGAAATCGAATACTCGCGAAACAGCCGCGCCAACTGCGCGGCAAGCAGGATCGTTCTGAGCTCGACGTCGGCGTCAGTTTTGGATCCCGCCTGGATGTAGTCGCGCGCCGGCTTCAAGTCGGGGTCGTCGCGATGGCTCGAACTTCGAAGGCACTCGAACAGGATCAGTTGGAGCTCATCGGCGTCCAGGATCTTCAGGTTCTTATCCGTCGATTGGAGAAGTTCGGCCAGATAATTCCGCAGGAACGGGAATTTCAGATTCGCCGCGACGCCGATCGATTCGGCCAGCCGATAGCGGACGAATTGTTCGACGATGCGGTTGGGTACGACAATCGAGACCGGCTCGAGCGGTTCGCGCCTCTGATGCGCGGCTACCGCGCTGGCCAGCGGCGCGATCAGATTTTCGAGTCGATTGGAATAGTGAAGACGAATCATCGCGGCACAACTATGGATCGCGGATCAGCTTTTAGGAACATATATTGTCGTGCTGACAACCGTTGTCATCGAATAAGCGGGATGATTGGATCAGCAGACTTTCGGAGCAGAGGCGATTGATGAAGAAACCTCGCCGCAAACCCACCTACGGCGCCGCGATTCGGCTGGCGCGAATCGCCGCCGGGTTGTTCTCGAAACCATACGGCTGGAGTTTCAGGGCGATCGAGGAAAGTCTGGACATTTCCGAGCGCACACTTGCCCGTTACGTGTCGGTGCTGCGCAGCGATCTGCTCGACTGGCGTGGCGGTCCGCTGGTCGAAGTTGCCGGCACGGGCGGCGAGCGCAAGCTTCGGCTGGTCAGTTCGATGAAAGCCGCGGAGGCATCTTCGTACCAGGTCGCGCTGCTGTATTTCTCGCTGACCGTGCTCAAGTTCCTGGAGGGCACGGTGTTGGAAGAAGGCGTTGAAGGGCTGTGGGAGAAGATTTATCAGAACCTGAGCCTTACCCAGCAGACGCGGCTGTCCGACCTCGAGCGCAAGTTCTACGCCGTCCCATACGCGCCCAAGGACTACGGTGAGTTCAGCGAACAACTCGACGTAATTTTGCGGGCGCTGCTGGATCAGATTCGGCTCAAAGTCGATTACGCCGGGCTGACCGGCGAGGGCCGGCAACACGACTTCGATCCATACTCGCTGATCGCCTACCGCGGCGGTCTCTACATTCTCGGCTACAGCCATCGAAGCAGCGCAATCATCTATCTCGCGGTGGAGCGAATCCGCTCGGTCGAATTCATCCGTCAACCCGACGGGAACCCGACGCGGTTCATCTATCCGCGCGGCTTCGACCCGGCGGCGCACACTGAAGGGACTTTCGGAATTGTCGAAGGCCCCGAGACCAGAGTCGAACTGAAGATTCACAGCGAACAAACCGAAGCGTACGTCCGTTCGCGCACGATTCATCGCAGCCAGCGTTTCTCGCGTCGCCGCGACGGCACGACGATCATGACGATGACGGTCAGGGGCACGACGGAGTTGGCGAACTGGATAATGAGCATGGGGCCGTGGATCGAGGTGCTCAAGCCCGCCGTCTCTGCGCAAGGAAATCGCGCAGCGCCATGCCGGAGCATCGCGTCTTTACCGCGCCAGTTAGTGCAACGGCGAAATCCATTATATGCTTGCGGGCGGGGAACCCATGATCATACTAACCGGCGGCGCGGGCTTCATCGGCAGCAACCTGCTCCACGCGCTGAATGCCAAGAGCGTCACCGACGTGCTGGTAGTCGATCGGCTGGGCGATAATTTCCGCAATCTTTGCGATCTGCGGTTTTCGGACTTCATGCAGCCCGGGGAATTCGTCCGGGCAATCGAGCGCAGGATTCTCCCCGACCGAATCGAAGCGATTTTTCACCAGGGCGCATGCGCCGACACCACCTGCGACGACGGCCGCTACATGATCGAAAACAATTTCACGTTTTCGAAGTCGATTCTGCACTTCGCTCTCTCGAGCAAAGTTCCACTGGTGTACGCGTCAAGCGCAGCCGTGTACGGCTCATCGAGCGCGTTCGCGCCGTCACGCGAAAACGAACGCCCGCTCAACCTCTACGGGCTGTCCAAACTCGCTTTCGACAATCATGTCCGCAGCGTCGCCGCGAGATCTGAGAGTACGGTGGCCGGTCTGCGATACTTCAACGTCTATGGTCCGCGCGAATCCCACAAGGGCAAAATGGCGTCGATGGTGTATCAGCTCTACCGGCAGTTGAAGGCGAGCGGACGCGCACGGCTGTTCAAGGGCACCGATGGATACGCCGACGGAGAGCAGCGACGCGATTTTGTTTTTGTTGACGACATCGTTCGCGTAAACCTGGCGCTTGCCGAAGGTCCCGTGCGCAACGGCATCTTTAACGTCGGCACCGGACAGCCGCGCAGCTTCAACGACGTCGCCAGGATAATAATCGCGCAGATCGGCGCGGGCGAGATCGAGTATGTGCCGTTTCCCGAGAACCTGGCGGGCAGGTATCAAAGCTTCACCCAAGCCGATCTCTCGGCGCTGAGGAATGCCGGCTACACCGAGCCCTTTTCGAGCCTGGAAGATGGAATCGCGCAGTCGATCGATGCCTGGAATCGAGAAGGCGAGCTGCCCGCTAAGGCGTAGGCTTCAGCGGATGATTCCTGAAGAAGTCCAGCATCGCAGTCGTCCATTCTTTCGGCCATCGCATGTGATTACCAAGACCAATCACCGACCCCATAACACTAGCCGTTGATTTCTCGGGAGCCTTGGGATCGGTGCCGCACGAATCGGTGCATGCGTAAACCCGGCGACGGTGATTGTCGAGGATCACGTCATCGACAACTACTCCGGCTGCGTTTAATTCGCTCGCCAGTTGCTCGCCATTGGGACAGATGCCGCCGATGTCGCAGCTGTTGTGGACATGCATGGTTCGTGCGGCCGGATTGAAGATCTGAATCTGTGCGTTATTCGCGGGCGGTCCGGCGACCGGCTGCTGCCGGCAAGGATCGTCGAACGCGCCGAACGGATCGGGTCCCGAATAAACCGCCGCCGCCGCTATGTTCGGACGATTCACCGCATACAGAAGACCCATCGCGGCTCCGTTGGACCATCCGGAGACGTAAATCCGGGCGGTATCGACGTTGCCGGTCGCGACTTCGGCCGCAATGAAATGATCGATCGCGGCCGCGTCCGCATTTTCGCGCCAGGTGGTGTCTCCGATCTTTACGTCACCCGTTGGGTTCAACTGGCGATACCAATTATCCCATCCAACTCCGGTGTTGTCCGGAAATGGGTAGTAGTGCGTCGTTTTGCGTCCCTCGGGAGCCAACACGATGTATCCGACGTTGTTCGGATCATCGGTGAGTGAGACGGAATTCTGGAGGTCAAGTATATTGGTCTGAGTAATCCATCCGGCCGAAAACAGCGACGGATGCAAGTAAACGATCATTGGTAACTTGCGATTTGCGCCTGTGGATTTGGGCTCGTAGAGGCAAGCGTAGCGATCGATGCGGTCCGCGTCCTTCCACGGACCGATCAACTTGCCTGCGCCGCAGTTGGGCTTGACTTCCGAAATTACCGCCGCTGACGGATCGCCAAACGGCCCGCATGCAGACGGCGCGCCGCTATCCCTGGTCGCGCTGCCGCATGAAAACAAGCAGGCGATCACGCACAAGCAAATGGTTCTGTTCACGACTCTGCTTTAACATATCAAGGAGCGCGTCCGATAAGCCCGTCGCGACCTGGGGAAGCGAGATGAGTCCGCGGACTGAATGCCCGGCCGCGCCCTTGAAAAGAGAGGCCACTTGCCCTAAACCCGTCGAGTAACCGTGAGGCAAAACGGTAGTTCCCGCTTGGCCTATCGCGGGGGTATCAGCTTTTGTCCGGGCGCGACAGCAGAGCAGGCTTGGAGTTCGAGGTCGTCGCGACGAGCACTCTCGCCGAGCCAGCCCGCGCGCGCATCATGGCGCTGTTCCGCGCGTCGTATCGCGAAGCCAACGAAGCGTACCTCGAGCGCTCCCTTGGCCGGCTGCGCTTCATCGCGACCGCAACGTCGGCCGACGCGATTGCCGGCTTTGCCTTGGGCGAGATGCGCATCATGGATCTGCCGCGCCTGCCGCAGCAGGCGGTCGCGCTGGCGGGCATCTGTTGCGTCGATGCCAGCTTCCGCCGCCGCGGCCTGTTCCGCGAACTCGAGCGGCGTGCGTTTATGGCCGCGGGCGTCGCGCTGGGCCACGCGTGTTGAGCTGCGGACGCCTGGCGCATCCTGCAAGCTTTCGCACCATGACCGGAAATCCGACGCACGTCCCGAAGCGTCACACCCGGCCGACGCCCTGGCAGCAGGAAATCGGCGCGATCATCGCCCAAGCGTACGGCGTCCACGGCTTCGATCCGGAGACTTTCGTTTGCGTCGGCAGCGGCACACCAATCGGCTATCCCAGAATCGACATGGATGTCCGACCGGAAGAGTGGGACGTCTTCGCCCCGGTCAACCGCAACCGGGGCGACTCGCTGCTCGGTCTGTGCTGGTTCCCGGACGCTCCACAGGGATGGTGACGGCGGACATCATCGAAGCTTCGGCAGGGTAGTATCGCTTCTTGTACCGGCGCTGCTTCAGGGCATCTCGAGCAAACAATTGGCGCAGAGCGCCCATCGCGCTTGTCCTCCCGCGGGCACCACCAGGATTGCCGCGATAGACAGCTTGGCATCTCCACAGCGACGGCAAATCAAGTGGTCGCCCTCGCAGCGGGCTTCGAACCCGAACTCGGCAATCGCGGCTGGATCGTCGATCAACTCGACGCGTACAAAGTTGGAGTCAATTTCCAAAGCTTCCCGCCGTCAAACCCGCGGATCACACGAAGCCACGTCTTGCGGTTCCTTTTGCGACGCGCGCGGCCGGCGATTTCGGAGCGTGCGCCCTTAAGCCGGGACCCGTTTGGCGGTGGGCGCCGCTCAATTCAGACGCGCACCGGCTAGATGCGCACCAGCTTGCGCGCTCTTCATGGAATCGAAAAGCTTGGTGACCTGCACGACCATCTGTCGTCCCTGGCGAATCACGAACTTTTCGCGCTCCAATCGCGCCAGATGCTCGGTCACTCTTGGCCGCGAGGCGCCGACCAGGTTGGCGATGTCCTTATGGCTGAAAGGTACGCGCAGCAGCGTGCCGCGCGATTCCTCGATACCAAAGTCTGAGCATAGTTCCAGCAGCGCAATGGCTATTCGTTCGTGCAGACCAAGGTTCAGGAAACTCGAGCTGCGTAGCAGGAGGCGATACCACTGCTTCAAATCGTTGCGATGAAATTGCTTGAAGGCGGACTCGCGAGCATCCGCGGTAATGCCGTCGAAATCATCCCAACTGACAGTGCCAACACGGCAATCGTTGTAAGCCTCGCACTGAAAACCGGACTGGCTGAGCGGCAGCGCAGGGAATTCGGGGATCGGTCCCGGCGCGAGCATCGCCACCGTGACGCGCTCGTTGCGCGCGTTCAAGCAGGTGATGCGCGCGATTCCTGCTAACAGGATGTGAGCATCCTGGGCGAGCGCCGCCTCGCGCATAATTACCGCGTGCCGTTTGTAATTGGCCAGCACAAGCGCGCTGACCAGCAGCGCAAGCTCAGGCGGCGAGAGCCACGACAGAGCCTTGAGCCTGCTCAGCCTGTCGAGATCGCTTTCGCGGGAAGTGTTTCTTTCATTCAAACGCGCACCTCGTACAGGATCGCACCGGAGAGAAAACAAAGCATACTCCGTTGGCGCCGAAAAGAGAAACCAAATGTCACCCGCACGACAAATACGCCGTGCTCTAAGGAACTTATCGGTCCTGCTACAATTTGGAGCACCTCATGCTTTGCAGGCTCACATAGCATTAAAATTGCTCAAATTCATCTGTGCTTGAATAAGCTAGCTTCATGCGTTCATGGGCTCGCGTCGAGGGCAGACGCCGGTGCAACAGAGAAACCGACGCGTAGTAATCAGTCGCCAAAATATTGATGCTTCGTTTCGCTTTTTGCTTTTCCGGATAAATTATGGGCGAATGTACGCTCGATGCGAAGCCGGTCAGGGGCAAGATGCCCGCGAGGTGTCGCCATGCCAAGTGAAGTATTGCGAGAACTCATTCTGGAACTTACCGAACCCGATCGGCTTGAGATCATCCGCGAGGCTGGGATACGTGACGATAGGCCGTCGCTATTACGCGGAGACGCAGAGGATGGAGATCTGAAAGAGGCCGATTCTTGGGTAACTCAAAATGGCGCCAAGATACTCCCGCACCTCTTACGAAGAATCGATCCTTCAGACGATGAGATGGTGCAGCTCGTTCAAAGCGGAATGTTGCCTTTTGACCGTAGTCTGCTGGGGCCGCGCGAATTTCTTGTTCGATTCAACCACCCGGCGATGCGCGGTGCCCTCGATGGTGGTCTGCCACTTTCCGAAGTCGCAGCCACCTCATTGGCGCTGACCGAACTCATTACATCGCTTTTGGCGGCAAATCGCTCCTTTGGCGCGGATGCCGTGATGCCGACCGTACGGGTTGCCGCAGGCTCGGTGGACTTTTTCGCAACGGGTCCTGGGTTGATCGTCGGTGGGTTGCGTTTACTCGCTACGTGCGGGGTCGGTGTGATTTCTGCTCCTGTCATAGCAGGAACGGACGTCCTCACGGGTGCTATCGATCTGACGCTGAATTGGCAAACGCGAAGTTCCGAAAAGGGAAGAAGCGACGCCGAGAGGGCAAAAGCCGATGCCGAAAGGGCAAGAGCGGATGCCGAGAGGGCAAGAGCCGATGCCAAAAAGATCGAAGCGGAGACAATAGGCCAAGAACTTGAGAATGAGATCAACCGCGTCCGACTAGGCAACTTGCCGGCTCAGGCGGAAGCCCATCGGGCGAAGAAGCCTGAAACGCCTCCAGCGTCATTCTCTGTACCTTTTGCGCTGATTGAGCGAAGCTCCCGAGAAAATGGTTTGGCGGCAGCGCACGGTGTTCATCTAATCAATCGAGGATTGCCGTCGCTATTCGGAATTCTGCGAGCGATGCCTGGACTGCTGATTACCGTTGAGAATAAAGCGAGGCGATAGTTAGCAGCCGCTCCCGACGGCCTTGCGGCCCGCTATTCCTCAGCAGAACTTCTTTTTCAAACGACGGTAGCGGCGCTATTTTCAGAAATATGAGCTTGCGCCAAAAAATTTTCCAATCGATCGCGATTGACGACGAGTTGGCGATTGTCGCGCGAAATCAGATGCTTTCGCTCGAACATGCTCAAATGTTCGGTGATTCGGGGCCGCGAGGCGCCGACTAGTTCAGCCAGATCCCGGTGGCGGGCCGGCAATGTTAGGCGCACCGCTTTCCCCTCGGGGACGCCGAAATTTTCGCTCAACTCCAGCAGAATCAGAGCCAAACGCTCTTCCAAAGTGCAGTTCATAAAATTTGCGCAGCGCAATTGAACCAAATCCCAGCGGCCCAAATAGCTCGCTGCCATCCGTTTGAAGTCTGCCGAAGCAACTCCCAGCGATATTTCGAGGAACGACTCGAGGTCAATCGTTCCTATCTGACAAGGGGTAACCGCTTCGCAGCGAAAATTGTAACTGATGCCGGGTACCGGCGGCGGGAAGCCGGGGATCATGCCGGGCGCGATCATGATCACCAACGTACGCTGACCCTTGCGATTGCGGCATGTGATTCGCGCCACTCCTGCCAGCAGGATATATGCGGAATCGGGTGAATGCTTCTCGTCAAAAATGATCGCGCGCTTTTCGACCGTGCTGACCGTCATCGCGGTGGAGAGCTTTTCGAGCTGCGGCGCGGTGAGCCAGGAGATATTCTTAAGACCCCGCAGTCTTCGGATGGCGGATGCTCGAACAGCGCGCATGCCCGCAATGTATCAGGCGAATTGATCCGTGAGCATAATAAGCCCGCGAGATAAAGCTCATTCGACGAATTCTGTTATCCATGTAACGGATTCGCGCTGACGCTCGATCGCTCGGCAGATCACACAAACGTAGTGTTCCCGCTCCCAGGCACGGGCCTGGCATCGCGCCGTGCGATCCAGATCAGCAGCACCAGCGCCGGGAGCGTCGCGACTGTCGTGAGGATGAAGAACGGCACCCAACCGAGCTTGTCCGCCAGCACGCCCCCCGAAGACGCGACCATCGTGCGCCCCACCGCTGCCAGCGAAGACAGCAGCGCGTACTGAGTCGCGGTGAACGCCGGCGAGCATAGGCCGGAGAGATAGGCCACCAGCGCAGTGCCCGCCATCGCGCCGGTCAGATTCTCGGCGGCGACGCAGAGCGCGAGATAGTCGAGCCGATGGCCGCCCACCGCCTGCAGCACGTAGAACAAATTGCCGGCCGACTGGAGCAGCGCCGCACAGGATGAGCGCGCGCATCACGCCGAGCTTCGCGGTCACCACGCCACCGATCAGCGCGCCAGCCACGGTCGCGAAGAATCCGACCAGCTTGGAGACGGCGGCGATCTCGTTGAGCGAGAAGCCGAGCGAGATGTAGAGCGGCATCGCCATCACGCCCGCCATCGCTTCGCCCAGCTTGTAACCGACGATGAAGAGGACGATCGCCGGCCACCTCGGCCGCCGCATGAAGTCGGCGAACGGCCCCGTAACCGCAGTCGCGAGCCAATCGCGGAGCGCATCCCATCCGCGCGTTGCGGCATGCGGCTGCGGCCTGCGGCGGCGTCGTCGGCTCGGGTCCGAGGATGAACACGAGCATCCCCACGCCCAGCAGCGCCGCCATCGTGGCGTAGGCCGCGAACCAACCGTAGCGGGCCGCAACGATCAGCGCGCCGGCGCCCGAGACCAGCATCGCGATCCGGTACCCGGTCTGGATCATGGCGGCGCCGGGTCCCTGCTGCTCGGGCGTGAGGATCTCGACCCGATACGCGTCGATAACGACGTCCTGGCTCGCCGAAAGGAATGCGACCAGCAGCGCCAGCGCCCCCATGAGCGCGAGATCGACTTTCGGATTGCATGATCCCAGGGCGAGCGTCGCGGCAATGAGCGCGAGCTGAATCGCGATGCCCCAGCCGCGCCGCCGCCCGAGCGGAATCGGCGGCGGCAGCCGATCGATCAGCGGCGACCACAGGAACTTGAAGGCGTACGGGCGTACCGACCAGGGCGAAGGCGCCGATCGCGGCACGGCTCACGCCGGCGGTGGCGAACCAGGCCGACAGGGTCGAAAAGGTCAGCAGCAGCGGCAGGCCGCTGGCGAAGCCGAGCGGCAGGATCAGCAGCACGCGCCGATCGGTGTAATCCGCCAATCGAACGCCGCCAGGGATTCATGCCCTTCGCTTCTGTTGTCACGCCCTGCAATCCCGCCGTGGTGACTTCATATCATGAATGGGGCGATCACCATCGATCACGATGCAGCAACATCCGCGCGAATCAAGGAGTTTGTTGAAATCGAGGTCGGTGGTGATCGGTCCTGTGCGGATATCGTCCCGCGAACAAGGCGCCAGCGCGAGTTCTCGGGACGGAGAGCCAAGTCAGATCGGGAGTCGTGCTCTGGTGTCCGGCCCGATCTCGTCGAGACACACTTCGCGGTGCTCGCAGGCCGAGACGTGGGCGGCTATGGCGAAGCCGAGCGTTGCCGCTGCATCGTCGGCATCCTGTGGGGGTTGGCGGCCTTCAATCAACGCGTCGATGAAATCGTGCACGCCGAGGCGAAAACTTTCCGACCAGTCGTTTGGAATGTCGTGCCAGGCGCGCGTCTGGCCGTCCCGATACAGGACCAGCGCAGGCTCGTCGAGAAGAGAACCGGTACAGCGGTTGATCCAGATGATGCCCTCGGTCCCGTGGATTTCGATGCGGTCGTCACTGGCGTAGTACTTCGAGCGTACCCGCATGCCCACCGACGCGATGACTTCCCAGCTGCCGAACTTGGGTACGCCGGCGTACTTCCAACTGATCAAAGCGGGCCCGTCGTAGAAAGCGTCCGACCCAAACCGGTTGACGTGAATCCACGCGTGCACGCGTTCGACCGGCTCGGCGACGAAGAAGCGCGCCATGTTGTAGCAATGGTAGCCGTGGTCGAAGCAGGTCGGGCCGCCACCGCAGGTTTCCGGATTCATGCGCCACGCCAGCGACGTGGCCGGCACCCGCCAGCCATCATCGAAACGTCCGGCCGCCGTCTTGATACGCACCGAGATGGGCTCGCCGATTGCGCCTTCCTGGACCAGCGCGCGCGCCTTGACGTGCGGCGGATAGTACATGAAGTTCTCGAAGACACGCAGCCGGCGTCCCGCAGCTTTCGCCGCTTCATTCACGTCGTCGAGTTCGCGCAGCGTCAACGCCGGCGGCTTCTGCAACGACACATGCTTGCCTGCTTGCAACGCGGCGATGGCGACCTCCCGATGCAAGTGGTGTGGTATCAGGATCTCCACGGCGTTCACGTCGGAGTCGGCGAGAAGCTGGTGATAGTCACGATACGTCTTCTTTGGTTGCCACTCCTGCTGTCGCTGACCTAGTAGCGCTTCGTCGTTGTCACAGATTGCCGTCAGCTCCGCGCGCGAGTGATCGCGATAGCCCAGGACCTGCAGGCTGGCGATGCGCCCGCAACCAATCAGACCAACGTGTACGCGTTCGAGCGGCGTCATACTGCGCTTATTTCAAATCGTGTGTCACCTGTCTATGACAGATCGGACAGATCGACAGATATTCCCTATAACTTCATATCACCTGCAATGTCGATATCGCACGTAAAATAGTGATTTCCGGTCTGCTGCGGTCGTCGCCGCAAAGGCGGGAGGGAACATCAAGGGAAAGAATTCGGAGGGGTGTCTTTGACTGAAACGGTTATGGGCGCGAGCTTTGCCGCGGCCGAAGTGTCACGGGCGAACAGGACACAGGAATCGTCGCGATAGATTTGCTTCCACCCGGATTGCGCGATGACCAGTTTGTACGCGGGATCGTTCTTTGGCCCTACCAGGACGAAATCATGCGGATAGTTGGCCAGAAGTTTTTTGCCGGCGACTTCGCCGTTGGTGAACGGCAGGTAATCGTCAATAACCTTGGGCGGATACGCGGTGTCGTAGCGCCCGTCGATGAAGACCTTGCTCGCGGGCGGCATGTGCCAGATGACGTACTCGCCCCATTGGAAGTCGGCCAGGATGTTGCCGCTCAAGTGATGCTGCTTCATGTAAGAGATTGCGCCGACGGGATAAGGATCGCTGGCCGCCATCTTTTTCGAGAAAAGCCCGGTCAGGATCAGCAGCTCAAACGCCGCAACCGCTACCATCAACTGATTTATCGTTGGCGAGCGATCTTTCGCATGCGCCATCGGCAGCCCCAAGCGCTCGCGACGAGCCGCGAGCGCCAGCGCCGTATGCCGCGCGAGCGGAGTAACCGTCGCGATCACTGCAAGCGGAAGATTTCTGACCGCAAGGAACGCGGCGGCAATCATCAGAGCCGCGATAGCAATCAGCGCGATGTCACCACCGCGCGGCGTCTGAATGAAGGTCACGCCGAGCGCCACGAACATCGCTATCGCCAGAATCTTGACGGCGACGCCAGCCACCTGGCTCTGTCTCCAGTGGAAGAGCAACGACTGCGGGAGCGACAGCCAATCGAGGATGGTCGTGCGCGTGTGGGGGTTCGCAAGCGCATGGATCACGGCCTGCCAGGTACCCACGCCGTACGGAGTCGCGAGCGTGGCCATCGTGGAAGCTGCGGTGATCGCGCAGAGCCACATCGCGCGACGCATCGGGCGGCGAGCCGCCAGGTCCTGGACGAATACCACGGCGGTGAACGCGCCCAGCGCGGCGAGACCCATGATGAAGCCGCCATGCAAATTCGCCCACAGCGCGAGCATCGGAATCGCGAGCCACACCGGGGCGCGGCCGCGATAGTTGTAGCGCGAAAGAATCGCGAGCAGGCAACTCATCAGGGCGAAGGTGAAAATCTGAGGTCTGAACTGGAGGTGGGTAGCCAAGGGCGCGCTTGCGGCGATCAGGATTGCGAACTGGACGCGCGCCGGCGATTCGGTATCCTCCAGCGCCAGCGCGAGGAAGACGATCGTCGCAGCGGAGCAGGCGAACTTCATCAGCTTGAGTCCGACCGTGCCGAAAGCGTTGTATATCGCAGCCATCAGAACTTCGCTCAGCCATTCATGGTTGAGCCATAGATGCCCCGGCGCCGAATACGAATACCGATCGTAAAAAATCAGGTGACGCTGCGCGAGCACGTCCTGTCCGAATCGCACGTGCCCCCATAGGTCCGGGTCGGCCAGCCGCGTCGTGTCCGCAACGACGATGGCCAGTAAGATTAAGGCGGGTGAGTAATGGAAAAGTGAGACCCGGTTGAGCCGCGACGGCGCCTCCGTTTCGACGTTTATCGATCCGGCAGCCGGCGCATCGTCCCCCAAGCTTGCGCTCATTGCGAAGGTTCCGCAGAGCTATACGGCTTCGCCAATCCGCTCTCCATGCTCCTCGGCGACGACCGTATCACAACAACTGCTCACTTGCCTCTCTTGCGCATCTGCGCCAACTGTCCCGCGGCGTCGTTTGCTGCTTACTTCATATCGCCTGAAATGGCGATACCGCAGGTAAACCTCTTCGCGATCCGTTCGAGCCGGACAGAGCTTGCTTGATCGCGATTCCCGGTCTGCTACGATTGGCGCCGTCATGGGCGTCACTCCACCAACCGGAAATAGTTTCAGACCGCGGCTGACGCAGGACGAGAAAACCGCGGAAACGCGGCGCCGCCTTCTCGACGCGGCGATTGCGTGCCTGATCGAACGCGGCTACGCGAACACGACGACTTCCGAGATCGCCGAGCGCGCCGGACTTTCCCGCGGCGCGCAGCTCTACCATTTTCCCAAGAAAGAGGAATTGCTCACCTGCGCGGTCGAGCACCTTTTCGAATTGATGTTCGGCGAGATGAAGGAGAAGGTCAGCCGGCTGACCGATGAGAATGATCGGCGGGCCGTGGCGATCGATTTGTTGTGGGAGATTGCCAACGGCCGGCTGACGACCGCATGGCTCGAACTGATGGTCGCCAGCCGCACCGATTCGTATCTGCGCGAGTCGGTGAGCGCAGTGAACGGCCGGATGGCGGAATTCATCGACCAATCCTTCAAGGAACTCTTCCCGCGTCCCGACTCGGCCGGCGCCGACTACGAGCTGATCCCGCAAATCGTGTTCCTAATCCTCGAAGCGATGGCTCTCCAGGGCAAAACGATGAACCCGAAGCTGACGGCGAGAGTCCTTGACGCGCTCAAGACTGTGATGCTGTAGCCGCGCCGTCGCCGAGGGTCACCCCGGCTCGCGCCAGGTAGCGGGCGGGAAAACGACTGTTGAAGACGAATCCGGCAATCAACAATGCCGTCGGCAGCGCAAATCCGGGGACCAGCTTGCCGAAGTTGCCGCCGATGATGACGCCGGTCACAGCGAAGCCGACGTTGACGGTCATCAGTCCGCACCAGAAAAGAGTCATCACCAGGTTAAGCCGGACGAAGACCGGATGATCCCAGAACTCGGGCGGCGCGTTTTCGCGGGCGTAGGCAGCGGTGAACGGATGGCCGATCACGACCGAGCTCCACGCGGCAGCCGCGAAGCATGACCAGATGACGACCACGTTGTAGGCCGGAAACGCAGTCGAGCGCAGGCCTATCATCAGGACTGAGCCGATCGCGAAGAAGGTCAGCGTGGTCCAGTCCATCAGTCTGATCGGGTCGCCGCGCCGGCGCCGCACGGCGATAAATATCAGGCAGAGGATTAAGCCGCCGCCGGTCGCCACGCGCCAGTGATTGGCGCCGGAAGCGAAGCCGTACAGGACAAAGGGCCCGAACGACATCAGGCCGGTTGCAACGCCCGAAAGTTTTTTCTGTTCCGCCACGCGCGCGCCCTCCTTCACTGGCAATCGCGCCGAAAGCCGGTGCGTCTTCGGATCCGGAAGCCGATGGACGCGCCAATCAGCCGCAGCCGATTATCGGAATCCCGAAAAGATAGAACAGCCGCACTTCGCCGCCAAAGGACCTTAGTGAGTTGCAATGTCCAAGGTCAACGACACGCGACGTTTCCGTTGACCCATCACGGCTCTGACGATTGCGATAGAGACTGCGGCGACCACGGCGCCCGAAATCATATCGATCAGGTAGTGATGCCCCCCAAACGGGATCGATATCAGCATCAGCACGTTAAGGATCGCGATTGGTGCGAACGAGCGCGACGGCGGCCGATGCACATATATGAAGACAATCGCGAGCACGGTGTGGAACGACGGGAACGTGATGATTCCCTTGAGATTGCTCATGTTGACACTCTGCGCACTATGAGTCCGCAAACTCATCAGCGCCACGATGTCATCGGTCTGACGACCGAAAAAGTGCACGTACGGACCGACGGCAGGAAGTAGCGCTGAAACAATTGTCGTGAGAATCAGCGACAGCATCGCGATCCATATCAGCTCGGCGTTTCGGCCGGTCTGTTCGGTGTGCGCAAAGTACAGAATCGATCCGATAATCTGCGGTAGGAAAGCGGCGTACGCGACGAAAACCGAGAGCTCGAGCACGCGATGCGCCGAGATGAATCTGGACCACGCGAGCCAGTGGAAGCCCATCGCCGCGTCGATCGCGACGAATTCGGCGTCGCGCAACGGCATCGCGAGGGTGGCGGCGAGATAGGTGAAGATGGCGCCCGCAGCGGAGAACGCAACCCACAACGCGGCATAGTGGCCTGCGTCCGACAACCTGTGGCTGCGTCCCGAGTAACCGTACAGAAAACCGACCGCGAGCAGAAGAATTAGAGCGCAGGCGACTCGCATCCAGCCGATGAACGCCAATCCGACCCGGTCAGCCCAAATCCAGTCGAGGCCGCCGAGTACCAGCGTCAGCACCCAAGCCAATAGCAAGTTCCTGCGATCTTCGCCGGTTTTGATCCGCCCGCTCCCCTGCTCCGTTCTCAGCCGAACCTCAAATAGCAAAGCACACGCGAGCATCACAACCTGCGACGATTATGCAGAGCGGAAATGCTGGCCGGAGGGCGGCTCGAAACGTTATAAGAGGGTCTGTACGAGGGTAATCACATGGCGACCCAACTCGACCACCTGATCCTGGCCGTGAACGATCGCGCGAAGACGATTGAGTTCTACGTCGGCATCCTGGGCCTCAAGTACGAGGGGGAACGCGAGCCGTTTTCGGTGATCCGCGTCACGCCTGAGTTTCAAATTCAGCTCGCGCCGTGGGGCACGAAGGGCGGAGAGCATCTAGCGTTCGCGATGTCGCGCAAGGAATTCGACGAAGTGTTCCGGCGAGTCGTCGAGGGCGGAATCGAATACGGCGATTCGTTCCACGCGGTAGGTAACATGCGAGGGCCGGGCGACGAACCCGGGGCGCGCGGTCCGGGGAAGGCGCTCTATTTCTTCGACCCGAGCAGGCACCTGATCGAAATCCGGCACTACGAGGTCTGAGCCGCCCAGTCGCGTTGCACTGGGCGGCATGGTGCGTCAGTGGCGGGGGGCGTCGGCGGCGCGGGATACCTCCGTCCAGGCGTTGATCAGATCGTCGGCCTCGTCGGGCTCGAGCCGGCCATCTTTCACGGCGGCGAGAATTTCAAGGATCGCGTCGTCGCGGCTCAGTTTCTCGGTTGCGCCCGGCGTGAAACGCGACGACTGACTATCGAAGGCCGGCTTTTCAGCAGTAGACTGAGTAGTTGACTGAGTAGTTGACTGAGTAGCGCCGCCGGCCTGATCATGCGAACGGTTGCGCACGTTGCGCGCGGCTTCGCGGATCTTGTCGCGCATCTCGCGCGCGGCCTGCCGCACCCGCTCGCGCATCTCGTGGCGCGTCTCGCGCGAACCGCCACGCACGGCATCCGCCACCAGGTCGCCGATTTCCTTGCCCAGTTTCGAGAGCCGCTCGCCGACATCGCCGGGGACCGACTCTTCGATTTCGCCGATCGCACGCTCGACTTCGCGCAGTCCCTCGCTGACGCTGCGTTTCACGTCGCGGGTAACTTCGCGCACGATTGTGCCGGACATCCCGCCGCTTTGGGCAACGAACTGGCCGGCGGCGTCGAGCACGCTGCGGACAAAGACGGGAATCTCGCCGCCAAGCTCGCCGGCGAGATCCTCGAACGGGGCCGAGAATGCGCCGCTCATGCGCGCGCGGTGGCCGCGGCCGCAGAAATCGCGCTCGCGCGCGTCGGCACTGGCGACAATCACGTCGGCGCCGCGGGTCTCGACAGCAAGCTTCATGCGCGCACCCGAGGCCGGTTCGGGACCGATCGGACCGTGAACATGATTGCGGCCGAGCCACTTAAGCCCGGCGGCGTCAACGCCGTAGGTGCGGATTCGGCCCCATCCCGCGGAGGCGTCGAGCTCGAGCGAGGCGTTCGCGTCCACTTCCACGTTGACCCGTCCGCGGCTTCTAACACTCCACGTTTTATCGGCCGGAAACGGACCGGCGAGATAGACCGCGCCGCCCACATCCTCAAGCTTGAGCGCGCCGCCGACGCGGCCGATACGCGCGCTGCCGCCGACCAGGCCGACTGCGACTTCGCCGGCGACGCTGTCGGCCGCGAGCTTGCCGCCTATTTTGCCGATCCGGACTGCGCCGGACAGGTTCGCGGCGCGCACTTTGCCGCCGACGGCGCCGGCCTCGACGTGGGCGGCGTCTTCGATTTCGAGATGTCCACCGACGACGCGGGCGATGAACGGCGCGCGCAGGCCAAGCAGCCGGGCGCCGCCGGCGATTTTTTCGATCGCCACTTCGCCCTCGATGGCGCGGCAATCGAATTCGCCGGCGACAAGGCTGAAGCTGATCGCGCGGGCGGATTCAACCGAGAGCGCGCCGAGGACTTTGAGGCCTTCAACCGAACCGGCTTCCTTGACCGAGACGTTGCCGCTGACGGTGTCGCGAATGGAAATGGCGCCGAGGCGGCGCGCGTGGAGATTGCCGCGCACGCGCTTGACGACGAAGGGGGTGGCGAGATCGGAGACGTCGAGGTTGCCGGCGAGATCTTCGACTTCGACGGTGACGCCGGCGGGGACCGCGATGGTGGCGTTGTCGCGCAACGTCACTTCGGCGACGCCGGCGTCGCGAGTGAGTTGCGGCGCGGTGTTCGAATCGATTTCGACGGTGGAACGATCAGAACCGGTGATTTTCAGATTACCGGCGGCGCGCAGGATGCGGATTGATTCAACTCCTTCAAGCGTCGAGATAGCCATGTCGGATTTCCTCCGTTGATTTTTTCATTTTTCACTTTTCCACTTGCTCAGTCGTCTTTTGTGCGCGGCTCATTGAGCGCAGCGAGCGCTTGCTCGGGCGTGAGCTTGCCGCCCTTCAGATCGGCCAGGACCGAGCGGCGCCGCGAGCCGTCGTCGTCGGAAGGCGCGGCCTCGGGAGCAGACTTGGCGGAGTAGCCGAGCGCGGTGATGACTTCGTCTAGCCGCGCGCGCACGGTCGGGTATGAGACGCCGAGTTCGCGCTCGACTTCGCGGATTACGCCGCGGTTCTTGATGAAGACCTCGACGAAATCGATCTGCGCACCGCTGAGCTTGAGCAGGGCGGGCGGGGCGAATTCGCCGTCGATGGAGATCGAGCAATCGGGGCATCGCAGGCGCGCGACTGTCAGATTTCCGTCGCATGACGGGCATTTAAGAATTATCGGCCTCATATTTGGGAATATTGACTAGAATATTAAGATTGTCAAGTAAGAAATTAAGATTATTAAGTCGGCGCCAAGATATGGCTTGCCGAAGCGAGCGCGGGTTGTCAGGCGGTCGGGGGCGCGGGGTGCTGCTGGCTCAGGCAATGAACGGAGCCGAGGCCCCAGACCAGGTCGGTCGAGGGGACGCCGACGACGCGGCGGCCGGGGAAGAGCCGGGCAGAGCGTCGCGGCCGCGACGTCATCCTGCGGGGACGTCGAAGGCTCGGCATCAGGACCGCGCCGTTGGCTATATAGAAGTTCGCGTAGGAGGCGGGCAGGCGCGTGCCGTCGTAGATGACGGCGGGGGGCATCGGGAGAGTTTCGATTTTGAAGGGGCGGCCGTCCTGATCGCGCATCGCGCGCAGGCGCTCAAGGTTGTCGCGCAGCACGGGGTAGTTCACGTCGGCGGGATCGTCCTCGAGGACAGTGACGATAGTGTCGCGGGCGACGAAGCGCGCGAGGTCGTCGATGTGGCCGTCGGTGTCGTCGCCGGCGATTCCGTCGCCGAGCCACAGCACGTTGGTCACGCCGAGATACGTGCGCAGGTAATCCTCGATCTCGGCGCGGCTGAGCGCGGGATTTCGATTGGGGTTGAGCAGGCATGACTCGGTGGTGAGCACGGAGCCGGCGCCGTTGACGTCGATCGAGCCGCCCTCGAGCACGATACCCGGCTCGATCACTTCGAAGCCGTAGCGGCCCCCAAGTTTTTGCGGGACGACGTCGTCGAGATCGAATGCGCCGTACTTCTGGCCCCACGAGTTGAAGCGCCAGTCCAGCGCGATCTGATTTGGGCCGGCGGTCGCCGCAGTCGCGAGGCGGTTGACAAAAATCGGGCCGTGGTCGCGCACCCATGCGTCGTTGGTGGGCAGATAAAATATATCGACAGCCGCAGTCGCTGCGTCATCGCTACCGCCCCGGCGGCGGACGGCGTCGCGAATCATCGCACGCACTTCGATCGATCTGCGTTTCATCATTGACCATCAGGCGGACGGGCTCGAATCGCGCGATGGCCGCGACCATATCCGCATAGATCGGCGGGATAACGTCGAACTTGCCGGGCCAGGTGTCGAGATTGTGCGGCCATGCGAGGTAACAGGCGAGATGCGGCGCCCATTCGGGCGGCATCCGGTAGGCCGCGAGCAGGCGGCGATGCTCAGGTGAAATGGGATTCACGGTTACGATCGAAAGCGGCGCGTCAGATCCGCGTAGGCGTCGATTCGGCGATCGCGCAGGAAGGGCCAGTTGCGGCGGACTTCCTCGATCTTGGCCAGGTCGCATTCGACGACCAGCGTTTCCTCGCCGCTGGTGCTGGCGCGCGCGATTACTTCGCCGAACGGATCGGCGACGAATGAATCGCCCCAGAACTCGAGTTCACCCTCGACGCCGACGCGATTGACGGCCGCGACGAAGACGCCGTTGGCGATGGCGTGGCTGCGCTGGATCGTCTCCCAGGCGTCTTGCTGTTTGGGACGGACTGTTTCCGGCTCGCCATGCCACCATCCGATCGCGGTCGGATAGAACAGGATCTGCGCGCCAGCCATCGCGGTGAGCCGTGGCCGCCTCGGGGAACCATTGATCCCAGCATACGAGCACGCCGACGGCGCCGCGCGAGGTGGGATGCGCGACGAAATCGAGATCGCCGGGGGTGAAGTAGAATTTTTCGTAGTAGCGGGGATCGTCGGGGATATGCATCTTGCGGTAGCGGCCGACGATCTTCCCGGCCTCATCGATGACCGCGGCAGCGTTGTAATAGACGCCCGCCGCGCGACGCTCGAAGATCGACGCGACGATGATGATTTTCCGCGCCTTGGCCACGGCGCCGAGCGCTTCAGTGGTGGGGCCGGGAATCGGTTCGGCGAGATCGAAAAATTTCGGGTCCTCGGTCTGACACGGGTAGCGCGCGCCGAACAGCTCCTGGGTGCAGACGATTTGCGCGCCGCGCCGGGCGGCCTCCTCGATTTTGGCGATTGCCTTGTCGAGATTGAGCCGCGGCTCAGGCGCACAGCTCATCTGGATGAGGCCGATGGCGACCTTGTCGGCGCGCGATCCCATGACAATTGTGATAGCAACCGCGCGCCGCCGCACGCCATCACCCTTGGCGTCTTGCGACGCTCGAAGAGTCGCACCGGTTGCGGCACAATCGAGTTACATGGGGCACGAAACATTTTCGTCATCAGCGGTTGCATGAGCGGCGCTGTGATATTCTAATAAGGCGCGCAAAAGGAACGCGCGCTGGAGCAATTTATCGGGACTGCCCGCCGCTGATAGCCGGGTCCTGCGCAAGGGAAGGCCGCGAACCCCGCCAGGTCCGGAAGGAAGCAACGGTACCGGCTGCCACCCTGTGCCGCAGGGGTGCCTGGCTATCATTCGACGGGCAGTTCCCGTGCGAAAAGATTTCGCGATGGCCGAATCCCTGACGACACATCTCGTACTCGCGCGCAAATGGCGGCCGGAGCGCTTCTCGGAGCTGGTGGGCCAGGAGCACGTGACGCGCACGCTCGGCGAAGCGCTGAAGCGGGGCCGAATAGCGCACGCGTTTCTGTTCACCGGGATTCGCGGCGTCGGCAAGACCACGGCGGCGCGAATTCTCGCGCGATGCCTCAATTGCGAGAAAGGTCCGACCGCCGAGCCGTGCGGCGAATGTCGCGGCGTGCGTCGAGATTCGCGGCGGACGCTCGCTCGACGTCAGCGAGATCGACGGCGCCACCTACCGCAAGATCGAGGACGCGCGCGCGATAATCGAAAACCTGAGCTACCGCCCGGCGCGCGACCGCTTCAAGATTTACATTATCGACGAGGCGCATCAGCTGACCGATTCGGCCTTCAACGCGCTGCTCAAGACGCTCGAGGAGCCGCCGCCGCACGTCAAGTTTATCCTCGCGACGACCGAGCCGCAGAAGATGCCGGAGACGATCCTGTCGCGCCTGCAGCGCTACGACTTTCGGCGCATCCCGTACCTGACGATTCTCGAGCGGCTGAAGGATCTCGCACGGCGCGAGGGGCTCGAGGCCGAGGAGGGCGCGCTGCGGCTGCTCGCGCGCGAGGCCGGCGGCAGCATGCGCGATGCGGAACGGATGCTCGAGACCGCGATGGCGACGGCATCGGCGGCGCAGGTGACGGAGGCCGAGGTGGCATCGTCGCTCGGCGTCGCGAGCCGGACTACGGTTTTGAAACTGGCCGGCGCGATTTTGGAGAAGAACGCGGCCGCAGCGCTGGCGCACGTGCGCGAGCTTAAGAGCCGCGGCGCAAACCTTGAATCGCTGGGGCGCGATTTGCTCGAAACGTTCCGAAATCTCGCGGTCGCGAAACTTCCCGCCAGCGGCGCGGATAGTCCGCTCGACGATATTCCCGATCACGAAGTGACGGAGCTCAAGCGGCTGGCCGCGGGCGCGAGCTCGCGCGACCTCATGCGGCTGTTCCGTCTGATGGCCGATTCGCAGGAACAGATTCTTCGCTCGCCGTACCCCGACCTGCTGCTCGAAATGGCGGTGGTGCGGATGGCGTCGCTGGCGGCGGTGATCGACGCCGACGAATTGCTGCGTGCGATCGGCTCGGACAAGACTGCGGCGCCGCCCGGCTCGGGGACTCCACCCGCGCCGTCCGGCGGCGGCTTAAGCAGCCGGGGCGCGGCGAAGCCGCAGCCCGCATCGAAGGAGCAATCCAGCGGTGCGCGGCGGCTGCGGGTCGAGGGCGAAGTCAAGGCCGATGCGCCGCTTCGCCATGAGTTTCAAGATGACCGCCCGCGCGAACTTCCCGAGCTGCGCGATTTCATCCGGGGCCGGCGCGCCGCGCTGGCCGGTTTCATGGAGCAGGGCGCGGGACTTGTGCTCGACGGCGACCTGCTGACGGTCACGGCGCGAAACGACATTTACGTCCGCTATCTGAACGACAACAAGATGGTGATTGCGGAGCTTGCCAGCGAGCATCTTGGCCGCGCGATTCGAGTCGAGCTTTCGACCAACGGGGCGGCCAAGCTTGGCTCTGCCGGTCGCGCTGCGATCGCGCTCGGCGGCAACGGCCTGACGCGAGAATCGCCGTCTGCGCCGGCGGCGGATACAAATGATCCGCTTGCCGCCAAGAGCGCGCAAAAAGAGGCGCCGCCATCGAAGCCGGTTGAATCAACCGCGAGAAATCGCGCCGACGCCGCCGGCGATGAATGCCGCGCTGCGCGCGGCGACACCCGAGGAACGGCAAGCGGTGCTTGCGGATCCCGCGGTGCGAAGAGTGTTCGATACGCTGGACGCGCGGCTGGTGGAACTCAGAATACCGAATCTCGCGCCGGCTTCGGCCAAGGAAGGCGCGGCCCGGAATCAAAGTAGTACGCCGCAAAGGGGAGCCAGCGGCAAGGAGCAATCAGAGTGGCAGAAATAGATTTGTCGGCATTGATGCAGCAGGCGCAAGAGCTGCAGTTGCGAATGAAGGAGATGCAGGAAACGGCGTCGGCCAGAACCGTTGAGGCTCAATCGGGCGGCGGGATGGTGCGCGTGGTCGTGGACGGCTCGCTGCGCGTGCGCAAAATAGAAATCGACGCCGCGATCGTCGCGGCCAACGACAAGTCGATGCTCGAAGACCTGATCCTGGTCGCCGTCAACGACGGCATGGCTCGCGCGCAGAGGATGCTCGCCGACGAGATGGGCAAGCTCGGGCCGTTCCAGGGTCTGCAGATCCCCGGCTTCGGCACCGAATGACGGAGCGCGCGATGCCGGAAAACCTGAAGCACCAGGACGGACTGCCTCCTGCGATGACGCGGCTTGTCAAAGAACTGTCGCGGCTGCCCGGGATCGGCGAAAAGACAGCGTCGCGGCTGGTGTTCAATCTGCTCAATCGGCCGCGCGACCAGGTGATCGCGCTGGCCGAAGCGCTGCTCGAAATGAAAGAGCGTGTCGGTCTGTGCTCGGCTTGCTTCGGGCTGTCGGATCATCCACGCTGTCTGATTTGTGACGACGAGCAGCGGGAACGGGAGGTGATTTGCGTAGTGGAAGGGCCGGCGGACTTAATGGCTATCGAGCGCGCCCGCAGTTTTGGCGGCGTGTATCACGTGCTCAATGGCGCGCTCGCGCCGTTGGACGGCATCGGCCCCGACGACATCAAGATGAAGGAACTGATTGCCCGCGTAAGTCCGCCCGCGGTCGTTCGCGAGGTGATAATCGCGACCAATGCGACCGTCGAGGGCGAGGCGACCGCGCTTTACATCGCGCGCGCACTGAAACCGCTCGGCGTGAAGACGACGCGGCTGGCGCGCGGACTGCCGGCCGGCGGCGACCTCGAATACAGCGATTCTGCGACTCTGACCAGTGCGCTTAGCGGCCGTCGCGAACTCTAGCCCACGTGCAAACAGTCTTCGGCCGTTCATTCAGGTCAGGAACCGCGGCGCGGGCGCGATGGCAATCGTGGCTCGGCGCGGGCGCGGCAATATTCGCCATAGCACTGTCGGCGTGCGGTCCGTCGAAGCCGCTGACGCCGGCAGAGAGGGGGCGAATCGTGTACGTGACCACCTGCATGGTTTGCCATAACCGCGATCCCAACCTGGCCGGCAGCAAGGGACCGCCGATCGCGGGTTCGTCGCGCGAGTTGGTTGAGGATCGCATTCTGTATCTCAAGTATCCGCCCGGGTACAAACCCAAACGCACCACGCATAACATGCGTGCGCAGCCTCAGCTTAGGAATAAAATCGACGACTTGGTGGCTTTTCTGGCCGAGGCGGCGAAAAAAAATGAAGCAGTCGCGGTGAGCGGCCCGAAGACTACCGTCCCCATTGCGCCCCATCGGGCGCAAAATTAAGTTAGATACTGGAATTTCGGAATCAAACTTTATTCGCAACCGGGCGGCGGCGCATCGCATTTCGCGTCGGCGCCCGAAAGGACGGTATTTCGCCATGGCTTTTGAACTTCCAAACCTCCCCTACAGTATGGACGCGCTGAAACCCCATATCTCCGCCGAGACGCTTGAGTATCACCACGGCAAGCATCACCAGGCCTACGTCACCAAGCTCAACGAACTGATCGTGGGCACCAAGTTCGCGAGCGCTTCGCTCGAAGAGATTGTGAAGACGGCGGAACCGGGGCCGCTCCTCAACAGCGCGGGGCAGCATTGGAATCATTCCTTTTACTGGAAATCCATGAGTCCGAAGGGCGGCGGCGAAGCCAAGGGTCCGGTCGCCGACGCAATCAAGAAAGGCTTCGGCAATTTTGACGCGTTCAAGAAAAAATTCAGCGAGCTTGCCGCCGGTCACTTCGGCAGCGGATGGGCGTGGCTGGTGCGCGCGAAGGACGGCTCGTTGCAAGTCGTCGCGACCCACGACGCCGGATGCCCGATACGCGAAGGCCAGACGCCGCTAATCACCTGCGACGTTTGGGAGCATGCGTACTACATTGACTATCGCAACGCGCGCCCCAAGTACGTCGAGGCGTGGTGGCAGCTGGCCAACTGGGATTTTGCTAACGCGAATTTGAAGTAGGCAACTCGACAAATTCGATTCCTCACAAACGCCGGGAGATCCCCGGCGTTTCTTTTTTTGGGTCGGCGCTTTGCGCTATCGCGGCGCCGCACTAGAATCACGCGCCATGGAATCATCGAAGGCATCGCTCGAGAAGCTGTCCTCCGGTATCCACGCCTGGATGCAGCCGACCACGGGATGGAGCCGCAACAATGCGGGCCTGGTGGCAGGCGATGAATCCGCGCTGATCGTCGATACGCTGTTCGATCTGCCGCTCACCCGCACGATGCTCGAGGCGATGCGCTCGGCGTGCCCGGTCCCGGTGCGCTTTCTCGTCAACACTCATTCGAACGCCGATCACGTGCACGGCAATCAGCTGGTGGAAGGCGCCGAGATTATTGCGCATCGCAATTGCAGGGAGGAAATGCGCCGCGCGGGCGATCCGGCCGGCTTCGAGCGCATGGTGCGCGACGGAATTCCGGGACGCGACCTCGGTTACCTGCGCGAGGCATTCGGGATGTTCGATTTTCGCGGCATCAGGAGCTGCCTCCCGACCGTGACGTTCGACGAACGGATGACGGTACATCTCGGAGATCGCGCGGTCGAGTTGATGCATTTCGGTCCTGCGCACACGATGGGAGACATCGCCGCATACGTACCCGACGCGCGCGTGCTGTTCGCTGGCGACCTGCTCTTCTACACCGACACGCCCGTCGTGTGGCAGGGCTCGCTTAAGGGATGGATGGGCGCGCTCGACAAATTGGCGGCGATCGATCCGGCGGTGGTCGTGCCGGGGCATGGACCGCTGTGCGGCAAGGAAGGACTGCTCGAGCTGCGCGAATATTTCGCGCTAGTGCGCGAGCAATCGGCGCGTCATTTCAAGGCCGGTCTGGACGCTGATGAAGCGGCGCGAAGAACTGACCTCGGCCGCTTCATGAAATGGACGCTGCCGGAGCGATTGGTCGCGATCGTCGATAAGTGCTACCGCGATCTGAACGGGCAGCCCGACGACGCGCCGGTCGATGCGCTCGGGATGCTGGCGCGGATGGGCAAGCTTCGAAATTACTGGCGCGAACGCGGGGTCAACCGGCACGAAAATCCTTGAAAGTCGAGTCGTGGCGGGACCGGAGAGCCGGGCAGCGCGGTG
Source organism: uncultured delta proteobacterium (assembly GCA_963743865.1). Lineage (GTDB taxonomy): Bacteria > Desulfobacterota > Binatia > Binatales > Binataceae > Binatus. The sequence goes on from CAVURG010000006.1 coordinate 3,125,020, forward strand.
ATCGAGAATTTCCTGATCGCGGGCGCGATCACTTCGGCTTGCGGGCGCGCTTAATTATGCGCAACCGCGGCCTGTGAGTACGCCAAATGGAGCCGCGATCTATGCGGCATCGCGAGTCGATCCGCAATCACGCGGTACACATCGGCGTTCAATCCCATCCCGACGTGACTGCCGGTCACCTCGACGTTCTCCACCGTCGCCGCGCCGCTCAAATCGACACAGCTTTGCCAGTGCACGACACCATCGGTGCGCGAGTACACGTGCGTGGCCGGGACCTGCGCGGACGATTCGTCGCTCAACATCAGTCCGCACTGGCACGATTCGCTGAGGCATCCGTCCGCCTTGCCGCGGAGTGCGGCCATCGATCGCGCAACCGCCTGCACGGCAAGGTTGGCTGCGCGGCGCGGTTGCCTGATCGGCGATCCGAGCGTGATCACCCGCTCGACCATTTCGGGGTGCTCGCGGGCAATCTCCCGCGCGTAAACGCCGCCGAGACTCTGGCCGATCAGAACGATCGGGTGCCCGAATTTCTCATGGACCAAAGCGAGCCGTGACTTCAACTTCCGCATCGTGTCGCGCGGGCACTCGGAGTTCGACCAGATTCCCGCATAAACTGCGCGATGACCGAGCCATCGGCAAAAATTCGCCATCGGCGCAAGCGTCACGTCGCCAGCCAGGAAACCCGGAATAAGCATGACGACTTTGCTGTTGAGCGGCTTTACATGCGGCCATGGATGGCCGAGTGCGCCGAGCCAATAAATGGTGGCTTCGAGCGGAACTCGCAATTCGCCCAAGGCGTCGAGCATCGAGGGGCGTCTCGGTTCTACGGCGATTCGTAAAGAAGTTCGCGCACTACCTGGAGTCATAACTCTCCTTTTTGGGGCAGTTCGCGCAGGCAACGTCTCTGACGGCAGGCGCATGCACGGCGAAACCGCAACCTCGTCATCCCATCCATCCTGTTATTCAACATAACCATTTTTGACGGGCTGCGCAATGATTTCTAATGACAGGTTTGATGATTTTGTAGGCATCGCCGCGTTACGGCACCCAACGGCTTGCGCACTGATGTGGCAACCGTCCGCGTAAGAGTGAAAATCACTTTCAAAGCTCGCGAATGCACTGTCCGAATTTCCGGCAACGCCGACGCCTCCCCTCGTCACGCACGAGGCAATGTGCCGCGATTTTCACCAAGGACACGGCGCGTCGCGCGTTGGAGGGTGCGCAAACGCTCCCGCGCAATCGGGTTTCTTGAACGCTGGCCGGTTTGCTAGCCTAGCCGGCTCAAATCCCGGTTTTGTGAGAGGTGCAAATGGAGTTTGGAATTCAGCTTGGCAACATGGCGCCCGCCCAGTATCGGGCCAACGCGCAAGCCGCGGAGGCGCTCGGCTACGACCTGATCGTCTTCCCCGACCATCTCGTTAACGAAGGTCCGGAGCGGCAATACGATCCGAAGTCGCTGGCGTATGACCATATCGTGATGGCCGCCGCCGTCATCGAAGCCACGAAGAAGATCCGCGTCGGCCATCTCGTGCTGTGCAATTTGTTTCGTCATCCTGCAATCACGGCGCAGAGCCTGATGACGCTGGACCGGCTGAGCGGCGGCCGGCTCGTCGCCGGACTCGGCACCGGATGGACCGAGACGGAATTCAAGATGAGCGGGATTGCGTTCCCGCCAATCACCGAGCGGCTGCGGATGCTCGACGAAGCGATGACCTGCATCCTGTCGCTGTGGACCAACGAGCGCACGACTTTCGACGGTGAATTCTACAAGTTCAAAGATGCGATCATGTGGCCCAAGCCGATACAGCAGCCGCATCCGCCGATAATCCTTGGCGGCGGGGGCAAAGGTCTGCTGCGGCTGGCGGCCAAGTACGCGGACTACGTCAACATCATTCCCGATGCGGGCAAGCGCGGGCACATCTCGATGGAGGTCGTGAAGCGCACCACCGACGACTCGTTCCGCGAGAAGGTGCGCTTCGTCCGCGATGAAGCCAGGCGGCTGGGCCGTAAACCCGACGCCATCCGCGTCAGCAACTTCATTTTCTCGACGATTGTTTCGGACTCGCGCGAAGCCACCCGCAAGACCGCCGAGATGATGGCGCCGATGTTTGGCCAGACCGCCGACGCGCTGCTGGCTTCGCCGATGATGCTGATCGGAACGCCGGAGGAATGCATCGTCGAGTTGAAGCGGCGCGCGAAGGACTGGGGCACGTCGCAGATTATTTTTACCGGCGAGGTCGCGCAGGACGAAAAGCTGATACGCAAACTGCACGAGAAGGTCCTCGCGCACGTCTGAGCCAGCGACGTTCTAGATGCTGTAGTTGATTGCGTGCTTGCGCTTTTCCGATAGCGCTTGCAGCGTCACGCGGCTGAGGATGCCGTTGACGGAGTCGCGCACCTCGCTCCATACGTCGCGCATCGCGCACTGCTGATCGCGCGGACACATCGACGAGCTTTCCTCCAGGCATTCAACCGGGGTGTAGTCGCCCTCGATTATTTCCACCACCTCCGCCATCGTGATTCGCGCCGGCGGCTTGGCCAGCATGTATCCGCCGCTGGGCCCTTTCTGGCTGGCGACCAGACCGCCGCGCTTGAGCTCGATCAGGAGCCGGCGCAGGTAGTTTTCGGGGATGTTCTGGGCCTCTGCTATTTCCTCGACTCGAACCGGCAAAGTCGCAGGATAACGCTCCGCCAGTAGCAGAAGGGCCTTCAAGGAATAGTCAACGCCGACGCCGAACTTCATTTTTTCCGCTGCTCCCTGCGCTCCATTGTTAGCATAATGGGCCAATATGTGGAATAGGCAACTGGCTTAGTCATCTACTTAATTGACTAAGTCACTAACCTAAGTTATCTTTTGTCCCCGCAGGAGATTTGAGCAGTGCCGAAAAGAGAAGCGCCGGGTTGGGAAATGGTCTTGAAGCGCAATTCAGTCGAGCGCCTCAAGCACGAGCTGTTTCCGACTGAGCTGGCGGGTCAATGGGACCGGCTGGCGCAGACCTCGTACGAAAAACTTCCCGAGGAAGACATCGTGCGGCTCCAGTGGTTCGGCATGTACCATGACAAGCCGAAGATCGGAACGTTCATGATGCGGGTGAAAATCCCCAGCGGCATCCTGAGCGCCGAGGGGCTGCGGGTAATCGGTGAAATCTCCGAGACCTACGGGCGCGACCAGGGCGAGCTGACCACGCGCCAGAATTTCCAGCTTCATTACATCACGCTCGACAAGTTTCCCGAGATTCTGGAGAAGCTCAAGCGCGTCGGGCTGACGACGATGGGCGCATGCGGCGACGTGGTGCGCAACATCACGGGATGCCCGGTCGCAGGCGTGGATCGGGACGAAGTTTTCGACGTGACGCCGCTCGTCGCCGAGACCGCGGGATTTTTCTACGGCAATCGCGAGTACTCGGACCTGCCGCGCAAGCACAAGATATCGATCGCCGCATGCCGGCATCAGTGCAACGCTCCCGAGATCAACTGCGTCGCGCTGATCGGGATGGTGAAGGACGGGCGCGAGGGCTTTGCGGTGCGCGTCGGCGGCGGGCAGTCGTCCACGCCGCGCCTGTCGCGGCATCTGGGCGTGTTCATCACGCGCGAGCAGGCGATGCCGGTGATGCGCGCGATCATCGACGTGTGGAAGGGGACCACCGAGTACCGGATCTCGCGGGTCAAGGCGCGGCTCAAGTTCATGATCGACGATTACGGGCCCGAGGAATTTCGCCGGCTGGTCGAAGCGCGGCTCGGCTTCGCGCTCGAGGATCTCGCCGTCATGCCGATCCCCGAGACCGAGAGCGATCACATGGGCGTCCGCGAGCAGAAACAGCCCGGCCTCAACTACGTTGGCTTTCCGGTTTACCTGGGCCTGATGAGCGGGCGGCAGATGCGCGAGATCGCGGCGATCGCCGCCTCGTTCGGCGGCGACATCCGCCTCACGCGCCGCCAGAATTTCATCATCACCGGGATTCCGGCCGCGCAGCTCGACGATGTGATCGCGCAAGTTGGCGCGATCGGTTTCCCGCTCAATGCCAACGGCCTCTACGCGTCGTCGATCGGATGCATCGGCGATCCGCATTGCAACTACGCCGTCACACCGACCAAGACCAAGCTCGCGACAATCATCGAGCGGCTGGTGAATCAGTTCGGCGAGCAGGTCGGCGGTCTCAAGCTGAATCTCGACGGATGCCCGCATGCATGCGCGCAGCACTGGACCGGCGATATCGGGTTGCAGGGCACCACCGGCCGCGGACCCGCGGGCGAGCCGCTCGAGGCTTTCGACATTATATTGCGCGGCGGGCTGGGCAAGGACGCGGCGATCGGCAAGCCGATTATACGCCGCGTGCCGTCCGCGATGGTCGAAGACTACGTGTCGCGGCTGTTCGGGACTTACCTCGAACGGCGCAACGCCGGCGAGACATTCACGCATTTTTGCGTGCGCACCCCCGACGCCGACCTGATTTCAATCGCAAGTGGAAACGCAACCGGCGCCGATGTCGCCGCCGCCTGAACCGGGTAATCGCCCCAAGGACTCTGTCATGGCCGCAGTAGCGCGAGTGCAAATCGAACAACCCGAACTGAGCTTCATCATGGACGAACTCGAGGCGGGTGAAGCCGCCGTCGAGCTCGACGACAAGGAGCCGCAAGAGGTCCTTGCCTGGGCTATCGATCGGTTCGGAAAAGAGCTGGCGATTTGCTGCGGCTTCCAGGCCGACGGCTGCGCGCTGATCGACATGGCGCACAAGATCGATCCCAACATCCGCGTGTTTACGATCGACACGGGCCGCACGCCGCAGGAGACCTACGACCTGATCGACAAGTATCGCCAGCGCTACGGAATCAAGGTTGAAGTTTTCATGCCCGACACTTCAGTCGTGCAGCAGATGGTTACCACGCACGGCAACAATCTTTTCTACAACGACGTCAACCTGCGCCTGCTATGCTGCCAGGTGCGCAAGGTGCTGCCGCTGCGCCGCGCGCTCATGAACTACGGCGCGTGGGTGACCGGACTGCGCCGCGATCAGTGGGCGACGCGCTCGAACATCCGCAAAGTTGAAATCGATCACGACCACGGCGGCATCGTGAAGCTCGCGCCTTTGGCCGACTGGACCGAAGGCGAGGTCTGGGACTACATCCGCGCCAACGACGTGCCGTACAACGCGCTCTACGACAAGGGCTACAAGTCGATCGGATGCGCGCCGTGTACGCGCGCGGTCGGCGAGGGCCAGGACGCTCGCGCGGGCAGATGGTGGTGGGAGACGGGCGCGCCCAAGGAATGCGGGATGCACTGCGCGATCGAGACGGGCGGCTTCGAGCACGAGTTGGCGGCGTTGCTCGGTCACGACGACGGCGGACCCAAATCGTAAACGGCGATGGCGAGCGGCGACCAGCCCAAGGCGGGCGAATCGATAGCGCTCGATACTCTCCAGCGCGACATCCTCATTCCGCAAATTCAGGCGTTCCTCGACGCGACGAGCGATCCGAATGCGCGCGAGGTCTATCTCTCGCTCAAGTCGGCGATCGAGTCGCTCGAAGTGCAGGCGGATCTCCAGCTTCGTCTCGGCGCGATCGTCGAGGTCGCACTGACCAGCGGCCGCGTCAGGCGGCTGTTCGGTCCCGGCGCGGAGCTATCGCTCAACGCACTGTTCATGAAAACACCGCGCGGCCGCGAAGTAGCTCAGTCGCTAGCCGAACTCAACAAAGCGTTGGGAACACTTAAGGGCCAAACGGTCGAGCAGATTACGTCAACGCAGCGGAGCCCCGGCGCCTACGCACTCACGCTCAAGACCAGCGGATGCCAGATGGTGATTCGCTTCGAGCAAGCCGGCGTCCGCGTCGAAACCCTGGAAGTGGACCTCGGCCGCTAGCTGTCAGCCCGCTAGGGGCGCGGCTTTACTCCTCATCCCAGCTTACCGGGACCTCACGAATCTCGTGATCGTTCCACGCGGTAACCACGGCAGAGACTACCCTGCCTTTGCTGGTCCATACGGTCCTCATCGAGGTCACATGAAAACTATATCCGTTGCCGACCTGGCTGGCTGCGATTTGTTCTGCGCGCCTCGCGCGCTCCGACCTGAAACTTAAGCCACCTATCGATGTGATGATAACGACTAGTGCGGCGCCAACGAGAATTGGGCCGCGCAACGAGGGAATCTTCTTTCCTGAACGTGCGATTGCGTCCAACACGGCCTCACGGCGGAGTTGCCGCACGACCCAAAATAACAAGCCAAGTGCAGCGGCCGCGAATGCCAAAGACGCCAAGAATCGCAACGGGTAAACGCGAAGCTCGGCGAGCGCGAGGCCGGGCGGAAAGAACACCGGCCAGACGAAAGCCAGGCCGATGAAACCTGCCAGAAGGAACGCCGCAGCTTGAGATATTATCGCTGCTCCCCGCAGACTTCCTCGAAGAAGAAAGATGCCCGCGACAACTGAAAAAATGTTAAAGCTCGACTTGTAGCCGATGCGGTGAACTATGCAGTAAATCATCAAGCCGACGTCGATGACGCCGACGACAATCAGCACGACCCCAACTCGCCTCAAGATCGGTAAATATGGCAAGTCGTCGTTCATCCGCTTTTGCGTGCCTTCCGTTTCGTAATGTCCCCTCTTTGTCGTTAACTCAGAGACAACCTATTGACAAGTCTCACTGCTGGCGAGAGGAGAGGCACGCTCACCGAGCCTCGGCTACTGCATGGATCTCGCCCGCCAGTAGCCCGGCCACCGGCGTCCGTGAGCGACCGCCAGAATCAGTACGCGCTGACGCTGTGCAATATAAGCGATCGAGAAGGGAAAGCGCTGGAGGACGAAGCGGCGAACCTGCGTCCGCGTCGAAACCCTGGAAGTGGACTTGGGCCGCTAGCTATCGTCATCCCGAGCGAAGCCCGGCGACCCCGGATCTTTTTCTCTGCCGTGTGCCTGTGGCACCGCCCTGACAGGGCAAACTTTGCGTAACCTGATCGGGTCCCTTTGTTTCCTCGCCCTGTTAGGGCGAGGATGAAGGTGAGGGTCCAATTACAGCGCGCTATTTCGCGCGCGATTCAGGATTCTGCCTTCTCTTCCGCGATTGTTCCCCTTCCCGTCATCCTGAGCTACGCGAAGGATCTAACGCGCCCGCAATCGAAGTTCGATTCTTCGGCGCACTTCCGTCCAGTCTTCCAGTTTTGCAGTTCCGTTGACCACCTCGCGCGCGCGCCGGTCAAGCTCTTCCAGCCATGCCGCGGCCGCATCGGGGTCTTCGGATTCATCGAGGCTTTGAACCAGTTCCGTCGCCAGCCGCGCGCGTTTGCGAGCGGGTAGTCTCAATAGCTCGGGAAGAATTTCGCGACGAAACCGCCGGGGACGCATTATTTCTCTTGAAGGACCGAGAGCAAAAGACCGTCCGCGGGATTTTGCGATTGATACTGGGTCAAGGGGTCACCCCTTGCGCCCACCGCGCAGGTGATTCGCTTTTTCATCGATCCCCTACGGTTCCAGTCGCTCCATCAATCTCGGGAACGGCACCGTCTCGCGTATGTGATGAATCCCGCACAGCCATCCCGTCATGCGCTCGATGCCCATGCCGAAGCCAGCGTGCGGCACCGAGCCGTAGCGGCGCAGATCGAGGTACCATTCGAAGGGCGCGAGCGGCAGTCCGTGCGACGTGATCTTGGCGCGCAGCGTTTCGTAGTCATCCTCGCGCTGCCCGCCGCCTATTATCTCGCCGTGACCCTCCGGCGCGAGCATATCGACGCATAGCGCGACGTCGGGACGCGCGGGATCCTGCTTCATGTAGAACGCCTTGCACGCAGTCGGGTACCGATGCACCATCACGGGGCGATCGAATTCCTCGGACAGCGCGGTTTCCTCGTCGCCGCCGAAGTCGTCGCCCCAGTTGACCGCGACGCCTTTCTTTTTCAGCCGCTCGATCGCTTCGTCGTAGCTGATGCGCGGATAGGGCGCGGCCGCCGCGCGTTCCAGCTTGGTCGTATCGCGCTCGAGCGTCTTGAGCTCGGCGCCACGGCGTTCGAGCACGCGGCCGACGATGTAGGACACGAACTGCTCGGCCAGTTCCATGTCGCCGTCGAGGTCGCAGTACGCGACTTCTGGCTCGACCATCCAGAATTCCGTCAGATGACGGCGCGTTTTGGATTTCTCGGCGCGAAACGTCGGGCCGAAGCAGTACACCTTGCCGAACGCGAGCGCGCCCGCCTCCGCGTAGAGCTGTCCGCTCTGCGTCAGGTACGCCTTGCGCTCGCCGAAGTAGTCGAGCTCGAACAGGTTGGTGGTCCCCTCGCATGAAGTCGGGGTCAGAATCGGCGCGTCGAACAGGACGAAGCCGCGCTCGTGGAAAAAATCGCGGCACGCCGATTCCACTTCGCTGCGGATGCGCAGGATGGCGTGCTGGCGCGAGGAGCGGATCCACAGATGGCGGTTGTCGAGCAAAAACGCCACGCCGTGATCCTTGGGCGTGATCGGATAGTCGGTCGCCGGCGACACGATCTCGAATGATTTCAACGTGAGTTCGAATCCGCCCGGCGCGCGCTTGTCCTCGCGCACGATCCCGGTCACTTCGAGCGAGGTTTCCTGGCCCATGTGATCCGCCGCCGCGAAACGGTCCGCGCCGAGATCGGCGAGCGACGCCACGCACTGGCATACCCCGGTGCCGTCGCGCACCTGGAGAAAATGTATCTTGCCGCTCGAGCGCTTGCCCGCAAGCCAGCCCTTGAGCGTGACCCGGCTTCCCACATGATGCGACAGTTCTTCGATATAAACTCGCGCCATGCGCCCATTTAAGCATATCGCCGCACAAGTACAGGAGCGTGGACGCGTCGCGCGCTTTGCGTTCATCAGCTAGGCTCGATAACGGGGGAGGCGGCGGATGAACGGGCTGAACGGACTCAACGGGCTCGACTACGTTGCGATCGCGGTGTTCGCGGTCGGGGCAATCTACGGACTGCAAAGGGGCGCACTCAGGATGGTGACGTCGGTGGTGGCGCTGGCGGCAGCCGTCTATTTCGCGTCGCTCTATTACACCAAGGCCGGGGCGCTCGCCGAGGCGCAACTCGGATCCTCGCACGCAGTCGGCGCGGTAATCGGCTACGTCGCGATCTTCGCTTTAATCTTCACGGCGGTGGAAATAATCGGCGCGTCGGTGATCCGGCTGATGCAGATCGTTCACCTGAGTCCGCTGGATCGCCTGGCCGGCGCGATCCTCGGCGCGGGAATCGCGGCGGTCTTTGCGGGTCTGGCCGTGATGCTGATGGCAGCCGTGTTGCCGCCCGACGCGGCTATCCTGCGCAACTCGCAACTGGTGCCGATGCTGCTGGCCTACAACGAGATGCTGGTGGGATACATCCCCGGCGACGCGCGGCTCGCCTACGAGCGCAATCGCGATGACCTGATGAAATACTGGGTCCAGAATGCGATGAAGGGCGCGAACTCCGCGCCGTCGCCGGCTGCGTCGCCCTCGCCCTCCACCAAATGATCGGCGAATTTCGCTTTCGCTGTTAGCGGTTATGCGATAGCGCTGTCCACGGCCTGGACCAGCCTGCCCTTGGGCACCGCGCCGATGATTTGTTCCTTCACCTGGCCGCCCTTGATGATCAGCAGGTTGGGGATGCCCCTGACGCCGTAACGTCCCGGCGTCTGCGGATTGTCGTCAACATTGATCTTCACGATTTTGAGACGCCCGGAGTACTCGCCCGCAAGATCCTCGAGGATCGGCGCAATCGTGCGGCATGGTCCGCACCACGGCGCCCAGAAATCGATCAAAACAGGAGTGGATGATTTCAGAACTTCCTGGTCGAAGCTCGCGTCGGTAACGTGAACGATTTTGTCGCTGGACATCGGGACTTATCTCCTGCTGCGTTCGGTCGCAATTTGAACATAAGTACGGCCGGGTACCCAGTCAAGGCGGGTGAGGCGCGATCGCCTGGCAGCGGCCGCGCGCGACAACGGAACGCGGCCTTAACATTGGGTGCAGGGGTCACCCCTGCCGCGCGGCGATTTTCATTTTTCACTTTTCACTTTTCACTTGGAATCCGCGTGCCGAATCCACTACCCTTGAAAAGCCATGGCTGCACCGATGATGAACGACGTGTTGCCCGACCTGCTCGAGGAGATGGTTTATCTGCTCAAGCAGCAGGGCGCCGATCCGCTGGAATCCAAGCTGCGCGCTCTGAGAATCGAGTCGATCTGCGACTGTGGCGACGAGAATTGTGCGAGCTTCGCGACCGCCGTCGAGGTCAAGGTCGCCAACTATGTCGAGCTGCAATCGATGGAAGGACAGGTCATCATCGATCTGAACGCCGACGACGAGATCTGCTTCATCGAGGTGCTCGGCCGTCCCGACGTGAAGTACCTGCTCGAAGAATTTTACGACGCGCAGAGCTGACCCGGCGCGCGCCGCGCGACTCTAGCCCGCCGCGCGCTTTTGCGGCGCGACGCGAAACCGCTCGACGAATTCGATCACCTCGGCGGCGACCCGCTCTTTCTCGCTGTCCACGGTAATCACGTGGTAGCTCTCCTCGAGCTCGACCGCGCGTTTCTCGGGACCGCCGAGATGTTTCATCACGTAGCCGACATTTTTGCGCATCGGGCACGTGTGATCGCGCCTGGCGTGCATCACCAGCGCCGGCTGCGCGATACGCGCCAGCATCGGCTTCACCACCGCGGACAAATCGAGCAGCTTCATCGGCGCCGACAAGGGCATCAGACGGCAGCTGGGATGGATCGACCGCGCAGCCGCGTCGTGGATATCCGACTCACCCGGATTGAGCAGGTAGATCCTGTCCACTAACGAACCGAGCATCCCGCGCACGCCCCGCAGCATGATGGTCGTTGAGGCCGGCAGAAAAAACCCCGGCGCCAGCATCGCGACTCCCGCGACCGCCTCGCCCTGATCGGCGGCCAGCCGCGCCGCCAGCACAGCTCCCGCCGACAGTCCCACCACCACGTTCGGCTCGCCGTACTGCCGCAGCTCCTCCAGGCCGTTGACCACGCTCTCGTACCAGTTGTCGTAGCCTGCCGCCCCCAACTCCTCGGGCGTTGCGGCGTGACCCGCCAGCCTGATGCCTCGCACGCGTACGCCGCGCGCCGCCAGCCGCTCGCCGAGGTAGCGCATCTCGTATGGAGTTCCAGTCAGACCGTGGATCAGCAGCGCGCTCACGCCCGCGCCGGGAAGGAAAAACTCGTGCGTATCGACGCCCGCTGAGTTGCGCGACGCAGCCTGGTCGGAATCGGAAGAATCGGAACTCATTCCTGACAATGCCGCGCGCCCGGCGCGCTCCTTCAGGTTGACGACCCGCTGGATGCGAGCTGGTCGGAGTCGATTTTTATCCTGGCCTGGTCTTTGAGTTGATCGAGGAAGCGCGTCCATGCCTCCGCGCGGCGCTGCTCGACGTATTCCTGCATGAACGATTTCTGCGCGCTCTTCCATTCGTCGTCGGACGGCTCGGCGCGCGAGGCGACTTCGAACAGGTACGAATTGCCGCCATTCTCCATCACGCGATCGATCACGCCCGGAATTGCCGGCACGACCGCGGCGGCGTCGGTCACCTCGGGAAACTCGCCGATGCCGGGAACGCTATGGTCGGCGCGCAGAAACGGATCGACATTTTTAATCGCGAGCTTGTTGGCGGCGGCTGCTTTGTCAAAGTCGGCCGGGCTTTTGATCGTGGCGAGTATCTTATCCGCCTGCTGGCTCGCTTCGGCTTCGGCCGTCGAGCGAATCAGCGCCTCGCGCACCTGCGGTTCGATCTCCTTGAGCGCGGGAATTCGCGACGGCTTGCCTCACCAGCAGCTTGATCACGTAGGGCGCGCCCTTCTCCGGCACGATCGCCACCTGCCCCGCGTCGAGCTTGAATGCCGCCTCCATCAGTTCCCGGTCCCGCTCGGCGCCGCCAGCCGGTTCACCATGCGCGAACAGCGGCGTCTCGATCGCCTCGATCCCCCGCTTCTTCGCAAGGTCCTGCAAACTGGCGCCCGCCAGCGCTGCCGCCAGATCCTCCTGCGCCGCCGCGCGCCCGAGCTTCGCCCCGGCCTGCGTGCGCAGCTCGTCAATTATCTTTGGCTTCGCCTCGGCAAGCGTGTCGGTATGCGCGGGCTTGGACTCATCGAGCTTGACGATATGAAAGCCGAAGCGCGTCTCGACCATCGCGATCTGTCCCGGCTTCATCGCGAACACCGCGTCTTCGAACGGCTTGACCATCTGGCCGCGGCCAAACGTCCCGAGGTCTCCACCTTCGAGCTTGTTGGATGGATCGTCGGAATACTTCGCCGCCAGCTTTGCGAAGTCGCCCCCCGATTGCGCCTGCTTGAGCACGTCGAGCGCCTTGGCCTTCGCCGCGGCCTTCTCCTTGTCGCTCGCGCCCGCCGGCACTGCGATCAGGATGTGCCGCGCGTGAACCTGGTCGGGATGCGCAAAGCGGGTCCTGGCGTTGCGATTGTAGTAGGCCTGGATTTCCTTGTCGGTCGGCGTGTACTTGGCGGCCAGCAGGAGCGGCTCGTAATGGACGTAGACCAGCTTGACGCGCTCGGGCTCAGCGGAATTGCTCCGCGTTCTTTTTGTAGTAGTCGGCGATCTGACTTTCGGCAGGCGAGATCTTTGCGGTGAAATCGCTCAAGGGTATCTCGACGTAGCGCAATCCGATCCGTTCGTTGCGCAGATTGTAGGCGTGGCGCGCCTCGTCGTCGCTCACCTGCACGCCGGTGTCGATCATGTTGCGCAGCGTGTCGGCAATCATGCGGTCGCGCTCGCCGTTTTCGTACTCACTCGGCTGCAGATCGTTGTTGCGCAGCACGTCCTGGTAAGTATCGAAGTCGAACTGGCCGTCGCGCTGAAAAACAGACTCCTTGGCGATTTTATCCTGCAGCGCCTCGTCGCTGATGCTGATGCCGAGATGGCGCGCCTCTTCGCCGATCAGTTGTTGCTCGATCAACCTGTCCACGGCTTCCTGGCGAAGGTTGATGCTCTTGAGCATTGCCTGCGCGTTGGCGCCGTACATCTGTTGCACGGCCTGGCGGATTTGGGTGGCTTCGCGATCGACTTGCTCGCCCAGTATTTGCCGGCCATTAACGGTCGCGATGGGATGGACGGTGTTGAATAATCCACCGCCGCCGAAACCCCAAAACGCCATGGTAAGCGCCAGGAAGGCGAACGTGACTTGCACCTGCCACGAGTACTGGTAACGGCGGATTCCTTCTAACATTGCCGCGATATCATACTTGACCGCCTTTTCCATGCGCAATTGCGCCCGCTTGCTTGCCTGCGCCGCCCGTCCTCTGTTAGCGTGTCGCGCAGCGGTAGTCTGACGGACCCAAACGTCTCCGCCAGAGAATTCTTCAACATTTGGGCCGCGTCTTGGGGTGGTATTCGGGCCGGGTCCTGGTTGTGGCATCCAAGCCTGAACCGGGCGGGCAAGGGGCAAAATTCGTGGTTCTCAATTCGATTTTCGGCTGGTTCTCCAACGATCTCGCGATCGATCTTGGCACCGCCAACACGCTCATCTACGTCAAGGGCGAAGGCATCGTTTGCAACGAGCCCTCGGTCGTCGCGGTGCAGAAAGATTCGCGCGGCTCGCGGCGCGTGCTGGCGATCGGCTCCGAGGCGAAGAAGATGCTCGGCCGCACGCCGGGCTCGATCGTCGCCATCCGGCCGCTCAAAGACGGCGTGATCGCCGACTTCGAGATCACCGAGACCATGCTGCGCTACTTCATCCAGAAGATTCACAACGGGCAAGACGCTGGTGCGTCCGCGCCCGCGCATCGTCATCTGCGTGCCGTTCGGAATCACCGCGGTCGAGAAGCGCGCGGTGCGCGAATCGGCCGAGTCGGCCGGCGCGCGCGAGGTCTATCTGATCGAGGAGCCGATGGCGGCCGCGATCGGCGCCGGCCTGCCCATCACCGAGCCGACCGGCAACATGATCGTCGATATCGGCGGCGGCACCACCGAGGTCGCGGTGATCTCGCTCGCCGGCGTCGTCTTCTCGCGCTCGGTGCGCGTGGCGGCGACAAGATGGACGAGGCGATCATCCAGCACATCAAGCGCAAGTACAACCTGCTGATCGGCGAGCGCACCGCCGAGCTGATCAAGATAACGATCGGCTCGGCCTATCCCGGCAACGAGATTCAGACCATGGAGATCAAGGGCCGCGACCTGGTCGCCGGCGTGCCCAAGATGATCGAGATCACCGACGAGGAGATTCGCGAGGCGCTGATGGAACCGGTGCAGCCAGATCGTCGAGTCGGTGCGCATCGCGCTCGAGCGCACGCCGCCGGAGCTCGCCTCCGACATCGTCGACAAGGGAATCGTGCTGGCCGGCGGCGGCGCGCTGCTGCGCAACCTCGACGTGCTGCTGCGCGAGGAGACCGGACTGCCGGTCACGCTGGCCGACGATCCGCTGACCGCGGTCGTGATGGGTGCGGGCAAGGTGTTGGATGAACTGTCGCTGCTGCGCGACGTGACCGTTGACTGAGCGACTCGCCGGATATCTCCCGAAACTTGAGCCGGCGCGTCGGGCCGTATTGACGTGAGAAGCAGCTTTCTCTGGCGTAACCGCGTGCTGCTGACCAGCGGCGCGCTGCTCATAGTGTCGCTTCATCTGATCTCGACCGGAGTCCATCCCGGCGATCTCGCGGCGCGTCCGGAGTCCGCATTTTTGGAAATCATCAGTCCGGTTGACGCCGCGTTTACACGCCTCAGCGGACGGCGCTTCATCGATCGTCACCGACTACCTCGACCTGCTTCACGTGCGCGACGAAAACGCCCGTCTGCGCAACGAGCTGGCGCGGGTCAAGAGCGATCGCGCGCGCCTGGCCGAGCTCGAGGTCGAAAATCGGCACCTCGGCGAGCTGCTCGAACTCAAGGACGTGCTCGGCGCCAACGCGGTTGCTGCCAACGTGATCGGCAGCGACGCCACCGGCCTTTCACGCACCCTGGTTCTCGCCTCGGGTTCCAGCGGCGGACTTCGCCCCGGCATGGCCGTGCTCGCCAACCAGGGCGTGGTCGGCAAGATCATCGCCGTCAGTCCGCACGCCTCGCGCGTGCTGTTGATCGACGACCACAACTCCGCGCTCGACGGCTTCGATCAACGCTCGCGCGCGCGCGGAATCGTCGCCGGGCTGGTCGATGATGGATTGATCCTGAAGTACGCCGATCGCTCGCAGGACATCCGCATTGGCGACACGATCGTGACCTCGGGCCTCGATGGAATTTTTCCGCGCGGCCTGCTGGTCGGGTACGATCAAAAGCGTGCACCACGGAGAGCCGGGCTTGTTTCTTGGCGTAAGGATCGAACCGGCGGTGGATTTTCGCCAGCTCGAACAGGTGCTGATCGTCACCCAGCCGCCGCCCCACCTCGACGACCAGGCCAAGGACTGACGGATTTGCGCCTCATCCTGCTGTTCGCGGCGTTCGTGGTGCTGGGATTGGCGTTTGAATCCGCGGTCCCGCACCTGGTTTCGTTTCGCGCGCTGATTCCGAACCTGATCATCATACTGGTGGTCGATCTCGGCCTGCGCCATCATGGCGTCGTGCCCGCGATGCTGGCGTTCGCGATGGGCTACGCGACCGACGCACTCGCCGGCTCGCATCCCGGCCTCAACGCCTTCATGATGACGATGGTCTTCCTGGTGAGCTACGAAATTTCGACCCGGCTGATGGTGACCAACGCGTTGGTCGGCGCGACCGTGGTGTTCTTCGGCGTGATCGCGACCTCGCTGGCCACCGTTGCCTTCGCCGACGGCTTCGGCGCGCTTTCCAGCACCGGCCCGATGCTTGGGGGACTGGCGCTCGAGGCCGCCATCTCCGCGATAGTCGCGCCGTTGATCTTTTCGATGCTGGCCGCAAGCAAGCGGATGACGGGATTGCCTGTGAGAGCGATGCGCGAATAGATTGTAAGGCGGGACGCATCAGTGGCGAAGTTCCACATCCCTAAAAGCAATCGGCCCGTTCCGCTCCTGGAACCGCGAATCGCGGCGTTGACCGCCGTGATGTTTGTGATTTTCGGGCTGGTCTCGGTGCGCCTGTACTACCTGCAGGTTCTGCATCATCAGGAAAATGTCGAGCTGGCCGATCGCAACCGGATTCGCATCCAACGCGTGCCCGCGCCGCGCGGGCTGGTTTTCGATCGCAATCACCGTCCGCTGGTGGATACGAAGCCGTCGTTCGACGCGCAGCTCGTGCCCGAGGATTCCGACAATCTTTCGCTCACGATCGAAAGGCTCGAGCGCTACACCGGCGCAGATCAAATCGCCGACAAAATTTCCGACGCCGACGACGAAGGCCGCCCGCCGTACGAGCCCGTCACCGTCGCCGAGCGTCTTGGATGGCAACAGGTGGTGGCGCTCGAGGCGCATCAGCTCGAACTGCCCGGCGTCAGTCTCCAAATCACCCCCGCGCGGCATTACCTGTACGGCGAGCTCGCCGCGCATCTGCTCGGCTACGTCGGCGAGGTGACCAAGAACGATTTGATCCAGAAGGCCGACTACCACATGGGCGACGAGATCGGAAAATTCGGCCTCGAGCGCGTGTGGGAGAGTTCCCTGCGCGGCGACGCCGGCGGACAGGAGATCGAAGTTGACTCCGTCGGGCGGCGGTTGCGCGTGCTCAAGGAAATTGCCGACAAGCCCGGCGAAAGCATCGTCATGACCATCGATCTCAATCTCCAGCAGGCCGCCGAGCAGGCGATGGCCGGGAAGAATGGCGCCTTCGTCGCGCTCGATCCGAGAAACGG
Organism: uncultured delta proteobacterium; assembly: GCA_963743865.1. GTDB lineage: Bacteria > Desulfobacterota > Binatia > Binatales > Binataceae > Binatus. Next base: position 3,141,723 of record CAVURG010000006.1, read on the forward strand.
CGACGTGCTCGCGATGGTTTCGCATCCGGCCTTCGACCCCGACATCTTTGGCGGCGGCGTGAAAGCGTCGGCGTGGCGCGAACTGGCAACCGACCCGAACCATCCGCTGCAAAATCGCGTCATCCAGGGAATTTATCCACCCGGCTCGACTTTCAAAATCGTCGATTCGATCGCGGGACTCGAGGAAGGCACGCTGAATCCTGAAACTACCTACAATTGCCCGGGCGGGTTGTGGTTCGGCGGACGCGAGTATCATTGCTGGCGCCATCAGGGCCACGGCACCATCGAGCTGCATGATGCGATCGTGCGCTCGTGCGACGTTTATTTTTACAACGTCGGGGAAAAGCTTGGCGTCGATCGGATTGCGAAATGGTGCAATCAGCTCGGACTCGGAATCAAGACCGGCATCGATCTCGATCACGAGAATCCCGGCACCATCCCGTCGTCAGCGTGGAAGCTCAAGCGCTTCCACGAGCGATGGTATCCCGCGGAAACGCTCTCGGTCGCCATCGGCCAGGGTTACGTCGCGACCACCCCGCTCCAGATGGCGCAGGTCGCCGCCCAGGTCGCCAACGGCGGCATCCGCTATCGGCCGCAATTCGTCAAGTACGTCGAGGGACTCGACGGCAATATCGCCAAGTCGTATCCGCCGGTGATCGAGAACCGCATCAAGATCGATCCGGACGCCCTCGAAGCTCGTCAAGGACGCTATGGCCGACGTCGTCAACGGCGCCGGCGGTACCGCGCACAAAGCCCATCTCGACGATGTCATCGTGTGCGGTAAAACTGGCACGGCTCAGGTCGTCGGCAGTAATGCTCCGGTCGGCGAGAGCGAGGCAGAGGACAAGACGCCCGCTCAGTTCAAGGACCATGCATGGTTCATCGCGTTCGCGCCAAAGGATCATCCGACCATCGCCGCAGCCTGCATCATCGAGCACGGCGGTCATGGCGGCAGCGCGGCAGCGCCGGTGATTCACGACGTCTTCCAGCGCTACTTCCAGCTCAGTCCTCCGCCGCCCAAACCTGAAATAGCGCGCGTGCTCGAAGACGCCTCGCCATCTCAATGACAGGAGTGCGGCCCTGATGGCGGGCGGCGATCGCAGGTTCATACTTCATTTCGACTGGACGCTGTTCATCCTGGTTTTTGCGTTGGCCGGAATCGGGCTGGTCAGCGTCATCAGCGCGTCGTACGCGGGTGCGCATCGAACCCTGGACCCTCTGGTAATTCGCCAGTTGATTTGGATCGCGGCCGGAACAGTCGCGATGCTCATCGCGGTCCTTGTCGACTATCGCGCCCTGCAGGCCTACGCCTACCCATTTTATTTGCTGGTGATCGGTCTTCTGATCGCCGTAATGATCTCCGGCCACGCCACCGGCGGATCGCGCCGATGGATCAATCTTGGCGCCTTCCATCTCGAACCCTCCGAGCTGGCCAAGCTCGCCGTCGTGCTCGTGATGGTGCGTTATCTGCGTGAGGAACCGCCGAAAGGCGGATGGGGCCTGCGCCATTTGATCATCCCGTTCATCCTGCTCGGCATCCCCGCTGCGCTCGTGCTCAAGCAACCCGACCTCGGCACGGGACTGATCCTGGTGCTGATCACCCTTACCCTGATTTTCGTGAGCGGCCTGAATTTGCGCACGATGCTGGTGCTGGCGATGGCCGCGACGCTCGTGGCTCCGCTGAGCTGGCACTATCTCAAGCCTTATCAGCGCCAGCGCCTGGTCAGCTTCATCAATCCGCAGGCCGACCCGCTCGGCTCCGGCTACCACATCATCCAGTCTGAAATCGCGATTGGCGCCGGAGGCCCATTCGGCAAGGGATTTCTCAAAGGTACGCAGGCGCGGCTGAATTTTCTGCCCGAGCAGAGCACCGATTTTATTTTCGCGGTTTTTGCCGAGGAGTTCGGTTTGGCAGGCGCGCTGTTTTTGTTGACATTGTATGCGAGCGTGATTGCGCGTGGCGCATGGATCGCGCGACACGCGCGCGACCGCTTCGGCGCGTTGCTTGCGGTCGGATTGACGGCGATCGTCTTCTGGCAGGTGGCGGTCAACATCGGGATGGCGACCGGGATGCTGCCGGTGGTGGGAATCACGTTGCCGTTGGTGAGTTACGGCGGTTCGTCGCTGATTGCGATGATGGCGGCGATGGGCATTCTCATCAGCATCAACATCCGCCGCTACCTGTTCTGATTTCTTCGATGAGGTAAAGCACGTGGCTCACAAAAGAAAAGTTCACCGATCCAACCGACATCGAAATCATCGAAATTCATGTCCGCTTCGTCGAGGCGATGGAGAACGTCAGGCTCGAAACGATCAGCCCCGAGATGAAGCAGCGCTATTTGGCGATCATGAAATCGCTGACGGAAAAGCTCGCCATGCCGAGCAAGCCGCTGCATGAAATTCTGGGCGAGATGATGGCCGAGGCCGGCCCGCTCATCTTCCAGGCGATGCAGCGCTAGCGAGCGCGGTCACGCTTCGCTAGATTTTTTCGGACGTTGCCCGGCACGCACGCCGGCGCGAGAAAAGCACTTGGTTCCGGGGGATTCACGGAGGATCCTGAATGTCGCGAAGCAGGCGCGCCAAGGCGCGTTCACGGAGCGGAGCGATCCCGGCAAACCCGCGACATTCTTCGGATTCCGCTTCGTCAGAACCCGCTCGGCCCGGCGGTAATGCGGCCGAGGCGTCCGTCTTTCGCTTCAAAGGAATCGACGCGGCGATTCTCGCGCTGCTGCTCGGCTTTGCGCTGCTCCTAATCGCGAGCACGGGATTTGCGAACGGACAGGAATTGTGCCCGATGCCCGACGCGGTTGAATACGCGGCGATTGCGGTGAACCTGGATCGCGGCTTGGGCCCGGTGCTCCATTTCGCGGGAAATTCTTATCCGCCCCGCTATACGATCGGCTATCCACTGATCCTCGCCGCGGCGTATCCACTTCTGGGCCGTAGGCCCGAGCGGCTTTGCCTGGTTACGGCGCTGACGGCATTGGTCGCGATAGCCGGGCTATACCTGCTGACCCTGTGGGTGTTCGACCGGCCAAGCGCGATTTTGGCGGGGTTACTACTGGCTACATCGCCACATTTTCTCGGGCTTTCCACCTGCGTGATGAGTGATGTTCCTGCGCTTGCCGTCGTAGTCCTCGCGGTACTGGCATTTTTGTATGCCGAGGAAAAAGAAAGCCTGGTTGCCTCCGCGCTGTGCGGGCTGCTGGCCGGCTTGGCCGTCACCATCCGCTTCACCAACGGCGCCATTTTGGTTGGGATGCTCGCGGCGGTTCTGCTCGTCCGGCCACGCAGATTGCAGTTCGCGCGAGTGATGGCGTTCGCGATCGGATTCATCGCATTTCCAGGGTTGCAGGCGTGGCTAAATCTGCACTACCTCGGTTCGATCGCTCTCAAACGGTTACGTGTTCTGGCTGCCGGAGTTCTTCAGCAGCTCAGTTTTCAAAACCTTTAAGCTGAGCTACCTCGTTGTACCCTCGGATCCGATCTATCGGCACGGAAATCTTGTCGCTTATGCTCTCGCAATGCTTGGTCTCGACGGCATCCTCGGCCAGCTTAATTTGGGTACGGAGGTCTCGAACGTTAGTTCACGCGCACTATGCTTTTTACCCGTTTCCAGTGGCGGTCTTCGCAGGGCTGGGCGTGTTCTTCGCGATGCGCCGCAAGCGCAACGCAAGCACGATGCGCGCGGTGTATTTGGGCTTGGGCTTTCTTGCCTCGCTGTTGCTTATTTACCTCCCTTATTTCCATGTCGAACCCCGCTTCATGCTGCCGGCGTTGTTTATCGTTTTTGCCGCGGCGGGCTACGGGCTGGTCAGTGCGAATCGAAGGCTTAAGTGGGGATGGACGGGATTTGCGGTGATTGCCCTGGATGCGCTTCTGGCCGGCGCGATTTTGGTCCAGACTGTTTCCCAGCTTGCAGCGATGCCGCCGCGGCAGTCGGAGCTGGTCGCCGACGTGCTCGCGATCCGGCCCCGGCTGACCAATGCCGTGGTGGTCAGCGATATTTCCCTGCAATGGCTCGAGCTTATTGCGGGCGGGGAACGAACCGAATTCGTCGGCCTCAGCAGTCATCTTGCGTGGACAATGGGTAAACGAAAAACATCTGCCCTGGCTTTACCAGAAAAAGTCCAAAGGATGGTCCGGGCCGATACCGCCGATATTACTTCTTCCCGCTGACGGACTCGACTTCGTCGAAGCGCGCAAGCTCGCAGAGGAGGATAAGAAGGGACGCCCGGTGTACCTGCTCGTAGCTTGGTGCCGGCGACCAACGAATGGTTCAATGAGCTTAAGTGGGAGTTCGCCGAGATCGATCGCTACTTCTCGCTTGAAATGATCGCGGACTATCCCGAAGTGGGGCTTTACCGTTTGAAGCCGCACTAACCCGCCCGCTCCCCGCGGTAAATTCGAACCGGGGATGCGGTGAAGTCGATGATCTTCCAGGCGATGCAGCGCTAGCGAGTGCGGTCACGCTTCGAAGGCGTAGGCGGCCTCTTCATGCTCGCTGAGATCGAGTCCGACCTGCTCCGCTTCGCCCACCACGCGAAGCCCGACCAGTGCGTCCGTCACTTTCAGCAGAATCATGCTGCCGATGAACGAAAACGCCATGCTCGCGACGACGGCTATCGCCTGTACCAATAGCTGGCGCGGATTTCCATAGAAGAGACCGTTGGCGCCTGCCGCGTTGACCAACACGCTGGCAAACAGCCCGGTCGCAAGCGCGCCCCATATTCCGCCGACCGCGTGCACGCCGACCACGTCGAGCGCATCGTCGTACCCGAACCGCGACTTCATCCGCACCGCGCTGTAACAGAGCACGCCGGCGACCGCGCCGATGATTATCGCCGGGATGGGGCCGACGTACCCCGACGCCGGAGTTATTGCGACCAGGCCCGCCACCGCGCCGCTCGCCGCGCCCAGCACGGTTGGCTTGCCGCCGATCCACCATTCCGCCGCCACCCAGGTCAGCGCTGCGGCCGAGGCGCCAAGATGGGTCGCGACAAATGCGGACACCGCCAGGCCGTTGGCCGCCAGCGAACTCCCCGCGTTGAACCCGAACCATCCGACCCACAGCAGTCCCGCGCCGGTGACGGTCAGCGTCAGGTTATGCGGCTGCATCGGCTCGTGCGGGAAGCCGCGGCGCTTACCGACCATCAGCGCGGCGGCGAGTGCGGCGACGCCCGACGAGATATGAACTACCGTGCCGCCGGCAAAATCAAGCGCGCCCATTTGGTGAATCCATCCGTCGACGCCCCATACCCAGTGCGCCAGCGGATCGTAAATCAAAGTGATCCAGAGGAGGCTGAAAACCAGGAACCCCTTGAATGACATTCGCTCCGCGATCGCGCCGGTGATCAGTGCGGGCGTGATCACCGCAAACATGCACTGGTAGATCATGAACGCCTGATGCGGCACGGTCGCCGAATAGGCGGCATACGGCTGTGTGGCGCTGACGCCGCTCAGTCCCGCCCACGAAAGTGCGCCGACCAAACCGCTGCCGGGCGCGAACGCGAGGCTGTAGCCGAACAGCACCCATTGAATCGACACGATCGCGACCAGGATGAAGCTCTGCATCAACGTCGAGAGCACGTTCTTGCGCCGCACCATCCCGCCGTAAAAGAGCGCGAGTCCCGGAATCGTCATCATCAGAACCAGCGCGGCCGAGAGCAGCAGCCATGCGGTGTCGGCGCCGTCGATTTTTGGCGCGGCGGGAATTTCCGCGGCCGCCGGCGACGCGAACGCCAGACACAATGCCACGCTCAGCACGATAGGGTTGCGCGCGAGCCAGCGGATCGATTTCGGAACCATCTTCGAAGCCTCCGGGCTTGCGAGAGCCTTGGCGATCAGCTTTCAGCAGCTCTCAGTTGCGAGTGAAGCTGCCTGACTTTTCCGGAAAAAACAACTTTTCATTTTGCAATGCGGATTGTGCGCAAAAAAAGAGGCGGCTCGGTTGAACCGCCTCTTCGCGAGCATCGGATTCGGATGATTCTCAGCCCTTGGGAAGCAGCAGGATGCGCTCGCCGATCATGTTCTTCTGCACCGGCGAGGTGCCGCCCGCGATCGTCATCGCCTCCGACCCCAGAATCCGGCGCACCCAGTCGCCCTCGGGCGCGAACGGCGTATGGCCGCTCGAGCAGCGCGTACTCGCCGAGCAGCCGCGTGATGAACTTGGTCATCCGCTGGCCCAAGTCGGTCGAGAGCAGCTTGGAGATCGACGCTTCGGGTCCGGGCTGCTGACCCTTGAGGCGCTTGGAGAGGCTGCGCAAGCCGTTGTACTTCTTGGCGGTCGTTTCGATCGCGAACTGCGCGATTTGCTGGCGGATGTCGTCGTCCTCGGCTGCCGGCCGGCCGTTTATCTGCACGGCCTTGGCGATCTGGACGAGATGCGTGGAGCATCTGTTCGGTGCCGCCGAGCGTCTCGCCGATTCCGAACCGCTCGTGCATCAGGGTCGCGACCAGCACCTGCCATCCCATGTTGAGCGGGCCGAGCAGGTTTTCCTTGGGCACGCGCACGTCCTCGAAAAAGATCTCGTTGAACTCGCTGTCGCCGGTGATCTGCTTGAGCGGACGCACGCTCACGCCGGGCGATTTCATATCGACCAGCAACGCGCTCATCCCCTTGTGCTTGGGCAGGTCGGGATCGGTGCGCACGAAGAGCTGCACGAAGTCCGAGCGATGCGCGATCGTGGTCCAGACCTTCTGGCCGTTGACGATAAACTCGTCGCCCTTGAGCTCGGCGCGGCACTGGATCGACGCGAGGTCCGAGCCCGCGCCCGGCTCCGACATCCCCTCGCACCAAATCTCGTCGCCGGCGAGGATCGGATTCAGGTAGCGCTTCTTTTGCTCGTCGGTCCCCCATTGCATCAGCGCCGGCCCGGTCATGATCACGCCGAGCACGTTGCATCCCATCGGCAGGTTGAGGCGGCCGAGTTCCTGCTGAAAGATGACCTGCTCGATGAAGGTGGCGCCGCGGCCGCCGTATTCCTTGGGCCAGGTCAGACCGGCCCATCCCGCGGCGTAGAGCTTTTTGTGCCAGGCCTTGAGGCGCTGCCAGACTGCGTCGTCGCCGCCGGCTTCGAGGTCGTCGCTCCTGCCCAGAGATTGAGGGCGATTCTCTTCAAGCCAGCGCCGCACTTCCATCCGATAGGCGTCCTGTTCAGGGGTCCAGGTAAAATCCATTTGGTTCGAAAATCTCCTTTTCTTTCAGTGACCGGTACGTTCAGCATTCGGCCACGTCAGACAGGCCGGATACTAGAGTATCTCTTGAGTAGCGCCCATCCGAACCGCGGAGCAAGCCCCGCGCGCGCCGGGGACGGCGTTGTTTGGCTGCCGCCCCGCCATGCCGCTCAGTTGCCGCGCTCTGGCAGAGAACCTTCGGGCGCGAACTGCACCTTCTGACCTGTAAAGATCGCTTCGAACGATAGTTGAGTCTTTGCGGAACCGGCCGTCACGACGATCCCGTAGGCGCCTGGGTGGGGAAGAGGCATGTTGATGGTGATTGCGACGGGTAACTTCACTGACGCCCCTTTGGGGAAATCCGGAGCGAGCTGGCCAGTTTCCACCTGGCCTTTCATTTCCGGGATTATTGCAATTCCGGCCTCGTCGGTGACTGCAACGTTCAGCGGGTATTTGATGCCGACTTCATTGGACGTGAAACCAAGGCCCAGCGCGACGGCAAGATGAACCGGCGCCGGGTAGTTTGCCGCTCGGAACACGTTCCATCCGCCGCCCAGCACAAAGATTTTGCCGCCAACCGCTTGGGCCGCATCGGCGAGCAAAGCATATTCGATCTTCATCTAGTACCTCCACGCGTCATTCGTAGCGCTATGCCGGATAGCATACGCGAATGCCATCGCTGTCAAGCAACGGGGGCTTGTACTCTTGCACTAAGGAGCCGCGGCGCGGGTGAGTTCGGATTCGGCGGCGGACTGCGCGTTCAGGACGCGGACGATATTATCCGCCATGGAGCTGCCGAGCAGTTTCTCGCGCGCGGCGGAATCGAGCTTGCGCGCCCGGTGGCTGACCTCGGCGCCGTGCTCGAGCATCGCGGCCTCGAGCGGCCGAAAATGCTTCCATGCGATCGGCGCCAGGCGCTCGGGCGCGATCGCGACGAGATCCTGAATCTTCTTAAAGCGCCACCATGGCGAGTCGGACGAGACTTTTTCACCGCCGGCGGCCAGAACCGGTGGGAGCGTTCCGGCCACGAACAGCGGAAACGCGATCGCGGTGCACGGCGCGGCGAGCGACGCCCATAGCACGGGGATTGTGTCCGCGCCGGGCGCCGGGAGTTCGGCGACCATGCTGGCCGTCGTGCCCGCGGTTGAGCCGTGCATGCATAGCGTCGGAGAAGCGTCGCGCTCGGTGGAGTCGCCGGCGGGCGGAGTTTCGCCACGCGCGCCGTGATCGCGGATTATCGCGAGCATCTCGCGGACGGTGCGCCGCCCGTTTCGCGAGACCAGTTCGCGGCTGCGCGCAATGCGTCCGCGCGCAGTCAGCGGATCGTCCGCGTCCCTGCTCGAATATGCGGCGGCGAAGTCGAGCGATGATTCGCCGTCGCACCATCCCCGACCGCGCGCATAGCTTTCTACGTCAGGCGAGCCGAAGCCCGCCCTGTCGATCGTCAATCGATTCGAGATGCATGCGCGATCGGCGACGCCGCGCGCGGTCCATTGGCGGCCCGAACTTTCGAGCACGTAGGCCTCGGCGTGGTCGGCGATGATGAATCCGCCGCTGTAGCGGAAGTCAACGTCGTATAGGGCGGCGCCGCCCTGCCCGTAGCGTTCGATCAACGCGCCGATAATTTCCGCCGCTTCACGCGCGGTCTTCGAGCGCTCCAGTCCAAGCCGGACGAGATCCATCCCAAGCAAGCCCGTCGAAGGGAGTATCTCGCGCGTGAGCACGGCTTCGTTGCCGATCGCGACTCCGTACTCGTTCAGCCCGTGTTCGAAACCCCAAAGCCAGAAGGGGCGCGAGCCGATCACGGCGGCGGTCTCGCGCACTTGCGGGATTTCGAGGTACTGACAGTGGACGGTCGCGCCCTGGGGATGGACGCGGCACGCCGACTGAAACAGCGGCTGGCATTCGCGCGGCGGGCGGTCGGAGTTCTTGGCCAGGATGGTGGCGCCGGCGCGCGTGTGCGGCGCGAGAACGACGATGGTGTCGCAGGAAGGAACGGATGATACAGCGGTCATTGCGATTGCATCGTAGCAGAAGGGGCAACCCCTGCACCCAATATTAACGCCGCGCTCCGTTGTCGCGCGTGGCCTCTTAATACTGGCCAGCCGTGCCAACGGCCAGGGGTGACCCCTGCACCCGATGTTAAGAAGATCGCGACCGCCGCGGTATGCGGGCGGAGTTTATCCTGAGTACTCGAAGGGCCCGGTTAGAACAGGTAAACAGGAAGAGGCGCCAGGGTATTCACAAATCAGATGAATCGTAAGAGCCCATTCTCGTATGTCTGCAATGCGTGCGGGCGATGCTGCCATGACAAGGTGATCACGCTGTCGCCGTATGACGTGCTGAGACTCGCGCGCGCCGCCGGTGTCACGACGCGCGAGGCGATCGCTCGTTACACGACTCGGCGCGGATCGATCCTGAAGTTCACCGGCGGCGGCACGTGCGCCGCGCTGGAAGGCGCGCGCTGCGGCGTCCATCGCGGACGCCCGCTCGCATGCCGGCTCTATCCCCTCGGAATGGAACGTATCAACGATTCAGACGGTGAAAAATTTGTGACGCTCGATCCCGCCGCAGGCTCGCTTGGAGTGTACGGCGGCGACGGCGCGGTGAATGACTTCCTCGACGCACAGGGCGTCGCAAAGTATCTCGAAGCGAACGCCGGCTGCGCGTCGTTGATGGCGGTCTTTCGCGAACGAATCGCGGCGACGGCCGATTTCGATCGAGTCGAGCCGCGCGAGTTCTGGCGCCGCGCCGTTCGCGAGGCGCTGGCCGAGTCGGGCTACGACCCGAATCCGCTGATCGACGCGATGTTCGATTCGGGCGCAGTCGGATGCGCCGGCGGCGGTGATGCAGAAACGATCGCGGCACATATTGAACGACTTACGGAGATGATTCGGCGCGAGTCGAATGCAGAGTTGCTCGCGGCGGCGGCGGTGATGCTCGCGGTGAGCATTGGATATTCGCCGGGCGAGGCGACGGGGTATCAGTAAGGTCAGTGCGAGGCCGGAGCCGCCGGGTTGGCTGGCGCGGGAGGGGATGCGCCGGCGGCGCCCAGGTCGTTTAGGATTTCGATGGCGTGGGTGGACGGATCGACGCTCGGATAAACTTTCAGGATCTTGCCGTTCTCGTCGATGACGTAGGTAATTCGCCGATCGAGCCCGAGGATCGGAATGCCGTTTGCGGCGCCGTAGGCGGTCGCAATCTGCTTGCCGGGATCGAGCAAGAGCGGGAAGGGCAGACCGTTTTTGCGGATGAAATCCTTGTGCGATTCGGCCGAGTCGATGCTGCATCCGAGCACGACCAGGCCGGCGTTGGTGTAGCGCGCGTAGCCGTCGCGGAATGTGCACGCCTCTTTGGTGCATCCCGGGGTTTCGTCCTTGGGATAGAAATAGAGGATGACTTTTTTGCCGTGGAAATCGGCGAGCGAGACCGAGGCTTCAGTTTCGCCGGTGATCATCCGGGTGGTAAACGGCGGCGCGATCTGTCCTTGCTTGAGCAACTCGGCGCGAGCGATTCGCGGGCGTATCGCGACGGCGACGATGACCACAACGATTGCGATTGCTGCGATGGTGAACATTTTCATGCGAGTCTCCCTCCTTTCGGGCTCAACTGCGAGCGCGCGGCTGGAAAGTTCCCGCGATGCAGATCAGATGTAGTATAGCCAGTCGCGGTAGCGCGGCTCGCGTCCGTGCAAAGCGGCCTGGAACACCTGCTGCACCCGGGCCGTGATCGGGCCGGGCTTGCCCGGGGCCAATCTTGCGATCGTCAAGCTCGACGACCGGAGTAACTTCGGCGGCGGTGCCGGTCATGAAGGCCTCATCGGCGATGTAGAAGGCGTCGCGGGCGAAATTCTCCTCGCGCACCTCGATGCCGGAATCGTGCAGAATCTTGATGACGGCGTCGCGAGTGATTCCCGCCAGCACCGACGTGAGCGGCGGCGTGCGCACGACACCGTCGCGAATCACGAAGACGTTCTCGCCGCTGCCCTCGGCCACAAAGCCTTCGGTGTTGAGCAGCAGCGCTTCGTCGTAACCGCTGCGGCGGGCCTCATAGCCGGCGAGGATCGAGTTGACGTAGTGGCCGGTGGCTTTGGCCGCGGGCATCATCGAGTTGTGATGGAATCGCACGAACGATGACGTCTTCAGCCGCACGCCCTTGGCGATGCTGTCCTGGCCGAGATAAGCGCCCCACGGCCACGCGGCGATCGAGACGCGAATTTTGTTGCCGCGCGCCGAAAGTCCCATCTCGCCTTCGCCGAAAAACACCAGCGGCCGGATATAGCATTCCGCGAACTTGTTGATCCGCACGACGTCGGCGCATGCCTTGAGCAGTTCCTCCTGGCTGTACGGGACGGTCATCTCGACGATGTGGCCGGAGTCGATGAGGCGGCGGATGTGCTCGCGCGCGCGGAAAATCGCGGAGCGGCCGTCGTCGCCCTTGTAGCATCGCATCCCTTCGAACACCGCCAGGCCGTAGTGCAGGCTGTGGGTCAGGACGTGAACGGTGGCCTCGTCGTACGGGACCATCGCGCCGTCCATCCAGATCCGTTCGGAGCGCAGATTGTTCGCGGCCATAGTGGATTCAAAAGTAATCGATGGGCAGATGTTAGTCGATGGGCGCCCCGCGCGGTATCACGCGCGCGGCGAAGCGATCGACACCGCCGCCGCTGGCTAGTCGCGGCGACTGGGATCCGGCGATGGAGTCGGATTCAGATCGCCCGACCCCGCGGTGCCGCCGTGGCGCGGGCGGCGCCGACGACGCCTGCGGCGGCGGCGCTCGCTGGCGGGCGGATGCGCGGCGTCGGCGCTGCCGCGGTCGGGCGAGGCGGGGCCGGGGCTTAGGCTGTCGGGGTCGGCAAGGAATCGAAATATGCGCGAGGGGTCGATCGAGTAAGTCGGTGCGGCCATCTCGAAGAACATCCGTGCGTCGGGAAAGTACGGCCGGCGCATCAGCCGCCGCGTGCGGCGACTGGGCGCCGCGAGATTCTCGAAGGCCTCGAGAATCAGGCGCATCTGCTCCGTGTCGCCGCGCGCAAAACCGCGCGCGCGAAGCTCGCCGAGCAGATCGACGCGGCGGTCGGCGCCGAGGCGGTGCTCGTCGCGATACAGGTCGAGCGATCAGCGCGGCCAGCACGATCGAATGATCGGGGGCAAATCCGCCCGCGATCGCGCGACCGAGCGCGGCCATGTTGCGGACGATGGGCTGCTCGGCGAGCATCGCGCCGCGCGATTTCAGATGAGCGGAAAGAATCGGGATTACGTACTCGAGCAATCCCAGCTCTGCCATCAGCACCAGCGCGTGAGCGGCCTCGGGCTGGCCGAGCGTCTTGTAAGTTTCCTCGACCAGGCGCGGCACCGAGGCCTTGGCCAGATCGGCGCGATGGCGCTCGATGGCGACGCGCGTGGCGGGCTCGATTTCGAAGCCGAGCTTGGCCGCGAACCGCACCGCGCGCATCATGCGGACGGGGTCCTCGCGCATCCGCAACTCGGGGTCGCCGATAGTGCGGATCAATCGAGCCCTCAGGTCGTCAACTCCGCCGGGAAAATCGATCACGTGAAAAGTTTGCGGGCTGTAGAACAGCGCGTTGACGGTGAAGTCGCGGCGAAACGCGTCTTCCTCGGGCGTGCCGAAAGTGTTGTCGAGACGAATCAGCGGATCGTCACTGTCGGCGACCGCCTCGGCCTGGCGGCGGAAGGTGGCGACCTCGACATTCTGGCGGCCGAAGAAAACGTGGACCAGCCGAAAGCGCCGCCCGATCAGGCGCGAGTTGCGGAACAGCTCGCGGACCTGCTGCGGATGCGCCGAAGTGGCGACGTCGAAGTCCTTGGGCCTGCGCGAGAGCATTAGGTCGCGCACGCCGCCGCCGACCAGGTATGCGTCGTAGCCGGCGCCGGCGAGGCGATAGAGGACCTTGAGCACGTTGGCATCGATATCGCGGCGCGAGATGGGATGCTCGGCGCGCTCAAGTATGCGGGGTTCCAATTCCGTTTGCCCGAATTCGCTCCAAAGCTAGCACGATACCGCCCGCGCTTCATCGTTCCCGCAGGCACGCTTAGCGACGCGCGCATCCTGCCCAAGAAGTGAGAAAAGGGCTACGCTGGGCGATAACAAAGGAGACTGCTATATGGACAAGTTTCTAATCGACCTTAAAAAGATTCGCGAAAACGCGCGCAAGCATATCGAAGAGGGCGCCGTGACCGAGGGCTACAAGGCCGATCGCCAGCAGGTGCTGAAAGTCCTCAACGAGGCGCTGGCGACCGAGATAGTCTGCATCCTTCGCTACAAGCGCCATTTCTACATGGCGCAGGGGATCAACTCCGATTCGGTCAAGGCGGAGTTCCTGCAGCACGCCAACGAAGAGCAGCAGCATGCCGATTGGATTGCGGAGCGGATTACGCAGCTCGGCGGAGAGCCCGACTTCAACCCCAAGGGACTCGCGGACCGTTCGCACGCGGAGTACGTCGAGGGCAAGACGCTGCTCGACATGATCAAGGAAGACCTGGTCGCCGAGCGGATCGCGATCCAGACGTATCAGGAAATCATTCGATGGCTGGGTGACGGCGATCCGACCACCAAGATACTGATCGAGCAGATCAACAAGATGGAAGAGGAACACGCCAACGACATGTCGGATTTGCTCACCAAGATGAGCTGACGATTCCGCTGCACAACGGCGGCGCGGATTGACAAAAATGCCCGCTGTGAGCTAGTTGGAATTTAACAGCGCGCGGAGCATTCCGCTTCGCCATCGGGCCCCCGGAGAACGCCAGGATGAAGCCCGTACGCCCGTTGTTCTTCTCCCTGCTCGCCGCGACGGCGGTGGCCGCCTGGTTTACTCTGGCTAGCGCGCAAGGACCCGGTCCTCTCGCCGATCCCAAGTCCGAGAACCAGGCGGGTTTCCCGGCCGATCTCTATTCGTGGGTGATTCCGCCCGACAATCCGCAGACGCCGGCAAAGATTGCGCTCGGCAAGGCGCTGTTTTTTGACGATCGCTTGTCCGCCGACGGCAAGATATCGTGCGATCACTGTCACGCTCCCGCCAAGGGCTTCACCGATCAGCTTCCGACCTCGATGGGTATCCGCGCGCAGTTCGGCCAGCGCAACGCGCCTACCGTCCTCAACGCGCTGTTCAACGTGACGCAGTTCTGGGACGGACGCGCGCCGACGCTCGAGGCGCAGATCCAGGGCCCGGTAACCAATCCGGTCGAGATGGGCATGAAATCGACCGACGACGCGGTCGCGAAGGTCAAGGCGATTCCCGAGTATCGGAAGCAATTTCACGATGTGTTCGGGCACGACGTTACGTTCGCCGATATCGAGCGCGCGATCGCCGCGTACGAGCGCACCCAACTCGCATTCGACTCGCCGTTCGACAAGTTTATCGCCGGCGACCCGAGCGCAATCAGCGATTCGGCCAAGCGCGGATGGTCGATTTTCAACGGCAAGGGCCGCTGCATGTCGTGCCACGCATGGAATCCGACGCAGCCGCTGTTTACCGATCAAAAGTTCCATAACATCGGCGTGTCGGCGCATAACGCCGAACTTCGTGCCGCTCGCGCGCAAAGCGCTCGACACGCTGAGCCAAAGCGGCGGCAACGCCGCAGGAGACTCGACAAGCTGGCTATCGGCACCGACATGAGCGGGCTCGGGCGTTTCCTGGTGACCAAACAGCCGCATGATATCGGCGCGTTCCGCACCATGAGTTTGCGCAACCTGCTGGTCACGCAGCCCTACTTCCACGACGGCTCGCAGGTCACGCTGTGGGACACGATCGATCATTACAACAAGGGCGGCGTGCAGAACCCGTACCTCGACGGCGGGATCGTTGCCGCTCGGACTTAGCGAAGCCGAAGAGGACGACCTGGTCGCGTTTCTCGCCAGCCTGACCAGCCCCGAATACGCGGACGCCGCCAAGCAGGAGTACGACCTCCAGTTCAAACGTTCGCGCACCAACCGGCCGCAGCGCGATACCGCCGCCGCCAACGGCGACAAAGGGCGTGGGCCGGGATTGGCGGGACCGTTCGGCGATATCGGACCGCCACAGACCGACGAGAATCCGGCGTTGCTCGGTGGCGACTAACCTGACGAAAAACCTTAAGGCAGGCGGAGCGATGGCTGCTCGGCATAAAAGCGTCGAAACCAAATACATGGAAGATCGCGACGCGGTCCTGCGCGGATTGCGCGGTCTCGACCGCCGCACGTTCCTGAAGGTACTGGCCGCGACGACCGGCGCCGTGATGGCGAAGGAGCCTGATGCCGCCGCATTCATTCCAGCTCGTCGACGTCGCCAACGCCGCGCCCGACAAGACCGCCGAGTGCGGCCGGGATGGCGGGCAAGCCGCCGTTCACCTTCGCGTACATCTCGGACTCGCATCTCTATCAGCGCACGCTCAACCAGCGCTTCGTGCGCGCGGTAGTCAGGGCGGTCGATGACGTGAACGCGCTCGATCCGCAGCCCGACTTCGTGCTGTTCGGCGGCGACCTGGCGCAACTCGGGCGGCGCGAGGAGCTCGATCTGGGCAAGGCAGCTCCTCGCCGAGGTCAAGGCGCCCGTGAAAATGATGGTCGGCGAGCACGACTGGTTCTACGACATGGGCGACGACGTGGCAGGAGATGTTCGGCCCGCCCAACTACTCGTTCGACTGGAAGGGCGTGCACGTGGTGGTGCTGATGAGCGTGCACGAGAAGGATTTCTGGACGGCGCGCAAAATGACGCCGGCCGAGCGGATGCACACGGTCGCGGGCCTCGACAACGGGATACAGTCGCGCTTCGAAGTCGGCGACGACGAGCGCAAGTGGCTCACCGCCGACCTCGCCAAGGTGCCGCACACCACTGCCGCTGCTGGTCTTCTCGCACTCGCCGCTCTACAAGTACTACCGCAACTGGAATTTCTGGACCGATGACGCCGAGCAGGTGCAGGCGATTCTGAAGCCGTACCAGCACGTGACGGTGATCCACGGCCATACCCATCAGATGCTCTTCAACCAGATCGGGAACATCAGCTTTTACGGAATGCTCTCGACGGCGTGGCCGTGGCCGTACGCGCCCGACCGGGCTGCCGCCGTTGACTATTCAGATGAACCGGGCGGATCCGTTCGATCAGTTCGACGGATTCGGCGACGGCCAGATTAATGTGCGCGCCGACGGACTGGCGGACAAGATTTACAGCCTGTGGGATCGCAACCCGGTCACGGTGAAGGCCGACTACCTGGTTTCGCACGGCAAGATCGCGCGGCCGCCCGCGCCACAGTTCGCGAGCTACTGAGGCCGGGGAAGAAAGCTTCCTCGAGGCGAATATGACCCGACGATCGATCGCATTGGCAACCGCCGCCGGATGCGCCGCGATATTCGCGGCCGTGCTGCACGCGCCGCGGCTTCGCGCGCAACAAGCGCCTCCCCTGCCTGTCCATCAGGTGCCGGTTTCGAAAAACGGCGGCACGGTCGTGATGCTTTGCGACGGCAAGACCAGTGTGGAAGTCAAAGGCCTCAAGCCGGGCGAAT
Source organism: uncultured delta proteobacterium (assembly GCA_963743865.1). Lineage (GTDB taxonomy): Bacteria > Desulfobacterota > Binatia > Binatales > Binataceae > Binatus. Next base: position 3,158,401 of record CAVURG010000006.1, read on the forward strand.
CGATGCCGCATGCGCAGGCGGTGGAGATCGCGCGCCAGTTGATGGCGCAATGGCAGCGCGAGCATCCCGGCGAAAAGTGGGAGATGGCACAGCAAGAGCATCAGGCAGACCAGTCGCCTCAGCCCGTACCGGTTTCATCTGCGGCATCGGGCGCCCATTCAGGGGCGGCGGCCAAGGCAATGGGAGCGAAGCCGCTATCGAAGGGAACGCAGCAGGGCGACACCTATGCGAGCTTCACCGATCGCGACTACAAAGTTTGGAAGAACGAGACCGACAATTTCGTCGCGCAAGGCAACCAGCTATTCCACGACGGCGCTGCCGTCGGCGGCACGATTGGCGTGAGCTGCGACATGTGCCATCCCAACGCGGCGAATACGCATCCCGAGACGTATCCGAAGTACCAGGTCCAACTGCAGCGCGTGGCGCTGCTGCGCGACATGATCGATTGGTGCATCGAGAATCCGCTCAAGGGCAAGGCGCTCGATCCCAACGATACCAGACTGCGCGCGCTCGAAGCGTACATCCTCGCGCAGCGCAAAGGCGTCGCGCTCGACTACGGCAAGCACTAACCTCCCGTGCTCTGCCTCTCTTCCTCCCTCACCCTTCTAACAGGGCCCTTCGAGTACTCAGGGTAAACTCCGCCCTCATCTTTGTTTTAACGTTGGGTGCAGGGGTCACCCCTGCAGTTAGCTGCGACGCGTATCAAGCCGGAGCAACATCAACATCAACATCAGACGATCATTGCGCGGCTTAAGCTCTGGTACTGTTGCCTTTTCGGCCAACATGTCGCGAAGCGCCGTTTCGCCGAAGGTCTTGAACAATGCCCGGTCGTCCATGCCAATTGAGAATCGTTGCGATGAAGCGACGTTTGCTGGTAGCGGATGCGCAACTGAAAACCGCTTCCACGGACTGATCGGTGGGCTCCATAAGTGAAGATCGAGCGAAACGGGATGGGCGACGCTGATTTGAGGACCTATGATCGGCGAGGTTCGCAGTTGCCCAAGCAATGGATTATTGAGCAAGGCACCCGATTGTAGCGTCAGCAGGAGCGCCGCCGCCCCTAAGAGCGAAACTAATGCGATCATCGCCGCGTGCCAGTCTCGCTCGCCGATAGTGACTATGGGTAAGTGCGCTTGCCGTTTCATCGTGTATCCGCCCTGAAATCGAGCAAGAACTGTGCCCGCAATAAGTTTTCCTTGAGAGGCACTCTGCGCTGAATAAGGAATGCTACCAGATCAGCGCCACCGATAGAAGAGCCAGGCGCGCTCGGAGATCGCGGCTAGGTAGAACAGCGCGACGAGCGGCGCGAGGCCACGCACGATAGCACCGGCAAGCGCCGGCGGTGGCGAAATCGCAAGCGCGATCACCAGCGCATAGTTGATGACCCCGCCCCAATGACCGAGTCGGCTTCGTACCGGACGTGCCGCACGCCCTCCGAGCGCGACCGAATCGATCGCGTACTGGCTGAACGAAAGCGCGATGAGGATCGGGATGTAAAAAGCTATCGCGCCGGCCGCCGCCTCGGATAAAAGCGCCGCCAGCACGAACGTCACATCGGCAATTGCGTCGAGCCATCGCCCGCTGCCGCTCTCGACGCCCAGCCGCCGCGCGATTCGGCCATCGATGAAATCGCTGCCCGCGGCAACTATCGCGACTATCGCGAATGCCAGCCGTCCCTGATGCCCACGGGCGGCCAGCTCGATCCAGATTGCGGCCAGCGCGAAGCGCAGCGCGCTCAAGCCGTTGGGCATCTGCGCGAGCATCGCGGCGCCGCGGCTGCGGCGGTGTTTCACCTTTTCACCGTTTCGCTAGCGCGCGCCGAATGCTCTACAATCGTTGCCTTATGCCCGGAAAAACTTCCCGCACGATTCAGGTCGTCAGCCACGGTCCGTCATGCCTCGACGGGGTGATGGCGGCGGCTGCGATCGCGCGTTTTTACGACGGCCATAAAGTCCTCACCCGGCTGGCCGGCAACAACGACGCCGACCGCGTTATCCAGGAGCTGACGCTCAAGTCCGGCGACGCCGGCGGCGAAAACGAAATCTGGATCACCGATTTGTCCTGGAACTCACCGGCGACCGGCGCGCATCTGGCCGAATTGAGCGAGCGGGGCGCGCGCATTTACTGGATCGATCACCATCGCACCGCAGTCTCCCGCGCCGATGCCCCCGAGTTCAAGGTGGCGTTCGCCGGCAAAGTTCTCAGCGAACAATATTCGGCGGCGCGCCTGACGTTCAATTTCCTCAAACGAATGGGGCGCGATCTTCCCGAGCGCAATCGCGCCGGGTTCGAGGCTTTCCAGCCCTTCGTGATGATAGCCGACGACCATGATCGCTGGATCCACAAGATTCGCGAGTCTTCCGACTGGGCGCTCGCGGTGCAGACTCTCGGCGGAATTTCGTCGTATCGCGAAATCCTGAAACTGCGCGAGCCCCGGATGAGCCGCAAGCTGCGCGCCGCATTCGAGTCGGGTCAGGATGCGATGCGCCGCAGCGTCGAATTGGCCCACGCGACGATGGTCGATCGCCCGCTCGACAACGGAATCATGGTGCGGACGGCGTGCTGCTTCGGCTACAGCAGCGAAGTCGCAGCGCATCTCTACAAGGGACAGACGCGCACGATCGTCGCGCTGTTCGATCTGCGCAGCCAGGGCGTCAGCCTGCGGCGCAGCTCCGACTGCGACGTCGATTTGTCAATCCTTGCGCAGCACTACGGCGGCGGCGGTCATGCCGCGGCGTCAGGCTTCGCGATTCCCGATTTGCGCCGCCTTCCGGCCGAGCGCCTGTCCCAGATTCTGGGCGATCAGCTCGAGAAACCGCCCGTCTGAGCAGCCGTTGGCACGGCTGGCCACCCGTTGGCATGGGAGGCCAGCATTAAGAACCCGCGCGCCGAAGGCAGTGGCCGCGCGCGACAACGGAGCGCGGCCTTAACACTGGGTGCAGGGGTCACCCCTGCGTCATTCTAGAGCGCTTCTGGATAACTCCGCTTCCTCCAGCCGAAGCCCTGAGCGAAGCCGAAGGGGAAGAATCCCGGCTCCTTGCTTGCCTCTCTCTCTGACCTTCGACGCGCGCCTCTTCCCTGTCCTCCAAAACCCGCTATTGTGATGATTGAATCAAAGAACTGTTGATTTACGAGATGGCAGACCACTCGACCATGCAGCTATTTGACGATGCCGATGCTGTACACCGCGACGTTGCTCCGCGCCTCGCTCTAAAACGTAAATCTGCCCTGGGGCAGTTCATGACGCCCGCGCCCGTCGCCAGGTTTATGGCTTCCCTGTTTCCACCCACAACCCTGCAGACCTGCCGTCTGCTCGACCCCGGAGCCGGCGTCGGTGCTCTTTCGTGTGCCTTCCTTGATCGCGTGGCCTCTTCGAAAGAGCTGAATTTTCAGAACGTGGAAATCGAGGCTTACGAGATCGACAACACCCTGCGCACGCACCTCGAAACTACGCTGGAGGTTTACGCCGGAAGATTGCCCGTGACCTACAAAGTTTCATCCGCTGATTTCATTTGGGAGGCTGCGTGCAAAAGGTTTCAAGGTTCAAGATCTTTTTCTCACGCGATCCTGAATCCACCCTACAAAAAGATTAACAGTGCATCGCAACACCGCCTCATTCTCCGGCGCGCAGGCGTCGAGACGGTCAATCTCTATTCGGCATTTGTCGCGTTATCGCTCGCACTCATGCAACCCGGCGGCCAGCTCGTTGCCATCATTCCGCGGAGCTTTTGCAACGGGCCTTATTACCGGCCCTTCCGCGAATTTCTGCTTCATCATGCGGCCCTTCGGCATTTGCATCTGTTCGGATCCAGGAACAAGGCTTTCAAGGATGACGACGTGCTGCAGGAGAACATCATCGTCCGGCTTGAGCGTGACGGCCGCCGGGGCGATGTGACCGTTTCATACTCGACGGATGACAGCTTCGCCGACCTCTCGACGCATGAGCACCCGTTTGACCGCATAGTGTTTCCAGACGACCCGCAGCATTTTATTCACGTGCCGACTTCGCTGGCGCGCAGTGCCATCGAGTGTGCGCCCGGAATCCGCTTTTCGCTGAATGAAATCGACATCAGCGTTTCGACCGGCCCGGTTGTGGATTTCCGGTTGCAAGAGCACATCCAGCAGAAGCCGGGCAGGGGAACGGTTCCATTGCTATATCCCGGCCATTTCATCCGCCACACCACGCAATGGCCCAAGGACGGCATCAAGCGCGGCAACGCGATCAAGCTCAACGCCAACACGAGAAAATGGCTCTACCCGAACGGCTCCTATGCCGTGGTGCGACGTTTCTCAGCGAAGGAGGAACGCCGTCGCATCGTCGCCAGCGTGGTCACACCGGCCGCCTTCCCGGAAGCGTCCATGCTTGGCTTTGAAAATCACCTCAACGTCTTTCATGAGGACAAGCGCGGCTTACCAGAAAATCTCGCGCACGGCCTTGCCGCGTTCTTGAATACGACGGCGGTCGATGACCATTTCCGCCGCTTCAACGGACACACCCAGGTCAATGCGACCGACCTTCGGTTGATGAAATACCCGAGCCGACAGGCGCTGATCGCCCTCGGAAAGTGGGCGCGCGCGCAAAACGCGCTAACCCAGGACATGCTTGACGATCAACTGAAGAAGCTCGCGGAATGAGCCACCCTCACCTCGATGACGCGCACAAGATTCTGATCTCTCTCGGCCTGCCGCGCGCGCAGCAGAACGAGCGTTCTGCCCTTTGCCTGCTGGCGCTCCTCGACCTCCGGCCCGGCCGCAAATGGGCTAGAGCGCAAAACCCGCTCATCGGTATCACCCCGATCATGGATTGGATTCGGGACCACTATAAGAAAACCTACGCGCCGAACACTCGTGAAACCGTGCGCCGCCAGACGATGCACCAGTTTGTTGACGCGGGCATAGCTCTTTACAATCCCGACAAGCCCGACCGGCCCGTCAACAGTCCCGCCGCCGTTTACCAGATCGAGCCGTCCGCCCCGGCCTTGCTGCGGAGCTTCGACACTAAGGCATGGCACAATAAGCTGACGGACTACCTTGCGAAGCGCCAGACACTAGCCGCCAGATACGCTCACGAGCGCAAGCAAAATCTTATTCCGGTGAAAATCGCCCCCGGTAAGGAAATCACTCTTAGTCCCGGCGAGCACAGTGAACTGATCCGGGCCATTATTGAAGACTTTGGCGCGCGTTTCGTCACCGGAGGCGTGCTGGTTTATGCAGGCGACACGGGCGAGAAGTGGGGTTATTTCGACGCCGCGTTACTGTCCAAACTCGGCGTCAGCGTCGACGCCCACGGCAAGATGCCGGACGTAGTTCTCCACTACCCGGAGAGAAATTGGCTCTTGCTCGTGGAGTCCGTCACCAGCCATGGTCCCGTCGATGGAAAGCGCCACGCGGAGCTCGCGAGGCTTTTCTCAAACTCTAAGGCTGGCCTGGTCTACGTCACAGCCTTCCCGTCACGAACAGTGATGAGCCGTTATCTCGGAGAAATTGCTTGGGAGACAGAGGTTTGGTGCGCCAATGCGCCGTCACATCTGATTCATTTCAACGGTGAACGGTTCCTCGGCCCCTACAAAGCCGGAGACTGACCACTTGATGCCGGGAGTACCAGATTTGAACTAAAAATGTTTCACGTGAAACGTTCGCGTCTGAACTCCCGGCAAGCAACCTCTCTTTTCCCGAAATTAGCCGTAATTGCGCCGACATCGTAGGAGGACCACTCAAGGAAAGATCCGGGGTCGCTGCGCTGCGCTCGGGATGACGGACAGGAGGGATCGTGCGGCGCATCAGGCAATCGCGCCGCACAGATGTCCCTCACCCGCGCCAGAGGCCCGGACTCGCCCGTCTGAGCAGGGCCGTTGGCACGGCTGGCCAGTGTTAACGCCGCGCTCCGTTGTCGCGCGCGGCCTGCATTTTCATCCCCGCGATCCCCCTTGCCTCGTTTTCGCCGATTTGCCGAGACTGACTATACGTTCATTTGACTGACTGTCCAGTTTCGTCATGACGAAGGAAGAAGTAATCAAGGAATTCCGGGTGCGGGAGATCCTCGAGGCCGCACGCCGCGCGATGGCTCGATACGGTATGCAAGGCACCACCGTCGATCGCGTCGCCGAGGAAGCGAAGGTCGCCAAGGGGACCATCTACCTCTACTTCGACACCAAAGACGAGCTGGTCCACGCCGCGGTGATCGAGGGTCTGCGCGAAATGGCGGCGGAGGTTCTGGCTTCGGACGATCCGTCGACGCCGCCGCTGGAACGAATCCGCAGACTCATTCTGGCCCAGTTCCGAATTCAGGCCTCGAACCAGGACTTTTTGAAGACACTTATCATCGGCAATTCGCTGGATATCGAACTCGAATCCGAGCACGGCCGCGAATTCATGCGGGTCTATGCCGGCCATCTCGATTTCGTCGCGTCGGTGCTGCAGGACGCGATCGATCACGGCGCGATTCGGCGGATCGATCCGCAATTCGCGGCGTTCATGCTCGGCGAGATGCTGACCGGATCGCTGCGGCGCCGCCTGCTCAAGCTGGCGTCGAGTCCGCTCGAATCGGATGCCGAAGCAGTCGTGGAACTTTTTCTAAAAGGGATTGCGGCGATTCCATGCGACTGAAGCGTTTCAGGGTTTCGGCTTTCGCCGGACTGGCGGCCGCGCTGGGCGCGCTGGCGCTTTGCGGATGCCATCAACCGGCTGCGGCCGAGGTTGAAAAGGATAAGACGGGGCCCGCGCCAATTTCGATCGCGGTCGCCACGGCGCATCAGCAGAGTCTCGATCGCACGGCCGAGATGCAGGGCGCGCTTTTCCCGCGCGAGCATGCGGTGATGTCGTCGGAGGTCGAGGGCGCAGTCGCCCAGGTAGTCGCGGACTTCGGCGACAAGGTTACCGCCGGCCAGCTAATGATGAAAATCAACCCGCGCGAATATGAACTGCGGGTTGAGACCGCCGAGGCTGCGCTCGACCAGGAGCGCGCCAAGCTTGCCAACTCGACCGCGCGCTACAATCGCGCCAAGGCGCTCAGACAAGAGGGGACCATCTCGCCCGAGCAGTTCGATCTAATGACGTCGCAGCTGCGCGTCGATCAGGCTGACACGGAATCGGCGGAAAAGGCGCTGGCGATGGCGCGCAAGAAACTCGGCGACACCGAAATCAAGGCGCCGTTCAGCGGCTCCGTGCAAAAGCGGATGGTCTCGCTCGGCGAGTACGTCTCGCCCGGCAAAGAGCTTTACGAACTGATCGCGACCGACCCGATCAAGCTGCGCTGCCCGATGCCGGAACGGTTCGTGCCGCTGGCGCGAGTCGGCATGCCGGTGAAGCTTACGATCGACGCCAAGCCCGGTGCGTGGTACACGGGAAAAATCACGCGCATCGCGCCGGCGCTCGATGAAAGCAGCCGCACGCTGCTGATCGAGGCCGAGGTCGCCAACCCCGACGGCGCGCTGAAGGCGGGATTCTTCGCCCACGTGACCATGGATCTCGGCCGCGATCGCGCGCTGTTCGTACCCACGCTGGCGGTGCTGCGCTACGCGGGCGTCGCGCGGGTATTCATCGTCGATGGGGAAGTGGTTCGTTCCCGCGAGGTGACCACCGGCAGCGTCGTTGGTGACCAGATCGAAATCACCGCAGGGCTGAAGGAGGGCGAGCAGGTCGCGGTCAGCGACGTCGATCGCCTGGCCGACGGCACCGCGGTGATCGCGAAAGAGCAGTCATGATTCTCGCCAACCTGTGCGTGCGCCGGCCGGTCTTCGCCACGATGTTCGTCGGCGCGCTGGTCGTGCTCGGATGGTTTTCCTACATGCGGCTGGGCGTCGATCTGTTTCCCAAGGTCGATATGCCAACCGTGATGGTCACGACGTTCCTGCCCGGCGCCGCGCCCGAGGAAACCGAGGCGCGCGTCACCAAGCCGATCGAGGAAGCGGTCAACACCGTCAGCGGAATCGACGAGATGCGCTCGAACACGCTCGAAGGCGTCTCCCGGGTCATCATCGAGTTCAAGCTCGAGCGCAGCCTCGACGCCGCCATGCAGGACGTGCGCGACAAGATTTCGACGGTGCTCGATCAGCTGCCCGACGGGACCAAGCCGCCGCTGGTGCAGAAGTTCGACCTCGACGCGGTGCCGGTCGTGACGCTCACGGTCACCGGCTACCAGAGCCTGAAAGAACTCACCGAGCTGGCGCGCCGGCGCCTCAAGGAACCGCTCGAATCGGTTGACGGGGTGGGTTCGATCGATATCGTCGGCGGACGCGAGCGCGAAATTCACGTCGACGTTGACGCCGACAAGCTGCACGCGACGGGAGTCACGATTCAGCAGGTCGGCGCCGCTCTGTCGCGGCAAAACGTCGAGTACCCCGGCGGCCGCATCAAGCAGGGGATGTCCGAGGAGATGCTGCGCACGCTCGGCCGTATCACCGAGGTTCCCGATTTCGCCAAGGTTATCGTCAGCGAGGCCCAGGGGCGGCCGGTCACGGTCGGCGACGTCGCGTCGGTCGAGGATGGGGTCAAGGAACCGCGCTCGCTGTCGCGCTGGGACAACAAGAATGCGGTGTCGCTGGTGGTGCGCAAGCAGTCGGGCGAGAACACGATCGCGGTCGTCGATCGCGTCAAAGAGCGCTACGACACGATCAAGGGCGCGCTCCCGCCCGGCGTCGACGTGATCTTCACGCGCGACGCGTCGGCGTTCATCCGCGAGGCGGTCCACTCCGTGCAGGACCATCTCGTGCTCGGCGGCATCTGCGCGGCGATCGTGGTGTTCTTTTTTCTCGGCTCGATTCGCTCGACGCTGATCGCCGCGGTCGCGATTCCGGTTTCGATCGTCGCGACTTACTCGTTGATCTTGTGGATGGGTTTCACGCTCAACCGCATGACTCTGCTCGCGCTGACGCTCGCGGTCGGAATAGTAATCGACGACGCTATCGTCGTGCTCGAAAATATTTTCCGCTTCATCGAAGAAAAGAACATGGACCCGATCTCCGCCGCGAAAGCGGCCACCGCCGAGGTCGGGCTGGCCGTCAGTGCGACCACGCTCTCGCTGGTGGTCATCTTCGTACCCGTCGCGTTCATCCACGGCGTGATGGGCCGGTTCCTGAATTCGTTCGGCCTGACGATGGCGTTCGCGATCATGGTGTCGCTGCTGGTTTCGTTTACGCTGACCCCGATGCTGTGTTCGCGCTATCTGAAAGGCAAGTCGGCAGGCGGCGCGAAATTCAACAGCTCGAAGGACTGGAAAATTTTCCGCTGGATCGAGGACTACTACGCCGTCGCGCTGCGCTGGTCGCTCGACCATCGATGGGTGCTGGTCGTCGCATCCGTCGCGCTGGTCGTCTCGATCCCGTTCCTGGGCAAACTGGTTGGCGCGACCTTCATGCCCGACGACGACTCGAGCGAATTCGCGGTTAACATCCGCACGCCGCCCGGATACTCGCTCGCGCATACCGATCAAATTGTCGCGCAGATCGAGGATCGGCTGCGCACCATCCCCGAAGTTCGCGATCTGTTCACCACCGTCGGCGACACCAACGGCGACGATCGCGTGACGGTCGCTGAAGTTGACGCGAAACTCTTGCCGCTCAGCCAGCGCCACCGCAGCCAGGAACTCGTGATGGCCGACGCGCGCAAGTTGATGGACGCGTTTCCGGCGCTGCGCGTGAGCGTCGATCCGATCAAGCCGTGGGAGGAAGGCGGCTATCACGAAATGGCGGTCGAATATGCCATGCGCGGTCCCGACCTCGAAACGCTGCGGACGTACGCCGACAACCTGATGACGCGGCTCACAAAAATCCCCGGCATCGTCGATCTCGACTCGAGCTATGAAGGCGGGCTGCCGGAGCTTCAGGTCAACATCGATCGCTCCAAGTCGGCCGACCTGGGCGTGTCGGTCGACGATATCGCGCAGACGATGCGCACGATGGTGCAGGGCGACGTGATCACGCGCTTTCGCGAAGGTCAGGATACCTATGACGTGCGCCTGCAGTTGGCCGCGAAGGATCGCAACAATCCGGTGGTGGTCGCGGGGCTGGCGATTCCTTCAAGCAAGGTTGGGCAGGTGCGGCTGGACAACGTGGCGACGCTTACGCACGGGACCGGCCCGGTGCAGATCGACCGGCAGGACCGCCAGCGCAACGTCTCGATCGTCTTCAACCTCGCGCCGGGATTCGCGATGAACAAGGTAATGGACGCCGTCGGGCGCGAGGTCAAGCAGTTTCATCTGCCGCCCGGCTATGTCACGACGTTCGGCGGTCAGAGCAAGTATTACAGCGAGATGGTCGCCGGCTTCGTGGTCGCCTTCCTGCTCTCGATCATCTTCATGTACATGGTGCTGGCGGCGCAGTTCGAGAGCTTCGTCCATCCGATCACGATCATGTTGTCGCTGCCGCTGGCGGTCCCGTTCGCGCTGATCTCGCTGTTCGTCTTTCGCGAGCATCTGATGCTGTTCTCGACGCTGGGCATTCTGCTGCTGTTCGGCATCGTGAAAAAGAATTCGATCCTTCAGCTCGATCAAACGCTCAACCTGCTGCGCACCGGAATGGCGCGCCGCCAGGCGATCCTGACCGCGAATCGCGATCGGTTGCGGCCGATCCTGATGACCACGGCGGCGCTGGTCGCTGGCATGATCCCCGTCGCGATTGGGCAGGGCGCCGGCGACAGCTCGATTCGCGCAATCGCGCTGGTCGTGATCGGCGGTCAGACCCTGTGCCTGCTGATCACCCTGCTGATTACCCCGGTCGCTTTCTCGCTGTTCGACGATATGGAGAATTGGTTGCGCAACTTCCGCAAGCCTCCCGCACGGCTCAAGCTGGTAGAGCCTCGTGTACGACGAGCCCGACCGCCACGCGCTCAACTAGCGGCGCGCGTCTCCATCTTCAATCTTCATCCCGCGTTCTGATACGCTCGCAAAATTATTGAGCGCTGGAGACAAACCACTAATGGGCCAAATCGTAATCGTTCTTGCACTCGGGCTCGCCGCAGGCATACTCGGCGGATTCGTCGGCGTCGGCGGAGGCGTCCTGATCGTCCCGGTGCTCGTGCTGGTGCTCGGCTTCGATCAACATCTCGCGGTGGGCACCTCTCTGGGCGCGCTGCTGCCTCCGGTCGGAATCCTCGGTGCCTACGAGTACTACAAGCACGGCCATCTCAACGTCACCTATGCGCTGCTGCTGGGCTTGGGCCTGCTGGTCGGTGCTTACATCGGCGCGGTGTACGCGGTAAAGCTGCCGGGGGCGATGCTTCGTCGCATTTTCGCGGTATTCCTGCTGCTGACCTCGCTTCGGATGCTGTACAAATAGATTTATCGCGCGGCTGCGCACGCGACTCGATTTCCTTGCGCTGGCGGATTGCCCTTACTAAGTTCGCGATGTGGACCCGGCGCTCGAAAAAGCACTCAACCTTCTGCTCGAATCCGAGCGCGCCGGAGTGATTGCTCTCGGCACGCTCATCGCCGAGGTCAAGCAGGACGAACTGAGGAAGTTCCTCTCCGGCTCGCGTGCGATGGAACAGCGCAACGCCGAGGAACTCGAGGCTCTGATTCGCGACAACGGCGGCAACCCGTCCAGCGGCATCGGGCCGTTCGCCGGCAAAGTCGCCGCGCTCGAGTCGATTCGCGATCGCCTGAACCTGATGTCACGCGGTCAGGAATGGGCCGCGCGCAAAACCGAAGTCGCGCTCGCACTCGCCCCCGCAGACGGCCCCATACACGACTACCTGACGGCGATGGCAAATCGGCATCGCGCCGAAGTGGAATGGGGCCGCGCGGAAGTTATCCGCCTGATGTCAGCCGGCTAAGCGCGCAGACTCGCGAGACTCAAGTCTCTGCTCGGGACGACTCTTGCGGCGTTCGCTGCCCGGCGCGATAATCCCACGCTGCGGTGGACGCATAGCTCAGCCCGGTTAGAGCGCTTGCCTCACATGCAAGAGGTCCCTGGTTCGAGTCCAGGTGCGTCCACCATCGTTCATTCCCGCCGCCGCCGAACAACACCGGGTTGTGACTGAGGATCCCGGGTGGCATCAATATAGGTCGGTAATGGGATCATCGACCGCTGAAAACCGACGGAAGGAACGACGCGCGCAGCCTGCCGCGATTCGACTGGCGCATTGGATTAACATCCCGTTGCTCGTCATCATGGCCGGCAGCGGGCTGCAGATTCTGGCCGCGTATCCGGCGCTCGGCCCGCGCGGCGCACTATATAGCTGGTATCCGTTCCAGAACGACGCGCCGCCCTCGTGGCTGCGAATCGGCGGATGGCTCGCGGGCGCGCGTCATTGGCATTTCGCGATCGCCTGGTTCCTCATCCTCAACGCAGCGCTCTACCTGATCTACATGGTCGCGAGCGGTGAATGGCGCCGCCGCGTTTTCATTCCGCGCCGCGATGCTTCCAATGCGCTGGCGATGCTCGGTTACTACTTGCGCGTGCGTAAGATTCCGCCGCCTGAGGACTTCTACAACGGTGCTCAACGTCTCGCCTACACCTCCGCGATTCTGTTCGGAGTCGTCGTGGTTCTGTCCGGACTGGCTATTTACAAACCGGTGCAGTTGTACTGGATAACCGCGGCATTCGGCGGATACGACGTCGCACGCGTAGTGCATTTGAGCTGCCTTGTTTTGCTCGCGCTGTTCACCGCGATGCACCTGGTGTTCGTCGCGCTCCATCCGCAGACGATCGTCACCATGTTGACCGGAGGACGGCGTGGCTAGCCCGATCACGCGGCGAAAACTTCTGCTGAGTCTCGCCGCCACCACCGCGCTCGCCGGATGCGACAGCCGTCCCGCGTCGATGTTTCTCGCCGGGATGGGACGTTGGAACGAGCGCGTCGATCGCCTGTTGTTCTCGCCGAATCGGCTCGCGCCGCAACCACCTGCCTCCGAACTCACGCCCGAGGCCGATTTCCCGAGCTACTTTATTTCCGACACGATTCCGTTCGCGCCGGACAATTGGATGCTCATGGTGGGCGGCATGGTCGCGCGGCCGGCCGTCTTCTCGCTCGAACAGCTCAAGCGGATGGCGCAAACGGCCATGCGAATTCGCCATCATTGCGTCGAGGGTTGGTCGGCGGTGGCCGAGTGGCAGGGCGTGCAGCTGCGCGAGATCGCGCGGATAGTCGGCGCCAGTCGCGACGCGCGGTACGTCGAGTTCCGTTCGTTCGACTCCGGCTATTTTTCATCGTGGGATATCGAAAGCTCGCTTCATCCGCAGACCATTCTTGCATACGGCATGAATGGGCGCGCGCTATATCCCGATCACGGCGCCCCGCTGCGCCTCTACTCGCCGGTCAAGCTCGGCTACAAGAACGTAAAGTACCTGACCGAAGTCAATTTTCTCCCCCGTCGCAGCGGCGGGTACTGGGAAGATCAAGGGTACGATTGGTACGGCGGCGTCTAGTCGATCGCGAGGCTCGCGAACGACACCGCCGACTCGCTCTGCGGTTCCATCGCGATTCCATATTTGAGCAACCGCGCGCTGCGGCCGCGCAGCAGCTCGAGTTGGGTGTACATCGGCGCCAGACCGCAAATTCGCCGCGCGTCGCGATCCTTCACGATGTCGGCGAAGAAGCCCTCGGGGTCGCCGCGCTTGATATTTTCGATGAGGCCAAGATCCTCGCGCTGGACGCGCTCGGCCACCGCGCGATCGGCGCTGAACTCGTCGCCGAATTTCCTGCCGACGTGCGCGAAATCCACGCCCGCAAGAATCAGCACCCGGCGGCAATCCGCGTCGAGCTCGGATCTCAGCGCCGCGATGAACGATCCAACCCGCGGCATCGCGCGCCGGCATGACTCCGCTCGCGACCAATTCATGGAACGAACTGACCAGGATCGGCACCACCTGGTAGCCGCGCGCGCCGAACGCGTAGGCGAGAAACAGCGCCTGGAATTCGATCGAATGCTCGCCGCGATGCAGCATCTCGTCGGCGAACAGATCGCCCTGGTAGCGCGCCGCCAGCCGATCGATAAAACCCGCGTCGGTCTCGACCGCGCCAAACGGCGTCGCGTAGTTCTTGCGCGTCGCGCTGAACAGCTCGGGGCCGGCGCCGTAGTGCGAGGTTCCCAGAATCACCACCAACTCCGGGCGGATCGTGCGCCATCAGCTCATGGTAGGCGTGCGCGTAGGCGGCCGCGCCTCGGCGCGGATCGATATGAGGCGCGATCAGGCCCGCGAGCGGCGCTGATTTTCTCACCGCCGGAACGCGGCCGGGCCCTTCGGGCGGATCGAAGAACGCCGCCAGCTCCAAACGCAACTTCGCCGGATCTTTCTCGTAGCACAGCCCCGCCAGCGCCGCCGGACGGTCGGGGCTCGCCAGAAATTCCTCGCGCACGCGCCGCTCGCGCTCGTGGAATGCGGGCGAGTCGAGGAAGTACGCACCGATCCAGCGCCGCGATCAGCTCGTCGAGCTTGTCGAGCGGAATCATCTCGCCGAAGCGCTGCGCAAACGCGGCCTGGATATCCTTCAGCGACATCTTGCCCGTCGAATAAAGTCACGATGAAGTAAGCGCCCATCCCGAGCATGATCGGTTCGGGCGCCAGTCCGCTCGGATCGCGCAGACAGATCAGCGTCTGATCCTGCTGCTCGACGGGAAAAGCCTCGACGGCGCGAATCTTTGGATTTTCCATCGCGAAATTTAAATCTTGAAGATACCAAGGCGGCCCCGCTTGCCACCGGCACGGCACCGCGTTTACAGATGCTATGGGCTTTGACAAAATCCGGCAAGCTGACAGGAATTCCACCCGCGAAAATCCGCCATTCGCTTCGAATCGCCATGCTCGGCTAACACAGAACGTCCGGCTAACGCAGAATGTCCGAGCAACATCGACGCCGCGCCGCCCTGACCCGATCCCGTCCGCGCCGGATGGACGCGCCCACGCGCACCCGCTACCGAGTCGCGCGGATCGATTCGCTCGCGCCCGGCGAGTCGCTGAAGTTCATGCTGCCGATTCGCGGCGCCGACGAGGAATGTTTTCTGATCAACTTCGGCGGCGAGTTCCACGCCTACGTCAATCGATGCCGCCATGTGCCGATGGCGATGGACTGGGTGGACAATCAGTTCTTCGCGGAGGACGGCCGCTACTTGATGTGCCAGACGCACAACGCCTATTACGAGCCGGCCAGCGGCGAATGTATCGCGGGACCGCCGACCGCATGCGGAAAATTTCTTTACCGGGTGCCGACGGAGATCGAAGACGGAGTCATCTACGCGCGTCCGCCGCAAGCGGAATTCGAGGATTGACGAAGCGGATCTGCCGGAGCGCGCGATCTTATTCGTATTCGTCGCCGAAATGGGCGCGCACGATTCGCGCCTTGAGGTACTCGAGCGTGCCGAGATCCTCGACGATGTCGCCGCCGGTGTCGTAGAAGAACAGCTCGCCGTTCTTCGTGCGGCCGACCGCGATGATCCATTCGAGGTCGTCCCGGTCCTCAAGCAAATAATTGATGGTCTGCGCCACCCCGCGGCCCGGGATGATCGTAATCTTCGGCCTCGGGAGCTTTTCCTTTTCCTGCTTGGGCATCTTTTTGATCAACCCTCTGGCGGGAGGATGCGGGAACCGACCACTCAATTACATTAAGAATGCCCCGCGATCTAAGTCAATAGCGCGTGCACTGCGATCTCAACATGATGCGTGTTGGGGAAAAAATCGAACGCCGCATACGCGGTTAATTCTGTATCCGGCCCCCGCAAGCACGCGCAAATCACGCGCCAGCGTGGTCACGTCGCACGATACGTAGATGACGCACGGTGCGCGCAGCTTGACGATCGGTTCCATCAGATCGGGCGCGCCGGTGCGCGGCGGATCGAGAATTATGACCTCGGGACGATAGCGCGCGCGATGCAGAAAATCGGCGGTCGCCGACGCCTTCATCGCGACGAACTGTGCGTCGCGAAATTTCAACCGCGCCGCGTTGCGCGCCGCCGCCGCGATTGCTCCGCGCGTCGGCATCTACGCCCGTCACTCGCGCGCCGCGGCGCGATGCGGGCAGACTGAAGTTGCCCGCGCCGCAAAACAGATCGAGCACCGCCGCCGATTCGTGAATCGCCGCCATTTCCATCACCCGCGCGACCAGCTTCCGGTTTTGCGCGCGATTCACCTGGCTGAACAGATCGGCGTCCACTTCGATCGATAACCCGGCCTCGAGCTCGATTGCGATCGCGCTGTCGCCCGCCGTCGCGCGATGCGTCCCCGATCGCAGCACGATTCCCGCAATCTCGCGGTCCGATTCGAGCACGTTGCTTGCCCGCCTGAGCTCCTCTTCGGCCGCCGGCTTCTTCAGATGTGCGACCTGGACTTCGCGCGCGCCGTCGCGCACCACCTCGATCTCTTCGACTCGCTTGCCGAGCGAGCGCGCCAGATGCAGCGGCATCCGGATGCCCGGCTCGGCGACCATGCATGAATCGATCTCGACGATCGTGTTGCTGCCGGCGGAGTAAAACCCAAGCACGCCCTTGGCGCCCACCCTGAGCCGGATTCTCGACCGATAACCGAACTCTGCCGGCGCCGGTTCGACCAGTCCCGCCGGATCGATCGCGACGCCAAGCGCATGGCCGAGCTCGCGCGCGACGACTTCGCCCTTGAAACGGACTTGGGCGCCGTAGTCGATGTGCTGCCAATCGCATCCACCGCATCGCGGCAGATAGGGACACGGAGCAACCCGGCGCTCGGCGCTCGCGCGGAGGATTTCGCGAATTCTCGCGAGCGCGTAATCGCGGCGCTCAGAAACTATCTCGACGTTCAGCCTGTCTCCCGCCACCGCGCCCGCGACCATCACAGCTTTGCCGTCCAGACGGCCGACGCCGAAGGGCCCGAATGTCATCGCGCTGATTTCTATTTCCGGCATGCACACCCGAGTTTATCTGCACTACGCAATTCGCGCGACGCGACTTATAATTGATGCGCGCGCGTGGCCGCGCCATTTTACCTCCGCCTTCACCGGGTGACGCCCTTGGCGATCGAGACCGAACTCCGCGAACTAATCGACAGGAATCTTCCCGCTGATTCCGCCCGCCTCGTATCCGCCTTCGCCGACCGGCTCTTCGCGCGCGAGTCAGCCGACAGTCGCGAGCAGATCCCGGCCAAAAGGCATCTTACTCTCGCGCAGTCGGCGTTCGAATTCTTTTCCGTCCGCGCCAATCCCGTGATCGCGCGCGTCGAAACTGTCCCGGGCGACGGCAACGACACACTCGCCGTCGTCGAGACGGTGACGATCGATTGCCCGTTCATCGTCGATAGCCTGCTCGAATATTTCCATCATCTCGGCGCCACCGTTCGCACGATGCTCCACCCGGTCTTCAAAGTCACTCGCGACAAACAAGGGCGGATCGCATCGTTCGAGCAGTCCCTCTCCACCGAGCGCGGCGAGTCATTCGTTCATGCGGAACTGGAGCTAACGCCCTCGCCCGAACAGGCGCGTCAAATCGAGCGCGATGTCATCGCGATTCTTACCGAGGTCCGCGCGGCGACCGGCGACTTCGAGCAGATGACCGGCCGCGCGCTGCAGATCTGCGAGGAAACCGCGTCGAACCGCGAACTGATCGAGGTCCGCGACCTCCTGCGCTGGCTGGTCCACGGCAGCTTCGTGTTTCTCGGCTATCGCCGCTATCTCGTGAGCGGCGACGACGGCGCCGCCAGATTCGCGCTCGATCCCGGCACCGAACTCGGCATCATGCGCGAGCACGACGAGTCGCGATTTCGCAGCTCGGTGCTGCTCGACGAACTCTCACCCGCGCGCCGCAAGCTGTTCTTCGAAGGACCGCCGCTGGTGATCGGCAAGACCCGCGCCGAGTCCCACGTACATCGCCGCCGCCCGATGGACAGCGTCACGATTCGCCGCACCGACGCGTCGGGCCGCGTCGTCGCGCTTCGACAATTTCGTCGGGCTGTTCACCTCCAAGGCCTACGCGGAGGAGGCGCAACACATTCCGGTTCTGCGCGCGAAGCTGCGCGAAGTGCTGGAGCGCGAGGGCGCCGCGCCCGGCTCGCACGACTACAAGGAAATCGTTTCCGCCTTCAACAGCTTTCCCAAGGATGAACTCTTTCGCGCGCCCGATCGCCGAACTGCGCGCGCAGTTGCGCCTCATCCTCGACGTCAAGAGCGAAGCGCTCGGTGCGACTCTTCGTTGCGCCCGACGTGCGTCACGGCAACGTGATCGCGCTGGTGGTGATGCCGCGCGAGGCCGGTTCCGCCGAGCTTCGCCGGCGCATCCAGGACACTCTGGCCGCCGCGCTCCACGGCACTCTGGTCTATTTCTACCTGGCGCTTGGCGAGGGTTACACGGCGCGCCTGCATTTCTGTTTCGTCGCCGATCCCCCAAGGCTTCGGTCAGTCCGCGCGCTCGAGACCGACGATCGCCGAGCTCGCCAGACGATGGGACGATCGCTTGCAGGAGCGGTTGATCGAAAAATTCGGACCCAAGCGCGGACGCGCGCTCGCCGAGCGATGGGCCGGCGCATTCAGCGCCGACTATCAGGCTGCGATCGACGTAACGCGCGCGGTCGGCGACATCGAAGACGTCGAAGCGCTGCTCGCCGGCGGCCGCGATTTCAGGTCGAGGCCGGACGTCAGCGCGTCCGACGGCCACCCCGGCGGCGCCGAGCGACATACGGATTATCGGGCCTCGGCGACGCTCCGATGCTGTCCGATCTGATGCCGACTGTTGCAGAACTTCGCCATCGAGGTGCTGGCCGAGGACGCTCACGAGCTTCGCCCCCGCACCGACGGCAAAGTGACGCGCGCGTACCTGCAGGTTTTTTCCGTGCAAGGACCCGGCGCGCAGCCGCTCGACAAATTTCCCGGCGCGCGCGCTGGTTGCCGACGCGATCGCCGCGGTGCGGAGCGGCCTGGCCGAGGACGATCCGCTGAACGCGCTGCACTCTCACGGCCGGCCTGGCCTGGCGCGAGGTCGCGCTGCTGCGCGCGTACCTCGTCGCCGCATTCCAGATGCGGCTGTCGCCCGCTCGGTCGGCTTGCAGCGCGTGCTGTTGCTATATCCCGGCCTGGCGCAGGCTGCTGTTCGAGCTGTTCACCGCGCGTCTCTCGTTCGACAGCCCGCGCCGCGCCGGAAAAAATCGCGGGCCTGCGCGCCGCCTACCTCGATCAGTCTCGGCGCCGATCGACAATATCGCCGACGATCGCAATGGCGCGCGCGCTGCTCTCGATGGTCGAGGCGACGGTGCGCACCAATTTTTTCTGCGCGATGCCGTCGCCCGATCCCTACATCGCGCTCAAGTTCGAAAGCGCGCAGCATCACCGGCCTGCCCGACACCGCGCCGCTCTACGAAATTCACGTCAACAGTCCGCGGATGGAAGGATGCCATCTGCGCGCGGGCAAGATCGCGCGCGGCGGAATCCGCTTCAGCGATCGGCCCGACGATTACCGCACCGAGATCCTCGATCTGATGAAGACCCAGACGGTCAAGAACGCGATCATCGTGCCGATCGGCGCCAAGGGCGGCTTCATCGTCAAACCGCGCCCACGCCGCAGCCCGATCCCCGCGACGGCGTCGAGGCGTACCAGACGCTGATCAGCGCGATGCTCGATCTCGACCGACAACCTCACCGGCGACGGCGCCGTGCATCCCGCCGCGCGTCAGGGTGCTCGACAACGACGGCCCGTACCTGGTGGTCGCGGCCGACAAGGGCACGGCGACGTTTCTCCGATCTCGCCAATCGAGATCGCGCTCGAGCGCGGCTTCTGGCTCGGCGACGCTTTCGCCTCGGGCGGCGAGCACGGCTACGACCACAAGGCAGATGGGCGATCACGGCGCGCGGCGCGTGGGAATCCGCCCGGCGGCATCTGCGCGAGATGGGCCGCGACCCCGACCGCGGCGCGCCGATCACGATGGTCGGAATCGGCGACATGTCGGGCGACGTGTTCGGCAACGGCCTGCTGCGCTCGCGCAACTTGAAGCTCATCGCCGCCTTCGACCATCGCCACATCTTCATCGATCCCGACCCCGATCCCGCCGCCGAGCTTCGACGAGCGCAAGCGCCTCTACGAGCTGCCGCGCTCGCAGTGGGTCGGACTACAACCCGGCGCTGATCAGCCCGGGCGGCGGCGTCTTTCGCCGCGGCCAGAAGCGAATCGAGCTCAGTCCGCGAGGCACGCGCCGCGCTCGGCATGCGACTGCCGAGGCGCTCGACGGCGACAGTCCTGATCCAGCGCGATTCTGCGCGCGCCGCGTCGATCTGCTTTACAACGGCGGCATCGGCACCTACGTCCGCGCGAGCGACGAGACCGACGCGCGAGGTCGGCGACCACGCCAACGACGCATGCCGCATCGCCGCGCCCGAGCTGCGCGCCAAGATCGTCGTCGAAGGCGGCAACCTCGGTTTCACCCAGCAGGCGCGGATCGAGTACGCGCTCGCCGGCGGACGGATCAACACCGACGCGATCGACAACTCGGCCGGCGTCGATACCTCCGACCACGAGGTCAATCTCAAGATTCTGCTCGAGCCCGCGCGTCAGCGCGCGGCGAGCTCGACTTCGCGCGAGCGCAACCGCGCGCTCGCCGCATGCGCCGACGAGGTCGCCGACCGCGTGCTGCGCGACAATCGCGATCAGGTGCTGTCGCTCAGCCTCGAGCAGCTTCGCAGCCGCACGCACTTGACCGCGTTTCGCGACCATCTGCAGGCGATCGAGGATCGCGGCCTCTTGGCCGGGATGGAGCCCGTGCTGCCCACCCGCGAGGCGCTGCGCGAGCGCCGCTCGCGCTACCCCGGACTGACCCGCCCCGAGCTTGCGCTGGCCGCGGCCTACACCAAGATCGATCTTATCCGGCGGCTCGAAACCACCGTGCTGGTTGACGATTCGTACCTCGTCGGACGTTTCCTGCAGCCATACTTCCCGCCCTCGATCGCCGAGCACTTCAGCCCCGACGCCGCGCTCATCGCCTGCGCCACGAGCTGATCGCGACTCGCGCCGTCAATGAACTGGTCGATCTGATGGGCTCGACTTTCGTCTTCGGCCTCGTGCGCGATCACGGCGTCGCGGCCGAGGATGTCGTCCGTGCATGGGTGATCGCGACCGACGTGCTTTCGATTCACGAACGCGCCGGTCTGCTCAAGCGCAACGCCGCGACGACCGCGCGCCGAAGCGGAGCTGGGCGCGTTTCTCGCGCTCGAACGCGCCTGCCGCAGCGCTACGCGATGGGCGCTCGGCGAGCTGGAGCCTGCCACTTCGATCGGCGCCGCGGTGACCCGCTTCAAGCCCGCATTCGAAATGCTGTCCGGCGAGTTCGAGTCGATGCTCGCGGCCGGCGAGCGCGACCGCTTCGAGCGCCTCTATCGCGAGCTTCGGATCGACGTCCTGGACGGCGAACTGGCGCACGGGCTTGCGCGCCTGGCCTTCGCCGATCATCTTCTGAGCGTGCTGAGCCTGAGTTTCGCCCGCGAAATCGAACCCGCCAATGCGGCTCGCGCGTACTTCCGCCTGAGCGCGCAACTCAACTTCACAATTCTCGAAGATGCCCTTCAATCGATTGGCGCTGACGACCGCTGGGAGCGGCGCGCCGCAAACGAACTCGCCGCTGAGCTTCGCGCCGCTCGCATCGCGCTGTGCTGCGCGGTGCTCGACGCCATCGCCGACGATCCCAACCTCAGTGTCGATGAATCGATCGAGCAGTTGAAGCTGGTTCGCGCCGATAGATTCACGCAACTCGCGTCGCTCTTCGGCGAACTCAAGGCCCTTGCGTCCCCGAGTCTGCCCGCGATTCACGTCACGATTCGCGCCCTCTCACGCCTGGCCGTGGCGACGGGGTGGACAGGATGAGGAAAGAATCACCTGCGCGGTGGGCGGTCGCGGCGGCGACGGCGCAGTGAGAATCGCGAGATACGCGGCAACCGCGTCTCTCGCTCTCGCGCGAGAAACCCAGAGAAAAGGGCGCTTCGGCGCACTTTTCGATTGATACTGCGGATGCACGGGTCACTCCTGCCATCGCGTAGTCGCGAAAAGATGCGCTGCGCAGATTTTCGCGTCTTCTCACTGCGGGTGCAGGGGGCCGCAGCCCCTGCCGCCCACCGCGCAGGTGATTCTTCCTTCATGCCTTCGACAACGGCGGGCGGCCTTAACATTGGGTGCAGGGCTCAGCCCTGCCAGCGCGTAGTCGCGAAAAGATGCGCTGCGCAGATTTTCGCGTCTTCTCACTGCGGGTGCAGGGGCCGCGCCCGCCAACGGCGGGCGGCCTTAATACTGGGTGCAGGGGTCACCCCTGCAAACCCACGGTGGGTTTTACATACAATTAAGTTCTCCCCTCCCACCCTCTCTGCTCTTCCCGCCTCTCACCCCTGCAAATCCTGATAGAGGCGCAGCCCCGCCGCGACCAAAAACGCGGTGGTCGCGAAGTTGACGCTGATCTCGGCAAGATCGACAAGGAAAATCGTCGTCCCGAGAAAGCCCGTCACCACCCCGACCGGCCCGAACAGCAGGCTCACCACCACAAACGCGCCCGCGGCCCACGAGTTGTATCCCGACCAGATCGCGAGAAACACCACGATCCGCGTCGCGACTTTGAAGAAGCGCTTGCGTATGAGGTCTCGGCTGAACAGCAGCGCATGCCAGCTATGCTTTCCGTCGAAGATCAGCGCAAACTGCGCGAAGTACAACCACGCGTACACGATCGCGCCGAGCATGATCATCAGCACCAGCACGATATACGCCCACACGCCGATCGAACCGTACACGTAAGCTGACGACTGCTGGAACAGGAATAATCCCGACGCCGGCGCCGCCAGTTGCAGAATCGTCACCCAGATGAACCCCGGGGCAAGCGGAATCGATTGCCGGTAAACCTCGATCGCTTCGCCGATAATCGCGGGCTTGCGCAGTCCCGCCTGGATCCTCTTGAGCGAACACAACGTGACCAGCGTCACCAGCAGCGTGAGCAGCCCGAGGATCAGATGCAGCGCCTTCGTGACCCACGGCGAGAACGGCTGCGGCTCTTGCAGCGGCGGGGGCTTGTCCGGCGCATCGACGCCCTGCGCCTGAATGTAGCTGATATTTTGCGCGCCCGGCTCAAACTTCTGCGCAAGGTGAAATTGCAGATTCAACGCGTCCGGCAGCAGACACAACGCCGCCGCCAGCGCCAGCGGCGCCAGCACTACCGCCAGCACCGCCCAATTCCCACGCAGATCTTTCACCGCGTTGGCGAGATATATGAAGCTGCTTTTGAGGCGGACTGAATTCACGGCGCCTTAGCAGGATGTTGAAAAATTCCGGTCAATTGTCGCTTCCGACTTCAAGTGCTTCAACATCCTGCGTAAAAGCTCTCTTCGCACCTACAACATCTCCCCCCATTGGGGGAGACCAGAGAGAGGGAGCAGGCGTTGAAAATTACTTTTTCAACAGCCCGCTAGAATTTGGCATCCTCGGACAATAGAGACAAGTCCGCCCGCGTCGCCCCATGATCGCTTCCGGCTTCGATGATATAGTGATCATTGCGACACTTTGACACGGAGAACGCACTCATGGCCGACCACGACTACGACCGCGCAGCGAAAATCGAGCATGAGAATAAAATGATCCGCCGCCTGCGCTTCCTGGTCGAGCTGACCTTCGCCACCATCGCTCAGGACCATGACATGACGCTCGAACAGGGATGGGAACACGTGCTTGCGCTCAAGGGCGCCGCGGTTGCGATGTTTCCCGGCAAGGAAGAAACCTTCGACCTCATCTATATGCCGCGCTTCTCGCGTCTGCTCGCAGAGCGATTCGGCGCGAATTGACCGCGGGCGGGATGTTGAGAAATTCGGGTCAATTGTCGGTTTCGACTTCAAGTGCTTCAACAATGGTCCTCGAGCGACACGCGCTGGCGCGCGAGATCCTTCGCTGCGCTCAGGATGACACAAAAAAAACAAGCGGCGCTCGCGTCCTCTCTCTTGATCAACCCCTTCTGACAGGGCGAAGCCCGCATCTTCTCTTTTCCTCAATAAGGTGCAGGGGTTACCTTTGGCCGTTGGCACGGCTGGCCAGTATTAAGAAACGGCGCGCCCGTGGGCTCTTTCATCGCGTAGTCGCGAAAAGATGCGCTGCGCAGATTTTCGCGTCTTCTCACTGCGGGTGCAGGGGCCGCAGCCCCTGCCCAAGGAAGTGTGAAACCCACGGTGGGTTTCACATACAATTAAGTACTCCTGCCAAACACTCCGGCGTCAGGCGCTATGAATCTGCCCGCCGGTAAACTGTCCGGCTGCATCGCAATGCCCGACGGCTCGCTCGTTCGCGGGCGCGTCACCTTCACCGATCGGATCACCGCGCTCGAATCCGCATCTGGCGGCGGCGACGAAGATTACATCCTGCCCGGCTTCGTCGATCTTCAGCTCAACGGCTCGCACGGCATCGACGTGATGAACGCGCCGGCCGACGCACTCGCCACCCTGAGCCGCCACCTCGCGCGCGAAGGCGCCACGGCCTGGATGCCGACCGCGGTCACCGCGCCGATTGAAAAGATCGCGCAGGTTCACGAGTCGATCTCCGGCGCGATCGAAAATTCGCGCCTCGATAAGTCCGCCGATGCGGCTGCGATTCTCGGCATGCATCTCGAAGGCCCGTTCATTTCGCCGTTGCGGCTCGGCGCGCATCCCGCGCTCAACCTCGAACCGCGCGGCGACGCCTTCGAACGGGTGCTCGCAATGCGCGCGCTTCGCTTGCTCACGCTTGCGCCCGAGATGCCCGGCGCGCTCGACGCGATTCGGCGCCTTACCGCGCGCGCCGTGGTCGTCTCCATCGGTCATACCAACGCGACTCTCGAAGAGGCCAACGCCGCCATAGCCGCCGGTGCCCGGATGTTCACGCATCTGTTCAACGCGATGCGCCCGTTGAACCATCGCGATCCCGGCGTTATCGCCGCCGCGCTCGCGCCGTCACCCGCACTCGCCGCGATCATCCCCGACGGCGTCCACGTGCATCCCGCGATCCTGCGTCTCGCCTAGCCGCGCCCGCGGGATAGCCGGGATGATCCTCGTCACCGACAAAGTCGCGCTGGCGAAAGCCTCTGCCTCCGAAAAAAATCTCGGGGCTGCGCGCGGATCGATAACGACAAAAATTCGCGACGGCGCCGCGCGCCTCGATGACGGCCGGCTGGCCGGCAGCATCATCTCGATGCTCGACGGGGTGCGCATGATGGTGCGAGAAAGCCGGCGTCGGCATCGGCGATGCGGCCGTGATGGCTGCGACCAATCCCGCGGGTCTCGTTGGCGCGGGCGATCGCGGCCGCATTCAGGTCGGCGCGCGCGCCGATTTAATCGTGCTCAGCCGGGCGCTAGAGTTGAAGTCCGTGTTCATCGCCGGCCGCGAGCTAGGTTAGCCGCCGATCAACGAAAAACCGAAAAATTTAGAAAGCACCATCAATCGGAGACAATCGATGCCGCTGAACAAAGCCTGCGTGGGCCGCCAATCCCCGACCTTCACCACCAACGTCACCCTCGACGCGATCCAGAACTATGCGCGCGCGTACAACGACGACAACCCCGCCTTCTTCGACCAAAGCCGCCCCGGCGGCATCGTCGCGCCGCCGATGTTCGGCGTCACCGTCATTTGGGATGCCGTCATGAAAACCGTGATGGATCCCGACCTGCACGCCGATCTGCTCCGCCTCGTTCACGGCGAGCAGGACATGGAGTTTCCAAATCCAATTCGCCCCGGCGACGCAATAGCCGCGGCCGCAAAAATTATTTCGATCGAAACCAAGGCCACCGGCGAGACCATGACCGTCGAGATCAACGCCGCCAACCAGAAAGGGCAGCCGGTCAATAAAACACTCTTCATCGCTTTTATTCGAGGCGCTCGAAACCGCGATGCCGCGGCCTCGGAACCGCGCGCCATCGAGCCGGATCGCGGCGAGCCGATCTTCTCGGTCGCGCAAACCATCGACAAGGATCAGACCTACCGCTACGCCGAGGCCTCCGGCGATCGCAATCCGATCCATGTCGATGAAAACATCGCGAAGATGGCGGGCCTGCCGGGCATCATCGTGCATGGCCTGTGCACGATGGCGTTTACGTCGAAGGTCGCGATCGACAATCTCTGCGCCGGCGACCCGGCTCGCCTCAAGCGCTTGCGCGTGCGCTTCTCCCGTCCCGTGCTGCCCGGCCAGACTATCACCACCAAAATTTGGGCCGACGGCGAGCGCGACGGCCGCAAAGTTTTCGCCTACGAGACTTTCAATCCCGACGGCCAGGCCGTCATCAAGGGCGGCATCGCCGAAGTCGCACCCTGACTTCCCTCCCGTGAAAATCACCATCGGCCTTTCGCTCTCTCTCACCGGCGAATACTCCCCGATGGGCCGGCAGGCCGAAGTCGCGATCCGTTTGTTCATCGCCGACGCCAACGCCAGCAGCGCGCTCCGCGTCGCCGGCGAGCGATGCGAGTTTGCGCTCGAATGCCGCGACGACGCGAGCGACCCCGTGCGATGCGCCGAAATCTATCGCGCTCTCTGCGCGGATCGCCGCGCCGACATAATCTTCGGCCCGTACTCCAATCGCCTCACCCGCGCCGCGGCGGGCATCGTCGAACAATCCGGCCGCGTCTTCGTGAATCACGGCGGCGCCGGCGACGAACTCTACGACCGCGGCTACAAGATGATCGTCGGAGTACTCAGTCCCGCCAGTGACTATTTGCGCGGCTTCGTCCGCTTGCTGACCCAGCTCAAGCTCTGGCGCAAGCGCGTCGCGATCGTCGCGGCGAACTCGCCGTTCGCTCGCGCGGTTGCATCGGGCTTCGAGCGCGCCGCCGATGAACGCGCCGCTCGTCGTCGCGGAGTCCGCGTCCGCGTGAAATGGAACGGCGCGTTCGACCCCGCCTCGACGCCCGCGCAGCTTTTCCCCGCGCTTGCGCGCAACCGCGTCAACGCGCTCGCCAGCGCCGGCAGCTACGAACACGACGTCGCCGTGATGCGCGCCGTCGCAGCTTCCCGTCTCAACATCCCGGTGCTTGGATGCGTCGCCGCCGGCGTGCGCCGCTTCGCATCGGACTTGGGCGAACTTGCAGAAGGAATCGTCGGCCCCTCACAGTGGGAGGATTCGATCGAGATCGCGCCCGCGCTTGGCCCGACGCCCGCCGAATTTGCGCGCCGAATGGCCGCCGCCGGCGCCGGCGATTCTCCCGATTATCCCGCCGCGCAGATTTACGCCGCCGGTCTCCTGACCGCCGCCGCGCTCGCTGCCGCCGGCCGCCGCGACGACGCGATGCTCCGCGCCGCGTTCTCCGACTTGCAAACCACCACGATGTTCGGCGACTTCTCGATCGATCGCGTCAGCGGCCGCCAGCTCGGTCACCAGATGCTGCTTGTGCAATGGCACCGCGGGCGCAAGGTGATTATCGCGCCCGAGGCGCACGACGACTCCGGCTCGCTCGATTTTCCCTCGGGCTTGCGCCTGCTGCTTGCGGGAGTCGAGATGCTTCGCTTGCGTCGTCGCGACGATTCGCGGGAATCGCTCGGCGATGCCGAATCGGAAGAATCGGACCTGGATAAAGATGAGCGCAATCACGATTAAACTCGACCGCCGGACAGTTCTCGCGATCGGCTTGATGTCCGGGACTTCGCACGACGGCGTGAGCGCCGCCGTCGTCGAGCTCGACGAGCGTTCCCGTCCGCCAGCGCGCCTGATCGCGTTTCACACTTTCCCGTACCATGCGCGCTTTCGCCGAGAATTGCTCGCCGCTTCCGCCGATGAAAAAATCGGCGCGGCTGCGATTTCCACGCTCAACTTCGCGCTCGGCCGCGAGTTCGGACGTGTCGCCATCGAGATCGCCCGGCGCGCGCACGTCGCGCTTTCCGACGTTGCGTTCATCGGATCGCACGGCCATACCTTCTTTCACCTGCCGCCACGCCGCGCGGCCCGCGGACAGGTCGCCTCCACGATGCAACTCGGCGAGTCCGCCGTCATCGCCGCCGCCACTGGAGTTCCCGTCGTCGCCGATTTCCGCACGATGGACGTCGCGCTCGGCGGCGAGGGCGCTCCGCTGGCCCCGCTCGCCCATCTCTGGCTGTTCGCCGACCTCACGCGCGGCCGCGTCGTGCAGAACATCGGCGGCATCGGCAACGCAACTTACATTCCGCCCCGCGCGCGCCTTGGCAACGCCCGCCTGATCGCGTTCGACACCGGCCCGGGTAACATGATGCTGGACGCGCTCGCTTCGCGAATCTCGGGCGGCCGCCTGCGGATGGATCGTGGCGGGCGCATCGCGGCGCAGCGGCCGCGTCAACCAGCCGCTGCTCGCGAAGCTGATGCGAAATCCTTATTTCCGCCGCCGACCGCCAAAATCAACCGGCCGCGAGGAATTCGGGACTCGCCTCCTCGATTCGATCGTCGCCAACGCCCGCCGCATGAAAATCGTTGACTACGATCTGGTCGCAACCGTCACCGCCCTCACCGCGCGATCGATCGCCGACGCATGCCGCCGCTTCATTTTTCCTCGTGGTCCCGTTGATCAGTTGATCGTCACTGGCGGCGGCGCGCAAAATCCGACCTTGATGCGCATGATCGCGGCCGAGCTTCCCAATCTCGAAGTGCTCACTGCCGCCGACGTCGGTGTTGACGGCAACGCGCTCGAGGCCGTCGCATTTGCCATTCTCGGCTACCAGATGCTGCGCGGCCGCCAAGGCAACATCCCCAGTGTCACCGGCGCGCGGGCGCCCGCCGTCCTCGGCAAACTCACGCTGCCCCCGCGGCCGGTGAAAAGTGAAAAAGTGAAAGAGTGAAAAGTCGAGTCTCACCCGCGGATCGAAGACTCGGCGCGATCTCACGCGCTGCGCTTGTCCTCGGGTGGCGCGACTCCCGCCTTCGTCGCTGACTCGACCACCGCCGACCGGAAGACACCGTGCGCCATCGTCGATTGCTCGCGATCCGCTCGCGCCGCATAGACTCGCATCCGCGCTTCATGTGCCGATTTGTCCTCTGGCGCCGCCGCCACCGCCCAATCCGCCAGATGACACGCCAGCACGATTTCGCCGGCCGCCAGTCGTTCATTCGCTCGCGCGACGAGTGGTGCCACACCGCCCGCCAGCTCCGCGATCTCGCGCGCCCGCTCGCCGCGGCTCGCGGGTTTAAGATTCGACGGCGTGCCGTCGTACCATCCGCCTTCCAGCCGCCAGATGTTGCGCACGATAAACTCGGGCTCGTCGTACACGGCCTGGAGCCATGGCTTCTCCGCGAGATTTGCCGGCGGCTTCACGGTGTGAATCATCTCGTCCAGCGTCGCGCCCGCATTCATCATCGCAATGGCCTGATCGTACAGGCTCTGCAGATAGTTCGCGGTGTCGTTCAGCACCTGCCGCACCCGAATCGCGCCGAACACCGGGTAGCCGTGGCCCGGCACGAGCACTTCCGCCCCCAGTCTCGCCATCACGCGCAGCGCCTCGGCCCATTCGCGCGCGTAGCGCTGCGCCTTCTGCGGATTGCCCGCGTTGGGCGCCGCCCAGATGATCAAATCTCCGGTGCATAGCAGCTTGCGCTGCGGGATGAACACCCAGCAATGATCGTCGGTTTCGCCGCGCGCATGATGGCATTCAAACTTGTCGTCGCCCGCAACTACATTCAACTGATTATCGAAGTAAGTATCCGGATATACATACTCAGTCGGCCACGGCGCGGGCCGGTTGAACTGCCGTGTATTGACTACGGTGTTATAGCCTGCCGTGCGCTTGTAGCGATCGAACCGCGCCGCGACTGCGCGATGTCCCACCACGCGCGGCCGCGCCACCTTGTTCTTCTGCGCATCCGCGACTATAGCCGGCATCCCGCACGCGTGATCGACGTGCCCGTGCGTGTAGATCGCCGTGTTTACCCGCTCCGGCGAGAACTGCCGAATCAGCTTCACCGTCGCGTCCTGGTTGAAGTAGCCTCCCGTATCCACCAGCACCAGCCCCTCGCCCGTCTTGGCCGCCGTCACGTTCGCGAACCATCGGTAGAACATCACGCCGTCTGCGATTTCCTCGTACTCGCCGGTCGGCAGGATCGGATGGAACTGGCGGGTCGTAATCGCGCCGGTAAAAATCTTTTCCGATTGATCTCTTATTACGCCCATAGCTGAATCTTCCTCTTGCAAGGAAACCCTCAATCGATCCGATGCAGCTCCCTGATATGCCGAATCTTCTCGTGATCGACCCACGTGTAGCGGCGATGCTGATCGACCAGCCGCGCCTCGATTCCCGCCGCGCGCGCGCCCTCCACGTCGATCGAATAGATGTCGCCCGCAAATCTCGCTTCGTCGGCGGCGACACCCAGGCGCCCGAGCGCGATTTGAAAAATCCGCGGGTCGGGCTTTGCCACCCCGACAACATGTGAGTCGATTATCACGTCGAAGTACGGCGCCAGCCCGAATCGTTTCGTGTCTGCTTCGACCTGCCCCTCCGCATTCGACACGATTCCGAGCCTGTATCCCGCCGATTTGAACGCCTCCAGCGCCTCGAACGTTCCCGGCCGCACCACGCGCCAGAGCGTGGCCTCGCGATGTATCGCGCCAAACTTCGCCGCGCATTCGCTAAATTCCTCTTCCGGAATTCCCGCCGCCTTCATCCAGCCGCGAAAAAAATGCTCATACGCCCCACCGTCGGCTTGCTTGCCCGGCACGCTCATCAGATGTCGATCGATCGCCGCACGCCCTGCGTATTCGGCATGCTCGAGCGCCAGTGCATCGAGCTTGCGCCCTTCGCGCGAGAATTCGCGCGCCAGCAATTCGAAATCCAGGAATGCGAGCGTGCCGCCATAGTCGAACAGCAGCGCCTTGAGTTTTTCCTTTGCCTTCGATTTCACTGCATTCCAGCTTAGCAGGGGCCAGCCCCGGCACCCATGTCAGCAAAACCAAACGTATCGCCTTCATCCGGCCGCTCTGGTTGCGCCACTATCGATCAAAAAGATATGATTTTTCTGGAGATTTCTCCCCGCCGCACCAGCGCTCCGCAGGAGACGTGATGTTTACCGGTATCATCGAAGACCTCGGCACCGTCGAAAGCCTCAAGCTGACCGGCCAGGGTGCGGTAATTTCTGTCCATACCTCGCTCCCCATTTCCGAAATCAACATCGGCGATTCGATCGCCGTCAACGGCGCGTGCCTGACCGTGATTTCCAAAGGTCCCGGCCGCTTCGCGATGGACATCTCGGCCGAGACCTTGCGATGCACCGGGCTTGGCGATCTGAAACCCTCCCGCCGTGTGAATCTCGAGCGATGCCTCACGCTCGGCAAGCTGCTCGGCGGCCACCTGGTCTCCGGCCACGTCGACGGCATCGGCCGGGTCGTGTCGATCAAGCCCGAGGGCGACTCAAAGCTCTTCGCCTTCGAGGTCGCGCCCGCGCAAGCCCGCTACCTGGTCGAGAAGGGCTCGGTCGCCATCGACGGGATCAGCCTGACCATCTTTTCGGTCGAGGACTGCAACTTTTCCGTCGAAATAATTCCCCACACGCTGCGATCGACGACGCTCGATTTCAAGCAGCCCGGTGACACCGTCAACATCGAGAACGACATGCTGGTCAAGTATGTCGAAAAGATTCTCGCGATACGCGCCACGCCGGCGCTCGCGTCGTAAAGGGTGAAAAGTGAAAAAGTGAAAAACGCATGAGCCTGATGCAGATACCGCGCAAGATCGAGTACGCGCTGCGAGCCATGATCTATCTCGCCGATCATCCGTCGGGCGTCACCCGCGGCACCGAAATCGCCGGTCGCGAGCACATCCCGAAATACTATCTGGAAAAAGTGATTCGCGATCTGATGCGCCGCGGGCTGGTCCGCGCGCGCCGCGGTCCCGGCGGCGGCTACCAGCTTGCCCGCGATGCCGACACCGTCACGTTTCGCGATATTATCGAAGCCGTCGAGGGTCCCATCAAGCTCAACCTGTGCACCGACGGCAGCAGCTCATGCGCTCTAAAGCCCTCCTGCCGCATGTATCGCGTTTGGGAAAAGGGCCAGCGCGTGCTGCTCGAAGTTTTCTCCGATACCTCGCTCGCCGAAATAGCCGCGACGCATCCGTCGCCGGGCGGGCGTTCCCCCATCGACGTCGCGTCCAGAGCGATTTCGCCGGCCAAGTCTCAGCCCGCGTAGCCGAATTGAAGAACCCCCCGGACGCTGGCCCCGCGGACCCTCTGCCCGTGAACGATTTCGGAGCTATCGGCCTCGGCGACTTCGTCGGCAAACCACGCCGCGGCGCCCCGGTCTTCACCGAGAAGACCTTCTATCTCGAGGAATTCTACGGCAAGAGCCTGCTCTTCGCGCTGATCCCTCCCGCCGGACAGCGGATTTCCGACTTCGATTCTCTCGTGCTGACGCTGCGCGAATTGCGGCGCAATCAAACCCGATGCGTCGTCATCGTTTCGCCCAGCGCACTTCCCAAGCTGATGCGCCGGCTCGGCCGCCTCGCTCCCAAGGAACCGCCCCCGGTCTTCAATCCATCCGACGGACTTCGCTCGCGCCCGTATCCACCGGATTCCGCCGTCGCCGAGATCTGGGCGCGATTGCGCGCCGGATCGATCGTCGTCGCCTCGATGAGCCGTGACGACGCCGACGATCTCACCGTCTTCGCGCGCGAGCTTGCCAGCAGGCTTCGCGTCTTCAAGCTCCTGATGCTTGATCGGCGCGGCGGCTTAATCGACAAGGACGGCCAACGGCTCTCGTTCGTCGAGGAAGGTCGCATCCGCCTCACTATGCGCAACCTCCGCTCACGCGCTCGCAGAGCCATCGTCCGCGCCGCCCACGACGCGCTGGAAGACGGCGTCGGTTCCGTCAACCTGGTCGCGCCGGGCGACGTTTACGAGGAACTCTTCAGTTTCATCGGCGCCGGAACCCTGTTCACCGAGATGCAGTACGGCTTCGTTCGCCCCGTTTCAATCGACGACTTCGAGGAAGTTGAAGCACTCATCGTCCGCGGCCAGACCGAAGGCTCCTTGCTGCCCCGTACCCCCGGCCAGATCGCGCAAATCCTGCCCTCATGCTTCGGCTACCGAATCGGCGACGAACACCTTGCTGGAATCTGCTCGCTGCTGACCGAGCCGTACCGCCGCGACCGCGCGGGCGAAATCACCGCGATGTACACCTTGACCCGCTTCCAGGGCGAGGGCGTCGCCGCCGTGCTGGTCCGCGAGATCCTCAAGGAAGCCCGCGCGCGCCGCCTCAAATACGTTTTCGCATGCACCAATGAGGATCGTGTCGCAGGCTTCTTCTCCCGCCTCGGATTCAAGCGCGTGAACGCTGGCGACGTCTCCGCCGCCAAGTGGCGCGGCTACGATGCCTCGCGGATCAAGAGCCTTAGTATATTCCGCGCGGATCTCGACTGAGTATTCGATGGCGTGATTAGCTATTATACATTGACTAGCTATTATATCCCTGCGTTGAGCCCCATGGCCTTCGCATGAACCTGAAATCTGCCGCCGCGATCGCCGCGATCGCTCTCCTCACCGCCGTCCTGACGCTTCATCGGCTCGGCGCCGGCGATGTATGCACCGGCAACGAGGCCGTCGAAGGCGTGTTCGTCCAGCAGATGGTCGAGCACGGCCATCTCCTGTTCCCGGTCGAGAACGGCGTCGCCCCAATGTACAAGCCTCCGCTGTTCCATTGGACCGCGGTCGCAATCGATCGCCTCGCCGCAGTCCGCAAAGTGACCGCCGCCAACCTCCGCCTCCCGTCCGCACTTTACGCGGTTGCCGGCGCGGTCCTCACGATGCTGTTCGCGTTCGAATTCCTCGGCATCGACGCCGCCGTGCTGGCCGGCCTCGCGCTGGCCGCCTCCTATCAGTACGTCAGCCAGGGCCGCTACGGCCGCGTCGACATGACGCTGTGCTTCTTCGAGTCGCTCGCCCTGTTCGCATTTCTGTGGTGGATGCCCCGCGACGCGGCCGCTTCCGGCCCCGCCGCGCGCTTCGAATCCCGCCTGCCCGCGCTCTATCTGATGGCGGTTGCGATCGGTCTCGGCGTGCTCGCCAAGGGCCCTATCGGCGCAATTCTTCCCGGCGTTTCAATCCTCATCTTCATGCTCGCCGAGCGGCGTGGACGCCAAATCCTGACGATGCTCGATCCCGGCGCGATCATCCTCGGCGCCGCGATCGCTTCGAGCTGGTATCTCGCATGTTACTTCGGCGGACGCTTTGCCTTCCTCAATCGTCAGCTCGACAGCGAAAATGTCGGCCGCTTCTTCGGCTCGCTGGGCGCGATGGCGCCGTGGTACTACCTGAAACCGGTATTGCTCAACTCCGCCCCGCTGAGCCTGATGGTCCCTGTCGCCGCCGTTTACGCATTACTCACTCCATTACTCACTCGGCACCACGTCGATCCTGCCGATCCCCCCCGGCAAGGCCGCGATGCGCTTCGCGGCGCGGATGAGGGCGATCGTTCCCCCACGCCCTCCGACTCCGGCCGCGCCCTTGCTGCCGTCCGCCTCTTCGCGATCTTCTACTTCGCTACCGTCGTCTTCTTCAGCATCGCCGCCTACAAGCGCCGCTCCTATCTGCTGCCGGTATGGCCCGCGGCCGCCGTGATGCTCGCGTGGTGGATCATCACCGTCCCTCCGCTTGCATGGCGCCGCGCCGCGACTCGGGCATTTGCCGCCCTATGCGCCGGCCTCGTCGTTTTCAACTTCGTCTATATACCGCGGATGGAAGTCCGGTCCTGCCGCGACGATTCATTTCGGCCCGCCGCCGAAGAAATCGCCCGCGTCGTCGCACCCGCCGACCCGCTCTACATTTACGGATTTCAGGAAGAGATCGCGCCGCTGCTGTTCTACCTCGATCGCGACGCGCCCGTTCTCCACGGCCGTCTCGGCGACGCGCCCCCCGGCTTCATCATCGTGCCCGCCGACGTATGGAAGACCCGTCAGCGCGACGCCCTCGACCTCGAACCCGTCCTCACTTCCGACCACGGCAACCGCCGTCTCGTGCTCCTCAAACGCGGCAAATCCTACGCGCTCTTCAGCACCGGCTCCTGTCCCGCTTTCTTCGCCGACTGTCCCACGCATCGCCGCTTCAGCTCCGCAAACGCGTCATCGACGAACGCTTTCATCAGTGCAACGTCGGGCATTAGCCGCGGATCCGCCATCATTCCGAAGTATAGATTTCGATAGTAACTTAGTATTGCGACTCCATATCCCAGCGTTGCGCCGATCGGTACCAGCGGTACCATGTCCAGGCAAACGTGTCCGTTTACATATTGAGGCACCTGCACGCCCGGCACGTTGGTCGCAATAAAATTGACCCCCAACGCAGGCAGCCCGAAACCGTCCGGCCGCGGCTTCCAATCCATCCACTTCGTCAGCCGCCCTGCGACGTCTATCATCGTGGTCGCCGCGCGCGCTACCGGACCAATCACGCCAGGTGGAATTGCGTCGCCGAGCTGCAACAGCGATTCCAGTGCCTGCGCCAGCCCTGCCGCCTTGATTCGCTCGGTCTCCTCGCTGATCAATTTCAGCCGCTCGACGATATCCATCGGCGCCGCCGGCGAGGTCGGGAACATCATCGAGACCCTATTCCCCAGCGAAGTCCTTTCCTCTCTGTGCCGCACGTTGACCGGACATCCAATGCGCAGTTGCTGTCCTTCGACGGCGTACCCATGATGCTGCAAGTAGCGCGCCGCGCCCTCGGCCAAAATTGCCAGTACGACATCATTGACCGACCCGCCGAACACCGATCTGATCGCGCGAAAGTCCGCGAACGGTTGACTCGTCCATGCCACGATCCGTTCCTGCGTGACCGGCGTCGAGTTCCACGGCGTCGCCACTATTCGCCGCGTCGCCAGCTCGGTCATCAGCCGCGACGCCACCCCCAGCTGCCGCGCGCGCTCCACCGCCCAGCCCGGATCCTCGACCGCTTCGACCGCCGCGTTGATCGTTGATTTGACCGCGCTGTCAATCCGATCGCGCACCGCCTCCCCGAACCGCCGAATCAGGCTCGACGGCCGCGCCGGAACCCATGGCTCCGGCGGCTGGGCAATGTCCGCCGGCTCCGCGCGAAAGTCGTACATCACTTTCAGCAGCTCGACGCCCGACACGCCATCGACCAGGCAATGATGCACCTTCCACAGCAGCGCCGTGCGATTTCCGTCCAGGTTGTGGAACGTGTGCAGTTCCCACAGGGGATGCTTGAAGTCGAGCGGTTTCTCATAGATGCGCATCATCTCGGCCAGCGCGTCCCCTTCGCTCATCGCGTCGGGCAGTTGATGGAGATGCACGTGGTTGTCGAGCGAGTATTCCGGGTCGTCTTCCATCATGGCGTGCGCGAGATTCAGCGGAACTTCGATCGGCCGCTGCCGGTAGCGCGGCACCAGATGCATCCGTTCCTCGAAATGCCCCAGCAAGGCGTTGAAATCGAGGCGGCCTTCGAACAGTCCGATATTCCCGATATGCAGCGGACCGCTTTGCGACTCGCCGTAGATAAAGGTTGCGTCCTGCGTCGACAGTCGATAGCTCGAGGTCGATGGAAATACGGATGCTTCGGCCATTTGAACTCACCTCCGAGCCGGATTTTCCTCGAGCTGGGGACACGGGCGTGACACCGCGTCCCAGTCGAGAAGATCCTGGAAATGACATTGCCGCGGATCGTGAACTTAGGCCCTATGGCCGCTAAGATGCAAGCCGAAGTGTGCCGCCGCGACCCTTGCCGGACCGCCCGCGCTGATCTAAAGTTTTTGCCTCACGCTGGTCAACTTTTGAAAAGTTGAATCTTGAAAAATTGAAGGCGTCTTGCCCGCGGTGTTGATCGCCGCGCTTGCGCACACCGGTTTGCCGGAGGTTTCAATGGCCGAGCAGATAAAGACCAATCGCCCCTATCCAATTCAGGTTAAACTCCGCGACGGCCGTAGCGCGATCCTTCGGGTCATGGAACCCAGCGACCTCGACAAGATAGTCGAATTCGCCAAGAAGCTCCCCGCCGACGACCTGCTCTTCCTGCGCACCGACATCACCGACCGCAGCGTCGTGCGGCAGTGGATCGATAACATCAAAAGCGGGCACACCATCACGCTGCTGGCCGAGATTGACGGCGAGCTCGCCGCCTACGCCAGCGTCCATCTCGATCAGGCGCGATGGACCCGGCACATCGGCGAGATTCGAGTCATCACCTCGTCGCGTTACCGCGGCACCGGGCTCGGCAGGCGCCTGGTGGCCGAAGTATTCGATCTCGCGCGCTCGCTCGGGCTTAAGAAGATCACAGCCCAGATGACCACCGAGCAGACCGCCGCGCGCGCCGCCTTCGAGCGCTTGGGCTTTCAAGTCGAGGCGATGCTTTCCGACTGGATCGAGGACCGCCGCGGCCGCTCCCGCGATCTCCTCATCATGACCCACGACGTCGAGGGCTTCTCCGACCGCATCGTCGCCTGAGCAGCTTGCTCAAGAACCTTCGACCGTTGCCGGCTGGCCGCTGGCCCGCGCTGATATAAGTTCGAACAGGGCAAGTGGTCCCCTCAAGGGACGCCATCCGCTATATTCTGCCGCGATGCCTAAGCGGCCAACCAACCTCGGCATGAAGGGTGACCGTCCGATTCGCGGCGCGCCCACCCGCGCGCTCGACGACCTCTACCATTATCTGGTGACGGCTTCTTGGCCGGCCCTGATAGGCATAATCGCCGTGGCGTTCATCATCGCCAACCTGGTGTTTGCCTGCGGCTACTACTTCGACAGCGGGGTAGAGAATGCCCATTACCGCTCGTTCGCCGACATGTTTTTTTTCAGCGTACAGACCATGGCGACCATCGGTTACGGCAAGATGGTGCCGGTCACGCTGTTCTCCAACATCATGGTCTCCGTCGAGGCGCTGACCGGACTGATCGCGCTGGCGCTGATGACCGGACTGGTATTCGCGAAGTTCTCGCGGCCCACAGCGCGCGTCAGATTCAGCCGCTATGTGGTCGTCGGCCCGCGCGACGGCACGACCAGCCTGATGATCCGGATGGCGAACATGCGCGCGAACCGAATCGTCGAGGCGAATATTCACGTCGTTTTCACCCGCAATGAAACCACCGTCGAGGGCGAATCGCTCCGCCGCTTCCACGATCTGGCCATGACGCGCAACCGCAGTGCGATGTTCGTGTTTTCCTGGACCGCGGTCCATCGCATCGTCGAAGGCAGTCCGCTTTTCGGCGCGACGCACGACTCGCTTGCCAATAGCCAGCCTGAAATCGTTGTGTCGATCACCGGACTCGACGAAACGTTTTCTCAGACCATTCATGCCCGGCATACCTACGGACTTGACGAAATAATTTGGGGCGCGCGTTTCGCCGACGTGCTGATTCTCCAGCCTGATGGCAGCAGAAGCATCGATTACACGCGCTTCGACGACGTCGAAATGCTTGCGCCGGTCAAATGAAGCGATTTCGTGCTGGTTCACTCAGCCCCGCAAATCTGGGCTTCATCAGCAGGCGTCGCGCGGGATTGATTCCGCCGCCCGAGCGGAGAGACGCCGTGACCTCAGGGACACCAGCTGCATCTCGCAGATTTCTGATTGCGATCGCCCGATGGTTCGACACCTCGGCCGGTGGCGGTCCCGCGGCCGGCCTGCCCCAGAAGACCGACTGGTTCCGATGCATCCCGTACGTCGCAGTTCATCTGATGTGCCGCGCCTGCGGCCTGGTCCCAAGGCGCAACCCGGATCGAGCCTGCCCTGAGCGAAGCCGAAGGGGCCTCTTGGAACTCAGTCTGCGGACCGGCGGACTGACTCCTGCATCTGGCCGATCATCGCCTGCATCGTCGCGCTGTCGTTGAGCCGCGGAAACGGTTCGTCCGGGAATGGGCGCCTCGAGGAAGCGGCACAGCGGCGTCCATCCTTCCCGCACGTCGAACACCAGCAGCCGCGCGGAATCGATCGCATCGCGGACCTCTTGATTGTGCCGCTCGAACACCTCGATCGCGTGAGCCTTGTCCTCGAAGCGGTTGTCGAACGTATCGGCGAGAATTGCCTTGCGCACCATCTCGCTCTGGAGCCGAAAGTTTTCGGGCACGCCGTCGTGCAGTGGCAATTTCATCAGTTGGTAAATGGTATCGTTCACGCTCTTGTACCAGGCTTCCGGATCGCGCACCGACAGCAGCACCTTCGCATCCGGGTAATGCGCGGCGAGTTCGCGCCACCATCGCGCCCCCGGCCAATCGACCGTCGCGCGGAAGTCGCGGAATATCAGCTCCCAGTCCATCGGATGCCCGAGTGCCAGCCGATGCCACATCGCGGCGTGATCGGCTCGCGGAAAAACTTCCATCATGTGATAGCAGGGGCCGAAGCCGAGTTTTTCAAGCGCGTTCTTCAGTGAGAGCGTGCCGGTTCGTCCAAATCCGGCGCCGACGACCTTCAATGCCATCTTAGGACTCCTGGCCGAGCGTTCATGTCCGTTTACAACAGTTTGGTCCTCGATGTCGATGCGCATTAGGATGGACATCGCGTTGACTCTGAATGTCGCGAAAACTATGGGGCCTCAATGACTGCGCGTAGCTTCGTGGCGGCTGGCTGCATCTGGACGCGCACGGGATGAGACAAGCGATCATCGTCGCGGCGATCGTGGCCGGTGTCTGCGTGACTTACGTCCTCGCACACCTGGCCCTGATCGAAGTTGGCCGGGAGGTCGTTGTCGTCCACGAGCCGACTCCAACGGGAGGGGCGCGCAAGGCGCGGCTCTGGATCGTCGACGAGGGACCGTATTCCTGGATTCACCCAGGCAACGCCAACGCTCAGTGGTGGATCCGGCACATGGACTGCGCACCCGACCGTCGAGATCGAACGAGGCGGCAAAACCCGG
The DNA here is from genome assembly GCA_963743865.1 of uncultured delta proteobacterium. Lineage (GTDB taxonomy): Bacteria > Desulfobacterota > Binatia > Binatales > Binataceae > Binatus. The sequence continues at coordinate 3,198,059 of CAVURG010000006.1, forward strand.
CGATACCGCGCGCTAGCCGATCCCGAGGCGCATGCGAAGGTCCACCGGCTGCTGCGGGAGAAATACGGCGTGGCCGATTGGTGGGTACGTTTCCTGGAAGGCACCGACACTCGGAGCGGTCTTCTCACTTGGGGCGAAAAGTGCAAAACGGTCCCCATCCGACTCGAACCCGTAGCGGCGGCGCCGTAGGAGCGATCCTGCCTCGAAGCCCGGCGGGAAACGAAGAGGGAAAGTTTCAGGAGCCCTGTGTCAACGACAATTTGCAGCACGGGTTGGTGAACTGCGACCCGATCACGAACCTGACACGAGGCCGTCGAAGAGGCGCTGCGTCACGCTCCTGGCCATCTCTTCGACCTTCACCGGGTACAGCTCGGATAGTTGGCGGTTTACCACAAGCGCCGAGAGCCCATGAACAACAGACCAGGCGGCGAGCGCCAACTCCTTCGGATCTCCCTCTTTCACCTTATCTGCCCTCTGGCACTGCGCGATAACATCCACCAGCAGGCCAAAAGCTTCCGCCGCCGCCTCCGCTAGCGCGGGATAAGCAACCTTGTCGGCTACTTCGGGCGCGAACATTACCCGAAAGTGGGATGGGTGGCTGCTCGCGAAGCCAATGTAGGCCAGTCCCAAGGCCTGAAAGCGCTCGATCGGGTCGCCCTTATCGCGCGCGCTGCCGCGCTGCATGGCAGTCAGCGCGCGAAACCCCTCCTCTGCGACGGCTGCTAGTAGCGCTTCCTTGCCGGCGAAGTGCCGGTAGGGAGCGGCTTGCGAGACTCCGGCCAGACGCGCCGTGGCGCGAAGCGTGATCCCGCCGGGACCCACGGTCTCGACCAGCTTGAGCGCCGCTTGCAGGATCGCTTCGCGCAGGTTGCCGTGATGGTAGGGGCGGCGCGTGCGGCCCGTCTGGGGGCGTCCGCGCCGCGCCTGCGAACTCAAAATCCGTTTTGTCACGCCCGATAATCCCTCCCGGCAGCAATGCGAGCGAATATTGACAACGTTAACATTTGATGTTAACAACGTTAACAAGCAATCCAACCGAGCGCAAGCGGCGGCGCCGGCTGACCCATGAGGCCAAGACCATGAGCGATCGCTACCGAGAACTGAACGACGAACGCTTCGACGTTATCGTGGTGGGAGCGGGCACCGGAGGGTTGACCGCCGCGGCAATCCTCGCCCGCCGTGGCAAAAAAGTCCTGGTGGTGGATCAGCACAGCGTGGCCGGCGGCAACGCCACTATCTTCCGGCGCAGAGGCTACGAGTTCGACATCGGCCTTCACTACATCGGCGCTTGCCAGGCCGATGGAATGCTGACCAGGGTGCTGCGCGCCGCGGGAATCGCAGATCTGGAGTTCGAAGAGTTGGATCCGGACGGATATGACACGCTGATCTTTCCCGACTTCGAGTTCAGGATTCCCAAGGGGATGGAGGTTTTTCGCGACCGCCTCTGCGAATACTTCCCGCGCGAGAAACGCGGGATCGACCGCTACATCTCGCTGCTCCGCCAGATGGATCGGTTTTCGAAGCTCATGGGAAATCCGGCCCAGGCGCCATCGACGCTGCTGCGCTCATTGATGCTCCTGCGCTGGAGAAATGCCACCCTGGCCGAATTTCTCGACTCCTGCACCAGCGACGCGCGGCTCAGCGCGGTCCTGACCGCCCAAAACGGCACCTACGCCATGCCGCCGAGCCGCGCTTCGCTCCTTGTCCATGCGGCCATCGCACTCCACTACATGGAGGGCGCCTACTATCCCAAAGGCGGCGGACAGGTCATCTCGGATCGATTGGCCGACGCGGTCGAGCGATACGGAGGCAAGATTCTGCTGCTCACCAAGGTCGAGCGCATCGCCGTGCGCGACGGCAAGGTCGAGGGAGTCGAACTGGACAGCAGGCACCTGGGGCGGCGTTTCATCCGGGCGCCGATCGTGATCTCGGATGCGGACCTGAAGCGCACGATGATCGACCTGGTCGGCGCCGAGCACCTTCACTCCAAGACCGTCGATCGCACACGGCGCTTCGAGATGTCCCCGGCTTTGGGAGTCCTGTATCTCGGTGTACGGCGCGACCTGAAGGCCGAGCATCATCCGCGCACCAACTACCTGATTAATCCCGGCTACGACTGCGAGCCCGCCTATGCGGCCGCCGCTCGTGGCGAGTTTCCCCAGCAGCCGTTCGCCTATGCGACCATCGCGTCGCTCAAGGACCCGGCCAACGCGCGCGTGGCTCCACACGGGATCACGAACCTCCAGATCATGTCTATCGTCCCGTCCGATCCAGCGGCGTGGGGAGTAACCGAAGAGGACGCCGGGAGCCGCAATTACCGCCGCAGCGAAGGATACCGGCACCACAAGCTGATGTACGCGCGCTCGCTCATAGCGGCCGCCGAGCGCGTTTTCCCCGGACTGTCGCATCAGATTGCATTTGAAGAGGTTGCGACTCCGCTTACTCAGTCCAGGTACACCGGCTCGACGGCCGGAACTTCCTACGGGATTGCGCTCACGCCGGATCAATTCCTGCTGCGCCGGCCCGGCGCGAAGACCGAGGTTGAAGGCCTCTATCTCTGCGGCGCCAGTTGCCGCACCGGCCACGGCATCATGGGCACCGCGCTCTCCGGTCTGATCGCGGCGGCTGAAGTGACAGGCGGCGGCCTCGTAGGCGAGGTGCTGGGTCCGCCGCGCCGAGGTTCCGCATCCGGCTGTTAAAGGCAAATTGAGCCGCTATCCGCCCTTTGCCCTATGCCGGAGAACGCCCTAGATTATGTGGTCGCAGAATATCGGCATCGGAGGACTTAATCATGTCTGGCGACGACGATCCCCGCGCTCAGGTGTTCGACGACGAACATCCCGGACCCATTCTTGAATCCGCCCTTGCCCACACGGTGCTGAGCGACGTTGTGTCGCAGCCGGCGCTGACTGTCTCCGCCTCGACCACTCTCGCCGACACGATTCACCTGATGCAGAAGGAGCGGCGCGGATGCGTTCTGATCATGGAGAACGGCCGGCTCGCCGGCATCTTCACCGAACGCGACGTCCTGATGAAGGTGGCGGCCCAGCCGCTCAACCTCGTCCGCACTCCGGTGTCTGTGTCGATGACCGCCGATCCGTTCACGCTCCCGGCCGACGCAAACGTGGCGTTCGCGCTGAACAAGATGGTGCTCGAGGGATTCCGCCACATTCCGCTGGTTGACGACGCGGGCCGTCCGACAGCGGTGGTCTCGATGCGCGATCTGATCGAGTATCTCGGCGAGATTTATTCCCGTGAAATGCTGACCGTACCGCCCGATCCAAATCAGCACCACCGTTTCAAGAGTCGCGAAGGCGCCTGACCACGCCCGGCGCGCGCCGTTGCTGCTGCCGCGCCGAGGCGCTGTAATTCCCGGGTTCTCTTGACGCGGTGCTCGCGCCCGCGCTAATCCCGCAACTATGCACACGATACGCGCGGCTGACGTTGAATGGGGCAAATCATGGCTCGTCTGACGGGCAAAGTTGCGTTAATCGTCGGAGGCGGCGCGGACGGACCGGCCAAAGCGGGTGAGAAACTCTCCATCGGCAACGGCCGCGCCACCGCGATAGCGTGCGCGCGCGAAGGCGCCGCGGTGATGGTCGCCGATCGCTCGCTCGAACTCGCGCAGCAGACCGCGAACGCAATTCGCGACGAAGGCGGACGCGCCGAAGCGGTCGCCGCCGACGTAAGCATCGAGGAGCAATGCCGCGGCGCCGTCGAGGCAACCATCCGCGCCTTCTCCGCGCTCCATCTGATGGTGAACAACGTCGGAATCGCCATCGGCGGCAACTTGTTGAAGACTACCACCGCGCAGTTCGACACGATGCTGGCCGTCAACCTTCGCGGCCATTTCCTGATGATGCGCTACGCGGTGCCCGAGATCGCAAAAGCCGGCGGCGGCGCAATCGTCAACGTTTCGTCGCTGGCCGCGCTGCGCAGCAACTCGCAGATTTCCTACGAGGCGACCAAGGCCGCGCTGCTGGGGCTTTCACGCTCGGCCGCGGTTTCGCACGCGCGCGACAACATCCGCGTCAACACCATCCTGCCCGGGCTGATCGATTCCTCGATGGTGCGCCGGCTTATCGGCGATCGCGAGAGCGCCGTCGCCACGCGAATCCCGCTGCGCCGGCAGGGAACGCCGTGGGAGATCGCAAACGCGATCGTCTTTCTGCTCTCCGACGACGCGTCCTATATCACCGGCACGGAATTGATTGTTGACGGCGGTCTCGCTGCGCGTTGAGCGCCGCGCGAACAACCGACGCGCAACCCCTCGCAACTTCCGCCATGAGGTGAATCGTGCGCAAGCTGAAAGTTGGCTATCAACTCGATTTCCGCAATCCTCCGGGCTCGGCGCTGTCCTTTCGCGATCTATACCGCGAGTCGCTCGCGCAGGCCGAGGCCGCCGAGCAGCTCGGCTTCGATTCCATCTGGCTCACCGAGCATCACTTCACCGACGACGGCTACCTGCCCTCACTGATGCCCGCGGCGGCTGCTATCGCCGCGCGCACGACCCGCGTCAGCATCGGCACCTACGTCCTGCTGGCGCCGTTTTATCATCCGCTGAAGCTTGCCGAGGACGCGGCGTTCGTCGATGTAGTCTCGGGCGGCCGGCTGCGGCTGGGGATTGGCCTGGGCTACCGGGCCGAGGAGTTCGAGGGCTTCGGCGTGCCGCGCGCGCAGCGACTGGGCCGCACGCTCGAGACCATCGAGATTCTCAAGCTGGCGTGGAGCGGCGAGCGATTCAGTTTCGACGGCAGGTATTTCAAGTTCCGCGACGTGCGCGTGCTGCCACGGCCCGTAGCCGAGCCGCATCCCGAGCTGCTCTGGGGAGCAGGCGCGGCCAAAGCGATTCGGCGCGCCGCCGATCTCGATCTGTCGTTCGCCTGCGTCGGCGGCCGCAGGGAAATCGGCATCTATCTCGAGGCGCTCAAAGCCGCCGGCAAGGATCCCGCCCGCTACAGCATCGTCAACAGCCGCGTGGTTTACGTCGCCGACAGCGAGCAGCAGGCGTGGCGCGACACCCGCGACGCGCTCATGTACCAGGCCCAGCTTTACGGGCTATGGCTCTCGGCTGCCGCCGGCACCACCGACCAGAGCAAGGTGCTGATTCGCCCCGACCCGGACCGGCTTAGACGCACCAGCGTGCTCGGAACGGCCTCCGAAGTCGCCGCAAAGCTCGAGGAAATTTTCGCATCGACTCCGATGACCGAGCTCGTCGTCGTGATGCAGTTGCCGGGACTCGATCCCGCCAAGGCGCGACGCTCGCTGGACAGGTTCGGCGCCGAAGTCCTGCCGCGTCTCAAGTAGCTCCGCTTCCAGAAAAAGAAAACCCCGGGACTTTGCGTCCCGGGGGTTTTCAATCGCGAACCTAATCTCTAGCTGCTCGTCCTAGGGCCCCGGAGTAATGGTAGCGGTAGGAGTAGGTGTCGGAACGAACGGCGGGGTCGGCGTCGGCGAAGGCGTGATGGTCGCAGTCGCCGTGTCAGTCGCTGTCGCTGTCGCCGTGTCAGTGGCCGTCGGCGTGTCAGTGGCCGTCGGCGTGTCAGTCGCCGTGGCCGTGTCAGTCGCCGTGGCCGTGGCCGTCGCCGTCGCCGTATCAGTCGCAGTCGCCGTATCAGTCGCTGTGGCCGTCGCCGTGTCAGTCGTTGAGGGCGTCGCCGTCGGAGTGTCCGTCGCCGTCGCGGTGTCCGTCGGCGTGGCCGTCACAGTCGGCGTAGGGCTGGGCGTGGGGCATGCCGACGCGTGTTCAAACGTTAGCGACCACTTCACGTTGACAGGATTCACCAAGGGGCCAGCCGCGCTGGAATACGCCGCCACTCCAATTATATCGCCCTGATTGTAGGGCAGGGAGTCCACGGTGTCATTGCAAGTCGTGTCCGGGTCCGTGATGACACAAGACAGGTACGGCGGAGGGCTGAAGCCCACGGTGGGGCAAAGCGGCACCGTAGGAGGGCCATAACAGACACCGAAAGAGAAGGTCACGGGTTGGAGATTCAAATCGACGCCCGGATGATTATCGATACTTACGAACAGGTGGGATGAAGTGCCGCAATGATTCACCGGCGCCAAGGTGTCGCCCCAGATTGAGGTCGCGCCGTTGCCCGGCCCCATTATGAGCAAAGGGCTATTGAGAAATATGCCGGACAGCGAGAGATCCAGGTCATTGCCAAAAGTGCCCAGCGAACCTCCGGTCAGGAAGGATTTGTTCGTCTCGTCTGTGCCGTTGGTCCCGTTGGTGCCCGCAACACCTGTAGCGCCCTGCAGTCCGACCAGTCCCCGAATTCCAGGATTACCCTGAAATCCTGACGGCCCGGTAGGTCCCGTCGGCCCTTCAAGACCCTGCGGACCCTGCGATCCCGTTCCACCCTGCGGTCCGGCCGGACCCGTCCCTCCGGCAACACCCACTTCGCCTTGCGGACCCTGCGGACCGAAATCTCCCTGTGGCCCAGTCGGACCAGTCGTTCCTGTAACACCCGCCAAGCCCTCCGGACCCTGTGGTCCCGTTCCACCCTGTGGTCCACTCGGACCCGTCCCTCCGCCAGCCCCCACCACGCCTTGAGGACCCTGCGGTCCCGCATCTCCCTGCGGTCCCGCTGGACCAGTCAAACCGGGTGAACCCTGCACTCCCTCCGCGCCTTGAAAGCCCTGCGGCCCCGTAGGTCCGGTCGGTCCGGTCGGTCCGGCCGGTCCAACCGTATTCCACGGCCCGATCTGAATCTGTCTTGGGCCGCATGGGACGTTGATTCCCTTGATTTTGCCGTTACTCTTGTTGATACAAATCGTCAAAAGATCCGCCTGGCCAACGCCTGGAAGCGCTACCAGACTGATTATCGTGGCGGCGGTCGCACCGACGATCCATCGCCACGCGAATTTCAAGGAAGCAGGCATGTTCACGCCCTCCATTGTCTTTTGCCCTCTGGCCGTCCCGCGTTCTGCTAACGAACTCATTCATCCACTCCCGCAGCCCTTATAGTGGGCCCAGGGCGTAATCCAGAGACCATGTCACATTGACGTTGCTGGAATCGCCCGCCGAGTTGAAGGCCACAATGGAGATCGCGTCGCCCGGATTGAAAGTCACTGCATCTCCAACGGTGTCGTCAGCGCAGGTCGAGGCGGGGTCCGTAACTGTGCATGACACCCCCGGTGAAGTTGGGTCGCAGACGTCGTTGACGCATACGACGAATGTGTATGCATTGCCAGGGCCTGGGCCGCCCGGGAAGCCCGGCGCCGGCCAAAGCTGGACCTGCAGATTGGACGCGATGCCACCCGGAGTAGGTACTTGTAGTGTCCCCTGGACGAAATCTGCTCCGTTTCCGGGTGCCATATATAGCGGCGCCGTCGAAGTAGTGCTCCCAGTCAACTGGATACCCGCATCCGCGCCGATCACGTCGCCCAGCGTGCCGCCGGTCAGAGTCGAAACATTGTCACCGTTCAAGCCGTTCGTGCCGGCGATGCCCGCGGTTCCCTGAACTCCCGTCGGGCCCGTAAACCCCGTCGGCCCGGTATTTCCGGTAGGTCCTGCAGCGCCCGTTATTCCTTGCGCTCCCTCAGGGCCCGTCAGGCCCACTGGACCCATCGCCCCCGTCGGCCCCACCGGACCTACACCGCCTTGCGAACCAACCAGGCCCGTCAGCCCCATTGAACCGGTGGGTCCTGTTGGTCCCGCTGCACCTACACCGCCTTGCGAACCTGTGGGACCCGTCTTGCCCTGTGCACCGCTGGGTCCCGTCGGCCCCACTGCACCTACCGCGCCTTGCGAACCAGCGAGGCCCGTCAGGCCCATTGGACCGGTGGGTCCCGTCGGTCCCACGGGACCGATGCCGCCGGTTGTGCCCGGCAGCCCGGCCTCACCTGCGACGCCGGTGGGTCCCGTGACCCCTTGCATTCCTTGGTCGCCTGCCGGTCCGGGGATGTTCCACATCAATTGGATTTGCTTGTTGGTTTTGCAAGGAACGTCTATCCCGACGATTTTGCCGCTCGGTTTTATGCAGAGCGTGATGACGTCCGCGTTTGCCGCCGGCGTGATACTCGCTATTAACATCGCGGCCGCCGATGCTCCGACGAGCCAGCGCCACGCGTTCTTAAAAGATTGAGGCATTCTGGTCCCCTCCCTGACTGTTGCCATTCTCATACCCTGCCTTACCTGTTGCTCTCTCATCGTCAGTGCGCCGTCATGGGGCTGGGGGTTGGCGTCGGAGTCGGCGTCGGCGGCGGCGTTGTCAGCGTATAAACCACTGACCACTTCACGTTGGTCGGTCTGCGCGCCAGCACGTCTGCATCGCCTCTGAGCGCGATGTCATCGCCCGCGTTATAGGCCTGTGTATCTACCAAGTCGTTGCACTCGGTCGCGGTCGGGAGATTGATCGTGCACGTAACGCCGGTGTTGCAATTGCTGTTAATGCATAGCGTAAACTTGTAAATCCTCACCGGCGTCCGGGAGCGATTCGCGGTCTCCACGTAGAGGTGGCTGGCGGTCCCGGCATCGATTGGCACCGTTTCGCTTTCCAGAATCTGGTCAACCCCGTTGCCCGGGCCGTAGTAGAGAGGGCTGTTTCCCACCGGGATGGTTGACGAGTTGCCCAGTAGAAAATCATTACCCAGGACAAAATGATTATAAGCTTGGACCTTAAAGCCCAGGTCGCCGCCAGTCAGCAGGAACGATTGCGTTCCGTTGGTTCCGTTCAAGCCCGCGAGCCCCGCCGGTCCCGTCGGACCTGTTAGACCCTGTGCCCCCTGCTGTCCTTGTGGTCCCTGCGCACCCATTCCTCCGGCTTCGCCTAAAGGACCTGTAGCCCCGGCGTTTCCAATCGGTCCAATCTACGCCCGCCGGTCCCATAGGACCCAGCGGCCCTGACGGTCCGGTCGTTCCCGACGGGCCAACTACTCCAATCGCGCCGGCTATTCCCGCAAGACCCCCCGGGCCTGTCGGTCCACTCGCTCCCGGCGTTCCAGTCGATCCGATCGGGCCGGCCGGTCCGGCAAGACCCAGCGGGCCTGACGGTCCGCTCGCTCCCGTCGGGCCAACCACTCCTATCGCGCCGTCTGCTCCGGGCGCGCCCTGCGCTCCCATTGCACCCGTAGGCCCGGTCGGCCCTGCCGGTCCTTGCGGACCCGCGAAGCCGATCGGTCCAGCCGGTCCCTCCAGGCCATTCGGATCCCATTGGATCAATACATTGGGTCGTTTGCAGGGTTTGCTGAGCGGCAATTTTATTTCCCCGCCACTCGGGTTTACGCAGATCGAAATGAGTCCTTCCGACTGCGCCTGACCGGTGCTTGGCATACCGGCGAGAAACAGCGCCGCCACCGCGGTGCCCAAAATGACGCGTCGCGCATGCCTGAGTGATACGTGCATTAACGTCCCTCCCTAGAAACTCGCGCCAGAAAACGCCTCTGGCCTGCCTCGCCCAGTCGCGGGAGCCCGGAATTTAATCGCGGTCCCCCCCGGGACACTTTAACGGGGACATTGCTCTCACAGAACGATGCCCGATGTCAATCGTCTTGCCCGAACCTATTGTCGGAAAATGTTCTCGCTGGAACCAGCCGCGGCGCGGTTGCCGAATCCTCCGGCGCCGTCGTAAACTCAAAGTGAAAAGAGAAAAACGCACCATCCCGATCGCCTGCATTCCACCCACTCGCGATCTCTCCTGCAATTTCACTGCCTACCGATCGGTCGAAAACGAATCGACGCCCTTCACGCCGCTGACCAGGCCTGCGCCCCAGTGCGCAGTCGCCATGATTCGGTTCGGGCGCAATCATGTATCGCGATCGGCCGCGCTTCCACCCCGAGGACGCGTCGCACCGCGCTCGAGTATTTTCCCCAATTCATCTCTCACCTGTCGGGCGGCTTCAGGGAAGCCGCCCTACACACACCGGAAGCCGACCTACCCAAAAGGTGGCTGCGTCGGCGTCGGCGTCGGTGTGCGGGTACAAGTCGGCTTCGGCGTGATCGTACACGTCGGCTTCGGCGTGATAGTACAGATCGGTTTTGGTGTGGGGGTACAGGTCGGCCTCGGGGTTGGAGACTGCCCCAGGCAGAAAGCGAAGTTCTGATTGTTATTGGTCACGTTTAGCGCGTTTTGCTTGAACGCCTGGCACACGCGTTCCGGATTACCGATCGGCGTCATATTGAACGTTGCCAGTTCGTCGTTTGCGTCAGTCATCAGGTCGTTGATGGTGATGAAGCCGGTGACGGATAAGCCTGGAACCGTGCATGTGCCCGGAGCCAACCCGGCCATTACCAGCGCGGTACCGCTCACGAAGCCATGTTGCACGTTCAATTCCATCGCGGCCAACTGAGCCGAGAGCATGTACGCCATGTTGTTGGATGTCGCATTCAGCAGCCAGGTCGCGACCTGCGCACTGGTGGTGGGGTTGAACGGCGTTCCGTTCATATTGACCAGATTGAGACTATCCAGCAACGCCAAGTCGCCGCCATTTATCAGCGCCTTCCCGCTCGCGGACGCCCAGAATGCCATCGTCCTCCCGCCGCCAGTTCCCAGACAGATATTGCCGAACTCCACCTGATGATGCGAACTCGAGCTCGGCAGATCGATCGCGACGGGATTCGCAGGTGGGTACGTCGGCACGCAGGTCGCACCCACCGCATGGCCCAATGTGACCGAGCAATCGCCATCGTTCTGGCAGGGAGCTGCGTCGTCCGAGCAAGCGCCGCACACGCCGTCGATGCAGGTCGCCGTATGCACGCAATTGGTCCTGCTTCCCTCGAACACATCGTAAGTGCCAACCGGCATGCCGGCGCACATGAGTAGTCCGTTCAGGTCGGTAAACCCGCTGCATTTGTTCGGATCGGGGATGAATCCAATCGGCCAGTTCTTGAGGCTAAAGTCGATCGGATCGAGCAGCCCGTCGCCATTGACGTCGCAGAACTTCAGCGCCTGTATGTACGGAAGCAGGGGCGCCGGGGGCGCGCTGCTTTCACATGCTGTAATGGTAGTGGCGCCTGCGATTGTCACCGCGCCATTGAGAGCCCACAGGCTGCCGTCGTTCGAGGCGCCTGCGGTCCCGTCAACGGTGATCGAGGTGTTCGCAATGATGTCTCCTAAGAAGCTGGTACCCGTTCCCAAGGTCGCCGAACTGCCCACCTGCCAGGTGATGTTATTGCACGACGCCGGAGTTCCCACCGCCTCCACGCTGGAACTGCTCGCCGTGGTAAGAGTGCTGCCTATCTGGAATATGAAGACGCTACTGGGGATACTGAAGTCAAGGTAAAGCGTCCCGGTCAATTGGGCTGAAGTGGAGAAACAGTACACCCCTGGAGCCAGCGGGGTGCCCGGGGTGCTGATAGAGCCGAGATCAATCCCAGTCAAATTGGGACCCGCTGGCGATGGGGTATTTAATAGGCAGGCTGCATACCCAGCAGCAGCAGCATTATACGCGGTGAGGGCCTCCCCCTGCGCTGTGTTTGCATTTGCGTTAGCAATGTCCATCGTCCCGGTCACGAACCCCGGCGGAAATCCCGTCACCGACGTCCCTGGATACAGTCCAAGATCGCCAGATACAATGGTGGCGCCGGTATTCGTGATCGTACTGGCGCCTAGCACGCCGTAATCCGTGAGGCTCGCAGCTTGCATCGATCCTGCAAACACCAGGATCGAAAGCAACAGCATCGGCATTGACAGGAGGGTCCGCGTGATCGGTGATAGGTATTTCCTCGGCTCATCAACTCGGCTCGCAAATAAATTTTTCATGGCTGCCTCCCGCCCCCTGAGCAAACGTGGTCAAAAGCCGAGCAGCAAGGGCCGCTACCCGGCCGAATCAAGTTCGGACTCGATTCGCCCCTTTGGTTTCGTCAACTTCCGCTAACTTACAGTGGAGGGGCCGGCGAGACCATGGCGAAAAAGGTTCTCTGCGAGACAAAAGCTGACGATCAACCGGGAATTGCGGTTTAGAGTCTCGGATTTCAACCACCCATTGGATCATCCCTCGCGCGCGCAAGCTCGCCGGCGCGATGGGCCAGCCACTGCTCTACCCACGCAGCTCATCTGGCAATCGAAACGTTCCATCCGCCTCGCACGGCAACTCGACTACCCGCGCAACCGCATCGAGGTTCAGCTCTCCGTACAAATGAGGAAACATCTCGCCCGACGCAGCCTCGTACTTCAACTCCGCCCTCAGCCGCGACTCGTCGATGCATAACACGACCAGCCCCTGCTGCCCGCGATAAAACCGGTTGGCAGTATCGACCACCTGCGCGATTGTCGAGCAATGGATAAACCCCTGCGCGCGCAAGCTCGCCGGCGCATACGCCCCCCGCGCGACCCCGTCCGCCCACTCAATCCGCTTGACGATGTGCACGATCATCGGTTGGCTGCGTCGGGTGAGGAACCTCACGTGAAACCCACCGGGGGGGCAGGGGCTGACCCCTGCACCCGGTATTAAGGCCGCCCGCCGTTGGCGGGCGCGGCCCCTGCCAACGGCTTAATACTGCGCTGCCGTCGCCACGGCCAGGGGCCAGCCCCTGCACCCAGGCCAGGATTTCTTCTCTCCTCACTCATACTGTTGATTGACGCTTTATTGTCCTCGCCCTGCGAAGGAGAAAGTGAAGGTGACCGAGAGCGATGCGACCTCAGGGAGTAGAAATTTCGTATACATGGGCCTCATAAGGAGCAAATGTATCGGTGAAGCTACTTCCAGATAGGATTACGCTGCGGGACTCATTATAGACATTGACCAGGCTGGGAGTTTGGCTCCAGGTGAAAGTGGCGGTGGTAGTGGCATTGGTGTTGTTGGAGGCGATGAGGTAACCGTTGCCGTTCGCATATTTGACCCTGGTATGGATACCAGAATTGGAATTGCCGGCCAGGAGATCGTTCCTGTCGAGGGAGGATAGGGCCGGCTGGAGCGAGTCGATTTCCGTGGTCACGGCTTTGAGATTATTGAAGTTATCAATTTTCGCCTGGCACCACGTAGGATTGGGGGAAGCAGCGCTGCTGGATGGCGAGTGGTACGCATCAACACCGGTGCAGATTCTAGCCAGAGCGCTGTTGCCCATGCTCCAGTACATCAAACCGTTAGCGCCTTCGGCAATCGCCATATATGACATATCCCGCAATTCGGCCTGGGTAGGCCAGCCACCGGAATAAGTGGCCTGGAAAAACTGGATAACCGTAACAATAGGCCGGGAGCTTTGCATCGTGACTTTGACGGCAGCGGTATCATCAGCCACCTGATACAATGCAGGCTCGGTGCTATGGATGGGATACGGATCCGTAGCTACAACATCCAACACATCCCGCCAATAGTACATCCTGTTTTGAGCATCGCCGCCCGTGCCCCAATTAATACCGTCCGGCTTGAAGCTCTTTAATCTATTGACCCTGGCTAAAGACAGCGCCGCCAAACCGGGGATGCATTCGTCCATAATGTACGTCCCTCCCAGCTGGCTTATTGCCGCCAAGCCCGAAAGGTATGAATCGTCGGTGTAGACCGGGTAAGTTCCCGAAGAAAGACCATAGGAAGAGGGCCAGACAGAGAAGCAGTTATTGGTAAGACTATCAGAGATACCGTGAGCCTGCAGGGCGGTGACGAGGGCTTGTATGGCGCTCGGCGCGGCGCTGTTATACCACTCGTTCATATAAAAATTGATAGGCAAGTCGTACAAGCGGTCAGTCAGTGTGAGGTAGTTGTCCCAGCCGGTGATATCGCCGCTGCTGTTGAGGGTATCGTCATAGCTCGAGTCATAGACGCCGAGCAAGAACTGTGGTTGCCCGTTGAAAAGAATCTGATTCTTGTCATTGACGGACATGGACATGCTGGCGCGGACGGAGCCCGCGACTTTGGATACGCGATATGGCGGATACGTGTAGGCCACGCTGCCGTCGATTGTCCGCAACAGCTGAAATCTAACTATATATGTATTGCCGTCAACCAAAGAGCTGCCGTTAAACGTGACCGGGAAGTCGGGGGCCGAAGCAAAACTTTTATGGAGAACGACATTCTGATTGCTTTCATCGATGACGCTTGCATCCACGCTCCAATCTGAAAGCACAGTGCCTACGGGAGGATTGACCTGTACGTCGAAGTTCATGGTTTGGGATTGGTCGTCAAACAAATAACCGCGGTAGTTGGGATAGAGCATAAAGGCGCTTATCGCTGGCGGGAGCTCTTCGTGAACCTCGAAGATCGTCGAACCAAGCGGTACCGTCCGTTGGGCCATACGCCTGAATCGAAAGAAAAGCGGTGGTAGCTTCCGAGAAAGAAATCGAATCAACTTCTACGTGTTGCCAGTCGCTGGTGCCCGAGAAGATGACGGTGCAGCCATTGCCCGCGGCAGGGTAGGAATTCAAACAAATGCGCACGCCACTTCCGCTCGTGGCCGCCACATTGCTTAATTTTATCCATCCGCTGAACCGGTACGCACCCGCGCCTACGGGAATCTTTTGGTTGAAAGAATCGGAGCCTGCCGTGAGGTTGGCGTTATCAAGACGCAAACTGTTTGTGCCGGAGTGAGAAGTGGCAGAGTCAATGCTGAAACCCGGCGTGCCCCACGTACCGCCAGTCCAGCCTACGGGCTTCCCGTCGGTACCCAGTTGTTCGAAACCGGGATTGGTTAAAAGGTTTGGTCCGAGCGAAACCGCAGCGTACCACAGAAGCCCCCCAGCCACTAAGCCATTTACGGGAGCGGGAGGAGCAGTTGGCGTCGCTGTGGCCGTTGCCGCGGCGGTTGGCGTGCTGGTCGGAGTCGCAGTGTCAGTGGCGGTAGCGGTCGATGTCGCCGTTGCAGTCGCAGTCGCTGTGTCGGTAGCGGTTGCCGTTGCGGTCGCCGTTGCCGTCGCAGTTGGCGTGCTGGTCGGGGTCGCTGTGTCTGTCGCGGTAGCGGTCGCAGTTGCAGTGTCTGCGGCGGTCGCGGTTGCTGTGGCGGTTGGCGTCGGCACCAAGCCGAATGCTACCCCGCTCAAGCTCACCGATTGGGACGCGGTCTTGCCGTCGTCGGTGATCGTGAGCTTCCCGGTTTCGACAGTCCCTGCGGTGCTAGTGTCGGTGGTGGGGTTGAACGTCACCGATACCTGGCAGTTTCCGCCCGCAGAAATCGCCGACCCGCATGAGTTCGCGACCATTTCAAACGGGACGGTCGCACCAATCGATAGGACATCCAGGGGCAATATATTTGGATTCGTTATTGTAACGGTCTTAATGGCCGACACCGATCCCACCTGCACTCTGCCGAACCCGATCGAGAGCGGCGAAAACGTTGGCTTGGCAAGAATTCCGGTGCCGGTGAGCGCTACTGACTGGGGACTGTTCGCGGCGTCGTCGTAGATAGTCAAATGTCCGCTAATAGCACCGGTCTGGGTGGGACTGAACGCCGCGACGATGGAGCAGGTGGCTGCGCGCGCCAGATCGTTACCGCTGCATCCGTCGCTGGTGATCGCGAACTCTCCCGCCACGCCGACCGTGTCGATATGGAGAGCAACCGTATTGGGATTTTTCAGTGTCGTGGTCTTGTCGGCGCTCGTAGATCCAACGACTACATTGCCGAAGCTCAACTTAAGCCGCGTGATAGCCAGCTTGCCCGCGATGCCGACGCCGCTCAGAGCCGCCGACCCTGCGCTAGGGTTTGCGTCGTCGCTGACTGCCAGCGATGCGGTCCGGGTGCCAAGCGCGGCGGGAGTGAAGGTCAGGGTCACCGTGCAGTAGGTCCCTTTGACCAGCGTTGTACCGCAGCCGTTCGTAATTGTGAACTCGCTGGGGTCGGCGCCGCCGAGTTGAATAGTCAGTCCTGTAACCGGCTGGCCGGTGGCGGGATTGGTTATCTTGACAGTCTTGGCAATGCTGGTCGCACCGGTGACGCCGAAGACCAGATTGCCAAACGCGACGATGGCGGGAGCGACCGTCAGTCCTGCCGCCGCAGCGGGCGCCGGATAGGCTGCGCTCGTGGCGAGCAGCATCACCAATGCTACCGCGAGGGCATTCGCTCTGTACGAAACTATCTCGCCGTAACGCGCCTGAGGCATTCGCCACCCCCGACGAAGCGAAATCAGCGGGCACTACACTCTCACTGGAATTATAGCGCGTCAAGTACAATTAAAGCTGAAGCGTAAACTGCGAGTTGTGCTCGAAGTCCCCCGATGCTCGTCGCCGCCGGCAGGGGCCTCTCCCGTGCAATCATCACCCTCAGCCGCGCCGCAGGCGCGGCCGTGTGTCGGCGACACCTTCCGCAACAAAACGAACGAGGCAGGTAAGAAATCGCGCGGAACGCAACATCCTGACTTGGGCGAGGTAATTTCCCCCCTACCCTTCTAACAGGCCGTCAGGCCGCATCTTTGTTTTAACCTTGGGTGCAGGGCCCACCCCTGGCCGTGGCGACGGCAGCGCAGTATTAAGCCGCCGGCAGCGGCCGCGCCCGCCAACGACGGGCGGCCTTAATACTGGGTGCAGGGGTCACCCCCTGCCCTATGCGCGCAATGC
The DNA here is from genome assembly GCA_963743865.1 of uncultured delta proteobacterium. Taxonomy (GTDB): domain Bacteria; phylum Desulfobacterota; class Binatia; order Binatales; family Binataceae; genus Binatus. The sequence goes on from CAVURG010000006.1 coordinate 3,214,487, forward strand.
GGCCCGCGAATTCCCCAGCAGCATCTCGGCGACTGCGGTCAGATCGTTATCGTCGTAGTAATCGATTTCGATCCTTCCCGGACTTCGCCCGCGCCGCTTGAAAATTCTGACCTTGCGCTTGAGCGCGCGTTGCAGGCCCTCGGCCAGCGCGTTCAGATTGGCATCGGCCGCCGATCGCGCGGCTGCCGTTTTCGACGTGCGTGGGCGATGCGCCGTGGCCATCTCTTCGGCGCCGCGCGCCGAGATTCCGACCGCCGCGATCCGACGCGCCGCCGATAGCTGCGCGTCGGGCGATTCGATCGCCAGCAGCGGCCGCGCCTGCCCCGCGCTGAGCTCCCCCTTGGCGATCATGTTCAGGATTGGCTGCGGCAGTTCCAGCAATCGAATCGTGTTGCCGACGTAGGGACGGCTCTTGCCCACGCGCGCTGCGATCTCGTCGTGGGTCAGCTCGAAATGCTCGACCAGCCGGAAAAACGCGAGCCCTTCTTCGACCGCGTTCAGATCCTCGCGCACGATATTCTCCACCAGCGACATCTCCAGCGCCGCGCGATCGTCAAGCTCCCGCACCACCACCGGAACCGCTTCCAGACCCGCCGCCCGCGCCGCACGCAGCCGCCGCTCGCCCGCGATCAGCTCGTAGCGCGGCCCCTCGATTTCCCCCGCCGCCGAGACGCCTGCGATCCGCCGCACGATCAGCGGCTCGATAATTCCCTGGCTCTGGATCGCGCGCGTAAGTTCGGCCAGCCGCTCCTTGTCGAAATTTATCCGCGGCTGAAACGGACCCGCCGTGATACTCGCCACCGGCGCCAGCTTGAATTGCGCGCCGCCGCCGCCGCTGTCGTTCGCGTTATCCGCGCCAGTTTCAATTCCCGCCGCCGCCGTGCCGATCAGCGCATCGAGCCCGCGTCCCAATGGTTTCCGCATCATCCTCTTCGTCCTTTGTTATTCGCGATCGTGATCGCCGCTGGATTCCGCACCGCACCAGATCCCCGCTGCACCCTAATCGCCTGCGCGGCGGGCGGCAGGGGCTGACCCCTGCACCCACTGTTAATCGAAAAGTCCGCCGAAGCGTCCTTTTCTCTCAAGGCTGAGAGCGAAAGCCCATCCTCGGGATTTCGCGATTCACCCTGCGCCGTCGCCGCCGCGACCGCCCCGCGCTTACGCGCGCGAGATCCTTCGCTTCGCTCAGGATGACACAAAAAAAGTTCTAACAGGCCGTCAGGCCGCATCTTCTCTTCTCACTGGGTGCAGGAGTCACCCCTGCCCAAGGAAGTGTGAAACCCATGGCGGGTTTCACATTCAATTAAGTTCCCCCGTTGCTCCCCTGCCCCTGCCGATAATTTCCACGGCCAGCGCGCGATAGCCTTCGGCGCCGGCCGACTTCGACTCGTATTCGAGCACGGACAGTCCATGACTGGGGCTTTCCGACATCCGCACGCTGCGTGGAATCACGCTGCGAAAAACTTTCTCCGGAAAATGCTTTCTGACTTCCGCCGAGATTTCGTGGCTGAGGCGATTTCGCGTGTCGAACATCGTCAGCACCAGCCCCTCGATCTCGAGTCCCGATCTCAGCGCCGCCTTGACCTTGTTGATCGTGCCGAGCAACGCGCTCAATCCCTCGAGTGCGTAGTATTCGCATTGCATCGGCACCAGCACCGAATCCGCCGCGACCAGCGCGTTGAGCGTGAGGATTCCAAGCGAGGGCGGCGTGTCTATTAGAACATAGTTATATTCTCCACGCACCGGCTCCAAGAGCGCTCGCAAGCGCCGCTCGCGACCCTCCATCGTCACCAGCTCGATCTCGGCGCCCACCAGGTCGTCGCCCGCCGGCGCCAGCGACAGCGTCGGGCGCACCTGCCGGATGATTTCCGCCATCGCCAGGCCGCCGACCAGCGCCTGGTAGATAGTCTTGCCCCCGATGCGCGCCGCGCTCACATCTTCTGGCGTGCTGATACCGGAAGTGGCGTTGCCCTGCGGATCGAGGTCCACCAGCAGGACGCGGCGACCCGTGTCGGCCAGCGCGACCGCGAGGTTGATCGCAGTCGTGGTCTTGCCGACGCCGCCTTTCTGATTGGCTATTGCGATTACCCGCCCCACGGCCTGCCCCACAAACCCCATCCTCGCGCGCAATCCGTGTGACCACAGATAGAGTCGCGCTCGCGGTCGTTCCGCTCCAACGTTTCACGTGAAACAGTGAAACATCGAGCTCGCAAATAATTAAATCCCTGCGATCGCGCAAAATCAAATCGCGCGATCGCATTTACGCAAATACCTGATTTATAAAGATTTTCTAGAGCCAACGTTTCACGTGAAACCTATAGGCAGCGGACCGCTACGCGCGGGGCGGTCGCGGCGGCGACGGCGCAGGGTGAATCGCGAAATCCCGAAGACGGGCTTTCGCTCTCAGCCATGAGAGAAAAGGACGCTTCGGCGGACTTTTCGATTAACAGTGGGTGCAGGGGCCGGCAGGGGTCACCGCTGCCATCGCGTAGTCGCGAAAAGATGCGCTGCGCAGATTTTCGCGTCTTCTCGCTGCGGGTGCAGGGGCCGCAGCCCCTGGCCGTGGCGACGGCAGCGCAGTATTAAGCGACCGCGCGCGACAACGGAGCGCGGCCTTAACGGTGGGTGCAGGGCTCAGCCCTGCCGCTGCCATCGCGTAGTCGCGAAAAGATGCGCTGCGCAGATTTTCGCGTCTTCTCGCTGCGGGTGCAGGGGCCGCAGCCCCTGCCGCGCGCCGCGCAGGCGATTAAGTTTTATTCCTGACTCGGGTGTAGGCGCTGGCCCCTGCACCAGGTGGCGACGACGCGGCTCATCATCTGGCGGCCGTGGCGCAAATCGTATCCGGCCACGGACGGATCGACCAGTCCGGCGGCCGCAGCCGCGCCCGCATTTTCGATGTCGTCGAACTTCTGCTCGGCGCTGGCGTAGAGCATCAGCACGCCGCCCGGATGCAACGCGCGGCCGGCAATCTCGAAAATCCCCCGCGGGTTTCCGACGGCGCGCGCGGTGACCAGGTCGAAGCCGTCGCGCACGTCGAGCGACTCGGCCCGCGCGCAATGGACCCGAACGTTGCCCAGCCCCATCTCGATTGCGGCCTCGCTCAGAAAGGTCGCCCGCTTGCGGCGCGCCTCGACCAGCGTCACCTGCGCGTTAATCGCGGCGGCAATCACCAGTCCCGGGAAGCCGGCGCCGCTGCCGATATCCAGAAAGCGCCGCTCGCGGTCGAGCCGAGCGTTGAGCCGCAGAATCTTCGAGCTGACCGCAATCGAGACCGGGATGATACTGTCGAAGACGTGGAACACGATCTCGTCGGGGTCGCTGGGATGCGCCGTCAGATTGATCTTCGGACCCCACAGCGCGAGCGTCGCGGCCATCCGCTCGATTCGGTCCAGGAACTCGGAACCTTTGGCGATTACCCCGATCGCGGAGATTGCGGGGGCGAGTTGAGCGCGCACCTCGGCGCCGATCTCGTCTGGGCTGCGCGGCTTTTTCCTGGTCTTTTTCGCCGAACGTTTCACGTGAAGCACTCGTATTTGCGGAAATTTACCATGATTTCGTTAGACTATTTCCCGAAATGTTTCACGTGAAACGTTTTTCCTGGCTCGGGTGCAGGGACCGGGGCCCCTGCTTTCAACGATGTCGCCCGCGAGTCGGCGGGGCGTTTTCTCAATACGGTTTCACGTGCAACGTTAACTGGCCAGCCGGTCAGATCGCGCGCGCGTTGCGGTCGCGCCGGCTCTTGATATGGACGGCCAGGATCGAGATTGCCGCAGGCGTTATTCCAGGCATCCGGGCCGCCTGCCCCAGCGAGCGCGGCCGCACGGCAGACAACCGCTCCGAAACCTCGGTCGAAAGACCCATCACGCCCTTGAAATCCACCCAGTCCGGTATCGCGGTCTCCTCGAGGCGCGAAAAACGCTCGACCGCATCCGCCTGCCGGCGCACGTAGCCCTCGTATTTGATCTCGGTCTCCAGCTCGGCGGCTTCGTCGAGGTTCAGTCCCGAATCGACGCCGCTCATCTTCAGCACGGTGTCGTAGGCGATTTCGGGACGCTTGAGCAGCTCGATCGCGCGCACCGGCTGCGCGATTGGCGTCGAGCCCGACGCCGCAATCGCCGCGTTGACCTCGTCGGTGGCAGGTATCAGCGCCGACTTGAGGCGTTCGATCTCGCGGCGCACGGCCTCGGTCTTGGCGCGAACGCGCGCGCCGGCCGACGCGTCGAGCAATCCCAGGCGCTCGCCCAGCGGCGACAGCCGGCGGTCGGCATTATCCTCGCGCAGCAGCAATCGATACTCGGCGCGCGAGGTGAACATCCGGTACGGCTCGCCGCCGATCCCGCGCGTCACCAGGTCGTCGATCATCACGCCGATATAGGCCTGGTCGCGGCGCAGGATGAGCGCCGGCTCGCCGCGGACCTTAAGCGCGGCGTTGATTCCCGCGATCAACCCCTGCGCGCCCGCTTCTTCATAGCCGGTCGTGCCGTTGATCTGGCCGGCGAAGTAGAGCCCGCGCACCAGTTTCGTTTCCAGCGAAGGTGTCAGTTGAGTGGGGTCTGAAAAATCGTACTCGATCGCGTAGCCGGGCCGCATTATTTCCGCCCGCTCGAGCCCGCCTATCGATCGGACCATCGCGAGCTGCACGTCGAGCGGCAGGCTGGTGGACAGGCCGTTGGGATAAACCTCGACCGTGTCGCGGCCCTCGGGCTCGAGGAAAATCTGGTGGCGCTCCTTGTCGCGGAAGCGCATCACCTTGTCCTCGACCGACGGGCAATAGCGCGGTCCCTTGCTCTGGATCACCCCGGAGTACATCGGCGAGCGGTCGATGCCGCCGCGGATTATCTCGTGAGTGCGCGAGTTGGTAAACGTCAGATGGCAGGGAATCTGGGCCTGCGCGATCCGCCGCGTGCGGAACGAGAACGGCGGCGGCGGCTCGTCGCCCGGCTGGATCTCCAACGCGGAGTAGTCGATCGTGCGCGCGTCGAGGCGCGGGCAGGTGCCGGTCTTGAGGCGGCCGACTCGAAAGCCCAAATCCGCCAGATGGTCGCTTAGACCCATCGCGGCGAAATCGCCGGCGCGGCCCGGCGGAATAATTCTTGAGCCCGATATGGACGAGGCCCTTCAGAAACGTGCCGGTCGTGAGAATGACGGCGCGGCGCTTCGAAGACCTCGCCAATCTGCGACTCGACGCCGCGCACCGCCCCGTCCTCGACGATCAAGCGCTCGACGCTCGCCTGCCGCACCTGCAAGCTGGCGGTTCGCTCGAGCACACGCTTGCTGCGCGCGCGATAGGCGGCCTTGTCGGCCTGCGCGCGGCGCGCGCGAACGGCGGGTCCCTTGCGCGTGTTGAGGAAGCGAAACTGGATTCCCGTCTCGTCGATCGCCAGCCCCATCTCGCCGCCGAGCGCGTCGATCTCGCGGACCAGGTGTCCCTTGCCGATCCCGCCGATCGCGGGGTTGCATGACATCTGGCCGATATGGTCGAGGTTGAGCGTGAGCATCAGGGTGCTCGCACCCATCCTGGCCGCGGCGAGCGCGGCTTCGATACCGGCGTGGCCGGCGCCGACGATGATGACGTCGTAGTTCATTGCGAGTCGCCGATTATGGCTCGCACGCGGGCGTCGCGCAAAGCGCGCCGGCCGCGCATGCTGCGCCTAGAAGTAGTAGAATCATACAATTAGAAGAATCACCTACGCGGTGGGCGGCAGGGGCTGCGGCCCCTGCACCCGCATTGAGAAGACACGAAAATCTGCGCAGCGCATCTTTTCGCGACTACACTATAGAAGAGCTGCGCGCACGCGGTTTCTTAATACTGGCCCGTCGTGCCAACGACCGCGCTCCGTTGTCGCGCGCGGCCCCTGGCCGTTGGCACGGCTGGCCAGTGAAAAGAGAAGATGCGGGCTTCGCCCTGTTAGAATTTTTTTGAGTCATCCTGAGCGCAGCGAAGGATCTCGCGCGCGCCAGCGCGTGTCTGGCTGGCGCCGGACGCACGAGTGTCCGTCGAGATTCCTCGCCGCAGCGGCTCAGAATGACACGAGGGTCGTCAACTTTTTGTGTCATCCCGAGCGGAGCCGAGGGACCCCGGAGCCGGAAGCAGGATGCGACTCGATCCCAGGATGGTGGTGCGAGAGGTCCATCTGATAGCGGATTTTGCCGTTCCTGGTGAGGTGTTGAGTGCAAGCTGGGAACCGTTTAATGATCGTTCGCTATGGTCAAGAATCGTGGGGTGAGGAAGACCGGCGACCAGCCGCCGATTCCAGCAAAAGTCGAGTTCTCAAGGATATATTTCGACACGTCCGTTCTGAGGAGCCAACGTTGGCCCGAGGTGTCCGCCTCTCTGAAGGGACTACTAACTCTAGCCCACAGCGTGGAGATCCCCTGCTTGGTACCGCAGCCCGTCGCAATCGAACTTGAGGAATGGTGGCTGCACGAGTTTTTCGACAGATTCACTGTTTTTATTACACACGCTGGCGGAACCTATCCGGGGATTTCGATTCCGAAGTACGAGGAAGCTCGCGCTGAATACCGTCTCCGTGCCGAGGCAGCGATGCGCGATAACTTGCTCGGAGCGTGTCCCTTCCTTGACCTAAGTCTTGAGTCGATCTTTCGTGCAGCCGCAGCACATACTGCGCCCTTCGAGAGGGACTACGATTTTCGTGATGGTGTGATTCAGATGTCGATTCTTCAAGACATCGCAGCCCATCCTGGAAGCGTTGCAGCGATTCTATCGGAGGATGTTGGCTTCCGAGAACAATGTTGGAAGTTGGCAAACCGCGAGGCTGCCAACTTTGAGATCTACTCAGATCTGCAATCACTCAGAAAAGCCGCGGAAACGCGAGTCACCGATGTTACAGCGAGGAAAATCGAGGCAGATAAGACGCAGTTGCGGGCCGCGATCGAAGATGCAAACACCTGGGCGAAGATTCGAGAGTGGATACAAGCGAAGCTCAAGTTGAAGGTCGAACCCAACGTGAGGGCAATCAAAGGTCTCGCCGATATGAAGCTTATTTCAGTCGAAACGCCATTTCCGCCAGAAAGAGCGGAAAATCAGGTTATTGATGTGTCGTTCGACGTAGGTGTATCGGTTCTTCTGACAGCTTTGCGACCGGTCTCGAGACCGCAGCCGGAAGAGTCCGCGCAACGGGAATCAGTCTTAGCCATCGGGGAACGAAACAAGGTCGAAGCCGATCGGACAAGCGGTTTAAAGGGATACCTTATTTTCAATGCCTTCGATTCCGAACTGGCAGAAGTTGACGAGATTCAAACGATAAACGTTCGAGTCCAAGGCCAAGCAAGGTACTCAGCTGGAGCCTATCGAGATATCGTTCCCGTCAAATTTGAACAGATTCCAGAGACGACAGCCGTCGACCTCACCCAACCCGGTATGCACAGATTTTTTTCAACTTCTACTATCAGGTCCGCATGAAAATTCGACCAGTGGATGCTGCGCCGCCTGCTTTTATCGGCCTGATGTAAGTACGAGGCACATATCGCCAAATCATCGACGGGGAACTTGTCAAACGGGCCGCAAGACAAGAAAAGGGCGGGGGCCGTGTCCCTTTCTTGTGTCATCCTGAGCGCAGCGAAGGAACCCGGATCCGGGATTCTTCGCTTCAGCAGCTTTCGCTCCAGAATGACACAAAAGAAGAGCAACCTTTCTTCCCCTTAACCCGTTCTAACAGGGCGAAGCCCGCATCCTTAATCCATACTAAGATGCAGGGGTTACCGCTGGCCGTGGCGACGGCAGCGCAGTATTAAGCCGTTGGCAGGGGCCGCGCGCGACAACGGAGCGCGGCCTTAATACTGGGTGCAGGGGTCAGCCCCTGCTATTTGCCGATGCAGAAGTCGCGGAAGATGGCGTCGAGGACGTCGTCGGTGCTGACTTCGCCCGTGATCGAGCCGAGCGCGGCCGCCGCGCCCATTATGTCCACCGCGACGATCTCCGGCGGCATCAGCGAGAGCGCGGAGCTGTGGGCATTCTTGAGCGCTCCCAGAGCCATCGAGAGCGCGTCACGATGCCGCTCGCGCGAGATTGTCAGTTGCGCGCTGGGAAATGGCACAGATGGAGCGACCAGCGCGGCGATTGCTTTGGTCAGCTCGGCGCGCAGAGCGCCGGCTTCATCGAGGTTGATCGCGGAGAACGGCAGGATCGGAAGGACGAGCCCGTGCTCGCGAAGATCGCCGGGGGCGATCGCGGCGGGCAGATCGCGCTTGTTGAGAAGGGCCAGTCCCGGGCGGCCGGCCGTCAGCCGAATCACGTCGAGATCGGCGGACTCGAGCGGCCGCGACGAATCGAACATCGCGATCAGCAGGTCCGCGTCGCGCGCCGAGCGCATCGTGCGCTCGATTCCGATTCGCTCTACGTCGTCGGTCCAAGCGCGCACGCCCGCGGTGTCATTGAGGACCAGCGCGTAGGGGCCGAGCTGGACCGAGTCCTCGATTACGTCGCGAGTAGTGCCGGCGATCGCTGTGACGATTGCGCGATCGGCGCCAAGCAATAGATTTAGAAGGCTCGACTTGCCGGCGTTGGGCTTGCCGACGATGGTGGCGCGCACCCCGTCGCGCATCAGGAGGCCGCGCGCAAAGCTGTCGTGCAAAACGGCAACGTCGGCGATCAGGCGCTCGATTTCGGTTTCGTTGCCGACCTCGCGCCGCGACGGGAGGCTGATGTCCTCGTCGGAGAAATCGATCTCGACTTCGAGATGCGCGCGAATCGCGATGACCTGGGCGCGAAGCTCGGCGACGCGCGCGGAAAGTGCGCCCGAGAGTTGATCGAGCGCTATCGCCAGTGCGGACTGGCTGCGCGCGGCGACAATATCAGCGACGGCTTCGGCCTCGGCGAGATCGATGCGGCCGTTCAAAAACGCGCGGCGGGTGAATTCGCCCGGCTCAGCGAGGCGCGCACCAGAAGTTATTGCGAGCGCCACGATGCGGCGGACAACGAATGGACCACCGTGGCATTGGATTTCCGCGACATCCTCGCCGGTCAGGCTGGCCGGATGGCGCATCACGACCGCGAGCGCGCGATCGATGCGGGCGCCGGTTGCGGGATCGACGACGTCGCCCAGGCGCATCATTCGGGGCGTGAGTTCGGCGCAATGCGCGGGGCGGAAGATCGCGCCCAGGATTTCCAATGCGCGCGGACCGGACAGGCGGACGATCGCGACGGCGCCGATTCCCGGCGCAGTGGCGGGCGCTACGATCGTGTCGGCGGCGTACATGGTAGGTAGAAACGGAACTTAATTATATGCGGAACCCACCGTGGGTTCCGCACCTCCTTGGGCAGGGGCTGCGGCCCCTGCACCCGCAGTGAGAAGACGCGAAAATCTGCGCAGCGCATCTTTTCGCGACTACGCAATAGATGAGCCCGCGGGCGCGCGGTTTCTTAATACTGGCCAGCCGTGCCAACGGCCAGGGGTGACCCCTGGCAGGGCTGAGCCCTGCACCCAATGTTAAGAAAGGATGCGGGACTTCGTCCCTGTTAGAACTTTTTGTGTCATCCTGAGCGAAGCGAAGGATCTCGCGCGTAAGCGCGTGCTAGGGACGCCGGACACCGGATCCGGGATTCTTCCCCTTCGAGTGCTCAGGGCTTCGGCTCAATCACAGCAACTTTCGCTCAGAATGACAAACTCCAGACATCGGGAGAGTGAACCAGGCAAATCTTGCGGGCGGGTGAGAATACAGCGATAAGCAAGCCGATGAAGTTCGGGCATATCGCGGCGGTCGCGTTGACCGGCTGGCTCCTGATGGCGCCATCAGTGGACTGTGCGCGGGATGGATTGCAGCGCCAGACGCCGCTGTCGGAGTGGGAGAGGGTCGATAGTTTCACGTCGCAGGAGAGCTGCGAAAATTATCGGGCGATCGTGATCGAAGCGGAGAAGAGCGATAGCGGCAGGGTTTACGCCGAGCGGTATTCGTACTCGATTTGCGTGCAGGCCGACGATCCGCGGCTCAAGGCGGAGTAAGCAGGGCAAGGCCCTGCACCCTTTTTCGTGAGAGCGCGTCGGCAACCCCGTGTCTTTTTGGCTAGAATTGCGACAAAGCGGCTTGTTTGACCGACTGATTGCCACTCTTGGACTAATGTAGCAGTTTTTGCTATAGAGACTTGTCAGCGGCTTGGGGGAACACTATCCGGCATGGCTACGAACAGGCGCGTCTCGATGACCGATGGTCTTGCGGGCGAGGTTTTTGCCGCCGCCGACGATACCCGTCGTCGCCAATTGCCCGCATTTCCGACCACGCGAAACGAAATTACCGATCGCGAATACGGCCGTTCGCTGCGCAACTGTTTCAATCGTTCTGAAGTGCGCGAGATTGTCTGGGAGGTCCGCAAGGCAGAGCCCCGCTTGAACCAGGAAGCGATCCGGTACGCTTCGATGAGGGAGCTATGCGATCGAGCCTCCAGCTTGAGTGCCTGCCTGGGAGCCGATTTCCGGATTGCCAAATTGTCGTGGCCTTCCGGGCTCGCGCTGTGGGGCTTCTATTTGAGCCGTGGCCCCGGATTGCAAAAGCGACCGCTGATCTGCGTCAACGCCGCACATCATCGCACCGCGGTGGCAATGGCGTTTGGCCACGAGGTCGGCCATCATGTGACCACCAGACTGTTCGGGACGGACGCGCATCCGCCGCTCCCTTCGCTCTCTGGCGGTTTCGAATCGCATCTCGACAATCCGCTCGAACTGGCCGCCGACATCACGGTGAGCCTGGCGATGTATCCGCACGACGCCGCAGTGAAATTTTTCCGTGAGATCGAGCGCGCGACGACAGAGACCGCCGAGCAGCGCCTGGGTTCGGCTGCGCGCGCGGCGGCGGGCGACTTTTGGCGCCAAACCGGCCTCGATCGCGCGAGTCTATCCACTGAGCAAAAGCTTGAGTATCAGGCCGGCTCGATCCATTTCACCAAGCTGCGCCAAGCCCTGCTCCACCAATACGGCATCTGAAATCTTCAAGCTGCGCGCACGCGACGGCGACATTTCGAGCGCCGCGCGCAATTGAGAGCTTGCTCAAAGGCGCGCGGTGTGGTTCGATTGCGTGTTCGGGGTCGATCGAAACAGTAATCCATCCAAAAAAAATCGAGCCGGAACGAAAGACCCCCGGCCTGCGACAGATCGAATCGGTCCGAATACAAACCCGAGTGAAGGATTTTTTGGCCGCGAGCCACGAGCAATGAAAAGGACCTACCAACCTCACAACCGCCGACGCAAACGAACCCATGGATTCCTGGCGCGGATGGCCACGCCGGGCGGACGCAAGGTGCTCAAGCGCCGCCGGGCCAAAGGCCGCTCGCGTCTGGCAATCTCGATACCGCCCAAGCAGCCGGGCTAATCTCCGTGCGCGCGCAATTGAGCTTCGCGGCGGCAGACCGGCTGCATCGAAGCGCGGAATTTATCCGCCTCCAGCGCGCCGGCGTGCGATTCCAGAGCCCCCACTTCGTGGTCTATGCGGGTAATCTGGCGGGTAATCATGATGACGAGCCGGCGCGCTCGCGGCTGGGCGTGACGGTGTCGCGCCGGGTCGGTATCGCGGTGGCGCGAAACCGGGTGAAGCGGCGCGTTCGCGAGATTTTCAGACTGGTGGTTCGCGATAATCTTCCAGCGGGCACATCGATAGTCGTAATCGCGCGCGCCGGCGCGGCCACGCTCGCGTCGGCGGCGATCAACAATGAACTTATCATGGCGGCGCGCAACCTGAGCGGACGAATGGCAGCCAAAGGCGCTTTGGCCGGGCGCAATTGATGCCGCGCGCAGATACAGCGGATCGATCGAAGGCGTCGTTGTCGCCGCGACGGGTGGCGATTGGCGCCGTGGCGATTTATCGCGCGGCGATCTCGCCGGTAATCCATGCGCTCAACGGACCGGCGTGCCGCTTCGAGCCGAGTTGCTCGGCGTACGCGCGCGACGCGATTGCGCAATACGGGACGATTCGGGGCGGGGTCATGGCGATCTGGCGAATCGCGCGATGCAATCCGATGGGCGGACATGGGTACGATCCCGTGCCCGCGGCAGGGGTGACCCCTGCACCCAATGTTAAGGCCGCGCTCCGTTGTCGCGCGCGGCCACGGGCGCGGGCGGCGTGGTTTCTTAATACTGGCCAGCCGTGCCAACGGCCAGAGGTGACCCCTGCACCCAACATTAAGAAAAGATGCGACCGGAGTTTATCCTGAGTATTCGAAGGACCCTGTTAGAACTTTTTTTGTGTCATCCTGAGCGCAGCGAAGGATCTCGCGGGCGCCAGCGCGTGCCTGGCTTGCGCCGGACGCCGCAGCGTCCGGCGAGATTCTTCGCCGCAGCGGCTCAGAATGACACGGGCGAGAGGCACGAAATGAAGAGTCAGAAAATAAGGAACTGAATTTTGGATTCGAGTCGAGTTCTGATCGCGGTAGTTTTGTCGATAGTACTGGTAGTCGCCTACCAGGAGCTGGTACTGAAGCGATTTTTCCCGCCGCCTACCGAACAGCAGCAGCAGGCCGCCGAGCAGGCCAAAGCGGCCAAGGCGGCGGTGCCTGGAGCAGTCGCCAGCGGAGTTGCGGCTCCTGGAGCGGTCGCCAGCGGGGTTGCGGCGCCTGCGGCAGTCGCCACCGGCGCGGTCGAAAGCGGGCAGCAGTCGGTCGCGATGGCGCCGTCGGGGGCGGCCGGGCCCGAAAGAACCGTCGAGGTGGATACCGATTTTTACGGTGCGGTGTTCACGACTCGCGGCGCTCGGCTCAAGAGTTTTATTCTGCGGCGTTACCGGCAGGACGCGCCCAAGGACAGTCCGCCCTACCAGATGGTGCAGATCCCGCCGGGAGGAGTTCTGCCGCTCGGCGCGTTGATGGCCCGTGGCGGACAGCTGCTCGATGACCGCGATTTGAGCTACGCGACGACCGCGCCGGCGCAAATCAAGCCGGCGGCGGGAGCGGACGCAACGGCGACCTTTGTGGCCAGGGCGGCGGACGGCACTACTATCACCAAGACTTTCACGTTCCGGGCGAGCAGCTACGTGTTTTCGATGGACGTGGCGATCGCGGCCGGCGCGGGCGGTCCGGCGCTGAATCAAATTGGCGTCTCGATGAGCCAGCCGCTAACCGCGCATCAGGGGTACTACGATATCCCGGAACTGCAGGCCGACGTTGCCGACAAGGTGCTCACCGAGAACGAAAAGAACCTGAAGAACCTCAAGAAGGAAGCGGCGACGGTCGCAGGGACGATCACGTACGCGGGCTTCGGCGATCGGTACTTTCCTGGCGGTATTTCTGCCGACGGCGCCGACCAGCGGCGATACTGGCAATGGCGTACGCGGGGGACGAGGCGATCGCGCGAGTGCTGTTCGACGGCGCGGCGCGAATTCATAGCGAGATTTACATGGGGCCGAAGCTGCTGGAGGCTCTGGAAGCGGTAAATCCGGCGCTGCACAAGGCGATCGATTTCGGCTTCTTTGGAATCCTGGCGATAATCTTTCTGCGCGCGCTGAAGCTGTTTCACTTAATCGCGCCCAACTACGGGGTCGATATTATTTTGGTGACGGTCCTCATCCGGATTGCATTGCTGCCAATATCGATCAAAAGCCAGCGCTCGATGATGAAGATGCAGCGGCTGCAGCCGCAGATGACGCGGTTGCGCGAGAAGTACAAGGACAACAACGAGCAGTTGCAGAAGGAGATGGTGGATCTCTACAAGCGCAATCACGTCAACCCGCTGGGCGGGTGCGCGCCGATGGCGCTGCAGTTGCCGATTTTTATCGGGCTGTACGAGGCGCTGATGAACTCGATCGAGCTGCGCCACGCGCCGTTCGTCGGCTGGATAAATGATTTGTCGGCGCCCGACTGTCTGCATATACCGGGGCTGCCGCAGTTGCCGCTGATGCATTGCCACGGGCTGCCGGTGCTGGTGCTGCTGATGGGCGCGACCACTTTTATCCAGCAATACATGACGCCGACCTCGCCGGATCCGAATCAGCAGAAGATGATGATGCTGACGCCGTTGATTTTCACTATCATGTTTATAAACTTTCCGGCGGGACTGGTATTGTACTATTTTTCGTCGAACCTGCTGGGAGTTATCCAGCAGTATTTTCTCAACCGCGAATTCCAACAATACACCCCGGCCACATGAGCAATGTCGACTCGATAGAACTAGCGGCCGCCTCGGTAGAAGAGGCGACCAGGGAAGCCCTCGAACAGCTCGGCGCGCGCGCCGACGAGGTTACGATCGAAGTGCTCGCCACGGCGCGCGCGGGCGTGCTCGGACTGGGCGCGCGCCAGGCGCGGGTGCGAGTGACGCGCAAGCGCGCGGATGCCGCGGGCGGCGGCGGCGGGCATGCGGGATCGAACCCGCAAGTCCCCCAGGTTGCGCAAGCATTGCCGTTGCCGCCGGCGCGCGAGGAAGGCGCGCCTGACCGGCGGGCTCGCGGTCGCGGGAATCAACCGCGCGGCCGCAACGACGCGAGCGAGCGAGGCGCGCGCAGCACGAATCCGGCGCCATCGGCGCCGGCGGCGAACGCCGGTGACAACGACCACGACGAAACCGGCGGCGCGGCCGGGCGCAAAAGCGCCGACGCCGAGGCGCAGCGCCGCGAGGCGACGGTAATCCTCAAGCAGATCCTCGAGATGATGGGCGAGCGGACCGAAGTGCGGCAGATAGAAGTTGACGCGGAGACGGTCGAGCTCGAAATAAAGGGCGACGGTTCGGGAATTCTCATCGGGCGGCATGGTCAGACCCTCGACGCGCTCGAGTACATCGTGAATCGGATCCTGGCGCGGCGAATCAAGGATGCGGCGCCGATTTCACTGGAGACTGAATCGTATCGCGCGCGACGCCGCCAGCAATTGCATCGGATGGCGCTGTCGATGGGTGAGAAGGCCAAGCGCGAGCACAAGCCGGTGCGCCTGGAGCCGATGCCGGCGCGCGATCGGCGCGTGGTGCATCTGGCGCTCAAGGAAGATCCGATGATCACGACGCGCTCGGCCGGTGAAGGATTGCTGCGATCGATCGAGATAGTGCCTACCGAGAGCGGCCGGCGCGAGCCGCGCGCAGAGGCGCCGCCGCGAGGACGGCCGCGCGAGCCTGAACGCGAGCGCGAACGGACAGAGCCTGAGCGCGGCAATGAGGCGATTGGCGAACAGGGCGGATTCAAGCACGGGCAGAAGCGGATCGTGTAGGGAGCCTCAACTTCATCCTCTCCCTAACAGGGCGCGCTGTATAATGATGCGCCGATCCGGTTGCGCTCAGCTCTCCTGCCAGGGCGAGGCTATTAAGACGCTGTCGGCCGCCGGGCGGCCGGCGGTCCTTGCTTAGAGTCATAACCGGACAGTCAGCAATCAGCCTGGGACATATCGGCCGCGCATGTCGTAGCGATCGGAAGGCTAATCCGATGGCACGGGCGGTGCTTTGTACGCTGGAGCGAACTGATGATGAACAAGTTCCCAGCGGCGCATCGCAAGCCAGTGCGTCGGGATACGAACAACGTGATGACTGTGGCGGCGAGCGCAAGCGGCCAGGTGATGGTGCTGATTTGCGTCGCGCTGGTCGCGATCGTGGGCATGATTGCGGTCGTCGCCGATTTCAGCTTCATGCAAGACCAAAAGAACATGATGCAGACGGCGGCGGACAGTGCGGCGATGGCCGGCGCGGAGGAGCTGAATTACGGCGACCTGGCGGCGGCAGGCAAAGCGGATGCGGCGAGCAACGGATACACCGACGGCCAAAACGGCGTCACCGTGGCTGTCAATAATCCTCCGAGCACGGGACCGAACACGGCAAACACGGCGTACGTCGAGGCGATCGTCACCATGCCCGAGCCGACTTATTTTCTGCGCGTGCTCGGAGTCAGCTCGATCAGCGTATCGGCGCGCGCGGTCGCGTATCAGGGCGGCGGGCCCAACTGCATCTACGTGATGGATCCGACGGCCTCGAGCGCGATGTCGATCAGCGGCAGCGCCGTCATACAGAGCGGCTGCGGTCTGCTGGTCGATTCGAGCGCGTCGAACGGTCTCGCGGCCAACGGTGGCGCCACGATCACGGCGCCGACGATCGGGGTCGTAGGCGGCTACACTTCCGACAGCAACGTCAGCTTTACGCCGACGCCGAAGACCGGAGTGATCGCAGCGTCCGATCCGCTGGCATACGTACAGGCGCCCACCGTCGGCTCGTGCGCCCACACCAATTTTTCGCTGAACGGAGTTGGGAGCAGCGGCAGTCCCTACCAGCTCTATCCCGGCACCTATTGCGGCGGTATCTCGGTCAACGGCAATTCCTGGCTGAATTTCAACCCGGGAACCTACGTACTGGCCGGTGGCGGAATGCTCATAAGAAGCGGCGCGGTGATGACCGGCACCGGAGTGACGTTTTACAACACGACGGGGACGGGTGGTTACGGGCCAATTGCGCTGAGCGGAAGCGCGACGGTGAATCTCAGTGCGCCGACCTCGGGTCCGCTGGCGGGAATCCTGTTCTTTCAGGACCGCTCGATCCCGAGCAGCGCGGCAGGCAGCACGATAACCGGAAATTCGAGTTCGAGCTTCGATGGGGCACTCTACTTCCCGACGACGCAGGTTACCTATAGCGGAAACAGCAGCGTCAACGGCTACAGCATCGTGGTGGCAGACAAGCTGGTGATCACCGGCAATTCGACGGTGAGCAACAACTATTCGTCGCTGACCGAGGGCTCACCGATCAAAGGAACGATACTGGCCGAATGAGTACGAACAGCAAGATGATTGTGGCGGCGAGCGCAAGCGGCCAGGTGATGGTGCTGATCTGCGTCGCGCTGATCGCGATCGTGGGCATGATTGCGGTCGTCGCCGATTTCAGTTTCATGCAAGACCAAAGGAACATGATGCAGACGGCGGCGGACAGTGCGGCGATGGCCGGCGCGGAGGAGTTGAAGTACGGCGACCAGGTGGCGGCAGGCAAAGCGGATGCGGCGAGCAACGGATACACCGACGGCCAAAACGGCATCACCGTGGCGGTCAATAATCCTCCGAGCACCGGACCAAATTCGTCAAACGCGGCGTACGTCGAGGCGATCGTCACCATGCCCGAGCCGACTTATTTTCTGCGCGTGCTCGGAGTCAGCTCGATCAGCGTGTCGGCGCGCGCGGCGGCGTATGAGGGCAACGGGCCCAACTGCATCTACGTGATGGATCCGACGGCCTCGAGCGCGATGGCGGTCAACGGCAACGTTAACATACAGAGCGGATGCGGTCTGCTGGTGGACTCGAGCGCCTCGAACGGCATGGCGGTCAACGGCAACGTGACGATCACCGCGCCGACGATCGGGGTCGTGGGCAACTACACCACCATCGGCAACGTCAGTTTTACGCCGACGCCGAAGACCGGGGTGATTGCAGCGTCCGATCCGCTGGCATACCTACCGGAGCCCACCGTCGGCTCGTGCGCTCACACCAACTTTTCGCTGAACGGGAATACGGGGAGCAGTGGCAGTCCCTACCAGCTCTATGCCGGCACCTACTGCGGCGGTATCAGGGCCAACGGCAATTCCTGGTTGAATTTCAACGCGGGAACCTACGTCCTCGCCGGTGGCGGAATGACGATAAAGGGCAACGCGTGGATGACCGGCACCGGGGTGACGTTTTACATAACGACGGGGACGGGTGGTTACGGGGGAATTGCGCTGAACGGAAACGCGACGGTTAATTTCAGTGCGCCGACCTCGGGTCCGCTGGCGGGAATCCTGTTCTTTCAGGATCGCTCGGTTCCGACCGGGGCGGCGGCCAGCACGATAGCCGGAAATTCGAGTTCGACCTTTGACGGTGCGATCTACTTCGCGACGACGGCGGTTACCTACGTCGGAAACAGCAGCCTCAACGGCTACAGCATCGTGGTGGCGGACAAGCTGGTGGTCATCGGCAACGCGAGGGTCGGCAACAACTATTCGTCGCTGACCGACGGCTCACCGATAAAAGGAACGATACTGGCCGAATGAGCACGATACCGCGATTCCCGGAGCCGGTTGAATCCATGGGCGCGGCCAGTTGGAAGCGACGCCGCGGCGGCCGCCACCGGCGCGGGCGCGCGCGTGGGCAGGCGGCGGTGGAGCTCGCGCTCAGTCTGCCGTTGCTGCTGATGATGTTCCTGGTGGTGGTGGAAACGGGCCGCGCGTTCTACATCGCGATTTCGGTTTCGAACGCGGCGCGGGCCGGCGTTCAGTACGGATCACAGAATCTTTCGACCGCGGCCGATAACGCCGGGATGCGGGCGGCGGCGGCCAACGACGCGCCCAATATTGTCGGGATGACGACGACCGCGACTCACTTCTGTCAGTGCGCCAACGGGAACGCATCGACGTGCCTGTCAACCGACTGCGCCGGCAGCCATCGGTTGCTGTACACGCAGGTCAACACCAGCGCCCCGTACACGCCGCTGGTCAATTTCATGGGCATCCTGCCGCGTATGACGGTGCCCGGCAAAGCCGTCATGCGCGTGGTCCAATAGTCAAATGAACGCGAGCGGCATCAAGCTATGGCACCGATGGTTGCGCGCGGCGATCCGATGCTCGCACCCGGGACAGGCGATGGCCGAGTTCGCGCTGGTGCTGACGCCGAGCCTGATGCTGTTTTTCGGGATAATCAACTTCGCACTGGCGCTCTATTGCTACGACTTCGTTTGTTACAGCGCGCAGCAGGCCGTTCGCTATGCGACGATCCATGGATCGACCGCGACGGCGCCCGTGACGGCGGCCGGCGTTCAGACTTACGTGGACGGTCTGGTCGTCGGCGTACTGAACACGAATTCGTTGACCGTCACCACGACCTGGGCGCCCAACAACAAGCCCGGGAGCGTGGTTACCGTGGTCGTCAGCTACAACTTCCCGCCTCTGACGAAGTTGGTCTCCTCGGTCACCATCCCGCTCACCCGCACCGCGGCAATGGTCATCTCGCAGTAGGCACCACAATGAAGCCATGCCACGCTGTCACTTGCGAACGATGCGGGAATGTCGGCCAGCACCGCTGGATAGACGACCTTATCGAGTTTCGCAGCACGAAGATCGGCGTGTCTCTGTGCAACAAATGTTACGCAGCCCTGAGACAAGCAGATGCGCGCGCGTGGAAGTGGTTTCGAAAACACCGCGACCGGAAACCTTCATCAAGGAAGGGCTGAGCGTACTCGTTTGCGGCCGGGGTCGCTAAACCGGCGACCGCCTCAGCAGCCGAACGACGCTCGGGGCCCTGGCCCCTTCCCATGTGGAAAGGGGAGCAATCTAATTTAGAGGGAAATGCGCCGCGCGTTCAGGTCTCGAGGCCCCATTTTTTCTTGTTCTCGGCGATCTGCTCGGGCGTCGGGTGCTCGACCTTCTTAAACGGCATCACCTTGAACTGATCCTTGATTTCGAGCATCGCGTGGTTGAGCGCGATGTCGTCCTTGAAGACGTCGGGAACGGCCGGCTCCTCGAAAATCGCCTCCCACGGACATTCGGGCTCGCAGGCTCCGCAATCGATGCATTCGTCGGGATCGATGTAGAGCTGGTTGGGGAATTTTTCCTTGTCGGCGCCGACGTATTCATAGATACAATCGACGGGACACACGCTAACGCATCCGGTGTCAATGCAATCGCGGCAAAGGCGGGTAATCGTCCAAGGCATGGTTGACAGTCTCTCCTAAAATGAACGCTTAAAAGTATCTCGATCTGAAATTAGTCGCTATTGTCAAAGTACGCGTCATAACCTATATCGGCACAGCGCCTTTGAAAAGGGCGTCGGAGGCGAATCGCGATAGGAAATCACCGTCAGCGGGCGCCAGTCGGGGTTAAAATAGTCGCCGCGAGGCCGTTGGAAATCCAACAGAGGATATAGAAGATGGCAGCAAATACGAAATCGAAGGTGCGCAAGGCCAGCATCGCCACGCGCGGATTGACCGCGACGCCGGCCGGGGCCGGCAAGGCGCCGCAGACCGGCAAGCGCGTCGAAACCGACAGCATGGGTGCGATCGAGGTCGCGTGCGACCACTACTGGGGCGCGCAGACCGAGCGATCGCTGCTGCACTTCGCGATCGGATTCGATCGGATGCCGCGTTCGGTGGTGCGCGCGTTCGGGATTTTGAAGAAGGCGGCGGCCGAAGCTAATCGCGATCTCGGCAAGTTGCCCCCCGACAAGGCCCGGCTGGTTACCGCGGCCGCCGACGAAGTGATCGCGGGCAAACTCGACGATCACTTTCCGCTGCGCATCTGGCAGACCGGCAGCGGCACGCAGACCAACATGAACGCCAACGAGGTCATCTCGAATCGCGCGATCGAGATGGCCGGCGGCGTGCTCGGCAGCAAAAAGCCGATCCATCCCAACGACGACGTGAACATGTCGCAGTCGTCGAACGACACTTTTCCGACCGCGATGCATATTGCGGCGGCCGAGGAAGTCACCCACGACCTGATTCCGTCGCTGCGAAAGCTGCGCGACGCGCTCGCGCGCAAGGCCGGCGAGTTCGCCGGCATCGTGAAGATCGGCCGCACGCATCTGATGGATGCGGTGCCGCTGACGCTGGGGCAGGAATTCTCGGGCTACGTCGCGCAGCTCGACTATGATTTGAAGCGAATCGAAGCGGCGCTGCCGGACTTGCTCGAACTGGCCATCGGCGGCACGGCGGTCGGCACCGGGCTCAATACGCATCGGGAGTTTGCCGATCGCATGGCGGCAAAGATCGCGGCGTACACGGGGCTGCCGTTTAAGTCGGCGCCGAACAAGTTTGCGGCGCTGGCGGCGCACGATGCGCTGGTGGCGGCTTCTGGAGCGCTCAAGACGCTGGCAGTTTCGCTGATGAAGATCGCCAACGACATCCGCTGGATGGGCTCGGGACCGCGCACCGGGTTGGGAGAATTAATCCTGCCGGAGAACGAGCCGGGCTCGTCGATCATGCCGGGCAAGGTGAACCCGACGCAGAGCGAGGCGATGACGATGGTCTCCATCCAGGTGATCGGCAACGACGTGGCGATCACGATGGCCGGCTCGCAGGGGAATTTCGAGCTCAACGTTTTCAAACCGATCATCATCCACAATTTTTTGCATTCGACGATGCTGCTGGCGCATTCGTGCGCGTCGTTCAGCAAGTACTGCGTCGAAGGGATCGAGCCCAATCGCGAACAGCTCCGGCGCAACGTCGCAAATTCGCTGATGCTGGTGACGGCGCTGAGCCCGCATATCGGCTACGACAACGCGGCGAAGGTCGCCAAGAAGGCGCACGCGGAAGGAATCACGCTGCGCGAGGCCACGGTGGCGTTGAAGCTGCTCAAGGGAGAGGAGTTCGATCGGCTGGTGCGGGCCGACAAAATGCTTGCGCCGGAAGGCTGAGCGCGCGGTATTTTCCGCGCCGTTGCGGCGTTATTCGCAATGGGCAGGAGAGAAAAATGTCCAATTGTGATCAAATCGAACTTGATAGAGCCCGTTGTACCAGGGAGCACTAAAATTTAGATCCGTCATCAGGATTCTTGACACCAATATGCCTTATAACTAACCTTGCCGCTAATTACAGTATCGCAAACCGAGGTGCGGGTGTTTGATGACGGTCGAAGATGCCCGGCGAAAGATCGCACTGTTGCGCAGGGTCAGCATCGATAACGGGGCCGTGAAGGCAGAGGTCGAGACTGCCCGGCGCCTGCAAAAGGCACTGATGGAGCGCTATGCAATCAAGTCCTACGACCTTCCTGGCGCTTCACCGGCCGCCGGCTCTCGCTTAACCTGGGTTTACTGGCAGGAACTGCTTGAAGAGTTCGGCCTGAGTTTGAACCATTTCGGCAATCGCGGCAGCGTTGAGGTCGGGAACAACAAACTCTACATCAGGCTTGCTACCAACCAATGGTGGATCGAGGAGAAGTTCCCGGTCGGTTGGCGAACCACGGTTCGGAACCTGGGTGTCGAATCGCTGCGCAAATACCTTAAAGAGAACGCACCAAGGAGCTACTCGTTTTTCAAGCGCTGAGCGCCGCGACCGTCTCACATCCTGAAGACGCCGAAGCCGGGGTGCTCGGGAATCGGCGCGTTCATCGACGCCGCGATCCCCAGCGCCAGCGCCGCGCGCGTCTCGACCGGATCGAGCACGCCGTCGTCCCATAACCGCGCGCTCGAGTAATAGACGCTCGACTCGATCTCGTACTTGTCGAGCGTGGGACGGATGAATTCCTTTTGCTCCGCGTCGGTCATCGTGGCGCCTTCGCGTTTCAACTGATCGAGCTTCACCGTGAGCAGCGTGTTGGCGGCCTGCTCGCCGCCCATCACCGAGATCCGCGCGTTGGGCCACATGAAGAGCAATCGCGGCGAGTACGCGCGCCCGCACATCCCGTAATTTCCCGCGCCGTTCGACGCGCCGATGATCACCGTGAACTTCGGCACCTGCGCGTTGGCGACCGCGTTGACCATCTTGGCGCCGTCCTTGGCGATGCCGCCCTGTTCGTAGCGCTTGCCGACGATGAAGCCGGTGATGTTTTGCAGGAAGAGCAGCGGGATGCGCCGCGCGCAGCAGAGTTCGATGAAGTGGGTGGCCTTGAGCGCGGACTCGCTGAACAGCACGCCGTTGTTGGCGACGATGCCGACGGGATAGCCGTAGATTCGCGCGAAGCCGGTGACGACGGAGGTGGCGTAACGCGCCTTGAACTCATGCATCCTGCTGCCGTCAACCAGCCGCGCGATCACCTCGCGCACGTCGTAGGGCCTGCGCGTATCGACCGGGATGATGCCGTACAGCTCGGCGGGATCGTAGTGCGGATCCTCGGGGGTGTCCTGCGCGATCGCGGCGGCGGTGCGGTGCCCAAGATTCTCGAAGATCGCGCGCGCAATCTGGAGCGCGTGCTCGTCGTCGTCGGCCAGGTGATCGCTCACGCCGGACAGGCGCGTATGCACGTCGCCGCCGCCGAGATCCTCGGCGCTGACCTCCTCGCCGGTAGCGGCGCGCACCAGCGGCGGACCGGCCAGGAAGATCGTGCCCTGGCCGCGGACGATGACGTTCTCGTCGCACATCGCGGGCACGTACGCGCCGCCGGCCGTGCAACTGCCCATCACCACCGCGACCTGCGCCAGGCCGATCGCTGACATCCGCGCCTGGTTGTAAAAGATGCGCCCGAAGTGATCTTGATCGGGAAAAATCTCGGACTGCATCGGCAGAAAGGCGCCGCCCGAATCGACCAGATAAACGCACGGCAGCAGATTCTCGATCGCGATTTGCTGCGCGCGGAGATGCTTCTTCACGGTCATCGGAAAATAGGCGCCGCCCTTGACGGTCGCGTCGTTGGCGACGACGACCGCCTCGCGGCCATGGATTCGGCCGATGCCGGTGATGATGCTGGCCGACGGCGAGTCGCCGTCGTACATCCCAAACGCGGCCAGCGGCGACAGTTCGAGGAACGGACTGCCGGGGTCGAGAAGTTTTTTGACGCGATCGCGCGCGAGCAGCTTGCCGCGTTCGACGTGGCGCGCGCGAGCGGGAGCGGGACCGCCCACGCGAACCCGCTCGATTTCGTCGCGCAGGCGCTTGACCAGCGCGTCCATCGCGTCGCGGTTGCGGCGAAACTCTTCGGAGTTGGCGTTGAGCCGGGATTCTATCCGATCCATTTGACTGTCCTTGATGCCCGTTGAGAATCCGTGATGCCTGCGGACCAAAGTTGGGCTAGATATTAGCCTGAGGGCCGGGCCAATAGGCAAAAAGCCGGGCGGCTCTGATGCGATGCGGGAACGCGATCTGAAAGCGCTCGAGTTCGACAAGGTGATTCACCTCGTCACGCAGTTTTGCGCCTCCGAGCCGGGGCGCGAGGCGACCACCGAACTGCGCCCGTCGATCGACGCGGTCGAAGTGCGCCGCCGGCTTGATTCGACGGCCGAGATGGCCGCTCTGAGATCGCATGCCGGCTCGATCCCGATCGGCGAATTCACCGATCAGCGGCCGTACCTGCTCGTGGCGGCGCGCGCGGGCGCGATCCTCGGCGGCGAAGCGCTGGTGAAAGTGCGCGATTTTATCGTGGGCTCGCGCCACGTCGGCGGCTTTATGCGCTCACGGGTCGAGCGCTTCCCCAATGTCGCGGCGCTGGTGCGCAACCTGCTCGCGCCCAAGGAATTGGCCGACGCGATGCTCGGCGCGTTGGCCGACGACGGTGGAATCCTAGACGACGCGAGCCCCGAGCTGAAACGCCTGCGCGGCAGGCTGCGCGACGAGCGCGCCGAACTCGAAGCGCGCCTGCTGCGCTCGCTGAGCGCGCCGGGCATGGAGCCGTTCGTATCCGATTACATCGTGACGATTCGCAATCGCCGCTTCGTGCTGCCGATGAAGCTGAACTACGCGGAACGGTTCGAAGGAATCGTTCAGGACCGCAGCGTTTCGGGAGAGACGCTGTTCGTCGAGCCGATGTGGGCGGTCGAGCTGAACAACCGGCTGATGATGCTCGAGCGCGAAGCTGAGGCGGAAGAAACGCGGATCCTCGCGCGGCTGACGGCGATGGTCGGCGGATACGCGCCGGAACTGCAACTGACGTTCGACGCGATGGTGGCGCTCGATGCGCTCAACGCGCGCGCGATTTTCGCCGAGCGATTTCGATGCGTCGAGCCGCAGATCGTTGACGAGGGAATCGACTTCATCGGCGCGCGGCATCCGCTGCTGATGACCAGCGGGCGCGAGGTGATCCCGATCGACGTGAAAATCGGGGCCGGACAGCGCGGGATCGTCATCTCGGGGCCGAACACGGGCGGAAAAACGGTCGCGCTCAAGACGGTCGGGCTGCTGTCGCTGATGGCGCAGGCGGGGATGCTGATTCCGGCGCTGGCCGGCAGCAAGGCGACGGTTTTTCGCAGCGTGTTCGCCGACATCGGCGACGAACAGTCCATCGAATCCAACCTGTCGAGCTTTTCCGGGCATATCGCAAACTTGTCGGAGATCGTCAGATCGCTGGTCGAGCCGGCGCTGGTGATTCTCGACGAGCCTGGCGCCGGCACCGACCCCGCCGAGGGCGCGGCGCTCGCAATCGGCCTGATGAACCATCTCGGGACGCGGCGCTGCATACTGGCGATCGCGACGCATTCGACTGCGGTGAAGCTCCATGCATATTCGCAAGCCGGGTTCGAGGCCGCCGCCGTGGATTTCGACGCCGACCACCTGACGCCGTTGTATCGGCTGAAGCCGCATACGATCGGGCAGAGTTACGGGCTGGCGGTCGCGCGCAGGCTCGGGTTGCCCGAGGAAATAATCAGCGCGGCCGAAAAATCGATGGGCGCCGGGAGCATCGAGCTCACCGACGCGCTGAAAAGATTGGACGGCGAGCGCGCCAAGCTCAATGCGCAGGCCGAAAAGTTGCGCGAGCGTGAAGCCAGCCTGGCGCGCATCGAGCAGGAGGTGCTTCAGAGCGCTGAAAAAACGCGCGAGCGCGCCGAGCTGGAACGCAAGCGGCTGCGCGCCGAAGTCGCGGACCTGATCGAGGCGCTCAGGCGCGACGGCGCGGCACTGATGGATGAGTTGAAAACGCAGGCGAAATCACGCACCGACTTGAAGGGGTTCATCACGAAGGCGGCGGCGAAACTCGAGAGCCTGGCGCCGGCTGCCGACGCCGTGGCGCAGTCCGATGCGCCGCTCAAGGTGGGCGACAGCGTCGAAGTAGGCGACATTCGCGGCGAACTGATCGTGCTCGAATTGGGACGTGCTGTGATCAGCCGCGGCGGGCTGAGAATCGAAGTCGCGCCCGAGCGGCTGCGCAGGTCGGCGGTGAGCGCGCCGGAAAGTCGCCCCGCGCGGCCAAAGGCGGCGACCGTCACCTTCAGCGCCGAGCGTGGCGAGCGCGACGAGCTGAACCTGATCGGGATGCGAACGTCCGACGCGCTGCGCAAGCTCGAGGAATTTCTCGACACTGCCTTCCTGACCAATCGCGCGGAGGTGCGGATCGTCCACGGGATTGGATCGGGCGCGCTGAGGAAAGCGGTGACGGAATACCTGGGCACGTCGCCGTATTGCGCGTCGTTTCGGGCTGCAGAACCGCATCACGGCGGCGCGGGCGCGACGATCGTGCAGATGAATTTGTAGCGTCGCGCGCGTGCGCTAGAACAATTTTTTCAATTGATCCAGCGGATTCGGCGGATTCGGCGCGGGGGTGGACCCGCCCGCGGGCGCTCCGCTACCGCCCGAGCCGTTATTTCCACCCGAATTGCCGCCGAGAAATTTTCCCAATCCTCCCGGAAGTCCCTTCTTGCCAAAAATTTTACCGAGGTACTTCTGACCCTGCGCCTGGACCGCCTGACTTCCGGCGCGCTGCGCAAGTTCCGTCACGTCGGGCAGCACCTTCGGCTTGGGCAATTGCCCGACGATTTGCAGCGGGATGTCGATTTGTCCGTCCTTATTCGCGATGAACGCGACTTCCTTCTTCTGCTCGATCAGCTCCTTGCTGAATTGCGGCGAGAGCAAGATTCGCGCCGCCAGGTCGATATTCTTGTCCATGTCGAACCATCCGTCGCCGAGCAGATTGTAATCCACGGTTTGCACCTTGATGTCGTGCGACGTAATTCGCGCACCGGCGAGCACGAAGCTCAGACTCGCAAGCTGGATGTCGGTGTCGGGGTTGCTGAACAGCTCGGGATGGTTCTTGACGACCGCATCCGGAACCAGATCGCCGATAGCGGGCAGTTTCCGCACCTTCTTGAGCGCCTGACCGCCGATATTGACGCCGACCAGCTTGCCGTTGGTCAGCATCAGCTTGCCGCTGCCCTTCAGCGTCGGCTTCATCTCGTCGAAGCTGCCGGTCTTCCCGGTGACGTCGATGGTTCCGCCGAGCGACCCGCGAACAGTACCGGTGGCCTTCGACTTTTGCGCGTCGAGCGCCTGCTGAAGATTGAGATTGGTAAAACTGATCGACGCCGCCATCGGCGCGCCCGCCTCGAGCCGGGTGTTTCCCGTCGCGGCGATTTCGCCCGAAAATGCCTTTAGCTTGAGCACAGTCACCCGGGCGAGCTTGCCCGCAAGCGACAGCGACAGCTTCAGGTCCTGGTATGGGACGTTGGCGAGGTTACCCGACGGCGACGTGATGTCAGAATCGATCGACCGGACCCGTCACCGGAGCAATCGAGGCAGCGCCCTTGGCGAAAAGCTGGTTGATCACTTCGTCGGGCGGCCGCGAGGGCGCGAGATCGGCCAGATGAACCGAGGCCGCATTCAGTTCATAGCTCATGACCAATGGCTGAAACTGATCGACGTGCGACTTCAACGTTGCCTGAGACGCGCCCAGGTTGAATGTCAGCGGGCCAATGTCGGCGCTGGTGCCCGTGAGCTTGATGTTACCGCTGAGATGGCTCAGCGGCGGCGCTTTCTGACCGGGGATGGACAATCCGACATCGGCGAGCGCGACCGTGCCGTCCGCCGACAGCCTTGCCGCGCTCAAGCGTCGCGTCGGTATGAATCTCGGTCTTGCCCTCGAGGCTGTATTTGCCGAGAGCCGGGATCATCTTCGCGATCGAAGCGATATCGAAGTTGTTGGTATCGATGCGGGCCGCGGTCGCGCCGCCGCCGACTTTAATGTTGGTCGCCTTCGCTTCGAGGCCGCCGAGAGTGACGTTGGCGAGCGTCACGCCGACCGCAGAGCCGGTCCGCGTACCTTCGGCGGAAATCTTGAGCGGCAGGTCGGCGGGCTTGTTAAACGTGTCGCCGAAGGCGATTGCGGGCGCGCTCAAATCGCTCGAGACGTTGAACTTGATCGATTGAACAGTGCCGTCGGCCGAGGCGTCGAGGCTGAACGGGCCGGAAATCGAAAGCTTCGGCGGGATGGCTTTCGCAAGCATCGGGATCGTTTCGAGCTGCGTCAGCAGAATCGGGCCGACCTTGGCCGTGCCCGACAGCGGAATCGCGTCGATGTCGATGGCGCCCTTGTTGATTAGGGGCCCAATCGTCGCGGAAAGATCGAAGTTTGCCTGGTCGGCGAGCGCGGCGAAGGTGAGCGCGACGGTGAAGGGCGCCTGAAAGCCGAAATCGCGGACCTTGAGGTCGATCGCGTTGACGGTGACGGCTTGCGGCGCACCCTCCGTCTCAAATTCCAAAGTGCCGCCATTGACCGTGAAATTCCGCACGAACAGCGAGCCCAGCGTCGAAGGCGCCCGGCCCGATTCGGCCATCGGCGAGCCTCCGATCATGCCCCCGCCTTTCTTGCGCTTGCCCTCGCCCGACTCCTCTTCGGTGACGATTTTTTTCCTGCCGAGCGTGGAGACGTTGAGAGTGCCGTCGCGGGTCTGAACGATTCGGATCACCGGCTTGTCGAGCACGACTTCGGTGACTTCGATCCGGCGCGCCAGCAGCGGCATCAGTTCCAGCCGGGTGTAAACGTTGCTCGCCTCGATGAACGGCTTTTTCGAGATGTCGGGGTCGTCTGCCACCCGGACCCCGGTCACGTCGGCGAGGATTCCCCAGCCGAGAGTCACTTTGATGTCGTCGACGTGAACATTGCGACCGAGCGCGACGCTGACCTTGTCGAGGATGGTCTGGCGACGCTCGGCAATGATCGAGTTAAGGTTGGTCGCGGCATAGAAGAGGATCGCGCCGGCGAAAATCACGGCGGCTCCGACAATTGCGGCGGCGATTACAATGACACGACGCATATGGGGGTCCTCACGTCAGGCAACTTCGGAGTGGTTCGCGACACGCCGGCAAGTCTAGTCGATGCGCGCCGAACGCGCATCATTAAAGGCAGACGATTTTCCCGTCCGATCGCTTCAGATCGCTTCCGCGGTTTGAACCGCATCGCGTCTCCGGCGTAGTCTGTCTGCTCGTGCACCTGTCCGGGAGCTACGATCCCCTCCGATGGCAAAAAAGCGAAAGCATGGCCGCCAGAATGACGAACGTGGCGGCGAACGAAAGGCGACACCGGCGCCCGAGCGGGTCTTTTCGTCGCCATTCAAAGACCTGAAGAAAATGCTCGCCGGGCGAGAGGCGCCGCCATCGCCCCCGCCGATCAAGTCCAAGGCCGCGACGCCGGCGGCGCCGGTCGTCGAAAAACCCGCGCAAGCCGCCGATGACTTGTATGACGAGTTGCTCGACGACGAGTCTTTCCTCCGCCGCGCGCTCGAGGGCGTGCGCCCGCTGAGTAGCAAAGGCAATCGCAGGTCGCGGATACCGCTCGAACCGCCGGTGACTCACACGATCGTCGATGAGGACGCGGAGGTAATCGCGCAATTGTCGGACCTGGTATCGGGACAGGCGCCCTTCGATATCACCGAGTCGGACGAATACCTCGAGGGATACCGCGTCGGACTGGACCCGCGGCTCGTGTCGCAGCTTCGCCGTGGCGAGTTCGCCGTGCAGGCGCATTTCGACATGCACGGCATGATCCAGGGCGCTGCCAAGGAAGCGCTCAAGGAGTTCATCATCGCCTCGGTTCGCAAGGGGCTGCGCACCGTGCTGGTCGTGCATGGACGGGGACTGCGATCTCCCGGCGGGCATTCTGTGCTCAAGCACGCGTCGGCCGGATGGCTGTCGCATGGCGCGATAGGCGGGCACGTGTTGGCATTCACGAGCGCGCGGCCGACAGACGGCGGCGCGGGTGCGACGTACGTGTTGTTGAAGCGGGAGAAAAGCCGCGCTCCGTTCGACATTTTGCAGGGCGCCAAGCGCCGCAGTTAGCACACAAAAGAAGAAACGGGGCCCGGTCGGGCCCCGCTGTCACTAAGACATTGTCTTAAGTCCGTAATCGCTAAATCTTCGCCTGCAAGAAGATTGCGATCACGAGCGCGTACAGGGTCAGCGCTTCGATGAACGCCAGCCCTATGATCATCGGCGTGAAGATCGCGCCGGCGCTGTTCGGGTTGCGCCCGATGGACTCCATCGCCGACGCCCCCAACCGGCCCTGCGCGAGCGCGCTGCCGAACGCCGCGATCCCGATGCCGAAGTTCGCGGCGATCGCGATCAAGCCGCCGCGAAGCGGTGCGCCTGAGCCTGCCGCCGTCGCCGCCTCCTGCGCCATCGCCAGCAACGGCGATGCGAGGATGGCCATCCCGGCCATCGTCATTACAGTTCCAATCCGTCGTAACATCTGTCGATCCTCCTTCTTTTTCTCGCGCCCCGGGTGCCGCAGCCGGCCACATCTCTTCCTCTACCACCGCAAATTCCGGGCGGAATCCCTGGCGCGGAAAATCTTTTGCTAATGTTCGTGACTCGCGGCTAGTCGAACGTAAGTCATCGAAAGAACCACGAAGATAATCGCCTGGATCACGCATACGATCGAGCCGAGCGCATAGAACGCCAGTGGTACGATCAGATGCGGCAGCAGCCCGGTGAAAATGCTGAGCACGGTATGGTCGGCAAACATGTTGGCATAAAGACGAATGCCGAGCGAAAACGGGCGGAACAGATTATCGGCCAACTCGATTGGCAGCATCAGCACCGCCAACGGCAGGAACGGGCCGAGAAAACTTTTCAGATACCAGACGCCCTTCGAGGCGAAGCCCTGGTAGATGTAATAGCCGAAGCAGACGATGCCGAGCGCAAAGGTCAGGTCGGAGTCGCCGGTCGGAGGCTCCATCCCCGGGATCAATCCGAAGAAGTTGGCAAACAGGATGAACATGAAGATGCATCCGAAGAAGGGAACCATCGCGCGCGAGCCGTGCATCTCGGTGACTTCGCTGACGAAACCGTCGAGCCATTCGACGATCATCTCGGAGATCGAGCGGATTGTGATCCCTTCGTCGGGGATTGCGGGGTCGGCGGCGCGGGCAATCGAGGCTCGCGCGAACAATCCAAAGACGATGAGGATGCCCATCACGATCCAGGTGCCGATGAGGACCTCGGGGATCCTACCGCCGCCGATCAGTTCGAGGAAGTTTACCGACTTTTGCAATTAGATTTCTCCGCCGCCGCCGATTCAGGCCGTGCCGCGAACCGAAGCCCGCCCGGTTTCAATAATGATAGCAGCCATCTGAGTCAAGACGCCGACCCCAAAGCCCATCCCGTCAACTCGCGCGCGGGTGAAAACAAGATAGACCAGGCCGACGACGATCAGCAGCTTCAGCGGAATCGCAAGCGCGCCTAACTTGGCGGCCATGCCGGAAATTCCGGCGCCGGACGCAGCCAGGACAAGGCCGCCGAGCGCCGACAAGATCCATAAATTCGCGATCACGACTGCGCCACCCAGGACGCATCCCACCGCCGCGGACTTCGAGGCGAACAAAGCGAGAATCGCGGCGCTGACCACGACCAGCACCATGTTGGTGCGCTGGATCGACCAAATCGTCGGCATTGAGCCCGAGAGCATGAAATCAAGACTCCCGGTTCTCGCGCTGAAAGAGAGCGAGTTCCTGGATCAGCCGGTAGAAGCCGATGAAGACTCCGAGCAGGAGCATCACGAGGGTGAGCCAGGGGTCAGTGCGAAAGTAAAGGTCAAGGTAATGCCCGATAATTGCGCCCGCGATCATTGGCCACGCGAACTCGAAGCCGATCGCGGCAAACCGCATCATGCTGCCGGTGCTTAGCGCCATTCCGGTCTTAAGAATCCCCTCGGGCGAGATCGCAAAGAGATTCGTGAGCGGCGGCAATCGTGCGGTCGAGGTCGGCATTGGTATGCGCGGTGGAGATGAACATGGCCTCGAACTGCGACGGCGGTATATTTATCCCGCGATCCAGCATCCCGTGGAAGAAGCTCGCGAACTTTCGCGGAATCGCAGGTGCGAGCCTCGTCGGCGTCGCGTACGCGCTCTGGACCGATGAACATCGTCAGCAACGATCCTGCTCGATTGACGCATCCCGACCCGCCATTTTTTGCTCAGCTGCTTCACCGCGTCGCGCAGTCCGGCTTCAAGGCGCGCGCCGGCGGCGTCGAGCGCGGCGTACGGATTGGTTTCCCTGAGAATGCGAAGCGTTTCGAGCCCGGCGCGAACAGAAACCGGATTTCCCGACAGCGTTCCCGCCTGATAGACCGGACCAATCGGTGCGAGCAAGTCCATGATCTCAGCCGGGCCGGCGACTGCCCCCACCGGCATCCCGCCGCCAATTATTTTCCCGAGCATGATGAGGTCGGGCGCGATGCCCATACTTTCAGCAACCGATCCGAAGCAGAGCCTGAACCCGGATATAACCTCGTCACAGATCAGAAGAGCGCCGTTGTCGTGCGCGATTTCGGCCAGAGCTTTCAGCGAGCCGGGGTCGGGATTTACGACGCCCATGTTGGCGGCGACCGGCTCGACGATCACGGCGGCGATTTTGTCAGGCGCGGCGCGGAATAAACCTTCGACTGTCTCAATCGAGTTATATCGCGCAACCATCGTCATCGCGGCAAGCGCCGATGGAACGCCGGCGCTGTCGGGTTGACCAAGAGTCATCCCGCCGGAACCGGCGCGCACCAGCATCGAGTCGCTATGCCCGTGATAGCATCCGTCAAACTTTATTATGTTCGGACGCCCGGTCGCCGCGCGCGCGATCCTGAGCGCGGTGAGGCCGGCTTCCGTTCCCGAACTGACGAGCCGGACTTTTTGTGCGCATTTGATCGCCGATGAGATCAATTCCGCCAGCTCGACCTCCAGGCGCGTCGGCGCGCCGAAGCCCAGACCGAGCCGCGCCTGCTCGGCGATGGCTTGGGTGACGCGCGGATGGGCATGTCCGAGGATCGCGGGGCCGTAGGAGCAAACGTAGTCGAGAAAAGTGTTGCCGTCGGCGTCAATCAAGGTAGCACCGCTGCCACTTTCGATAAAAATTGGCATCGCGCCGACGGCCTTCCACGCGCGAACGGGAGAATTCACCGCACCAGGAATCTTAACACTGGCGCGATTGAAGAGTTCATCTGATTTTTTGCGGGATGTCATCGCAATTCTCCTGAAGATCCGGCGCGATCAAAAAAATATTTTGCGATCGCGAAGAAAAATTCGTTGCACGCGTCAGAACGAGACCGAATTGCGCCGCGACGCGAAAAATTGCGATCGCGCACGATGGCTTCCAGAGCGGATTTGCGCGATCGCGCGATCGGCGCGAAATTTCGCGCACGCGGCGCGCGATCACTCGCGACGCGAAATTTCCTTTTCAATCCGCCCGCATAGCGGCAAAATTTTTTCCGCGCTTGTCCTCATCGCGAAATAAGTTTATCACGTTCACTTGGCCGCACACTTCCTGTTTTGAAGAACCATTTTCCGCTCAAGGGTTCATTCGCGGCGCGTTGGATATGGCTTTGAAGCGCGTGTATATCGCTCGCATTCTCGGTCAAACTTTTAAGCCCAACAGAACCGATCGTAACCCGGACAAGTTGATAGTCCGGCGTGGAGTGCCGTCAAATTGTCGGCTGCAACAAGGGAAATTGGGGCTTATCCACAGATGTGGATAAGCTTGTGCGTAATTCGCGTGGCATTTGATGCCGCGCGCTAGTCCCGGAGCGTGGTGGGCGGTCCGGGTTTGGCAGGGGGAGACGATATGAATGGTTTGTGGCAAAGGGCCGCTGACCGCATCCGCGATGAGCTGGGTCAGGTCGGCTATGAGACGTGGATTGGACCTCTCAATTTTGTCGCTCATCAAGGATCGACCGTCACAATCGAGGCGCCCAATCGGTTTTTCCGCGATTGGATCAACGAACGTTACCTGAGCCTGATGCGCTCAGCGCTGTCGGCCGAGGCAGGCGAGGAAATGCAGGTGCGGCTGACTCTCGGCGAAAATGCTGCCGTGGCGACACCGCAGCAACGCCCAGCCAATGGCCATACCGGTGGTCATGCCAACGGCAATGGCCATGCCAGTGGCAACGGCCATGCCAATGGCAATGGGAACGGCAAGGCGACCGCGGCGAATCGTGCGACTGCGGCAGCCGCGCCGCGTGGAGATCGGCATCCGTGCCTGAACTCGCGCTACAGTTTCGCGGAGTTCGTGGTCGGATCGGCCAATCAGTTCGCGCATGCCGCGGCGCAGGCGGTCGCCAACCAGCCGGGCGAGAAATACAATCCGCTGTTCATTTATGGCGGGGTGGGCCTGGGCAAGACTCATTTGGTGACCGCAATCGGGCACCATATCTGGGCCAGCGGCGATCGGCCGAGGAAAGTGTTGTTCATGCCGGCCGAAATTTTCATGAACGAGATGATCAATTCGCTGCGCCGCGACAAGATGGACGAGTTCCGCGAGAAATTTCGCCGGGTCGATACGTTGATCCTCGACGACGTGCAGTTCCTGGCCGGCCGCGAGCGCACCCAGGAGGAATTCTTCCATACTTTCAACGCGCTTCACGCCGAGCGGCATCAGATCATCCTGACTTCGGACAAAGTTCCCCGCGAAATCCCCGGGCTCGAGGACCGGCTGCGCAATCGGTTCGAGTCGGGATTGATCGCCGATATCGCCCCACCCGACCTCGAGACGCGCGTGGCGATCGTGCAGAAAAAGGCAGTGCTCGATAATCTGCGGCTGGCGCCGGAAGTCGCGATGTATATCGCGCAGAGCGTCTCGTCGAACGTGCGCGAGCTCGAGGGATGCCTGACGCGGCTGGCGGCGCTGGCCTCTATCAACCAATCAGCAATCACCGTGGACTTCGCGCGGCAGGCGCTGCAGGATCTGATTCGAAATCCCGACGCGAAGCCCGACGTCGAATCGATCCAGAAGACGGTTGCGGATTTTTTCCATATCCGGCTGGCGGATTTGAAGTCGAAAAAGCGCACCCAGCACATCGCGTTTTGCCGTCAAGTGGCGATGTATCTCTGCCGCAGGCTGACCGACAGCTCGTTTCCGACGATCGGCGAGCATTTTGGGCGCGACCATTCGACGGTGATTCACGCGCACAATCTGATCATGCGGCGCGTCACCAGCGATTCGGCATTTCGGCTCTCGATCGAGAAAATCGAGCGCGAGCTTAAGTCGATTCGCGCCAATGCCGCGTGAATCGATGTGGAGGAGGCTGTGGACGAGGTGGGCATAAGGCTATCGGATATCGACAGGGCCGGTGCGCACAAGGCCGGCCCTGTCGGTCAGCCGTTTTTCCGCTGACAGCTTTTCAGCGATGGATCGGCTTTCATTTTCGGGCGCTTGCGTGATCAATCAACAAATCCACAACTCCTACTATTACTGCTATTCTTTTTTAAAGATCTAAGATCCAGGAATAGGAAGACGGGCTAACAATTCATGGGACTCTCCATCGAGCGCGCTTCGCTGCTTAGCGGTTTGGGACTCGTGCAGGGCATCGTGGAACGGCGCACGACGGTTCCGATACTCGGCCATGTCCTGATCGAACCCGACGGAAATGCGCTGACTTTGAGCGCCACCGACCTCGAAGTCGGAATCCGCACGCAGGTCGCGTGTTCCGGCAAGGAGAAAAGCCTTACGCTCAACGCGCGCAAGCTTTTCGAAATCGTGCGCGAGACCGAAGGCGATGAAGTCGCGCTGACGTCGCTCGACGGCGATTGGGTCGAGCTGAAGTGCGGCCGGGCGAAGTTCAAAATGATGGGCCTGGACCCGCGCAGCTTCCCTGCCATGCCAAGTCAGAGCGCCGGCAAGGATTCAGCGCCGGCAAAGAAACAACTGAAGGCTGAATTGACGATTCCGGCTGCGGTGCTGGCCGGGATGATCGACAAGACGATCTTCGCGGTCAGTCCGGATGAAGCCCGCTACAACCTGAGCGGCGTGTTCGTTGAATCCAACGCTCCGGGATCGGCGCGGATGGTGGCAACGGACGGCCATCGGCTGGCGATGATCGAGCGCGAAGTACCGGGATTCAGGATGGAGACCGGCGCGATCATTCCGCGAAAGGGACTCTCGGAACTGCGCAAGATTCTGGACGAGGGCGGCGACGCCGAAGTGCGGTTGAACCTCGAAGGTCAGCTCGCATACCTCAAGCGCGGCGCGACCGAAATCTCGATGCGGCTGGTCGAGGGCGAATTCCCCGATTACCGCGGCGTCATCCCCAAGCAGTCGAGGTACAAGATTACGGTCAAGCGGGATTTGCTGTTCGCGGCAATCAAGCGCGCGGCAATTTTCTCGAGCGAGCGTTATCACGGCGTCAAATTCGCGCTGTCGGCCGGGACGCTGACGGTCTCATCGACGAGTCCGGAAACGGGCGAAGCAAGCGAGTCGCTTGACGTCGATTTCAAGAGCGAAGAATTCGCGATCGGATTCAATGCCGCATACGTGCAGGAGGCGCTGGGCGTAATTCCGCCGGGTGCCGATTCGACCGTGGAGCTCGGGCTCAGCGATGACGTTAGCCCGGGCGTTATCAGGACGGAGTCGGATCAGCAGTACACGTACGTCGTCATGCCGATGCGATTGTGACGCGCACTGGCGCGGAAGAAAAATCCACTTAATTGACCGTGAAACCCGCCGTGGGCTTCACACATCCTTGGGCAGGGGTGACCCCTGCACCCAGTGAAAAGTGAAAAGAGAGGATGCGGGCTTCGCCCTGTTAGAAGGGGTTAGGAGAAAGTGAGCGACCGATCGGGTCATTCTGAGCCGCTGCGGCGAAGAATCTCGACGGATGCTCCTGTGCCCGTCGTCGGCAACGTACTAATCGCAAGCGTCACTTGCCGATCCGGACCAGCAGCACCTTATTTCGGTAATTGTAGTCGGTCTCCCACGGATATGACGCCTCGCTAAGCTCGACGGTGGCGGGAGTGTCGAGCTTGGGCATATCGCGCCGCCGAACAATCATCCATCGGACGCTCCCCTTGGCGATCGCATCCTGCAAATCCTGCTTGTTATCGAACTCGGCGATTGGCTTTGGCGGATTGAGATAGAACAGCGGCCCCTCGGTCTTGAACAGCACGAGCCGGTCGGTCGAACCGCCAATCTTGTTCAGGACTGCGTAGCCGAAGGGCTTTTCACCGCGATAAGCCTCCGCCGCAGGCATCGCGAAGATATAGATATAGACCATCGCAAGATACGCGACGGCGCCCATCGATATTGCCACGCGAGAGCGGGCTGAATTTGCGAATTGCGTACACGACGGCGGCGACCGATACGACCCAGAACACGATGAAGGCGAGCTTGGCGGGCAGTTCCGGGAACGCATCGTAGGGACTCGGGAGAATCACCCGGGCAGGAATCAGCAGAACGATGCCGGCCACCGCGGCCAACGCGACGATCGCGTAGCCGATGGTCAGCAGACGCCGGGCGATCATCGAGCGTAATTCGCTTCCGCTGGGATACGCGAGCGTTCTGGCGACCAGGATCGCGGCGGCGGGCAGAATCGGCAGGATGTAGTAGCTGCGGCGCGATCCCGAGACAGTGAAAAATATGAACGTCGCCCAGAAATAAACCAACGCAAATCGATCCGCGCGAGCAGGCTCGGCGCCGCCGCGGCGCAGGCTGTGCGTTTCCACCAGCGCCGCGGGCAACAGTGCCGACCACGGAGCCATCAGGGCGAAGATGACGTAGACATATAAGTAGATAGGCCCGCGATGGTCGAACGGGTGGAAAAACCGCACCACGTTCTCGCGATACACCATCCTGAGGCCCTTTTCCGAGCCCATCAGGCGCGACGAGATTTGGAAGGGCAGCCCGTAAACCAACCCGCCCAGCGCGATACCGACGACAGTGTACCAGTTGAAGAACCATCGATTGCGCTCGACGAGCCATCGTATCCGATCGATCAGAGGGCCACGGAATATCGCCTCAAAAAACGGGACAACTCCGTCGCGCAGGCATGAATAGACTCCAATCACCAATAGCGGCAGCGCGAATCCGAGCAGACCTTTGGTGAGCGAAGTCGCCGCCATGATCAGCCATAGGCCGACGACCCACAATCCGCCGCCGCGCTCTTCGTAGTGATTGAAGAGCAGCAGTGCGGCCAGTTCGCCGGTGAGCGTTTCGACGTCGGCGCTTGCGTTGCGCGAAAAGAATACGAAGCTGAAGCTGGTCGCGAGGACGACGCCGCCGAGGATCGCGGTGCGAGCGTCGTAGAGGCGTCGCACGAGCAACATCAGTATCGCCACTGCCAGCAGGCCAGCTATCGCGCAGGGCAGGCGCGTGGCGGCCTCGTTGAGGCCGCCAGTGAAGGGTGTCGAAAAAATTACGAGCCAGTAGGAGCCGAGCGGCTTGTCGTAATAGACGTGACCGTTGATCGTCGGCCAGAAGTAGTTGTGCGTCACCAGCATCTCGCGCACGATTTCAGCCCATCGGAATTCCGAGGACCACAGCGCTCGCGCACCGAGGCGGGCGAAGAAGAGAATCGCGGCGAGAATGAGGACGCATCCGGCGCGCAGGCGAAATCGCGAATCGTTGTCGTTGCCGGCGGCGCGCTGCGATGCGGCGCACTCGCGTGATGCGGAAGCGGAGGTCATAGCAGCGGATTGTAACTGGCGCGCGCGCTGCTCTGCCATACGCTGACTCGCCCCGAATGACAGCGCGCGGCGAGGGAGATAGGATGAAGCCAGATACATGAGCCAGGCCAACAATCCCGAAAGTCATTCCGGCCGCAAGCCGAACCGGTTAATCAACGAACAAAGTCCGTACCTGCGCCAGCACGCGTACAATCCGGTCGATTGGTATGCGTGGGGTCCGGACGCGCTTGCGCGGGCGAAGGCGGAGAACAAGCCGATCATGCTGTCGATTGGCTACTCGGCCTGTCACTGGTGCCACGTGATGGAGCGGGAGTCTTTCGAGAACGACGCGATCGCGCACCTGATCAACGAGAACTTCATTGCGATCAAGGTCGATCGCGAAGAGCGGCCCGACCTCGATCAGATTTACATGGATGCGGTGCAGCTGATCACGGGGCGCGGCGGGTGGCCGCTGACGATGTTCCTGGCGCCGGACGGACGGCCGTTTTTCGGCGGGACCTACTACCCGCCCGAAGATCGTCATGGGATGCCCGGATTTCCGCGGATCCTGGCCGCGGTTTCGCACGCGTATCGCGATGGCGCCAAGGAAGTCACCAACAATCTCGAAAAGCTGACCGAGGCGCTCGGCGCGCTCACCAACTATGTGCCCACCGGCGGCGACTTAAAGCCGGGACTGGCGGCGGAATCGGCGCGCGCGCTCGCCGCGCACTACGACAGCATCAACGGCGGACTGGGCCAGGCGCCGAAATTTCCCAACACTTTCGTGTTCTCGCTGTTTCTTCGCGTGCACGCGGCCGACGGCGACGAGGCGATGGCCGAGATGGTTCGGCACACGCTTTCGAAGATGGCGCGCGGCGGAATCTACGACCAGATCGGCGGCGGATTCCATCGCTACAGCGTCGACGAGCGATGGCTGGTGCCGCACTTCGAAAAAATGCTCTACGACAACGCGCTGCTGGCGCGGCTGTACCTCGACGCCGGCCGCGCGCTGAATGAGCCGGAGTTTCTCGGCGTGGCGCGCGAAATTTTCGATTACGTTTTGCGCGAGATGACAAGTCCCGAGGGCGGCTTTTACGCCGCGCAGGATGCGGACAGCGAGGGCGAAGAAGGAAAGTATTTCATCTGGACGCCGGAGCAGGCCGACGCCGTCCTGGGTCCCGAGCTCGGCGCGATAGCCCAGCGCTATTTCGACATCACGATCGAAGGCAATTTCGATGGCGCGAATATTCCGCATCGCACGATCGAGCTGGCCGACGCCGCGCGGATGTTCAAGGTTTCGGAAGACGAGATGGCGTCGAAGATTCGCGAGATTCGCGACAAACTGTTCGCGGCTCGCGAACAAAGGGTGAAGCCGGGCCGCGACGAAAAGATTCTGGTGGCGTGGAATGCGATGATGATCGGCGCGTTTGCGCAGGGATATCGCGCGCTGCACGAGCGGCGGTACCTCGAAGCGGCCCAGCGCGCGGCCGATTTCATGATGGCGTCGATGTGGGATGGGCGCGCGCTCAAGCGCTCGTTCAAGGACGGGGTCGCGCGGCACAACGCCTACCTCGAAGACTATGCGCAGTTGGCGGGCGCGATGCTCGACGTGTACGAAGCGTCGCTCGACGCGAAATACCTGGCGCACGCGCGGACGCTCGCCGGCGTGATCCTCGAGCGGTTTATCGACAAGGAAAAGGGTGGATTCTTTTTCACCTCGGACGATCACGAAGCGCTGATCACCCGCTCCAAGGCGGCTTTCGACGGCTCGACGCCGTCGGGCAACAGCGCGGCCGTGATGGCGATGCTCAGGCTGCACGGCTACACCGGCGAGGAGCGCTACCGGGTCGAGGCGGAGCGGACGCTCAAGCTGTTTCGCGAATTTATCGAGAAGCAGCCGTTCGGGTTCTCTCACATGCTCGAAGCGGTTGAGCTTTACCAGCGCGGGCCGACCGAAGTGGTGATCGTCGGCAGCCGCAACTCTCCCGAGCTGATCGAATGGACGGAGCGGCTCGGCCTCATCTACGTTCCGAATCTTGCGATCTTCGTTTTCGATCCGGACAATGCCAATGCCGACGCCCAGACTGGCTTCATCCCCGAGCAGGTGCGCGGCAAGCGCCAAATCGACGGTCATGTGACCGCTTACGTATGCCGCGACCACACCTGCACACCGCCGATTACGACGTTCAAGGATCTTCAAAAGGAATTGGCCGACTAGCTCGGGCGATGGACCGCGACGTGCGCGACCTTACCGCGGCTGGCGCAAATCCGACGCCGTATTTCCCGCCAATCGTGGTGAACCGTGCGACGCGCCGCCGGCCGGATGCGCGGCTGCGAGTTGTGCTGCTCAACGCGGCAGGCGGGCGAAAGCTCCACGAAATCGCGGCATGTCTCAAGCGTCCGCCGCTAAAGGACGCCGATGTGATCCTGCTATGCGAGGTCAATACGGGAATCAGGCGCAGGCCAGGCCGTGACCTTGCGACGGACCTCGCCGAGGCGCTCGAGATGAGCTGCGCGTATGTTCACGAGTTCGGTCTGAGGCCCCCGGGGATCGAAAGCGAAATCGTCTCGTACGCGGGAAATGCGATCCTGAGCGCCGTGCCCTTCGAGCAGGTGGCCGCTGTCGCGATGCATAAGCCGCCCACTCCCATGGCGTGGCCCAGGCGCATGCGGCGACTGGTCGCGCGTCGGCACGCATACGGGATTGCTGACCCGAGTGAAATTCGGTGGCGAGGAGTTAACCGTCGGCGTCGCGCATCTGCACAGCCGCTGCACGCCCGCCGAGCGCGCGCGGCAGATGGCTTCCTACCTGGAATCGTTCCCAGCGGCGGGCCGCGCGATTTTCGGCGGCGACCTGAATACGACGACCACCGAGCTGTCGAGCCGGGCATTGATATTGGCAACGGCGTGGAAAATGATCGCCAATCCGCACAGGTTCCGCGCGCCCCAGGCCTACGAGCCCTTGTTCGATCATCTACGAGAGCGCGGACTCGAGATCGAGGGCGTCAACGTGGCCAATCGCGCGACTTTCACTTTTTCCGGACTGATTCCGATATGGATGAGGCCAAAACTTGATTGGCTCGCGGTCCGCGAGCTTCGTCCGATCGCGGGAACCGCGGCGGTGGTCACGCCGCGGGCTTCGATTCTGCGCCGCCGCGCCTCCGATCACGATTTCGTGACCGTCGATCTCGAACTGTAATCGCCGCGCGAGCCAGTGAAATAGTGAAATACTGAAATCCTTCCGTTGTGCTACGCAATTTCCGGCGGTGGTGCGAGCGCACCGCGCGCGCTCTCATAAGCGGCGGCCACGCGAATTATTTCCGGCTCTCCGAACGGACGGCCGATTACCTGCATCGCAATCGGCAGTCCGTCAGGCGAAAGGCCGGTGGGAATGGCGATCACGGGTTGACCGGTCGAATTGAAAGGCTGGGTGAAGCGCAGAATCGCCGCGACGACATCCACCCGGTCTTCGCGCGCTTCCAGGATTTGAGTAGCGCCGATTTTGGGCGCGACGATCGCACTGGCCGGTGCGACCAGCACGTCGTGATCGGCCAGCACCGCGATCGACTCGGCCAGGGTGCGCGCACGGGCGCGCTGGGCGCGGATGTAGCTGGTGGCGGTCGTCATCATTCCGATCTCGAGTATGCGGCGAACGTCGTCGCCGTAGTCCTGGGGACGCGTGCGCATCCACTCTTCGTGAATCTCGAGCGCCTCGGCCCAGGTGATGACGGCGTTCATGATGCCGGCCGCCGGGAGCGAGGGAATCGTCACGTGGTCAACGGCCGCGCCGAGCGATCGCAGCGTCTCGAGCGCGGCATTGAACGAGTGCGCGACGTCGTCGCTCAGTCCGTCGTTAAGTTCGCGAATCACGCCGATGCGCATGCCGGAGATCTGGCCGTCGAGACCGGCTGAGAAATCGGGCACCGGCTGGCGGCTGGCGGTGGAATCGTTGCGGTCGGCGCCCGCGATTATCTGCAGCATCATCGCGGCGTCGCGAACCGTGCGCGTGATCGGGCCGACGTGATCGAGCGTGTAGGCCAGCGGGATGACGCCGTAGCGGCTGACGCGGCTCCAGGTCGGCTTCAGCCCGACGCATCCGCAAAGCGCGGCGGGAATCCGAATCGAGCCGCCGGTGTCGGTGCCGATGGTGGCGGCGGCGCTGCGCGCGACGATCGCAGCGGCCGAGCCGCCGCTCGAGCCGCCGGGAATTCGGTCGAGCGCGTACGGATTGCGGACGATTCCCCAGTGCGGATTCGACGACGTGATTCCATATGCGAACTCGTGCTGGTTGAGTTTGCCGAGCAGCACGGCGCCGGCGCGCTTGAGCCGCGTCCACACGGTCGCGTCGTGGTCGGGTTTGAAATCGGCGAGGATTTTCGAGCCGCCGGTGGTGCGAATCCCCTTGGTGTAGACGAGATCCTTGAGCGCGATCGGAACGCCATGGAATGGTCCCCGCCATTTTCCGGCGGCGATTTCGGCCTCGGCTTTTTTCGCCGCCTTGCGCGCGATCGTATCGGTGACGGTGATATAGGCGCGAAGCGATCCGTCGGTTTGCTCGATTCGGCCGAGGTACGCCTCGGTCAGCTCGACCGGTGAAATGTCGCGCGCGCGCAGCTTGCCGGACAGCGTAGCTACATCGAATTCGAGTAGTTCCTGAAATGGAATCGACATCGGAATAAATCCTCGAAGTGAGTATTGAAGCGGGTGTTACGACCCGGCTTTGGCAAGGCGGGCCGCTTCGGCCAACAGCACCGGATAGCCGAAGGGCGGCTCGATCCCGGCAAGGCCGATCGACGGCAAGTGCCCGGCGAGCGTGAGCATCGCGCCCGCACTGTGCGCGATTGCATCGGCGTCGGCGTCGGAGATTTCGTAGCCGTACAGATCGCGCATTACCTGTTTGACGGTTTCGCTGGTAACCAGTGGCATGGTGTCTCTCCGATTCGGGCTATTCCAGTTTGTGCGCCGATTCGACTATCAAGTCGCACACGCGGCGGGCGTCTTCAAGCGCGATTAGCCGGTAGCACTCGGGCCATCCGATCCAATCGGGCGGGACGGAAGGGTTCGTGAACGGCAGATATTCTGATTCATATTATTAGCGCGGCAAATTTGCTAATTTTTGCGCCCGCCGCGGACTGGGCGGCATTTTCGCGCGGGAGGGAAGTCGATGTCGAACTATAGTGAGCCATGTTTCGGACGAATGCGGGTTGCCACCCTGGCATTGGCGCTGTGCGCGATGGCCGTGACGAGCGCGTGCGATCCGCCACTGCCAGGAAGTCCCGCGGATTTGCTGATGGCGCCGGACGCGTCCTCGGACCTCAGTGATGCTGCCGCGGAAGACGACGCCGAGCTTTCCGCGACCGCGAAGCTGCCGGTGTCGGGCGATGTGGTCCTGGTCGGCGGCTGGTCCAAGGGGAACAAATCCACGGCAAGCGCCGAGTTCTTCGATCCGGCAACCAAAAAGTTCAGCAAACTTGGTTCGATGCCGCTTGGCGAGGGCTTGGGCGTGGGCGCGCTGCTCGTCTCCGGCGTCCCGCATAACGAGATACTCGTGGCCGGCGGCTTCGGCGGCAAATCAAAGTTCACCAAGAAGACCGTCAGCAACACCATCACCGGCGATGCCACCACCCAGCTTGAGATATTCGATCCCGCGACCGGGAAATTCACTGCGGCCAGCGCGCCTTTGCTGACTGCCAGGGTTGGCGCGACCGCGACCGCGCTGCCGTCGGGGAAAGTCCTGATCGCCGGCGGCACTGACTCGGCCGGCATCCCCACCAACACGGCCGAGGTCTTCGATCCCGCGACGGGGATGACCACGGCGACGCTCAACAACATGAGTTCGCCGCGCGCGTTGCACAGCGCGACGCTGCTGGGCGACAACACCGTGCTGATCGCCGGCGGCGCGACCGACAATGCCGGCGACCTGACCAATAGCGCCGACATTTACGATCCGGTTGCGAACACCTTCACTGCAACCGGCACAATGGTCGAACCGCTGGGCGCGCACGCGGCGGCTATTGCTGGACGCCGGCACGCTGGCGGGGCAGGTGCTAATCGCCGGCGGGTTTACTGGCGGCAGTTCGGGCCTCTCGGCCAGTCTGTACGTGGAAGCCTATGACCCGATCGGCAAGGTGTTTAATTTCACCGCCAGCAGCATGAACAACGCGCGCGCGTTCCATACCGCCACCGTGCTTGGCAACGGGAAGGTCCTGGTTGCGGGAGGGTTTAGCGCGTTCGGCCCGACGGTCTCGGGCGACAAGCTGATGGCTCTGTTTGGGGCCAACCAGAACACCGCCGAGCTTTTCGATCCGGTTGCTCAGACCTTCACCTGCATCAACGGGACGGCCACCACCGGCGGCTGTAAGGCCTCAATGAAAATGGGACGCGGCGGGCATACCGCAACGCTCTTCACCAGCGGTCCACTTGAGGGCCAGGTGCTGATCGCGGGCGGACTCGGATCGAAGAAGCCGAACGGCACGGCGACCGAGTTGAAGGAAGCGGAACTGTTCAATCCCGCCACCAATACCTTCACGCCGACGGGCTCGCTGAAAGCGGCGCGCGGCCTGCACACTGCCTTCCTGCTGCCGTGAGGCGGCCGGCGTGGGAGCGGGCGGTTTCGCTTTCGCTGGTAACCAGTGGCATGGTGTCTCTCCGATTCGGACTATTTCAGTTTTTTGGTGGATTCGACTATCAAGTCGCACACGCGGCGTGCGTCTTCAAGCGCGATTAGACGGTAGCACTCGGGCCATCCGATCCAATCGGGCGGGACGGACGGGTTCGTGAACGGCAGATGCCGCAATTGAAATAGCTCTTCGCTGGGAGCGCGCAATTCTATATCGCGGTAGATGCGCCGGATGCGGAGT
Organism: uncultured delta proteobacterium; assembly: GCA_963743865.1. Taxonomy (GTDB): domain Bacteria; phylum Desulfobacterota; class Binatia; order Binatales; family Binataceae; genus Binatus. The sequence continues at coordinate 3,259,478 of CAVURG010000006.1, forward strand.
TGCGCAGCGTTGAGCCGGTCAAGCAGAACCGCCACCATCTGCGGCTCTCCCAGTCCAGAGACGATGATCACGCGTTGATTGGTGACGCCGTAAAACGTCTTCGACAGATAGGCGTGGAAGACGATCGCTTCGGCGATCAGAATTCCGACCAGCACCGCCAGCAGAATTGAATTGGTGTCAGCACGCTCGGCAAGACCGGAGTCGAGCGGGATCGAACGCATCACCAGCGCGGCGATTGCAACCAGTATAATCGCGCCCGCGCGCCATCGAAGAGCGCTGGTATCACGCGGGCGTCCGCACCAGAGCAGCTCCTCGCGCGCGAGCAGATGCGGATTGATAACGGCTGCCGCCTCAGGATCCATCGATCACTTGACGACGCCGGCGGCGCGCAACGCGGCGATTCGGCCGGCCGAGTAACCGAGGTACTCGCGGAGGATCTCGCCGGTATGCTCGCCCAGCATCGGAGCGGCGCGGTCGATGGTGGCGGGGGCCGCGGAAAACTTCGTCAGCATACCGGTTTGCTTCACGCGGCCCCATTGCGAATGAGACAGCTCGGCGATCAGGCCGTTGGCGAGGACCTGCGGATCGTCGAACAATTCGCCCAAATGATTTACCCGCGTAGCCGGGATGGCAAATTTCTTCAACGCTGCGAGTGCGTCGTCGCGATCGAGCTTCGCAAAATGTTCCGCAAGCGCCATCGCGAGCGAGCCCTCGTTGGGTTCCGCCGCGGCCGCGTCCCAGTTAATATTCGGCAACCCGGACGCAATAGTCAGCAGCGCCTTCCATTGGGTCTCATCGGTCAGCGAGATGAATAGCCATTCGCCGCCGCGGCAACCGTAGGCGCGCGAAAGCGCCGAGCGCCCGCGATTCTCGGCGCCGCCATTTTCCATGTCCGGCCTGCCCGGATAGAACGAGAACTCGCCGGCTTGAAAAGCCATCGCGGCTTGCAACAGCGAGGTCTCGCACAACTGGCCGCGTCCGGTACGTTCGCGCGCACGCAGCGCGAGCACGCATCCAAACGCGGAGAGCATCGCGGCGCCGTAGTCGCAAATTGCGCAAGTCAGGTACACCGGATGCCCGCGGTGGCCGCCCTGCGCCGCCATCGCGCCCGAACGCGCCTGCAACAGCGGATCGAAGCCGGGCTGGTTGTGCTCGGGTCCGCGATTTCCGAACCCGTTGATCGACATATAGATGATGCGCGGGTTGCGCGCCGCCAGGCTTTCGTAATCGAAGCCGAACTTGCGCATCCGGCCCGGCCGCAGATTCTCGACCACGATGTCGGCCTTGTCGGCGAGCCCATGGATGATTTCGCGGCCTTCCCCGGTCGCAAGATTGACGGAGATGCCGCGCTTGCCCTGGTTCCAGCCGAGGAAGCCGAAACCGAAATGGCGAAACGAATCGCCCTCCAAGCTCTCGATCTTGATGACCTTGGCGCCGAGTTGCGCGAGTATCATCGGGCCGTACGAACCCGCGATGTAGCTGGCGAAGTCGAGCACGGTGACTCCATCGAGTGGCGCCCGTTGCGCCGTGCGCAGGTCCTTTTCCGGCGAGGTGTCGCGCCTTGGCTCTGCAAGCCATTGCAGCGCCGCGCGATCGTCGCCGGCCTTGGGCGCAGGGCCCGTGATTTCGCCGGGAGTGTCGCTCAGGAACACCGGCAGTCCCATCTGAATCATGCGGCCGAGAGCGGGGTCGTCGATTTCAGTGCGCATCCCGAGCGCGCGCGTCTGCGGGTGATCGATGAACTCGTGGCGGGTCATCACCGGGGCGCACGGGACGTCGTATTCGCGCAGGATGCCCAGCCATTCGTCGCGCGTGCGCGTGCGGATGATCGGCTCGACTATGTCTTTGAGCGGCTGCCAGTGCTCGGGCGCGATTCCCCACGGCGCATTTTCGAACCGCGGGTCGCCGACCAGTTCGGGGCGATCGATTGCGATCGCGAACTTGCCCCAGAAGGTCGCGTTGCCGCACGCGGCAAACAGGTACTTGCCGTCGGCGGCCTCGAACAGACGATAAACCGGAATCGGGCCGAGAGGATCCAGCGGACCCTGATAGAGGCTGGTCATTGCCTCGTGACGCAGGATTGCGCCGGTCTGGAGCGAGAACGCGCCGGCCAGAAGCGAGACTTCGACCGCGTCACCCGCCCGATTCGCGCCGCGCGCCACAATCGCCGCGACGGCCGCAGTCGCCGCCAGCACGCCCGCCGAATAACTCGCCGCCGGAAAAACCAGCGCGACGGGATTGCCGCTGCGCGCCCACTGGCTGCCGGTGATTCCGCCGCGGGCCGCGACCAGCTCGTCGTTCGCATCGAAGTCGGCGTCGGGGCCGCGGCTGCCCAGCGGAGGCACGCCGAGCGCAATCGCGCGCGGATTAATCCGGCGAATCGATGCGGCGTCGAGGCTTCAGTTGTTTGAGCCGGGCCGGCGTGAAGCCGGTGACTACGATATCGGCCCATCGAATCAGGTCCGCGATTCGAGGCTGCGATGCGCGATCGTCGAGGTCCAGCTCGAGCGCGCGCTTGGAGCGGTTGAGGACCTGGAAATGCGGCGTGCCGCGCTCGCGCGAACCGCCCGGCGGCTCGATCTTGATGGCGCGCGCGCCGTTTTCCGCCAAGAGCATCGTGGCGTAAGCTGCGCCCATGTGAGAGGCGAATTCAACGATGTTGATTCCGTCGAGTGATTTACCCATTGAAAATTGCCAAGCGCCGTTTTTGGAATTGGATTGTCGTTGAGCGAGGGCGGGAAAAGCAACCGATCGCGCCGCAGCGCGGTTATGCACGGGAATCCGGGTCCAAGCCGCCGAATTCAACCCACGGACACGCCGGGTTCATCCTCCCTTAATGTTCGATGCATAGCTTTTGCGCGCCACACTCAGATCCGTGGAACGGAGACGACTAACTTCAAGGCAGGTTCAAAAGATGCTCAAACGACGACTAATCATGGCCCTTTTCATAGTCCTGGCGATCGCAGGGATCGGCCGCTCCGGATTTGCCGATATGTTGATCAATGGCGCCGGCGCCACGTTCCCGTACCCGATCTATTCCAAGTGGTTCGACGTTTACGCGAAAGAAAATCCGGGCATCAAGTTCAACTACCAATCGATCGGTTCGGGCGGTGGCATCAGGATGCTCTCGAATCGCACCGTCGATCTTGGCGCGAGCGACGCTCCGCTGACCGATCAACAGCTTGCCGAAGCACCGGGGAAGATTCTTCACTTCCCGAGCGTGATGGGCGCGGACGTGGTCGCGTACAACCTGCCCGGATTTAGCGGCACGCTCCGCCTGACGGGTCCGGTAATCGCGGATATTTTCTCGGGCAAAATAACCAAGTGGGATGACGACAAGATCAAAGAGCTGAATCCGGGCGCGGCGATCCCGGCGCAGGACATCGTCGTATGCCACCGCTCCGACGGCAGCGGCACGACGTATATTTTCGTCGATTACTTGTCCAAGGTCAGCCCGAGCTGGGCGGCGGACATCGGTAAAGGAACCTCGGTCAAGTGGCCGGTTGGACTCGGTGGCAAGGGCAACGAGGGCGTGACCGCGCTGGTTCAGCAAACGCCCGGCGCAATCGGCTACGTCGAGCTGATCTACGCGCTCAACAACCACATCCCGTACGCCGAATTGCAGAACAAGGCGGGCGACTGGGTGAAGGCGAGCCTCGAGGGCGTGACCGCGGCGGCGGCGTCGGTGTCGGGCAGTATGCCGGCCGACTTCCGCGTGTCGATCACGAACGCACCGGGCGCGGCGGCGTATCCGATCTCGTCGTTCACTTATCTGATCGTTTATCAGAAGCAGACGAACAAGGATGTCGGCGAGCAGATCGTGAAGTTCCTGCACTGGGCGCTGACCGAGGGACAGAAGTACGCGCCGGAGCTCAAGTACGCGCCGCTGCCGGCAGAAGTCGTGCAGAAAGAAGAGGCGCAGATTCAACAGATTCAGATTCCATAACGGCATAGTCGCAAGCATGAAGAGGCGCGGGCGCCGGCGATGGCGCCCGCGCTTTTTTTGTCGAATGCGGCGGGACAGCGCGTCCGATCGGGTGTATGGTCGGAGACGGTGATGCGACAGCGACAAATGCGCTTGAGGGCGAAAGCAACTGCGGTGGTCTCCGCGATCATCATGATGGTCGCGACGTGCGCCGTCGCGCGTGCGGATGACTACGCGATCGATCAGGGCACCAGCGACGCGCTCACCCGCTATCTCCATCTGAACGAACTGCCGATGGTCACCGCGCAGTTCTCCACCTCCCCGGGCGGCAGCAAGCAGTTGATACTGACCGGGTTTGTGGCGACGCAGTTCGGGCGGCACGATGCGGAACGAATCGCGACCGCGTACTTGAACGATCCGAGCGTCAATATGGTTGACCAGATCCTGATCGATCCGCACGTCGAAGATATGCGCTCGGCGTCGCCGGGTTCGGGATCCGCACCGGGTTCGCAACCGTCCAACAGTCCTAATCAACTCTGGAACAAGACGATGCAGGGCATTTACAAGAACGGCGCGCAAAGCCCGCCGGCAAGCGGGCCGATGCTGCCGTAGGGCGTCGCGGCAATCGCGGGCATCGCAACTTGCGGCGCGCGCCGTGGTAGGATCCCGCTTGACGTGGCCGACAAGGTAATTTACCTGCGCGAAAAGCCGGCATCGCCGGCCGACGAGCGCAACTTCAAGATCAAGTACGCCGAGCTGCTCAATCCCGCGCAGCTGGCCGCCGTGACCCATCGCGAAGGCCCGCTGTTGGTCGTGGCGGGGGCGGGATCGGGCAAGACTCGCACGCTGATCTATCGCGTCGCGCGGCTGATCGAGAGCGGCGTGCCGCCAGGTGCGATCCTGCTGCTGACCTTCACCCGCCGCGCGGCGCAGGAGATGTTGCGTCGCGCCGAGCAGTTGGTGGGAGATCGGGCGGGCGCCGTCGCGGGCGGCACATTTCATTCCTTCGCCAACAACGTGTTGCGCCGGATGGGCGCGCCGATGGGCCTCAAGCCCAACTTCACCATACTGGATCGCTCCGACATGGAGGACGTGGTCAATCTGCTCCGGACGCGGATGGGGCTGGCGTCGCGCGAGCGCCGGTTTCCGAAAAAAAGCACGATCGCCGAGGCGATCAGCATGGCGCGCAACAAGCGGCGCGCGCTCGAAGAGGAAATCGAGATCGATTTTCCGCATCTCGCCGAGCATCAGGCCGAAATTCTCGAACTCGCGAAAAATTACGAGAGCTACAAGCGCGAGCGCGGCCTGCTCGACTACGACGACCTGCTGTATCGGCTCGCCGAGCTGCTCGAACAGCATGAGAACGTGCGCCGCCGGCTGTCGGACAGCTATCGCTACATCATGATCGACGAGTACCAGGACACCAATCTGATTCAGGCCGACCTGGTGCGGCTGCTCGCGATGAATCATCGCAACGTGATGGCGGTTGGCGACGATGCGCAGTCGATCTATTCGTTTCGCGGCGCCAACTTCCGCAACATCATGGATTTTCCCGCGATTTTCCCCGGCGCGAAGATCGTGAAGCTCGAACAGAACTACCGCTCGATCCAGGGAATCTTGGATGTGGCAAATGATGTGATCTCCCGCGCGGGTGAAAAATACACCAAGGCGCTGTTCACCCAGCGCGAGGGCGGCTTTCGGCCTTTCCTGGTGCGCGCGCAGGACGAACACATGCAGTCGCGGTTTGTCGCCCAGCGCATCCTCGAGCTGCGCGAAGAGGGAGTCGAACTCGGCGAGATCGCGGTGCTGTTCCGCTCGAGCTTTCACTCCTTCGATCTGGAACTCGAGCTGCAGCGCCGCGACATCCCGTTCATCAAGCGCGGCGGATTCAAGTTTATCGAAACCGCGCACATCAAGGACGTGCTGGCGCATCTGCGCGTCATCGCCAATCCGGCCGACGCCGTGTCGTGGCTGCGCGTGCTCACGCTGGTCAAGGGGATCGGTCATCGCACGGCCGAGCGAACGATCGACGCACTCATCGCCGCCGACGATCCGGCGGCCGCGGTCGCAAAGCTTGCCGACAAGGCCCGCGGCGGCGCAGACGGCGGCCTGAAAAGGCTTGGCGCGCTGCTGGCGGAATTGCGCAGCGGCGAGAAACGGCCGCCCGAGCAAATCGCGATCACGCTCGAATACTATCTGCCCGTGATGCGCGAGGCGTACGCCGACGACTATCCCAAGCGCGAGCGCGACCTCGAACATTTTCAGAATCTTACCGAGCGCTACAAAAGCCTCGAACAGATGCTGGCCGACATGGCGCTCGAACCGCCCAACGATTCACTTGACGGCATGCTCGCGACGGACTCCGACGACGAACGCCTCACGCTCAGCACGATTCACTCGGCCAAGGGACTCGAATGGAAAGTCGTGTTCCTGATCTGGGCCGCCGACGGGCGTTTCCCGGGACCGCAAAGCGTGGGCGATGACGAAATCGAGGAGGAGCGCCGCCTGATGTACGTCGCGAGCACGCGCGCGCGCGACGAGCTGTACCTGTCGTATCCGATCTATATGTTCGACCGCAGCTTCGGCTTCGTGATGGGCCGCGTGTCGCGCTTTCTCGAAGACGTGCCGGCCGAGCTGCTGCAGACCGCAACGCTGCAGGAATCCGAAGAGTCCTAACAGTGCCAACTGAGGCTCGCTGGCGTCGTCTTCAATTTGCTAAGCAATCGCCAGTGAGGATGCTTCAGCAACCTGCTACCGCTGCTCCGAAGATAATTAGGGCAAGAATATACTTGACTGGCCGTCGTGCTAGGAGGGCGTGGACGTGACAGGCCAGCGTCAGATTGTCGTCTCAATAGTGGATGATAAATTGATCGTCGCGAATCTCGATGAATAAACGTTTGTCGGCTCTCTTGAAGGTCTGCTGATACTCGAACTCTATGGAGTCAATGAGTTGTGAGGCGCGGTTCGCGCCCTGATCTTCGTCACATGTGAAGGAGATCATACCCGCCTTCCTGAATCGTTGTTTATTGTCTGGCGGTTTTCGCCGCAAGCCGAGTCGTCGAAAATCCCGGACATTCCACGTAACCAGGATAAGACTATTTTCGTTAGCGGTTTCAGCAACGAGCAAGTCCGGTGTCTTCTGACCTAGCTCCTTAGCCACATACACCAGCCTGTGCTTACGATTAGCAAAGACCTCCGCTACAGACGTTGGCACGCACTCGTCTATTAGTAGATCCATCGCGCACTGTGTGCGCCAGAACTAAACGGCGATCCTTAGTTGTGCGTGTCTGATTGCGGCTTCTACATCAGCCGCCTTTAGGCGAGGAAATTCCTTAATAATCGCTTGTGTGGAATAACCCGCGCGATGAAGTCGATAGATTGAGGCAGTCGTAATACGCGTGCCCGCAATTACTGGTTCGTTCCTTACCACATAGCGATTCTGATCAATCTTGCCGAGCTGCTTGGGCGTCCGACGATTTAGCCGACTAAGGCTGCGCTCGACGTTCTGAATTACCTGTCGCATTTCAAACAAGGGGCGCTGGTTTAGCGGGCTGCTTGCCACTATTTCGCCGCTCTTTGGATGCCGAAAATAGACGCGTCCGCGTCGGGGCTTTGAAGACTTTCGTTCTTCGGCTATCGGGTCTTCGAAAAAAACCAGCTTAGACCAATCGGCGTCGGGCGTGTTCTTCAACTCATCGGAGATGCGACGAAGGTCTGGAAGCGGAACGTGATGCTTGTTGCGAAGCCGCCCTATTGTTCGAAGGCCAACAACGTCGCGAAACGAATAGATGCGGTTGAACGGGCGCCGCTCGCCCTCCGCAAGGCGCGGTTTGAAGAACCCAGTTCTGTTCCAATAGCTAAGTTGTCGCGAGGAGATGCCACAAAGGGAACAGACCTGATCCGCCGTGAAGAGGCCCAATTTCATGGGCCTGATCTTAGACTGAAAAGATCAGGCTGTGCAAATGATGTTTACACCTTGTGGACAGAAATGGGCTTATTTCCTCGCTTTCCCTTAATTTTATTGGACGATTCGGTCGGCGGGAGCACAGAATCTTTGCGGACGACCATGATAATGCGACCACACCGTCGCCATCGCTCGAAGGCGACCTCCTGGGCACCGTGATGACGCGCGTGCCGACGGCGATCGGCCGCCTCCCTCGGGTCAACAGAACCCTCACCTAACCTCTCCCGTAAAGTAAACGGGCGAGGGATCAGAGAACCTACTCGCCGAGCACCTTGATCAGGACGCGCTTGGGGCGGCGGCCGTCGAACTCGCCGTAGAAGATCTGTTCCCACGGGCCGAAGTCGAGCTTGCCAGCCGTGATCGCGACTACCACCTCGCGGCCCATCACCTGGCGCTTGTGATGCGCGTCGCCGTTGTCCTCGCCGGTGCGATTGTGATGATAGCGCTCGGGGCTTGGGTCGTACGGCGCCAGCCATTCCAGCCATCGCTTGTAATCTTCGTGAAGGCCGGGCTCGTCGTCATTGATGAAGACCGACGCGGTGATGTGCATCGCATTGACGAGGCAGAGGCCCTCGCGCACGCGGCTTTCCTTCACCGCCTTTTCAACTTCGCCCGTGATGTTCACGAAGTCCATCCGGTTGGGAACCTTCATGGTGAGATATTTCGTATGCGACAGCATGCGGCGACCTCCGATGATCGATCGATGACGCTACCCATCGTAGCAATTTTGCTATGGCAGCGAATTGGAAGAATTGGTCGCTACGAATTTTGCGTAGCCCGTCAGGTCATCGTCGCGGGTTGTGTGCATCGGCATCGAGACTTCGCGCAGCACCGGGACCTTCTCCGTGATCGTGCCGGTTGCGGGCGCGTCCCTTGGCACCGTGATGACGCGCGTGCCGACGAAGCGGACCACAGTCGGCAGCATCCCGCCGGTGTCGAGGTAGCGCGTGCGCGTCCCCTCGAAGACGGTATCGCTCTTGAAGAGTTTCGAGCCGGCGCGAATCAGGTATTCGTTATTGGAGAGCGGGCGGACCAGCGTCGATTGGCTCATCACATATAGATGTCCGACGGTCGGGCGCAGAAATCCGGGGTAGAGCGGATTTACGCCGAGCCAGTACGGCACGATGATGCGCCGGCCGGGCTTCCAATCGGTGAGACTGATGTGCGCCTCGTGATCGTTGTTGGCGAGAATGAAGTCGCGCCCGGCGAAATCGCGCATGATGTCGCGGCTCATCTGATCCTCGGGCGGCGTGGTGATCTCGCCGGTTGGTCCGAAGTCGAGCGCCTTGTCCGGCGTGCATCCCGCGACGACCGCCGTGAGCGCAAGCGCGAGCGCTACGGCGATCGACCTTCCCCGGCGAATCATGTGCGGTATCTCGCGTAGCTTGCCGGGATCATCCCGCCGAGCGTCCATTTCATTGGCAACGAGACCTCGCGCAGCACGGGAATATTCACGGTCTTGCCGTCGGGGCGTTTGAATTCGCGCTTGCCGATATACTGAACGATGGTGGGCAAAATTTTTCCGGGCGCCAGATATCGCGTGCGCGTCGTGACGAACACCGTCTCCTGCTTCACCAGCGAGCTGCCCGCTTCGATCATCCATTCGCCGGGCGCATCCAAAGGCTTTTCGAGAGTCGCCTCGCTGATGACGTAAAAGTCGCCTTCTTTGGGCGCCATGACTCCGGGCACCAGAATGTTAACCCCGAACCAGAACGGGAGCTTGAGGGACTTGTCCTTGGGCCAATCCAGCGGGCGCACTTGCGCGATTTGATTGTTGTCGCCGAGCACGAAGGTGCGGCCGCGAAAGTTGAGCTCGACTTCCTCGGCGCTGGCGAAGGCGCGCGGCGGCGCCTGTGCGGGCGGCGCGGAATTTCCGCATCCTGCAATGGTCGCGGCGATCACGGCGGAAGCGAACGCGAGAGCGGCTGCGGTCTTCACCTGTATCATCGGCGGCGCTCCCTGGTTTGCGCGCATCCACCGATGATATTAGCATAGGGCCGCGCAATGAATCCGAATCGCACGCCATCGAACGGTGCCCCGGTAACCGTGACTCTGTTGGGCACCGGAGATGCGTTCGCGAGTTTCGGCCGTTCACAATCGGGCTATCTGATCGACGCGCCCGGCGGGCGGATCCTGATGGAAGCGGGGCCCGGCCTGATGCCTGCCCTCAAGAGCAACGCCGTCGCGCCCGACAGCTTCGACCTGCTGCTCATCAGCCATCTGCACGGCGATCATTTCGCCGGCCTGCCGTTCCTGATTCTCGACTACATGTGGGAGACGCCGCGCAAGAAGCTGCTGACCATCGCGGGACCGCCCGGGCTCGAGCAGCGGACGTGGCGGCTGATGCGCACGATGTTTGCGCATTTCGAACTCGACAAAATAAAGCGCAAGCTGAAGTTCGTGGTGCTCGAACCGGGCAGCTCGACGCGGCTGGGCAAGTTCAAGGTGCGCGCGATCCGCAGTCCGCACACCAAGCCCGACATCTCGCTGTCGTTCAGAATCGACGGCGGCGGGAAGTCGATAGTTTTCTCGGGCGACACCGGATGGAACGATGAGCTGGTCGAGCTCAGCGCCGGTGCCGATCTGTTCCTGTGCGAATGCACGTACTACGAGAGCACCGAGCTGAACTTTCATCTCAACTACCCGCTGCTGGCGGCCAATCGCGACAAGTTCAAGGTGCGCCGAATGGTGCTGACGCATCTCGGGCGTGAAGTGCTGAGCCGCGCGGATGAGATCGTTCTTGAATTGGGTTATGACGGGATGAAGATCGAAATCTGAGCCCGCGTGCGCATCGTCGCAGAAAAGGATACTCGCCATGGGCATAGTACAGGGCAAGCGGGCGTTGATCGTCGGCGTCGCAAACGAAAAAAGCCTGGCGTGGTCGATAGCGCAGCGGCTCGCCGCCGAGGGCGCCGAGATCGCGCTGACCTACCAGGGCGAGATCCTGGAAAAGCGCGTCCGTCCGCTGGCGGCGCAAATCCAGGCGGACGTGATCGGCGAACTCGATGTGACCGACGACGCGCAAATCGCGTCGGTGTTCGCCGCGCTCAAGAAGAAATGGAACGGGCTGGACCTGCTCGTGCATGCGGTCGCGTTCGCCGAGCGCGAAGATCTCCGCGATCGATTTCTGACCGTTAGCCGCGCCAATTTTGCCAAGTCGATGGAAATCAGCGCCTACTCGCTGGTCGCGCTCGCCCGCGCCGCGGAACCCCTGATGGAAGCGCGCGGAGGCGGATCGATCCTGACGCTGAGCTACCTCGGCGCGGTCCGTGCGATCCCCAATTACAACATGATGGGTGTGGCCAAGGCGGCCTTGGAAGCCTGCGTGCGCTATCTGTCGGTCGATCTGGGGGCCAAGAATATACGAGTCAACGCGCTCAGCGCCGGGCCCGCGCGCACGCTCTCGTCATCGGCGATTCGCGACTTCCATACGATGGCGCACGAGGTCGAGGCGCGCTCGCCGCTGCGCCGCGCGATGAAGATCGAGGAAGTCGGCAAGATGGCGGCTGCGGTGCTGAGCGATTTTTCCAGCGGCGTGACGGGCCAGACGCTTTACGTGGACGTGGGCTACAATATCGTCGGCGTCTAGCTGCAAGGAGAATCGCGATGCCAATCGTCACCGCCCCGCAGCTATCGGACAACTACGCGTACCTGGTGATCGACGACGGCACCAAGCAATGCGCGGTGGTCGATTGCGCCGAGCCCGACAAGCTGATCGCGGCGGCGAAAGCGCACGGCGCCAAAATCGTCGCAGTGCTGACGCACGCACTGGCACGGCGATCATTGCGGCGGCAACAACGAAATCGCGTCCAAAGTGCGGGGACTCAAAGTGTACGGCGCGAGCGCGGAAGGCGGAAGGATTCCCGCGTTGACAAATCCGGTCGCCGACGGCGACCAAGTCCGAATCGGCGCGCTCGAAGGGCGCGTGATCGGAATCCCGGCGCATACCAACGGACACGTCGCCTACTATTTTCCAACGCTCAGCGCGGTGTTCACGGGAGATACGATGTTTGTGGGCGGATGCGGCCGCGTGTTCGAGGGGAAAGCATCGACGATGGTGGCGTCGCTGAAAAAACTCGCGGCGCTGCCCGACGCGACCCGGGTTTATTGCGGCCACGAGTACACCGAAAAGAATCTACGCTTCGCGCTGACGCTGGAGCCGGGAAACCGGCCGCTGATGATGAAGCACCAGTGGAGCCTGAAGACGCGCGCGGAGAACAAGTTCACCGTGCCATCCACCATCGGCGACGAGAAGCAGACCAACCCATTTCTGCGTACCGACAGCCCCGAGCTGCGCGCGAATCTGAAACTGCGCGATCCGTCGGTGGGCGACGATCCGGTCGCGATTTTTGCCAAGCTCCGCGAACTCAAGGACCATTTCTAGCAGGAGCCGGCTCGTGCGCTCTTGCCGGGAACAAAAGAGCGGCGGCCAGAGCTGAAACTTCGGTTTGGCGCTAGAACGGTTTCGTCACCGCCAGCATCAGGATCGCGATCAACAGCAGGCTCACCATCCCGTGGATGACGCGATACTCGCGACGCGTTGACTGGCTCGGATTTTCCTCGAGGAACATGATCCGGCGGTAAAACCGCACGTGATAAAAGAGCAGCACCGCGATCAGCACCAGCTTCACGTGGAACCATCCCTGCCGCAACACCGGCGGATTTGTCAGGATCAGCAGAAGTCCAAGAACGATCGTGATTGCGGCGCCGAGGTTGATCGTGGCCTCGAACAATCCGCGCGCCACGCCGAGGAAGCGTTCCTTGGGCAGTCCGACTTCTTCGGGCACGCGCGCGAGCAGGCTGGCGATCATCAGCAGCCCGCCAAGCCAGAAAACGACGCCGAAGATATGAAGTGCGATAATGCAGCCGCGAAGCGCGTACATCGTGTTCCCCCCGTTGCGTCAGGATGCGTGAACATCGATTCCGTCGGTGGCCGCGAGCGCGAGCATAACGACAACGGCGCCACCGAGGTAGGGCGCCGCCGGTCCCAGCAGTTGATACGCGAGTCCGCCCGCGATCGGGCCGCAGATGCGCGCGAGCGACATGGCAGACTGATTCACGCCCATCACTTCACCCTGCAAATCGCGGTCGGTGTTGCGCGAGATGAGGCTGGCGATCGACGGGCTGGCGAAACCGTAACCCAGAGAGACCGCCGCCAGCATCGCGAGCAACGCGCCGTGCGATGAAATCGAGCCAATCGGCGCCAACCCGACGATCATCGCGAGCAGTCCGATTTTCAGCAGCCGCGCCTCGCCGAATCGGCCCACGATTTTTCCCAGCAGATAGCCCTGCGCCAGCGCCTGCATCAGGCCGGAGAAGGCGAGCAGTACGCCGATGCCGAACGCGCCGTAACCGTAAACCACCGGCACCATCAGCGCAAACGTGGTTTCGAGCGCGGACAACGAGAACGTCAGCAGAAATGCAATCGCGAACAACCGCGCCAGCCGATGGCGGAGCAACTTGCGCGGAATTGCCAGCAGCGGCGCGATGAAGTGGGCGAGGTCGAGCGGCGTGGAGCGATCGGCATGATGCGACTCGGGCAGGCAGGCCGCGGCGAAGATGAAATTCGCAAACGTCAGCGCGCTGGCAAAGAACACCGGCACCCGCAAACTCGAATGCCCCATGATTCCGCCGAGCGCCGGCCCCAGCACGAAGCCGAGTCCGAACGCCGCACCGATGAGTCCCATTCCCTTGGCGCGATGCTCGTCGTCGGTGGTGTCGGCGATGTAGGCCTGCGCGGTCGAAATCGTCGCGGCGCATGCGCCGTGCATCGCGCGCGACGCGAGCAGCCAGAAAAACGTTCCGGCAAATCCGTAAATCAAGTAGCCGATCGACGAGCCGAGCAGTCCCAGCAGAAGGATCGGCCGGCGTCCGACCCGATCGGAGATTCGGCCGAGGATCGGCGCGAACACGAACTGCATCAGCGAATATATCGCCATCAGCGCGCCCACTCCGACCGCGCCGACGCCCATCTTGTGCGCGAACATCGGCAGGAACGGGATGACGATGCCGAAGCCGAGCAGGTCGATGAAGACGGTCAGAAAAAGTATCAGCCGCGAGGCCGGCGGAGTCTCGGCGCTGGCGGGCGCTTGCTTGACTGGTTCGATACTTGGCATTGATTGAAGTACGCCGGTTGAAGAGAATCCTACGCCAGCCGCGCAGTCAAGCAAATCGACCGGAATCAATACGAGGGCTTACCGATGGCGACTTCCTACCAGGGAGAACTCAAGCGCAAAAAAGTCAGCGCCGATGAGGCGGCGGCGCGAGTCAAATCCGGCGATTGGGTCGAGTACGGATTCGGACTCGGGCAGCCGGACTTGTTCGATCGCGCGCTGGCCGAGCGAGTGCGCGAGCTCAAGCGCGTAAAGCTCCGCGGATGCCTTGCGATGCGCCCTCGCGCGGCGGCCGAGGCGGATCCCGAACAACGTCATCTCGTTTACCTGTCGTGGTATTTTTCGGGACTGGAACGAAAGATGTACGATCGCGGCCTGGCGCATCATATACCGATGAACTTCGGCGAGGCGCCCGACACCTATCGCCGCCTCATCGACGTGGACGTCGCGGTGTTGAAGACGGCGCCGATGGACGAGCACGGATTTTTCAACTTCGGCCCGTCGGTCACGTATCACAAGGCGATCAGCGAAAGAGCCAGGACCATGATCGTCGAGACCGACGCGAGCGTGCCGTACGTTTTCGGAATCGAAAACGCGGTGCATATAAATGATGTCGAGTTCGTGCTGGACGCCGGCGCATCGGCGATGCCGGAGCTGAAGTATCCCGCGGCGAATGCGGTCGATCAGAAAGTCGCGGAACTGATCGCGCCGGAAATTCCCAGCGGCGCCTGCGTCCAGATCGGGATCGGCGCGATGCCCAACGCGGTCTGCGAGCTGCTGGCGGCGGCTCCGATCAAGGATCTCGGCGTTCACACCGAAATGTTCGTCGATTCGCTGGTCTCGCTTTACCAGGCCGGCAAGGTGACCGGCGCGCACAAAGCGACCAACCGCTACCAGATGGCGTACACGTTCGCGGCGGGCTCGAAACGGATGTACGACTTTCTCGATCGCAACGCCGCATGCTTTGCGGGTTCGGTCGATTACACCAACCTGCCGCATCGCATAATGCTCAACGACCGCGTCATCTCGATCTGCAACGCGGCGCAAATCGATCTCACCGGACAGGCGTGCTCCGAGTCGGCCGGAATCCGGCAGATAAGCGGCACCGGAGGACAACTGCAATTCGTGCGCGGCGCGTACGCCTCGCGCGGGGGCAAGTCGTTTCTATGCCTCGCCTCGACCTACGAGCGCGCCGGCCGCCGCGCCAGCCGAATCGTCGCGCGAATCGACGACTCCAACATCGTGACGACGCCGCGCACCGACGTGATGTACGTGGTGACCGAGTATGGGATGGTCAACCTGAAAGGCAAATCGGTTCCGGAGCGCGCGCGCGCGCTGATCTCGATCGCGCATCCCGATTTCCGCGAAGAGCTGGAACGCCAGGCTCGCGAGTATCGGCTGATCCCGCGCGTCGTTTTCTGAGATTCGCGAACGGTTCAGCGCGACGGCGTTTCGTGGTCGTCTTCGTCGGCGAACTTGTACACCAGTTCATCGGGGCGCGCGTAGCCAAGCTCGCGGCGAATCAGGCGTTCGATATAGCGGTCGTCGGAACGAAGTTTCGCAATGCGGATTCTGAACGCAGCGTTGTCCGCTGCCAGTTGATTGCGGCGCTGCTCCAACGCGGCGCGATGGCTCTGGAGGGCGGCCAGATCGCGCGGCCCCTGCTTGCCCAGCACGGCGCTTAACAGCAGCATCACGAGAACCCCGCCGAAGATTAGGCTGAGCCACTCGCGTCGCAGTAGAAAGCTTAACCGCCTCATCCGCCCAATCGTAATTCAAGCGGCGGCCCGAGTTCAAGGGATCTAATTTTGAACGACATTCTAAACACCCGAAACAGACCGGTTCGGTTGCACTCTTTCGACTTTAAAATTTGTTTATAAATCGCGTCGCGGCTCTTGATTTTAGAATAACATGTTTCTATAATCGGCCCGAATCGATGAGGGATGAACCCTCATCCATAAGAAAGGGTGCTTGTCCAGCAGCAGCCTAGGAAGAGGAGGTACCTATGCCAGTGAGGAAGAAGATACGGGCCAAAAAGGCCACCAAGTCCAAACCGATGCGGAAGAGCAAAATGGCAAAGAAGAAAGCCGCCAAAAAGACCAAAAAGAAGTAACGACTTAACGAGTTTACCTTCGGGCCAATACCCCGAAGGCTGGCTAAGGCTGCCAGGATTGCTGCTGGATTAAGCCGAGGCTGAAAGGCCTCGCAACACGGGAGAGCCCCCTCGAAAGAGGGGGCTCTTTCCTTTTCTGGCGCTTGCTTGCAGGCGCTTGCGTTCAACATGATAGGGTTCGATCGCCGCGAAGTTGCGCGAGCCTTATGTCTGCGTTGGCAAAAAATTTTGACGCGATAATCGTTGGCGTGCGCGCCGCCTTTCCGTCGTTGGGGTTCGCGCGGCTGATGGCCGCAGCGTCGCGGGCCGCATAATTCGGCAGACTCCAGTGGACGACGTCGAACTGGGCCGCTTCCCCGCGCAATGCGAGCGTCCCGAGCCGGTCAAGTTCGCGTGGCCGATCGTGCTGCTGCCCGAACTTTTCGCCACGCCGCGGCATCTTGCGCTGGTGTTCGGTTATCTCGCGTCGATCGGATGGGAAGTATTCGTTCCGGATCTGCGGGCTGCGGTCGGCAAAGGCTCGACCCATCCGATCGAGAAACTTCGCTTCGATGATTTGGCCGCGATGGCCGGCGAAGCGATCGACGGGATTGGCCGCGATGCGGTCGTGGTCGGTCACGGCGTCGGCGGATTGGTCGCGCTCAAGCTCAGCGAGCATCGTCGAGTGAAGGCCGCGGTCGCATACGCGCCGCTGGTGCCGGGCTTTCGCACGCCGCTGGTGGGCGGCCTCGCGAATCGGCTGGCGACGATGTGGCGGCTGCCGATCAAGCCGCCGCGCGGCCGAATACTGTTCGAGTTGATCGCCGATTCCGATCCGTTCACTCGCGACGGCTTGATAAATGCGATGGTGCCCGATTCGGGTGCGCTCGCCGCCGACGTAATGGCCGGCGCGATCGAGTTTGCGGCGCCGGACAAAGCCGCGCCGCGCCTGATTGTAGCGGGCGACTCGGACATCTTTGCGCCGCTGGCGCGGACCTCGCAGTTTGCAGAGTCGATCGGCGCGAAGCTGGCGACGATCGCGGGCCGCGGGCATTGGCTGATCGGCGGGCGCGCGCTCGAACGCGCAATCAACGAGACGCAGCGATTCCTGGTGCGCGCGCTCGGCCAGGATTTGCTGCTGCTCTATCCCGAAGAATGGAAAAACGATCCGGACGATTAGCATGCGGTTGAAAAAGCGGGAGAATGGAAAGCAGGTGAATAGCCGATGACAAATGAAACTGCGCAAAAGAATCTGATCGTCGAGGAAGAAGCCGGGCTGGTCACGATTACGATGAATCGTCCCGAGAAGCGCAACGCGCTCTCGACCGCGATGATGACGGAACTGACCGCCGAGCTTCGCGCGATCGGCAAACGGGCCGAGGCACGCGCGGTGATAATCGCGGGCAACGGCCCCGCATTCTCGGCCGGCCACGACCTCGGCGAACTGAAGGGGCGCGACCTTGCATTCTACCGGCATGAATTCGATCTGTGCACGCAACTGATGCAAACGATACAGGCGATCGCGCAGCCGGTGATCGCGCGCGTGCATGCGATCGCCACCGCCGCGGGATGCCAGCTTGCGGCGACGTGCGATCTCGTCGTCGCGGGCGAGAGCGCGAGTTTCGCCACGCCGGGCGTGAGGATTGGACTGTTCTGCTCGACGCCGATGGTTGCGCTGACGCGCGCGGTCGGACGAAAGCATGCGATGGAAATGCTGCTGACGGGGCAGCCCGTCAATGCGCGCACGGCGGCCGAGTGGGGACTCGTGAACCGGGTGGTGGCCGACGCGGAGCTGGTCGCCGAGACGCGCAAGCTCGCGATGCAGATCGTCGAGGCGAGTCCGCTCGTCATTGGGATCGGCAAGCAGGCGTTCTACGCGCAGATCGATCTCGATACAGCCGAGGCGTACGACTACACCAAGGAAGTGATGAGTCAGAATGCGATGGCGTCGGACGCGCAGGAAGGCATCGCGCGCGTTTCTGGAGAAGCGCAAACCCGTCTGGCGCGGCAAGTGAAGCGCGGCGCGGCTGTTGCGCTCTGGATCAGCTTCTACAATTTCTGCCGCGTTCACGAATCGCTCCGGTGCACGCCCGCGATGGAAGCTGGCGTCACTGACCGGCTCTGGTCGCTTGAAGATATGGTGCGTATCGTGGACGAATGGGAAGCATGTCGCGATGAATTACGACGATGAGTGGCGTGACCTTCGGAAGCGACGACGCCTCTTCTGGTTTGTATTCTTGGGCTGGGCGCCGGTATCTCTGCTGATCGGCGTTACCTTAGACGCTATATCTCCAAAGCTCGGGAGTCGCTCTTTCCTATGGATAGTAGGGCCGTGGATGGTCGCCAACCTTGCTGTTTATCTTTTTCTGATGACATTCCGCTGTCCACGATGTGGAGAGTTTTATTTTTGGGGGTGGATTTGTACCATTTTCAGGACAAAATGCGCTCATTGCGAATTACGACGATGGAGCTGATTTCAAACTGACCCACTACCCTCTGACGACCCGTATTGATCGCCGGTGCGGCGGTTGTTAAAGTCATACATGGCGCATCTGAATAGACGGACTGCGTACCAAAACTGAAGGCCGACCTGAGCCCGCGGGAAATCCGCGGGCTCTTTTTTTATTTTTCACCCAAGGAGGGTCATTCAATGGCGCATCCGGAGCTCCGCGAAGCACTTACCTTCGACGACGTACTCTTGCTGCCGCAGTCGTCCGACCTGCTGCCGGCGAATTGCGACGTCTCGACCGCGCTGACGCCCAAAATCCGCCTGCGCATCCCGCTCGTCTCGAGCCCGATGGACACCGTCACCGAATCGCGCACCGCGATCGCAATCGCGCAAATGGGCGGGATCGGCTTTGTGCATCGCAACCTTTCGATCGAGGAGCAGGCCGCCGAGGTCGAGACCGTCAAGAAATATGAAAGCGGAATGATCGTCGATCCGATCACCGTCAGTCCCGAGCAGAAAATCGGCGAGGCGCTGGCGATGATGGAACGCTACCGGATTTCCGGGCTGCCGGTGGTCTCGGACGGCCGGCTGGTCGGAATTCTGACCAATCGCGATCTGCGCTTCGAACGGCGCCTGGACAAGCAGGTGCGCGACGTGATGACCAGCAAGGTGATCACGGCGCGTCCGGGTATCGACCTCGAACACGCCAAGGAAATCCTGCAGGCGCATCGGATCGAGAAGCTGCCGCTGGTCGACGATCAGAAGCGGCTGCGCGGGCTGATCACCGTCAAGGACATGGACAAGGCGATTCGGCATCCCCACGCGAGCAAGGATCAGATGGGGCGGCTGCGGGTCGGCGCGGCGGTCGGAGTCGGTCCGGAGCGCGAGGCGCGCGTGGCCGCGCTGCGGCGCGCGGGCGTCGACGTGATCTGTATCGACACCGCGCACGGGCATACGCGCAACGTGATCGACGCGATCAAGGCGACCAAGCGCGAATGGCCCGAGGTCGAAGTCGTGGCCGGAAACGTCGCGACCGGCGAGGGCGCCAAGGCGCTGTTCGACGCGGGCGCCGACGCGCTGCGGGTCGGGATGGGGCCGGGATCGATCTGCACGACGCGGGTGGTGTCGGGAGTCGGCGTGCCGCAGATCACGGCGATAATGGACACGTCGCGGTTGCCGAGCCGCGCAACATCCCGGTGATCGCCGACGGCGGAATCCGGTTCTCGGGCGATATCACCAAGGCGATTGCGGCGGGCGCGACCAGCGTGATGATCGGCTCGCTGTTCGCGGGCACCGAGGAAAGCCCCGGCGAGACGATTCTCTACCAGGGGCGCACCTACAAGCTTTATCGCGGGATGGGATCGATTGGCGCGATGAATGAGCGCACCGGAGATCGTTACGGGCAGCTCGACGTGCCCGAGGGCAAGCACGTGCCCGAAGGAATCGAGGGGCGCGTACCGCATCGCGGCTCGCTCGCCTCGAATATCGAGCAACTGGTGGGCGGGTTGCAATCCGGGATGGGTTACCTCGGCGCGGCGAACCTGGCCGAGCTTCGCAAGCGGGCGCGCTTCGTCAAGGTCAGCGACGCCGGCAAGCGCGAGAGCCACGTGCACGACGTCTTTATCACCAAGGAAGCGCCGAACTACCGGCAATAGCGTGAGGTCGACTCAGGGCTGCCCCTGCACCGGTCAGGCGCGTCTCGCGCATCGGCGCGGCAGCGTCGCATCAGTCGAAGTCTGCGCGATCGTGCTCGGCCGCTCGCAGATGCCGGCGCCGCACGAGCTGGTCGCGATCTGACGTCATGGAGCGTCTTGCAGCACAGGCGCGCGGGCTGGGCGGTTGCAGCACGATGGCGACGAAAAAAAGCGACTCAGGGTCGGCGTCCTGTTTGGCGGACGCTCGAGCGAGCATGAGATTTCGCTGCGCTCCGCGCTGACCGTGATGTCGGCGATGGATCCGGCGCGGTACGAGATCGTGCCGATCGGGATCGGCCGCGACGGCCGCTGGTATCTGCGAGCGCAACGCGCTCAAGCTGCTCGCCGAAAAGACGCCGCATCTTGCCGCGCTCGGCGCCGGCGGCACGCAGGTCACCCTGCTGCCGCATCCCGAGGGACAATCGCTGGTCGCGACGCCGGCAGACGGCAGCGCGCGGCGACAGCGGCGCGCACATGCAGATGCGATTCCGGGCCCGCTCGACGTGGTGTTCCCGGTGCTGCACGGCACCTACGGCGAGGACGGCACGGTGCAGGGGCTGCTCGAGCTGGCGGGAATCCCATACGTGGGCGCGGGCGTGCTCGGCTCGGCGATCGGGATGGACAAGGACGCGCAGAAGCGCCTGCTGCGCGACGCCGGCGTCCCGGTGGTGCGATATTTCGCGATCGATCGCGCCGACTACCGCGACACTCCGGCGCTTGGGGCGCGGCTGGCGCGCAAACTTGGCTATCCCGGTGTTCGTCAAGCCCAACGCGCTGGGATCGTCGATCGGGATCAGCAAGGTGAAGCGCGCCGCCGATCTCAACGCCGCGCTCGACGACGCTTTCCAATACGATCGCAAGGTGCTGATCGAGGCCGCGTGCGAAGGCCGCGAGCTCGAGTGCGCGGTGCTCGGCAACGATCGTCCCGAGGCGTCGGTAGCCGGCGAAGTCATGGTCAAGGGCGCGCATGAGTTTTACGACTACGAGTCGAAGTACGTCGATCCCGACGGCTCCGCGATAAAAATTCCCGCCGAGTTGCCGCCCGCCAAGGCGAAGCAAGCTGCGCGCGATGGCGGTGGCGGCGTTCAAGGCGCTGTCTCTCCGCGGGATGGCGCGGGTCGATTTCCTCGCGAGCCGCGATTTGCGCGAGATCTACGTGAACGAGGTCAATACCATCCCCGGCTTCACCGCCATCAGCATGTATCCGAAGCTGTGGGAGGCGTCGGGCTTGCCGTTGCCCAAGCTTATCGATCGGTTGATCGAGCTCGGCGCTCGACGAGCATCGCGAGCGCGCCTCGCTCAAGATCACGTATCATCCCAAGCCTGCGTTGCAAAGCCGCGCGCCTGGCCGATCAGATGGCGATGAGGCGGCTGCTGATTGCGACTACCAATCCGGCGAAGCTCGACGAGTACCGATTGATCCTGCGCGGCTCGGCATCGATCTCGAACTGGTGTCGCTCGCCGAGCTCGGGAATTTCCGAGACTCCCGAGGAGACGGGAGCGACTTTCACCGAGAACGCGTTGATCAAGGCGCGGTTCTACTTCCAGCGCGCGCGAATTGCGACGCTGGCCGACGACGGCGGACTGGAGATCGACGCGCTCGGCGGAGAACCCGGCGTCCGCTCGCATCGATGGCTCGGTTCGGGCGGCGATGATTCGGATCGGGCGCTGGTCGATGAAGTTATCCGCCGGATGAAGGGGGTCGAGGCCGGGCGGCGCACGGCGCGAATTCGCGCCGCGATCGCGCTGATCCACGAGGAGGGCGGCGCGATCCGCGAGCGGACGGCCGAGGGCGCAATCGAGGGTGCGATCGCCGAGCGCGCGTACCCCAAAATTCGCGCGGGATTTCCGTATCGCGCGGTACTGGTCATTGCCGGGCGCAACTGTTATTTGGGCGAACTCGGCGATGAGGAAGAGGCCCAAATCAGCCAGCGGCGGATTGCGGTGTCCAAGTTGCGCGACGAGCTGGAGCGGATAGCCGCAGGCCGCGCAGCGCAACTATTATGATCGAGGAGCGCGGGTTAAGATCGCCCACGCAAAAGGTGAAGCTCAAGCGCAAGGGCAAGGTCGTCGTGCTGCATCTGGCAGCGCGGTTCCCGTTCGCGGGGGTGATCTGGCAACTGGTTCATCACTTGCTGGGACTGAGCCAGCTTGGTCTCGACGTTTACTACATCGAGGATCATCGCGCCTACGTGTACGATCCGACGATCGAAAGCACCACCACGGATCCGTCACGCAACCTGAAGGTGCTGGGCCGGCGTGCTCGAGCGCTTTGGCTTCGGCGAGCGGTGGGCTTTCCTGGACTCGGTGAAGGAGCAATACGTCGGGATGTCGCGCGAGCGATGCATGGAGCTGTTTCGCGACGCCGACGCGATAATCAATCTGTGCGGCGCCACCGAGCCGCGTCAGGAGCACGAGCGCAGCCGCTGCCTGGTGTACCTCGAGAGCGACCCGGGAGTGATGCAGCTCGAGCTCAAGCGCAAGATTCCGACCACTGTGGCGTTTGCCAAATCGCACAAATTGTTCTTCACCTATTGCTACAATATCGGCGCGGCCGACTGCCTGCTGCCGACCGCCGGCCTCGATTGGCATCCGACGCGTCCGCCGGTGAATCTCGAACAGTGGCATCCGGGCGTCGGAGCGGCCGAGCCGGCGGCGTTCACGACCGTCGGCACGTGGCAGAACAGCGGCAGCGACATGGAAATCGCGGGCGAGACCTACTACTGGTCCAAACATCTGAATTTTCGCAAGGTGCTCGAGGTCGCGGCGCGCGCGAATCAGCCCATCGAGATCGCCACCAACCTGACCGGCGGCGCCGACTACGAACGCGCGCTCGCCGGCGGATTCAGCCTTACGCCGGCGGTGCCGATGTCGCTCGATATCGACGCTTATCGCGAGTACATCAGCCGGTCGCGCGGTGAGTTCACGGTCGCGAAGGACATCTACGTGAGGCCGCGCACCGGATGGTTCAGCGATCGCACGGTTTGCTACCTGGCGGCGGGACGTCCGGTCGTCACGCAGCGGACCGGGTTCGAAAAGTTCATTCCCACCGGCGCGGGGCTGCTCGGGTTCGACACGCCGGACGAGGCGGTCGATGCGATCGGGGAAATCAACGCCGACTATCCGCGCCATGCCCGTGCCGCGCGCGAGATAGCGGTGGAGTATTTCGACGCGGTGAAACTGCTCGACGAAGTCGCGGTGGCCGCGGGGATCTGAACGATGGCTCCGACACCGCTCCAGACG
Organism: uncultured delta proteobacterium; assembly: GCA_963743865.1. Lineage (GTDB taxonomy): Bacteria > Desulfobacterota > Binatia > Binatales > Binataceae > Binatus. Next base: position 3,282,958 of record CAVURG010000006.1, read on the forward strand.
ATGCTGGGATTGACCGCGCTGCACCGCGATTTGCGCGGCTTCGTCGAGAGCGTGCTGGTCCTGGCAGGACTGCTGGGCGCCTTCGCCGTGCGCCGGCGCAAGCGCGCCGTGACCGCGACGACGTTCCTGCTGCTGTCGGGCAGCGTTCTGATCGACGCCGGTTCGCGCTTCGTCCCCGACCAGACCATCGGCGACAAGATTGCCGTCGCGGCCTTCGTACTGTTCCTGTTCGGCGTGATCCGGCTGGTGCTCGAAGGCGTCGACGCGGTGACGCGCCGCGGCAAGGTCCACTTCTCGACCATCGGCAAGGACCTGCTGATGCTGGTGTTGTGGTTCGCGGTTCTGATGGTGGTGCTGTACACCGACTTTGGCGTGCAGCCGCTCTCGATCCTGACCACCACGACGGTGTTCGCGGCGGTGCTCGGTTTCGCGCTGCAGGAGACGCTGGGCAACATCTTCAGCGGCCTGTCGCTCTCGATGGGGCACCCGTTCGAGCCGGGCGACTGGATCCGCAGCGGCCAGCATGTCGGGCGGGTCAAGGGAATCGCATGGCGTGCGACGACGATCGTAACGCGCGCCAACGAGCGGCTCGAGATTCCCAACTCCGTGATCGCCAAGGACGTGCTGTTCAACTACGCCACCGGCGCCGTGCGCGACGAAATTACAGTCGGCATCAGCTACGGCGTGCCGCCCAATCGCGTGCGCGAAGTCGTGCTCACCCTGCTGCGCGACGTGCCGCACGTGCTGCGCGAGCCGCCGCCCGAAGTTCTGGCGTGGGAGTATGGCGATTTCTCGATCCAATACCGGATCAGGTACTGGATCGCGGACTACGGCGTGCAGGAATACGTGCGCGATCGCGTCGCGTCGAGCCTGTGGTACGCGCTCAGACGCCATTCGATCGAGATTCCGTTCCCGATCCGCACCGTCCATGTGCGCGCCGCGCGCCAGGACGCAGGAGGAGAAAGCCGACGCAGACCTCGAGCGGGAACTGATGGCCGACCTGCGCCACGTCGATTTTTTGCGCGGCCTGAGCGACGACGAGCTTCGATTGCTGTTGCCGACCGTCGCGGTGCGCCAGTTCGGCGCGGGCGAGATGCTGATGCGCGCCGGCGAACAAGGTGACTCGATGTTCATCGTGCGCCGGGGAACGGCCGAAGTTTTCGCCAACACCGCCGACGGCCAAACCCGCCACCTGGCCAACTACACCCGCGGGGATTTCACCGGCGAGATGGCGCTGATGACCGGCGACCCGCGCAGCGCAAGCGTGCGCGCGATCACCGACCTGGAAGTGATCGAGATGGACCGCGAGGGATTCACGCGCCTGTTCAAAGAGCATCCCGACGCGGCGGCCGGCATCGGCGACATTATTGCTGCGCGAAACCGGGACCGTCTGGAAAAGCTCTCATCGGGCGCGACGATGGACGGCAAGGGCGGGCCGCATCGATGGTTGCTGGCCAAAATGCGCGAGCTGTTCGACTTCTGATCATCCGATCGTAGCTGGCGCTCAGGCGATTGCGGCCAGCGCGACTTGAAGCTCGCGGAGATTTCGCGACGGCACCAGCGCGTTCACTTCGCGCGCGTATTGTTTGATCGCGCTGTCTCCCGTGCCCCAGCGCGCAGGATCTTCCGGATTCAGCCAGACCACGGCGCGGCAAGCCCGCCCGATCTCGCGGAGCAGGTCGGCGCGCGCGGGCAGCCGGTTGTTGCGGCCGTCGCCCATTATCACGACGATCGTGGCGCGAGTCAGCAATCCGCTTCGGCGCTCCCAAAGCTCGCCGAGCACGCGGCCGAAATCCGAGCGCGCGTACAGGTCCAGCGCGGGCGTCATCACCAGGTGTCCATCCTCGAAGTCCGCCTCGGCCAGATGGTCCACGTACACGAAACTGCTGACGCGGCGGAAGCATCCGCGCGCGCCCGCCATCAATTCGAGCATCAACTGCGCCGCGTAGCGGACCGAACCCGAGATGTCGGCCAGGATCACGAGATCGACATGGCGCGGACGCCGCGCGCGGAAGTTGAGATCGATTAGCGCACCGCCGCGTTGCAGCGCCGCGCGAATCGTGCGCCGGAAGTCGATTCTGCCGGTCCGCGCCAATCGCAGCCGCCGTCCCAGCCGAATCCGGAAGCGTCGAATCAGCGGCGCGAGCGCGTCGCGCGCCTCGTCGTAGTCGAGGTCGGAGAATTTGTCGAACGCCGTCCGCTCGATCGCGCGGATTCGCGCAACGCGCGTCGCATCGATGCCGGGCGTCGGCGATTCCTGGCGCGTCTGCGCCTCGCCGCGCTCCTGGCGGCCGCGCATCCGATCGGAAAGGCGCTCGGCGTCCTGGCGCTGCGCGTCTTTTCCCTTTTCAGTGTCTTGGCGGCGCGCCGCCGCTGTTTTCTTCGCAGGCTTCGCTTCTGACGGCAGCGAAAGCGATTTCTCGTCGCGAGCGGCTCGCGAGCGCGGCGTCGCGCGGCTGAAGGCTGCTCGCCGGGACGGCCGCGGCCGCCGGCAGCCGAGACTTGCGCGCCGCGTTGGTCGGGATGCTCGCCGCGATTTGCCCGTGGCGCCGCGAAAAAACGGTTGAACGATTCGTCGAAGATCGCGCGGTCGGCTTCGTCCTTGATCAGCGCCGCCGCCAGCGCCTCGTGCATCGGCGCGCGCTCGAGTCCGACGGCGGCGACCGCGTTCATCGCATCGATCGATTCCGCAACCGAGATTCTGACGCCGGCGGCGCGCAGCGCGGCGATGAAGCTGACGAGCTGATCGCGAAGCCGGGCCATCTAGCAACGCCGCGGATTCATCGCCGGCGCGGCGCGAGCGCCGAGGCTTTCGACTCGACCTTGGCGCGATCGTCCTCGTGCTTGAGCAGCACGCCCAGCGCCGTGCGCACCGCGTCGGTGTCCAGTTCGCGCACGCCCAGGCGCACCAGCGCGCGCGCCCAGTCCAGGGTCTCCGCAATCGAGGGGGGCTTGCGCAGTCCGAGTTTGCGAATCGCGCTGACAAAACGCGCCGCCTCGGCCGCCAGCTTCGCGTCGAGCTCGGGCACCTTGAGCTCGATGATTTTTCGCTCCTGCTCGGTGCCCGGAAAGTCGATGAACAAATGCAGGCATCGGCGCCGCAGCGCCTCCGACAGTTCGCGCGCGCGATTCGAGGTCAAAATCACCACCGGCCGTTCGTGCGCTTTCAACGTTCCCAGTTCGGGCACGCTTACCTGGAAGTCGGAAAGCAATTCCAGCAGAAAGGCCTCGAACTCCTCGTCGGCTTTGTCGATCTCGTCGATCAACAGCACCACCCGGCTCGGCGCAGTGATCGCCTTGAGCAGCGGACGCTCGAGCAGGTACTCGCGCGAGAAGATGTGCTCGCTCAGGTCCTCCCATCGCAGCCCCTGCTGCTCGCCGGCCTGCATGCGCAAAAGTTGTTTCTGATAGTTCCATTCGTACAGCGCGCGCGCCTCGTCGAGTCCCTCGTAACATTGCAGCCGGATGAGTTCGGTGTGGAGAATTTCGGCCAGCACCTTGGCGACTTCGGTCTTGCCCGCGCCGGCGGGACCCTCTATCAGGAGCGGCTTTTCGAGCGCGAGCGCCAGGAAGATCGCCGTCTCGACGCGCTCGTTGGTGACGTAGCGGGCGCGCCTGAGGCCGTCGGAGATCTGTTCGCGCGTCACGTCCATGGGATTCAGCGGCGATTGATCTTCGGGGCGCGGCGGCGCTCCAGAAAAATCCGCGCGCGATGCTTGAGCCCGTCGCGCTCGTCGCGCGGCGCCGCACGCATCTCTTCGGTGTAGGCCGCCAGCTCCACGCACAGCCGCTCGACGTCAACTCCGCCGCGCGCGGGCTTCAGGTCGTCGAGCGCGAGCATCGCCTGCGACATCAGGTTGATCGAGGCCTGCCGGCCGCCGCGTTCGAAGCGCAGATGGAGCGCGGCGGCGATCTGATTGAACGCGACGATGAGCGCCTTCAGATCGTTGTCGTCTGCCGGCCGCGCGCGACGCCGTCTCGAACATCTCGGCCGCCTCGAAATAGGCGCCCCGATTGAATGCCGCGATCGCATCGGCAAACGAAGCCGGTGGGGAATAGTCACTCACTGGGACCTGAGAAACTACAACAGCTCTTTTTCCTCGACCGCGCGATACTCGGCCTCGCCCAGCGCCTGCGCCTTGCGCGTGCCGTAACGATCGTAAAGATCGAACAGGCTCGACTTATGCGGCCGCACCTTGCCCAGCGGGCACTTCTGCCATTCGTCGAGCGACTCGTCGCAATAGCCCATGCGATTCTCGCCGCACTTGGGCTGCAGGAAGACGGCGATTTCCGGCAGCACGCGCTTGATTTCCGCGCGCATCATCGCGACCATCCGGCGGATTTCCCACTGCGCGCGCACGCACAGCCGCAGATCGCAGATGTGCAGCATCTCGGCGAAATTCACCATCACGTGAAAATTAGTCGGCGCGGCGTTGGGCAGCACGAAACGCGCATCCTCGGCTGGAATCCCGGCCTTCAGCGCCTTGGCGTAGAGCTCGGACGTCTTTGAAAGCAAAGCGGAGAATTCACTCTCCAGCCCCGCGCGCGACCACGAATCCGGCAGCACGAATGCGAGCTTGTCCTGCTTGAATTTCACGTAGCGCTGACTCTGCTGCTCGAAGCTGATTCCGATCCGATGGCGGACGAACTGATGCGACAGCGAGCGCGAGACGTTGGCGATTGCGAACCAGAAAACGATTTGCTCCAGCGGAGAAGCGTGGCCGGTCTTCAGCCGCTCGGTGATGAACTCGCGAATCTTGTCGTGGGTAATTTTCTCGGATTTGATCTTTTCCCAGACTTCGATTGGCGTGTCGGAGGAATAGCAGGTGCGAAACGCCGCGTAGAGTTTTTCGAGCGGCTGCTGGGCGTAGTCGATCAACTTAACCTGCATTATCGCCTGATTTTCCACGCGACCCTCACGCCTCCCGCAAATGGCGCGGCGCTTGACGGCACCACTGCTTTCTAATCTTATTCCAAGTCGCGATGCGACTGCATCAGGGCGCATTTGCGCTCAATCCACAACACGTTTTGATTGCGTTAGCCGCGCTCAAACTGCGAGATTGCCTGTTAAGAGCTGCCATGTCTGCCGTTTCGATAATCGACGCCGTCTATCGGCACCTCCTGAAGCGATTCCTGTTCGCCCAAGATGCCGAGCGTGCGCATCGGATGACGCTGCGGATGCTTGCGTTGCTGCCGGCTTTTGGGCCGCCGCGGGACAAACCCGAGCTCGGAATCAAGCTATGGGGAATCGATTTCCCAAACCCGATTGGGCTGGCGGCCGGGATGGACAAGGACGCCGTCGCCATCCGCGGATGGGAGACGCTCGGATTCGGCTTTGCGGAGTTGGGAACGATTACGCCGCGCCCACAGGCGGGAAGTGAAATACCGCGGATATGGCGCGTGCCCGAACGTCGCGCGCTCATCAACCGGCTCGGGTTTCCCAGCGAAGGGATGGAGGCGGTCGCACCGCGAATCGAGCGGATTCGCAAGGCCGGGATTTCGATTCCTCTCGCGCTCAACTTCGGGCCGAACAGCGAAACGCCGCCCGAAGGGATTGCCGCCGACTACATCGCGCTGCTGGCGCGGCTTGGGAGGCTAGCCGATTTCATCGTCGTCAACGTGAGCTCGCCGAATACGCCCGGGCTGCGCGACTGGCAATCGCCGGATAAGATGCGCGAGCTTTTCGCGGCGGTGCGCGAACATGCCGGCGAGTCGGCACGCCGGAGGCCCGTGCTGCTGAAAATCTCGCCCGACCTGGAACGCAACGTGATGTTTCGAATCTGCGAAACCGCGCTCGCGCTGGGCATGGACGGAATCGTCGCGTGCAACACGACCGTCGCGCGCGAGGCAGTCGGCGTCTCGTCGCCGCACCCGGGCGGACTCAGCGGCCGTCCGATCCTGATTCGCACGCGCGAGTTGATCCGCGACATCTATACGCACACCCGCGGGCAAATCCCGATCATCGGCGTCGGAGGAATCGCCAGCGCCGAGGATGCGTGGTTGCACATCCGCGCCGGCGCCTCGCTGGTCGAGCTTTACACCGGACTCATCTACGAAGGCCCGGGCCTGGTCGTCAGAGTCAAATCGGGACTGGCAGACTTGCTTCGTCGCGGCGGATTTCGTTCTATTAGCGAAGCGATCGGAATCGACAGATAGGTCCGCGCGAGGCGGAGGCGATTTGAATCAGGAAAGAACTGCCCGCGCCGAGGGCAAAACAGAGTTGATCGTCGATGCGCGATGGCTGCGCGAGCATCGCGACGGCGCCAGTCTGATCCTTATCGATACGCGACCCGTCAAGGAATTCCACGCCGGGCATCTAAGCGGTGCGCGACACTTCGATCCTTTCGCGTTTCATCATACCGATACGTCCGAGCGCGGCATCGCGGAGTTCGGCGCACAACTCCAGTGGATATTTTCGGCGCTCGGAATCACCGGCCGCGAGACCGTCGTGTTTTACGAGAATGAATCCGGAATGCGCGCGGCGCGAGGCCAATGGGCGCTCGAATACGCGGGACATCTCAAGGCCCGAATGCTCGACGGCGGACTCAAGGCGGCGGCCGGTGAAACGTTGACAACCATGGTTGACAAGTTTGCCGCCACGGACTTCAGCCTCAGTCCGCGCGCGGAAATTCTCGCGACATACGCACATCTGCTTGAGCGAATCGGGCGTCCCGGCGTGCAAATCTTCGACGTTCGCAGCGATGAGGAATACTTCGGCGAACGCGTGCGCGCGAAACATGGCGGCGCGATCGCGGGCGCGTTCCATCAGGACTGGACCGCAGCGCTTGGCGCCGATGGAACCGTGAAATCGCCCGCCGAGCTGCGCGCGCAGTTCGAAGCCATCGGCCTCGATCCCGCCGCCGAGATAGTGACGTACTGCCAGGGCGGATACCGCGCCGCGCATGCCTACATCGCGCTCAAGATTGCGGGCTATCCGAAGGTGAGAAACTATCTCGGGTCGTGGGCGGAATGGGGAAACCGCGACGACCTGCCGATCGAGCATCCACGCCGCAAATAGCGGGTCGCGTCGATGCGCCCGATCCTGATCCTCGCCGGCTTCGAGCCGTTTCGCGGCGAGCGCATCAACCCGTCGTGGGAAATTGCCAGGCGGCTCGACGGCGAGGTGATCGGCGGGCTGCGGATAAAGTCGGTGCGCGTGCCGGTTGGATGCGCCAAGGCTGCGCGGCGAATTACCGGCGCGATCGTGCGCTACCGGCCTCGGGCGCTGATCGGACTCGGCGAGGCGGGCGGCAGGCCGGCGATCTCACTGGAAAGGATCGCGATCAATCTTGCCGACGAACGCGGTGCGCTTGCCAAAAGCGGAGACCCGGGCTTGACGCCGGTCGTTCGCGGCGGGCCCGACGCGTATTTTTCGCGATTGCCGTTGCGCGCGATCATGCGCGAACTCGATCGCAAGGATATTCCCGCGAGCGTTTCGCTGACGGCCGGTGCGTATGCGTGCAACGCGCTGATGTATGCGGCGCTGCACAGTCTCCGGCGCAAGCCCGGCGTCCCGGTGGGATTCATTCATCTGCCGTACGCGGCGCGCCAGGCCGCGCGGCATCGCAGCCTGCCCAGCATGGCGCTTGCGACGATGGACAGCGCGGTGCGCATCGCAATCGCCGAGACCGCGCGCTCGATCGGGTGACTTGCGGCGGCGCGCTTACTTGATTGCGACCGCGTTGGGGGGCGACGCGATGCCGCCCTCCAGATTCATCGGCGCCGACACCAGCATGAATTCGTAACGCTTGTCGGCGGCACAATCCGCCGCCAGTGCCTCCAGGTCGAACTGCTCGCCGATCGGCAGGCCGAGCAGGCATAGCGTGCGGTAATGCAGCGCGCCCTCGTCCTTGAAATCCCACGGCCATGGCTCGACGGCGGGACAATCCGTGCCGACTGCGGCGAGCCGATGATCCCAGAACCATTCGACCATCGCGCTGCTGTCTTCGATGCCGCAGGCCTTGAGCGCGCTGAGCGGCGCCATCGCGGCCTTGTGCTGCGGCGACGCAGCCAGGTAGGCCTGCATCCAGCCGGTGCGAATCAGCAGAATGGTGCCCGGCTTCAGCTCGACGCCATCGGCGACGGCAGTCTCTTTCAAATCGTCGAGGCTGTACTTTTCCGAGGTGAGCGGATCGATCGTGCGGCCATGCGAGATGCGGTAGCGGAACGCGTCGAGCAGGACGGCGCGGCCGACAAACTTGTTGGCCCATTTGTGGATGCTCAGGCGCCCGCCCGGCCCATCCTTGATCTCGCTGGATTTCACTCCGTTGTAGAACGCCTTGTAGCGCGGGCTGCCGACATGGGCCAGCCCGTCCCACTGGCTTCCCTCCTGGGTGTTGTAGCTGTCGAGCGAGTCGTCGAAACCGAGCAGGCCGAAGCTCTCGAAGCTCATGATGTTGTGCCTGGCGGGAGGCCGGGCGAACAGCGGCGGGTTGGCGTAATTGATTTTGGTATCGAGCCGGAAGACGCGTGCCCTTGCGCACCAGGCGCGCCGCGTCGATTACGCCTTCGGCGGTCAGGAAATTCAGGCATCCGAGTTCATCGTCGTCGCCAAACACGCCCCATGACGATTCTTTGGGCTTGTCGGGTTTGATCGGGAGTTCGGAGAAGCGTGGAACCTTGTTCAGATCGATCTTGGCCATCGCACCAACTCCTTGGCGGAAATTGCGATCATTCATGGCGTCCATACACCGTCGCGAGGGGTAAAGAGAAGATGCGGACTTCGGACCTCCCATCTGTCAAGAGAATCGGCTGGCGCATCCCGAAACCTTTTGATTCGAGCCAGCGTATAATTTGTGCTATTCAACACGATACTGGTGTATTTTGGACCGGAGCGCCGGAAAGGGGCTCGCATGGCGACAGCGCAAGACATCCTGCTATCCACGCGATCCGCGCTGGCGAGGCGAACTGCGCTTAAGAACATCGTCCGGCTGATTCCGGCCGTTGTGATTATCGCGGCGACGCTTAATACGCTGTCGTGCGGAAGCTCTGGACTGCTGTCGCCGGTCAACAGTGGTTCCGCCTCTCCGACGCCGACCAAAACGCCGGGTACGGGAACGCTCGCGTTCGTGACCAACTACAACGACGGCAAGGTGTCGTCGTTCACCCGCAACATTACGACCGGCGCGCTCAAGCATACCGGGCAGGTGACTGCGGGCGCGAAAACGGGGCCGCGAGGGGTGGTCGCGTCGCCCAGACGGCAGCTTTCTGTACGTCGCGAATATCGGCGACGACAATATCTACGAGTACTCGATCAATTCGACCAACGGCACTCTGACACCGCTGCCCACGCCCTCGATCCTTAACGGCGCCGGGAGCGGACCGGATCAAATTGCGGTCAACCCGGCCGGAACTTTTTTGTTCGTGACAGGATTCGCGAACGGCACGATCACGACCTACGCAATCGACGCCACCACCGGGCAGCTCACGCAGCAAAGCAAGTTGATCGGGCTCGTGAACCCATTTGGAATCGCGGCCGACTCAACTGGCTCGTTCGTTTACGTCGCGGACAACGGGGCGGGGTTGGTCTATTCGTTCGGGATCAACGGCAGCGGCGCGCTCAGCCAGACAGGATTGCCGGTTTATGATCTCAACACAGCAGGCGGCACCCCGGGCTTCATCGCGATCGATCCGGCCGGCACGTATTTATACGTCACCGATCTCAATGCCGGCGTGCTGGCGGTTTTGGGAGTCAGCGGAGGTGTGTTGTCGTTCGGCTCGCTGATGCCGTCAACCGTGACGAGCAACCTGCCGATCGGAATAGGATATGCCGCCGCGGCGAGCGCCGATTTCGTTTTCACTGCGAATCAGGGCACCGCGACGATGTGGTCGTTCCAGGTTCCGAGTCCCGGCTTTCCGTCGTCGCCAGTCCAGTTCGGAACTGGTGACTTAAGTGCGCCGACCGGGCTGGTTGTCGATACGCAGAATCTGTTTCTTTACACCACCAATCAAAACGCAGGAACGGTAAGCCAGTTCTCGCTGAGTTCCACGTGTCTTGCCTCCGGGGCTCCATGTTTTGTCCGCACGGTTGCGACCGAGAATCCGCTAATGCGAGCAGCGGTCCGTTCGGGATCACGCTGGCGCAGTGACGCGGGATGGACGCCGGTCCCTGCACCTGAGGAAGTGGAAGCGGCGCGGACTCGTCCGCAACAACAGAACCCTCATCCGCGCCATGGGCGCGGCCTGTGTCTGTGACACCTCACGCAACAGAACGGGCGAGGCGGGTTTTTCACTGGTCTCCCCCAAGGGGAAGAAGTCGCGCGGAACGCAACATCCTAACTTGATCAGGATTGGGGGATGGGCTTGGGAATGGCCGCGGGGCGGATGCGGCGGCGGCTTTGGCGGCGATTGACGCGGCTTTCGCTTGCGCTTTCTGCTGAGCCGCCTTCTGGCGCAACTGCACGAGCATCGCGCGCAGCTTGCCGGGATTGACCGGCTTCTTGAACAGCGCGCCCTCCAGACCCGCGCAGGCGCGAGCGCTTGAGCATGTGATCCTTGTCGTAGTAGTAGGCGGTCATGAGGATTACCGGCAACTGCGGCATCTCTTCCTTGACCTTGAGATAGAAATCGTAGCCGTCCATCTCGGGCATCACGACGTCGGAGATAATCGCGTCGAGCTTGACGTTGCGCAGGATTCCAAAGGCGGCCGACGGCAGCGTGGCGCAATGGACGATGCATTTTTCGGCGCGCAGCAGGTCGGCGAGCGAATTGACGACGGCGCTATCGTCGTCGAGCACCAGCACCGACATCCCGTCTCAGCGGCGATTCGTTCGGTGAGATGCGGCGCGTCATCGGGGCGCGCCTGTCCCTTGGCATCTTCGCGCGGGGCAAGATCGGCCATCCGCTTGCCGGCCAGGTAGTCGCGCGTCTCGTACTCGCCCTTGCGGGTCATCTCGTCGAGGCGGCGCACGATGGCCTGCACGCGTTCGATGGAATTTCGAATCGAGTTGAGGCGCTCGTTCTCGACAATTTTTTCGGACTCGGTGAGCCGCATCTCGAGGCATTGCGAGAGCAGTTCGAGATTGTTGGTGATCGATTCGAGCGGATTGTTGATCTCGTGGGCGAGGCTGACCGCGATTTCGCCGGCGGTTGCGAGTTGCTGCGCGTGGCGCAGGCGCCGAATGTCGCGGGCGAAGCCGATCGTTCCGACTTCGCGGCCCTCGTCGTCGTAGATGAGCGCGCCGGAGATCATGACCGGAATGAGTTCGCCGGCCTTGTTGCGGAACTCGGTCTCGAAGCCGGCGATTCGGCCCGCGTCGGTGGACTCGCGCATCGCCTTCATCACGCGGCGCGCTTCTTCGATCGACGGATAGATGCGGGTGCAGTTCTGGCCGATGATCTCGTCGGAGCCGTAGCCGAGGCTGGTTCGCGCGCCCTCGTTGTAATAGGTCACGGTGCCGTCTCTATCGACGGCGATTATGATGTCCGGCGAGCTCTCGATGAGACGCTGGAAATATTTTTGATCGAGCGGCAACTTACTTGATTCCTTGATGAATTCAGCCGGGCCGGATTATTTCGCGGCGCGCAGCCGGAATTTAGGCATCGACACTTCATCGCTGAGCTTTTCGAACGTCACCTCGACCGGCATCCCGCACTTGATGTCATGCGGCTTGACGCCGAGCAGGTTCGACACGAATTTGCATCCCTCCTCGAGCTCGACGACGACGACGGCGTAGGGAACCTCGCCGGCGAAGCCCGGGTGATAGACCTGATGCATGATATTGAAGCTGAAGATTTCGCCGCGTCCGCTCACCGGGACCCATCGCGAGGCGGTCGAGTTGCACTTGGAGCAAAGTTCGTGGGCGGGGAACCGAAGCCGCCCGCAACCGTCGCATTTTTGGACCATCAGGCGTCCGGCGCGTGCGCCGTCGAAAAACTCGCGCATCTCGGGGGTGATGGCGGGAATGGGTTTGGTGAATTCTGGCATCGCAATTTTGCTTATATATACAGTTTAGACGAATTGGCGTTTGAAATGGTTGAAACACGCTACGTCACATCAAGGCAGTGACGGCGCGATTCGCGGCTAATGTTATGGCTGCGATCCCAGTACGAGGGTGGAATGTGTGGCAAGGATACCGCCGTTGCCGGAAACGAGTCCAACGTCGTGTTTTGGCACCTGGCGCCGCCCCCCGTCACCACGCATCTGCACGATTGCCTCTCCGACCGGAGTCATCCCCCACATATAGAAGGAACTGAGCTGACCGCCGCCGGTATTGACGGGGAGCGAGCCGCCGGGGCCGATAGCGCCGCTGGCAACGAATGGGCCGCTCTCGCCTTTTTTGCAAAAGCCGTAATCCTCGAGCGTGACCAGCACCGTGAAAGTATAGCAGTCGTAGAGTTCGCAGAAATTGACGTCGGCGACCTTGATCCCCGCCATCTTGAAGGCGGTATCTTTGGCGATCGGCGCGCCGGAGAGCAGCGTTTCGAGCGGATCGCGGCCGGGATGACCCTGTCCCATCCCCAATATGTAAACGGGCGGCCGCTTCAAATTCTTCGCGCGCTCGGCCGAGGTTACGATAACCGCCAGACCGCCGTTGGAAACCAGGCAGCAATCGTACAGATGGAACGGCTCAACCACCCATCGCGAGGCATGATAATCGGCCATCGACATGGGAGTGTCGTAAAACTGGGCGGCGGGATTGCAGGTTGGCCCACTTGCGCTCGGACACCGCGACCGCGCCGAGATGATCGTTGGTGGTCCCGTAGCAATGCATATGGCGCTGGGCGACGAAGGCATACTGGGCGTTGACGCCGAACAGGCCGTAGTGCGCGTCGAGACCCTGGGCGAAGCCGTAGAAAGCGGCCGAGCCGCCATCGCCGCCCTTGTTGGGCGAGGGCGGACGCAGGGGAGCGTCGGCGAATACGCACGCGACGACTTCGGCCATGCCGGCGTCGATGGCCTGCGCGGCATGCATGATCATCGCGGCGGCAGTCGCACCGCCGAGGTTCATCGTCGCGGTCAGGCGCAAATCGCCCAGGCCCATCGCATGCTGGAGCGACGACGAAGCCATCGGATTGTTCAACCAGGTGATCCCGGGGTTGACCAGCAGGCCGTCGAGGTCGGCGCGCTTGAGGCCGGCGTCGTCGAGGGCGAGATTGACTGCCTCGGCAGCGAAGCCGATCGGTCCGGGATGATCGAAGTTTTTGCCCATCCGGGTCTGGCCGAGCCCGGCGATAGCGCATTTAGCTCTTAAAGACATAGCGCCTAGTCTCTTACGCTCTTTTGCCGAGGTCATCCAGTGGCGCAGGGGTGACCCCTGCACCGCAGGGCTGAGCCCTGCACCCGGTATTAAGGCGGCGCTCCGTTGTCGCGCGCGGTCTCTTAATATTGGCCTCCCGTGCCAACAGCTCTTCTATCGTGTAGTCGCGAAAAGATGCGTTGCGCAGATTTTCGCGTCTTCTCACTACTGAGTGCAGGGGTCACCCCTGCCCAAGGAGGTGCGGAACCCATGGTGGGTTCCGCATATAATTAAGTTTTCTCGATGGTGCACCTGCGGACATTGTATCGGTATCAATTGGGCAACGTCCTAACAGTTACGGCATCGCGACCGAGGGGGTTGGTTTATCGGCATCCGGTTCGTATTCTAATAGGTCGGTTGCCAAGGCTCGCAGCTTGAATCTACAATTAGTTTCGGGAGATTGACGAATGGCCGATCCGCTTAGCTTCGAGGCGCTGGCGAGCAGCGAACATGTGCTGTCCAGCGCGGAAAATTTCGTTCTCTACGTGCTGCTCGAGGCGGTGGCCCGGGGCGGCGGGCGGCGGCGGCGCGCGGTTGCCGCTGAACCTTGGCGTGGTAATCGATCGCTCGGGCTCGATGTACGACGAGCGGCGGCTGGAATTCGTGATCGATGCGGTCAAGTTCCTGGCCGACAACCTGACGCGCCGACGACAAGGTCTCGATAGTCGCGTTCGCCGACAAGGCGAAGGTGATCATCACGCCCGAGGCGGCGCGGGATAAGGGCGCGATCAAACGCGCGATCGACGATATCGATCTGCTCGAAATCGGCGGCGGCACGCAGATGGCGCTCGGGATGCGCGCGGCGATCGACGAGGTCAAGAAAAATCTCAGCGCCCGATCGCCTCAATCGCGTGCTGGTGCTCACCGACGGCCAGACCTACGAAGAGACCGCGTGCATCGATCTGGCCGAGAAGAACCGCGACCAGATTTCGTTCTCGACGATGGGCGTGGGCGTCGAGTTCAACGAGAAACTGCTGCAGCGCATCTCGCAGGACTCCAACGGCAAATATCATTTCATCGGCGACCCGGCCGAGATTCCCGATATCTTCGAAGACGAGCTGCAGGGACTGCGCTCGGTCAGCGTGCGCAACGGGCGAATCGAGGTGACGCTCGTCGCAGGGCGTGCAGGTGCGCGAGGCATTTCGCGCCAGTCGCCGGAGATTTACGTGCTCGGCACGCCGCTGGTCGGCGAGGATCGCAAAATCGGCTACGAGATCGGCGACCTGCAGGCCGGCGTGCCCGGTTCCGTGCTGCTGACGCTGGTGCTGCCGCCGCGCAAGCCGGGGCAGGTGCGAATTTTGCAGAGTCGACCTTCCACTACGAGGTGCCGGGCGGCGCCGAATCCACCGTCGCCTGCGATCTCACCGTCGATTACACGCTCGATCGCACGCTGACCAGCAAGCGCAACGGCCGCGTGATGAACCTGGTGGACCAGGTCTCGATTGCGAAGCTGCAGGCGAAGGCCGAAGAGGAGCTCAAGGCGGGCAACGTCGATCGCGCGACGCGCCTGCTCGGCAACGCGATGCAAGGCACGCAGCGGCTGGGCAACGTCAAGGCGACGCAGGCGCTGGCGGGCCTGATGGATCAGATCAAGAAGACCCAGACGCTGCAGACCAAGGCGGCCAAGACCACGCTGCTGCAGGCGCAGGCGGTGGTGCGCAAGACCCAGATGCTCGATCCGGAAGCGTTGAAGGATTTCCAGAAGTCCGATTAGTGTATCGCGTGAAAGTCAGGACAGTGAATTCTTTTGGTGAACGGCACGGGACCGGATACTTCGAACTCACCTGCGAGGGCTTAGAACCATGATCAAGTGCGGCGAATGCGGCTACGAAAACATGGACGGACTTGATTACTGCGACGGATGCGGCGCGAAGCTCGCCGCCGCCGCTGGCGGCTCCTGCTGCCGCGGCTGCTGAAGCAGCACCCGCCGCAGCCCCTGCTGAAAGTAGCGACGCCGAACGCGGCGCCTGCGGCCGCAGGCGGCGGCGGAGGCTCCGAGCGCCGAAGCTGCCCAAGTCGGAAGCGCCCGACCGGCGAGATCAAGCCGGAGGCGGCGCCCGAGAGCGCGCCGCCAGCTCCAGCCGCGGCTGCCGCAGGCGCGCCGTTCAAGGCCAAGCTGTCGGTCGTTCGCGGCGGACGCAAGGGCCAGGAATTTCCGCTCGAAGACGGCAACAACCTGGTCGGCAGATGGGATCCCGAGACCGGCTCGTTTCCGGAAGTGGATCTCGACGCCGACGATCCCGAAGCCAAGATCTCGCGCAAGCATGCGTTGATTCGAATCGACGGCGGCAAGATCACGATCGAGGACATCGGCAGTCTCAACGGCACCTACGTGAATCGTCAGCCGCGCCTGTCGCCCGGCAGTCCGGTCGAGCTCAAGTCGGGCGACGAGGTGATTATCGGGAAAACATTCCTCAAGCTGGTGGTAGAACCGATATCTTGACCGCCATCCCCTCCAGTCGCGCCCGGACGTGCGCCGCGTGCGCGGAAGTTGAGCGAGGGTCATAGACAATCGCCATGAATGCGGGTGAGGCACTCACCGAGGGCCATCTTCTCGACGGTCGTTATCGGGTCAAGAAGGTGCTCGGCGTCGGCGGGATGGGACGCGTGTACCTGTCCAACGACACGCGCCTGGCGAACCGGCCGGTCGCGGTCAAGGAGATGGTCGTCGGCGACGGAATCCGGGAGAAGAAGGCGATCGAGGACTTCACGCGCGAGGCCAACGTGCTGGCGCGGCTGTCGCATCCGGGCATCCCAACGTTGATCGATCACTTCGCCGAGAACTCGCGCCATTACCTGGTGATGGAATTCGTCGCGGGCGGCGATTTGCAGCACCTGCTCGACAAGCTGGGTCCCAAGGGCAAAGTCGCCGAGGACAAGGTGCTGCAGGTGGGCGCGCCAGATGCTCGACGTGCTCGATTTTCTGCACGGGCAGAAGCCGCCGATCATTTATCGCGATCTGAAGCCGGGCAATATCATGATCGACAAGGATGGCCGCGCGATGCTGATCGATTTCGGAATCGCGCGCTTCCTGCCGCCCGGCGGACGCGGCACGCAAATCGGCTCGGTCGGCTACGCGCCGCCCGAGCAGTACATGGGCAAGGTCGAGCCGCGCTCGGATCTCTATTCGCTGGCCGCCACGATGCATCATCTGCTGACCGGCCGCGATCCGCAGCTCGAGCCGCCGTTCAGCTTTCCGCCGCTGCGCGAGCTGGCGCCCGAAGTTTCGGTCAAGACGGCGGACGCCGTGATGCGGGCGCTCGAGCAGGACATCGCCAAACGGTCCGCGTCGGCAAAGGAGATGCGGCGCGCGCTGCCCGAGCCGCCACCCGAGAACAGGCCGGGGCGATTGGATGCGAGCGGAGGGCTGGCGGTCGCCACCGGCGCGGGCGCGCCGAGTCCGAGTTCCCAGCTGTCAACGGTCGTGCTGAACCGTGCGCCAGCATCGCCCGCGCGGGCGCGCTCGACACCGTGGAAGCCTGCGGTATCAAGGCCGGCTGCGCCGGCGTCCACGATGCCGACGATCGTGCTGAACGAGCCGGTCGCGGAAAAAATCAAGAGTGGCGGCGGCACGGCGGCAAAGATCGTCGCGCCTCAGATCAAAAGAGCGATCGAGCTCACCGGCAAGGCGCGCAGCCTGATCGAGCGGCGGCTCAAGGCGCGGCTGTCCGCGATGGCGCCGAGCGCTGCGCCGAGCCCGTCATCGACGGCCAAGACCAAGGAGCTGAACCCGCGTGCGGTTGCGTCGGCGTACGCGCCGCGAAGAGAAGCGACCAGCGAATCGGGGCCGGCTGACACGAAATCGCGGACGAGGTCGCGCGCGTCTTCGTCGCGCAATTATTCGCCGCCGATTTCGACTGGCCCAGGTTCCGGCGGATTGTTCGCAGAGCATAACGCCAACGGCGCCGATGTATCCGCCGCGCCGGCCAGGCTGGTCGCGCGCGGCGATGAAATCGAGTTCGGCATTTTCGGAATGCGCACTTTGATCGGGCGATCGCAGGACGCCGCCGACAAGCTCGACATCGATCTGAAGAAGCTGGCGCACGGAGCGGATCGCGTCTCGCGGCGCCATGCCGAGATAGTCCTGCGCGGAGCGGACTACTTCATCCGCGATCTCGGCAGCCTTAACGGCACCTACATCGCGGGGCGCGGCAAGTTCGGGCGCGACCAGCTCTACAAGTTAAAAGATCGCGACCAGGTGGTGCTTGGTAGTGCTATATTGCAGTTTCGGAGAGGCTAGCTGCGCATGATCACCTGTCCCGAATGCGGCCAAGAGGCATCGGACGACGCCAAGTTCTGCGATCGATGCGGCCAGGGGCTGTCCAAGGCGGCCGCATCCGCCTCGCAGTCGCCGACGCGGCCGACGCCGCTGACGGCGGGAACGTCTTTGCAGGGCGGGATCGAGATAGTCGGGTTAACCGGTCAGACGTCGATCGAAAATCGTTATCGCGCAAACCGCATCCGAGACGGCAAAACCGAATCGATCGCATTGCGCGAGCGCCTCGGCCCGCAACCGGCGGCGGAATATTGCCGATGAAGCGCCGCATCCGGCGGCGCCCGCGGCGCCCGCGCCGCGTCCCGAGGATCCCAACGGCCCGAGCGCCAAGACCGCGGAACTCAGGCCGGCGGTTGCGCAGAGCAACGGGACAGCGTCGCCGCCGCAGACGCATGCCGCGAGTTCGCAGGTGGAAGAGTCGGCGAGCGCGAACGCATCGGGGGAAGACGTCCAGCCGGCGGTCGATTTCAACGCCGATCGCAGGTCCCGCTTCCATCGCGATGGCCGACGCCGCCGCGAATTCATCCACGGATGAAGCGACCGACGCAGCGATCGCGGCAATCGCAACCGAAGCTCAACCCAATCCCGAGACCGACGACGGAGCGCACGACGAAGCGGCGGCGCCGGGCGGCGAAGATCTCGGCGAAGTCTTCGGGCGCGTGCTCGCGCTGTCACAGACGATCAACCATCCCGCCTTTCAGCGCGCGACCGAAGGATTCGCTGAAAACGGGCGCGTGTACCTGGTTTACGCCGACGAGGAACTCAAGGCGCTTGCGCCGCGGTGGCGGGAAAATGACCGAGACGGAAGCGATCGCGGCCGCGATCCAGGTCTGCCAGGCGATTTCGTTTGTGCATCGCCGGGCGCTGCGGCTCAACGACATCTGTCCGGAATCGGTCGCGGTTGCCCCCGACGGCCGGCTCAAGCTGACGGGCCTCGACTACGTCAGCAACGACAACGAGCTTCAGGGCGAGCCGATTTTCAACGACGGCTACACCGCGCCGGAGATTTATCGCGGCAAAAAGGTGGACAAGCGCGCGGATATTTTTTCGGTCGGCGCGATCCTCTACACGTGGCTCACCGGCGCAAGGATTCCGAGCGAGAGCTGGCGCGAAGAGGCGGGTCCGGTGCAGTTCTATCCGCCGCACGTGGTTACGCCCGCGGCTGGAGAATGCGATCCGCCGCGCGATCGCTTTCAGTCCCGCCGACCGCTGGCCGACCATCGACGCGTTCAAGGCCGAGCTGATCGCGCTGGGCGGCGCTGTTCGGCTGCGCGCGGCCGCGATGACCGACGTGGGACGGTGCGCGAGCATAACGAGGACTCGGTGCTGGCGGTCGAGTATCTCGCGCGAGTCGCTGGTCGAGCCGGCGCAGAGCCATTTCTACGTCGTTGCCGACGGGATGGGCGGCGCCGAGGCGGGCGAAGTCGCTTCGCAATTGCCGTACAACACGATCCGGAGTTACGTTGAAACACGGCTCGACGGCGCACGCGGAGACGTTACAAACGGCGCGGAACTGCTGACGGCCGCGCTCGAAGAAGCCAATCCAGGATTATCGAGTATCGAGGCGAGCCATCCGGAGTCTCGCGGAATGGGTTCGACCGGCGTATGCGCGCTGATCGCGCCGCCGGATGCGGCCGTGGCCTGGGTCGGAGACAGCCGCGGATATCTGATGGAAGGCGCGACGCTTCGCCAGGTCACCAAGGACCACTCACTGGTGCAGCGGCTGGTCGAAATCGGGCAGATCACGGCCGAGGAGGCGCGCACTCACGAGCACAAGAACGTGATCACGCGCTCGCTCGGTGCGCGCCAGAGCGGGCCGGCGGGGGCCGAGGCGGTCTCGCTCAAGCTCAAGCGCGGCGACAAGCTGATGCTGTGCAGCGACGGGTTGACGGCGCACGTCGATGACCAGTCAGATCGCGCGACATTCTGCGGCGCAATCCCGATCCCTTCGACGCGGCGCGCGAATTGATCGTCGCGGCGAACGCCGGCGGCGGTACCGACAACATTTCCGTGATCGTAGTCTTTGCAAGCTAGGCGCGAACCGAGCGCCGGCGATTAACGATGGCAACCTCGCCCAAAGACTCACCGCAGCCGCTGACCGGACCGCTCGAGCCCGGCACCGTGCTGCAGGGCCGCTACGCGATCGAGCGGCTGCTCGGCGGCGGCGGGATGGGGATGGTCTATCTGGCGCACGACCAGCGCCTGGCCAATCGCCCCTGCGCGATCAAGGAGATGGTCGATCACTTTATCGATCAGGCAGCAGCGGATCGAGGCCAACGAATACTTCGCGCGCGAGGCCGACACGCTCGCGCAACTGAAGCATCAGGCGATTCCCGCGATCACCGACCGCTTCGAACTCGCCAACCGCCATTACCTGGTGATGGAGTACGTCGAGGGACGCAACCTCGAGGAGGAACTCGCGCGCGCGCGGCGAGCCGCTGCCCGAGGGGCTGGTGATCGATGTCGCGCGCCAGTTGTGCGACGTGCTCGCGTACCTGCACGGGCTGGCGCCGCCGATAATCTACCGCGACATGAAGCCGTCCAACGTGATGCTCAATCCGAACGGGCGGGTGGTGCTGGTCGACTTCGGAATCGCGCGGCTGTTCAAGGCGGCGCGCAAGGGCACGATGATCGGCACGCTCGGCTTCGCACCGCCCGAGCAGTACCAGGGCGCTGGTCGATCCGCGCAGCGACATCTACTCGCTCGGCGCGACGCTGCATTACGTGCTGACCGGGCGCGATCCGGAAAAGTTTCCGCCCTTCAGTTTCCCGCCGGTTCGCGAGCTGCGCCCGGCCGTGTCGAGCAACCTGGCGGGCGCGATCGACGCGGCGCTTGCCTACGAGGTGGACGGGCGTCCCGGGCGCGTCCAGGAATTTCGCGACATGATGCTCTACGGGCGCGGGCTTCGCGCACGACGGCGGGAGTGTGAGCTCGACGAGCGGAACCGGCGGGCTGTCGCAGGTCCGAGCAACTCGAATACGACGAGGCGCCGATCGTTCATCGCAAGCCGCGCAGCCGGCTGAGCCGCTCGATCGGTCTTGCGATTTTCCTGATGGTGCTGGCGGGAGCGGCGTTCGGCGGGACGTACCTCTATTCAAGCCCGGAACTGCAGCTGCGGCTCGGACTCAAGCCGCTGTTCGACGGACTGCCGTGGAAGCATGAGGAGTTGCTGGCCAAGGCCCGCGAGCATCCGCTCGAATTCTCGCAGATGACGCTGGCGCTCTCGACCCGCGAGGGCACCGCGCTGGCGCCGCCGCAGGCGAAGTTCACCGACACCGATCTGACCAACGCGCGCTACCTGAAGTGGAACGCAACCTTCAAGAACCTGCTCGCCGGGCTGGAAGGGCGCGACGAAAAGGTCGAGGCGCGCTTTTACGATCCCAACGGACTTCAGATCGCGTCCAGCGACACCGAATCTCTTTGTCGGACCTGCGCAGAAAACCGCCGACTTCAGCGGCGTGGCGTTGATGCCGACGATGACCGACAAGCCGCCCGGCACCTACAAGGTGGCGCTCTACTCGGACGACAAGATGCTCGCGCAGGAAGGATTCATCGTCAACCAGGACCTGAGCGCAAGGAACGCGGAGGCCGCGAGCGCGGCGGCGCGCTGCGGCGGCGGCAAAAGAGGAGCAGCGCAAGCGCGACGAAGAAGCGCGCAAGCTCGCGATGATCGAGGAGCGCCGCGCCAAGCCGCTTGCAGCTTCGCAGTATCGACTTTCTCAACACCACCAAGTCCGGCACCGCGCTGTCGGGCGCGACCAGCTCTTTCGACGTGTCGAAGGTGCTGTTCGTCGGCTGGGAGGTCAAGTTCGACAACCGGCTCTACAAGCTCGAGCCCGGCCAGTACCGCGTCGATGCGGCGTATATCGGGCCGGACGGCCGCACGCTGGGCAGCGTCAACGACTTTCAGACCGGTCTCGCCCGGTATGAAGACGGTGACGTTCAGCGGACGCGTCGGCAACTCGCGCGGCGGCGCGTTTCTGCCGGGCACCTACACGGTCAATTTTTATCTGAACGGCCAATATTTCGACGCGAGGAAATTCCAGGTGCTCGCCGACGCCGGCGGACCGTACGCGACGTATCCCGGCGGCAGCGGCGCGATCGGCAGCTCGACGGGCGGCAGCTCGACGTCCTCGGGCAGCATGCTCGGGCCGACGATCGCCACCGGCACTATCAGCGGCCTTCGCAGCGGCGGCAATCCCGAGCTGGAGCTTAGACTGCGTCCGCAGCCCAACGGCTTCCTGCACGGCGAGCTGGTGATCCATCAGTCAGGCTATGGGATGACGCCGATCGAAGGATTCGTACGCGGCAACCATCTGCAGTTCCAGGTCCCATACGGCACCGAGACGTATTACTTCGAAGGCCAGCGCCGCAGCGATCAGTTCAGCGGCACTTTCGAATCGACGCCGTCGGGTGAGCGCGGCACCTGGACCGCCCAGGCCGAACTGAGCGGCGAGCTGACCCGTACAGCCTGCTGCCAACGGATCGTCCGCCGTGGCACCGACTGCACAGACAGTCGCATCGGCGGATTTGCGCTTGAACCTGACCCGTGCACGCGCAATGCTTGAGTGACGAGGACGTGCATCATGGCGAGTAACGTTTCCCGTGAAAAGCTTCTCTTCTACGCGGCCGCCGGCGCGCTCGGCGGCTTCGCCGCGTGGGGCGCTGTCGGAGCCAATTCTCGGCATCCGCTGGGTTTATGGCCGCGATATCCTGTTCGGTGCGCTGATCGGCGCACTGATCAGCGCGTTTCTCGCCTCGATCGAAACGCTCAGCGTGGGCCAGTTGCGCCAGGCGGCGCGCAGATTCGTGGTCGGCGGAGCGATCGGCGCGGCGGGCGGAGCGTTGGGATTGCTGGTCGGCGAATTTGCGTTCGACATACTGGGCGGTCTCAATGGCCGAATCCTGGGATGGGGCGTGCTCGGAATCGCGGTCGGACTCGGCGTTGGATCGGCGTCGGGATCGGCGGCGCGCCGACGCAATGGCGCCATAGGCGGCGTGCTCGGCGGAGCGCTCGGCGGATTTTTTTACCAGAGCCTGACGAGCACGTTTCCGCAGGCGTTCGGACGCGCGATCGCGATCATCATCCTCGGCGCACTGATCGGATTCTTCATCGGACTGGTCGGCGAGTTGCTCAAGCGGGGATGGCTGATGGTCGTGCGCAGCCAGAGCCGCAACGCGCGCGAGGGCCGCGAATATCCGCTGCTCAAGGGCGTGACGATTATCGGACGCGCCGAGGAAAGCGACATCGGGCTGTTCGGCGATCAGACAGTGCTGGGCAATCATGCGATCATCCGGCGCGAGGGCAAGAATTTCATCATCAGTCCGACCGGCGGGCAGATATTCGTGAATCGACATCCGGTGGCGGGCCGCTGCGCGCTCAAGAGCGGCGATCGGCTCGAGGTGGGAGGCACGCTGTTTCTCTTCCGCGAGCGGGCCCAGGCGGCGAATCGATAAGAGGCGAAGCCTGATCGTGGGGAGCCAGCCGACCTTCGCAATCCGAATCGCGCTCCTGGTCACGATCGTTTTGACCTTCGCCTCGATCCTCTCGGGATGCGCGACCGTCGGCGGCGGTGCGCCCGCGCCCGCTACGACCTCGGTCCAGACGCTCGAGTACTACCCGTACCAGGTCAAGGGATATCAAAACAGTTATCCCAGAAAGACCATCCTGATCCTGATGCCGGCCGACGCGCGCGAGGCGACCGGCGAGAGCGCGCCGCTCAATGGCAATCCGGCGATCGGAGTCATCACCGATCAATCCGGCAACATTACGCAACGCCTGTACAGCGCGCCGCTCGGCCCGATCCTGCAACAAGCGATCGGACGGTCGGCCGATGAGGCGGGTTTGAGCGCGTCGTCGTCCGCCGAGGTCGCCTACCAGCCTGGCGTCAAGAACACCACCGGGTATGTGCTCGAGAGCAAGATTCGGCGATGCTGGGTAAAAAAGCACCGCGGCGTCAACGGCCAGTACGGCCCTGTCTGGCAGACTACAGCCGATTTGGCTCTCGACGTCTCGATCTACAAGCCGCCGTTCAGTGTGCCGTTCTGGACCGGGAGCGCCAGCGATACCTACTACGACCCGCCGGTGGGCTCGTTCGGTCTCGGTTCCGAGGACGAAGCCGGTATCTACGACGAGCCGGGGCAGGTATTGTCGGTCGCGCTGACGCGCTCGGTGGCGGCGCTCTTCCAGCGCCAGGACTTACGCAATCTGATGCTCGAAGACGACATCAAATCCCGCTAGGCGCGCGGTTCAAGGCCCGCTCTTTGAACAATTGGCGGGGTTGGAATAGCTTAGGCACAGCGCCGGATAGTCAAATGCCGAGGCGTGCGCGAGGAAATCCTCTACCGGTTCCCGCCGCGTGACCGCAAATCCGGATCGCATCGTCATCTGCCAAGAGGAAGCACGATGGAAATCGGATTCGTTGGTCTCGGCAAAATGGGCATGAACATGGTCGAGCGGCTGCGGCGCGACAATCACCAGATTGTCGCCTTCGACCTCGACGACGCGAAGCTCAAAGAAGTTTCGACGTTCGGCGCCGACGGCGTCAATTCGCTCAAAGATATGGTAGCCAGGCTCGCGCCGCCGCGGGGCGTGTGGGTGATGGTGCCGGCGGGCGATCCCACCGACAGCACGATTAACCAACTGGCCGAATTACTCGAACCTGGCGACGCGATCATCGACGGCGGCAACACCAACTTTCACGATGACGTCCGCCGCGCTGCCGTACTGGCCGGCATGAAGCTGCATCTGGTGGATGCCGGCACCAGCGGCGGCATCTGGGGACTCAAGCTTGGCTACTGCCTGATGATCGGCGGCGAGGCGGACATCTTCAGGCGCTACGAGCCGATTTTCAAAACGCTGGCCCCGCCCGACGGCTACGGCCACGTTGGCGGCCACGGCGCAGGTCATTACGTGAAGATGGTCCACAACGGCATCGAGTACGGACTGATGCAGGCGTACGCGGAGGGTTTCGAGGCGATGCACAAGTCGGAGTACAAGCTCGACTTGACCAAGATCGCAAAACTGTGGCGACAGGGCAGCGTCGTGCGATCATGGCTGCTGGAGCTTACGGCCAACGCGCTGGAAAAAGATCCGGGCCTCAAGCAAATCAGGGGCTACGTCGAGGATTCGGGCGAGGGCCGCTGGGCGGTGCAGGACGCAATCGACAAGAACATCTCGATGCCGATAATCACCATGGCGCTGTTCGCGCGCTTTCGCTCGCGCGCTGACAAGGGCGAAGGCACCTTCGGCGAGAAATTGCTCGCCGCGCTGCGCGACGAGTTCGGCGGACACGGCGTCGTCAAGGAATAGAGCGCGAGAGGGTTAAGCGATTTATGGCCGCGCCTGCAAACAGGACCGTCGATCTCAGTCACCCGGTCAAGGACCGCCATCACTACGATCCGTGCCTCGTGGTAATCTTCGGCGGCGCCGGCGACTTGAGCCATCGCAAGCTGATTCCCGCGCTGTACAATCTCTCGCTCGACGGCGAATTGCCCGACAAGTTCGCGATCCTCGGTTTCTCGATGGAGGATCTCGACGACGAGAAGTATCGCGCGTTCGCGCTCAGCGGCATCGAAAAGTTCTCGCGCCGCCCGGTCGACAACGAACACTGGGCGAAGTTCGCCCCGCTGCTCCATTTCAATCGTGGCTCGTTCACCGAGGCCGCCGATTATCAGAACCTGCACAAGCGATGCGAGGCGCTCGACGCCGAGTTCGGCACCGAAAGCAATCGGGTCTTCTACTTTGCGATTCCACCGGCTTTCATCGACACCTGTTCGGGGGGCTTGACCGCCGCGAGAATGATTCATCGCCATGAGAAGAGGCATCCGTTCACGCGCGTCGTGGTCGAAAAACCGATCGGCTCCGATCTCGCCAGCGCGTCGGAGATCAACGCGCAGCTCGCGCGCCATTTCGACGAAAGCCAGATTTTCAGAATCGACCATTACCTCGGCAAGGAAACCGTCGAAAACCTGATGGTGTTGCGCTTCGCCAACGCGATCCTCGAACCCATATGGACGGCGCGATTCGTTGACCATGTCCAGATTACCGTCGCCGAGGCCGAGGGCGTCGGCACGCGCGCCTCCTATTACGATCACGCCGGGGCGCTGCGCGACATGGTGCAGAGCCATCTGCTGCAAACGCTCTGCATGATCGCGACCGAGCCGCCCAACACCACCGGCGCCGAGTCGATGCGCGACGCAAAGCTCGACGTACTGCGCGCGCTGCGCCCGCTCGGCGACGAGGATATCGAAAAATGGGTCGTGCGCGGCCAGTACGGCGAGGGACTGATCGGCGGCGCGCCGGTCAAGGCCTACCGCGCCGAGGAGCAGATCGCGCCGGATTCGCAAATCGAGACCTTTGTCGCGCTGCGATGCTGGATCGATAACTGGCGATGGGCCGGCGTGCCGTTCTACCTGCGCACCGGCAAGCGGATGCCCAAGCGCTCGAGCGAAATCGCGATCTACTTCAACAGCGTGCCCCGAATCCTGTATAACTGCAAACCCGCGCGCTCCACTGGCGCCCAATATGCTGACCATCAGGATTCAACCCGACGAAGGCCTCGCGCTCCATATCATGTCGAAGGTGCCCGGCTCGCAGACCCGCCTCCAGCAGGTCAAAGTCGATTTTCACTACGTGACTTCCACGCCGGAGGCGTACGAGACCCTGCTCAACGACGTGATCGTCGGCGACCAGACGCTCTTCATGCGGCGGGACACGGTCAATGAAGCGTGGACGTTCGTGCAACCGATCCTGGATGCTTGGGCCCAGTCGCCCATGGATCCACCCATCTATGCTGCGGGCTCGTGGGGACCGCTCGAGGCCGCCCTGATGATCGCGGCTGACGGGCGCACCTGGCGAACGCTCTAGCAGGAGAACCCCATCAACGTGTGCAATTTGTCGGGAAGGGATTGCAGATGAGCGACGGCATCACTCTCACGAGTCACATCAAGACCAAAAGCGCGACTGCGCTGCCGGTCGCGGACCTCGCTCTCATAATGAAGCGCATCGAGTTCATCGCCACGCGCATCACGCGGGAGCTGGCGCTCGCGGGCCATGGCGGGCTCGGCTACACCGGCGAAACCAACGTGCACGGCGAAAAGGTCAAGAAGCTCGACGAGTGGGGCAACAAAGTTTTCCTCGAAGCATTCGAGCATGGATCCCCGGTATGCAGTCTCATATCGGAGGAAATGGACGAGCCGCATCATTACTCATCCAATTGCCGCGAGAATAGCTACTGCTTACTCTACGATCCCATCGATGGGTCATCTAATACCGACGTAAATGGTTCGCTCGGCACCATCTTCGCCGTCAAGAAACGCGCGCCCCGCCACGGGGCCGGAATCGACGACATCCTCGTTCCCGGGAGTCAGCAGGTCATCGCGGGATACATCCTGTACGGGCCGGCCGCGCAGCTGGTGTATAGCGCCGGCGCCGGCGTCGATATCTTCACGCTCGATCGAACTCTCGGTGAGTTCATTCTCTGGAAAGAGAACGTGAAGATGCCGCCGCACGGGACTACCTATGCGGTCAATCAGGGCAACGTGGGGAAGTGGCACGACGGAGCGCGCAAGTTTGTCGCGCACATTACCAGCCGCAAAGACAAACGCACCAGCTACTCGCTTCGATACTGCGGTGCCTTCGCCGCCGATTTCCATCGATGCCTGCTCGAGGGCGGAATATTTTTGTATCCCTCCGAGGTTGCTGAAGGCGGCAAGGCCAAGGGAAAACTGCGCCTGATGTACGAGCTTGCGCCGCTCTCGATGCTCGCGGAGCAGGCCGGCGGCCGCGGTTCGACCGGCAAACAGCGGATTCTCGACCTCGTCGCCACCGCGATCCACGAGCGGGATCCGATTTATATCGGCAGCGCCGAGGAAGTCGCGCTCGCCGAGTCGTTCCACGTCGAAGGCTAGAACCGAATCGAGGTTCGCTATGGATGGCCTCATCCTGGCCGGCGATGTCGGTGGAACCAAAACCCATCTCGGGCTCTTCAACCAATCCGCAGGAACACTCGAAATTGTGCGCGAGCGCCGCTACGCGACCTCGCAGTTCGACAGCCTGGAGGCGGCGTGCGCGGATTTCCTCGGCGCAGGCGCGGCGGTGAATGCCGTCTGCGTCGGCGTGCCGGGTCCAATAATCGACGGCCGCGCCCACGCCACCAACGTTGCATGGCAACTCTGCAGCGTCTCGCTGTCGCGCGCGCTAAACGGCGTCCCGGTTCGCTTGATCAACGATCTGACGGCGATGGCCTACGGCATGGTTCATCTGAAACCCGCCGAGTTTGCGGTTCTGCATCGCGCGGAAAATCCGCCCGAACACGGCAATATCGCGGTGCTCGCCGCGGGCACCGGTCTGGGCGAAGCGGCGCTGGTCTGGGAGGGCGGCAAATACTATGCGGTCGCATCCGAAGGCGGGCACAGCGATTTCGCGCCGCACGGCGCGCGAACAGATCGAGCTGCTGCGGTTCGTCGCGGGCGAATTCGGACACGCCAGCTATGAGCGCGTCCTCTCGGGTCCGGGACTCTGGAACATCTATCGTTTCCTAAGGCGCGAGAGCCGGGTCGAAGAGCCCGCGTGGCTGAGCGGGCAAATCGCCGCGGGCGATCCTTCGGCTGCGGTAAGCGAGGCGGCGCTTAAAGGACGCGACCCGGTTTGCGTTCACGCGCTCACCATGTTTTGCGATATTTACGGTTCCGAGGCCGCCAACCTGGCGCTCAAAGTCCTGGCGCTGGGCGGTGTCTTTCTGGGCGGAGGGATCGCGCCGAAAATTTTGCCGATGCTCACCGGTGGCGCGTTCGTGCGAGGATTCTTGTCCAAGGGCCGGCTGAACGAGATCCTGAAACGGATCGAAGTCCGCGTCTCGCTCGAATCCAGCCGCCGGCCTGCTTGGCGCGGCCCACTATGCCGCGGCGATGTTGTGATATAGGAATGCAAACTGCAATGACACTCCACAAGGGAGACAAAGGAATATGACGAAGCGAGTTCGAGAGATTCTTGGCTATTACGATTCCGAAAACGCCGGCGTGCGCAGCAACCTGGCGCGGATGCTCAACCATGGCAAGCTCGCGGGCACGGGCAAGTTCGTAATCCTGCCCGTGGACCAGGGCTTCGAGCATGGCCCGGCGCGAAGCTTCGCGGTCAATCCGCCCGCCTATGACCCGCGCTATCACTTTCAGCTCGCCATCGATGCGGGATGCAACGCATACGCGGCGCCGCTGGGATTTCTCGAGGCGGGCGCGGCCGAGTACGCCGGCGAGATTCCGCTAATCCTCAAGGCCAACAATCACGACGTTCTCAACGAGGAAAAGGATCCCGCGCTGGCCGTGACCGCCAGCGTCAAGGACGCGCTGCGCCTGGGATGCGCCGCGATCGGACTTACGATCTACCCGGGCTCGACGCAGGAGAAGTCGATGTACCAGGAGGCGCGCGAAATCGGCGAAGAGGCCAGGGCCAATGGACTGCCGCTGGTCCTATGGTCGTACCCGCGCGGCTCCGGTGTCAGCAAGCAGGGCGAGACCGCGCTCGACGTGGTCGCGTACGCGGCGCAAATCGCGGCGCAGCTCGGCGCGAATATGATCAAGGTCAAGCCGCCCACCGCTTTTATCGAACTGGCCGAGGCCAAAAAAGTGTACGACGCCAACAAGGTTCCGCTGGAGCCGTTCTCGGCGCGCATCAAGCACGTCATGCAGTCGGCCTTCGACGGCCGGCGCATCGTGATTTTCTCGGGCGGCGCCAAGGAAACCGACGACTCGTTGCTGAACACCGTCCGCGGGATCCACGCCGGCGGCGGTTACGGCTCGATCATCGGCCGCAACAGCTTTCAGCGTCCGAAGCCCGAAGCGATCGCGCTGCTCGGCAAGGTCATCGACATTTACAAAAGCTGATCGGGCATCCATCGAGGCGCGCGACAGTGACACTGAAAGAAATACAGCGAGTACCAGCATCTCCTGTTCGAGCGCCACGACGACGGCGTCCTGCTCATCACGATCAATCGTCCCGAGGTGCTCAACGCCACCAACAGCCGCCTCCACTTGGGAGTTGAGCCGGGTGTGGCTCGACGTTGCCGATGACGACGAAACCAACGTCGTGGTGGTCACCGGCGCCGGGCGCGCGTTTTCAGCCGGCGGCGACCTCGACATGATTGCGCAGATGACGGCGAGCGCGGCCAACGTAGGCAAGGCGTGGAAGGAAGCCGGCGACATCGTTTACAACATGATCAATCTCGACAAGCCGATCATCTCCGCGATCAACGGCGTCGCCGTCGGCGCGGGATTGGCGGTCGCGTTCATGGCGGACATCAGCATCGCGTCGGAGGCGATGCGCATCACCGACGGACATTTGCGCCTCGGCGTCGCGGCCGGAGATCATGCGGTGATCATCTGGCCGCTGCTGTGCGGCATGGCCAAGGCGAAGTACTACCTGATGACGGCGGATTTCATCGACGGCAAGGAGGCCGAGCGCATCGGGCTGGTGAGCCTGTGCGTTCCCGCCGACAAGCTGATGGACAAGGCGATGGAAGTCGCGCGCAAGCTCGCGCGCGGCCCGCAACAGGCGCTGAGATTCACCAAACGCTCGCTCAACAATTGGCTGCGCGTGGCAGGCCCGGCGTTCGACGCATCGCTGGCGCTCGAGATGATGGGATTTTTCGGCGCCGATTTGAGCGAGGGCGTCGCCGCCTTCCAGGAAAAACGCCAACCGTCCTTCCCAGGCTTCGCCAAGCCGAAAACCTAACCCGTCGGGAGCGGAAGATTCCGCGCCTCTTTTGATGCGCCTTAGATTTTGAAATACTGTGCTTCGTTTGAAACAACCCTAACCTGAGCGGGGAAGAAAATGCTGATGAGGAAATTTGCGCTCGTGGCGGCCTCGGCGATGCTTGTGACAACGGTCGCGTTTGCGGCCAGTGCGCGGCCCGCCTACGCCAACAAGGTCGATTGCGACGCCGTGATGAACGAGGTCAGCGCCGGCAAGCATAACAAGGATATCGCCGCCGACCTCAAAATCTCGACCTCGAGCGTCGCTCGCTGCAAGCGGAAGGCGAAGCTCGCGGCCAAGGCCGCGACCAAGACGTCGGTCCAGGTCAAGACACGGCAAAGAGGCAGCCGGCGGCGCCCGCGATGGCAGCGCGGCTGTGGCGCCCGCGGCGGCAGCTTCTCCAGCGATGAAGTAGGAATTTGCGCCTCGATGCGTCGCGGGCCGTCATGGCTCGCGATGCGTCGGTTGCATACTCCGCGCGAATCGACGACGGCTTGGTCGATGCCGAAATGCGAACTGTGCGAGCTGCGTGATTACACGCAGCGCTACGCCGACTTCGTTCACCCGTTCAAATTTACGATCCTGGATTGCGATTCGTGCGATACCCCCATGGCCGTCCTGGGAGAGCATCGCGCCGTGCCCACCGACCAGGAGCGCGAATTCATGATCGAGGCGCTGTCACTGGTCGCGCGCGCGAAGTACGGCGCCGATAAATTCGGCATCGACGCCGTGATGCGCCAGATTCCCGATCACTGCCACATGCATGCCCGCCCAATTCGCCGCTGGCAATATTAGCTGCTGCACCGCTCCGTTCTCGATCCCCAGACATATTACGGCCCGGTTTCGTGAGTTTTACCTATTTGGTAAGCGCCGCATCTTGTGCTATATGCGCGCCGTTACGCGCGTTGCTTGGGGAAGCGCGTCGCCGGCGGGAGAAGGCCCTGAGGGGGGCGCTCCGGCTGGTTCCCTTCAGGAGGTATGGGGGAAAATGGCTAACGGGACGGTTAAGTGGTTCAGCCCGAAGAAGGGCTACGGCTTCATCACGATGGAGGACGGGCAGGAAGTGTTCGTTCATTATAGCGCCATCGATGGAGCAGGTTTCCGCTCGCTCGAGCAGGGGGAGCGCGTTGAGTTCGAGGTCGCGCAAGGGCCCAAGGGATTGCAGGCCTCAAACGTCAACCGCGGATAGGGCGCGCGCAAGGAGATCTCCGGAGAAAGGGGGGACGGTTCGACCGCCGATGATCCGGCTCGCGATTCGTGCGAGCCGTTGCGACGGCATGCGACCGAGGCGATCCCGCTGATGAAGCGGGCCGGCCCCTGCTCAGACTAGTTCGATCGGGTGTTCGCGGCGAGGCGTGACGCGGCCGACGATCGCGGCGTCGCGATGCCCGCAATTGTGAAGCTCCGCGAGCAGGGCAAGGGACTGCTTGTCGGGGATCGCGATCAGCAATCCGCCCGAGGTCTGCGGATCGAAGGCAATCGTTGCGATCTCGTCGGAAACTTCGTCGGAGATGCGGACGCTTGGCGCGTAGTACTCGCGATTGCGTTCGCCGCCGCCAGGGAATCATTCCGGCGCGGCATTGCTCGAGCACTCCGGGCAGCAGCGGCAAGTCGGATTCCTCGAACACGATTGTAACGGCGCTGCCCTCGGCCATCTTCAGCGCATGACCGGCGAGACCGAATCCCGTGATGCCGGTGGCGGCGTGAACGTCGTACTTAAGCATCGCGGAGGCGGCCGCGGCGTTGAGCTGCGACATCGAGCGGACCGCGCCCTGGTATGGTTCATCGGCCAGCTTGTCGCGCTTGAATGCGGTCATCAGGATTCCCGTGCCCAGCGCCTTGGTGAGTACGAGCGCGTCGCCGGCTTGCGCGCCGACATTGCGCACGATTCGGTGCGGATCGATCACTCCCGTGACAGCCATCCCGAATTTCACTTCTTCGTTTTCGTTGGCGACGGTGTGACCGCCAACGATTACGACGCCGGCCTCGCGCGCCTTCTCGGATGCGCCGCGGATAATTTCAGCGAGCAGGGCGCCCGGCAGTCCGGTTTGCGGCCAGCATACGATGCTCAGCGCGATGCGCGGCAATCCGCCCATCGCATAGACGCCCGAGAGCGCGCCCGCGGCGGAGATCTGCCCGTAGGTGAAAGGATCGTCCACCACCGGCGTGAAAAGATCGACGGTGCTCACGATCGCGAGATCGTCGGACAGACTAAACACTCCAGCGTCGTCGCGCGTGGAGATT
The DNA here is from genome assembly GCA_963743865.1 of uncultured delta proteobacterium. Taxonomy (GTDB): domain Bacteria; phylum Desulfobacterota; class Binatia; order Binatales; family Binataceae; genus Binatus. Next base: position 3,315,468 of record CAVURG010000006.1, read on the forward strand.
GCGGCGAGCAAATCAGGGTGGCTCGGCAAATCGAGCCGCGCCAGCACTGCGGAGAGGTCCGCCGGACCGAGCTTACCGGCGCAACCCGCAGCCGTGCACCGCGCAGTCAGGCGAATGAGGCCGCCCCGCGAGGGATTGTTGTCCTTTGGTTTGGACATCGCGGCTATTGTCGCGCATCGCGGCGGCGATGTCAGCCGCGCGCGGGACGCGACGCCCTAACCCGACATCTGCTTGGTGTACATCGCCATGTCGAAGTAATCGCGCCATGCGCTGATTTTGGCGCCGCGGACCTCGAACACGCCTGCGACCGGCAGCGAAATCGTCTTGCCGCCGCCCAGGTCGAAGACGTCGACGCGCTCGTTGAAGACGACGTTGCCGGCGCTGGCGCTGTTCAGCACTTTGAACTGAAGCGACTTGGCCATCGGCAGAAAGGTGTTGATGGCGGCGCGGATGGCCTCCTTGCCGCGGGCCGCTTCGAACGGGATATTGTGGTAGACGGCGTCGTCGGTGAAGAAGCCGAGCAGTTCGTCGATATTCTTGCGCGGCCACGCGTTGCAGAATTCGGTCACGACTTTTTCAGCGTCGCTAGCCATAGCGATTTCTCCCCTGGCGCAAGCGCCTATTCGTTGTCGAGATAAAAACGGTCCTCGTCCTTGTTATAGCCGAACAGCTCGGCGAAACGCCCCCAGTTCACCATCGTGATGAACTGGCGCTCGGGCTTTTCGCTCGGCAGCAGCATCGCGAGGTGGCTGAGCACGATCTCCTTGGTAACGGACTTGTCCTCCTGGCCATGCAGGAGGCGGATGAAGTAGCTGAAGAGGCTGTGTTGCTTCAACTGCCCGCGCACGAGCAACTTGCGTTCGTTGACCTTTGCGTCGATGATTTGTTTTCCCAGCGGCTCGAGCACCACGTCGCCGGCCGGAGTCGAAACGAAGCCGAGGATTTCCGCGGCCTTCATCACCTTGAGCAGATCGCCAAATTTGAAATTGAGATCGCGCGCTATTTTGTAACCGTCCTCGCGCCCGCCGCGATCCTCGAGCAATTCGAGCAAGCCGAAGACCAGGCTCAGCGCGCAATCGGGAAGCGGATATATGGACGCAGGAGCCATCAGCCGCGCTCCTCGATCAGCGAGAAGACCTTGTCGGTCAGGGCGTTGAAAGCTTCGGTGCGGCGGTCGCGCGGTCTTGGCAATTCGACTTTGAGATCCTTGACGATGCGTCCGGGGCCCGACGCCATCACGATGACGCGATCGGCGAGTTCGATTGCCTCCTCGATGATGTGGGTAACGAGCACGATATTTTTTACCGGCATGTCGGGCGACTGCCAGATGTCGAGCATTTCCTCGCGCAGCGTGATCGCGGTCAGGGCATCCAGCGCGGAAAACGGCTCGTCCATCAGCAGCACCTTGGGCTCGACCGCCAGCGCGCGGGCGAAACCGACGCGCTGCTTCATTCCGCCCGAGAGCTCGCGCGGGTAGGCCTCTTCGAAGCCGTCGAGTCCCACCTTGTCGATATAGATTCCGGCTCGCTTTTCGCGCTCGGCCAGCGGCAATCCCTGCGCTTCGAGGCCGAGTTCGACGTTGGCTTTGACCGACAGCCATGGCAGCAGCGCAAACGATTGGAACACGAGCGCGCATTCGAGATTGATCCCATCGACCTGGCGGCCGCGGTACAGCACCTGTCCGGAAGTCATCGGCACGATGCCGTTGATGATGCGCAGCAGCGTTGACTTGCCGCATCCCGAGGGCCCGACGATCGCGACGAACTCGCCCTCCTCCACGTCGAAGCTGACGTCGTCGAGCACCTGCAACATGCCCTTGGCGTGCGCGAAATTTTTCGAGACGTGTTTGAGCTCGAGCAGGGCCATGGGTCAGATGAGTCCGAATCGCTCATAGTCAGGGACGTGTCAGTAGTCCAGCCTGTATCGCTCCGTGGCCAGGTTGTACAACGGCCGCCACATTAGCCGGTTCAACAGTAGCACCACCAGTATCATTGATAGCAGGCTCAGCAGGATCATCACGCCGTTGCCGGTCTTGTAGGTGGCAGCGTCCAGCAGCGCGCCGATTCCGGTCACCTGGTAGGTCTGATTTTTGTAAACGAAGTACTCGGACAGGATGAGCGCGTTCCATCCGCCGCCCCACGCGGTGATGCTGCCGGTGATCAGCGACGGCATCACCGCGGGAAGAATCAGCTTGCGCCATCGCGCGTAGCGGGAAAGCCCGAACGCGCGCGCGGCTTCCTTCAAGTCCTCGGGCACCTGGTTTACGCCCGCGAGCAGGTTGAAGAGCAGATACCATTGCATCCCGGTCAGGATCAGCAGGATCGACGCGAGATTCATCCCGCCGGTGACCTGGATGACGAAGATCACGATGACCGGAAACAGCGCCGTCGCGGGCATCGAGCCGACAATTTCCGCGATCGGCGAGAGGATTCGGTTGAAGCGCGGACTCTCGCTGGCGGCCAGCGCGCACGGCACCGTCCATGCCAGCGAGATCGCGTAGGCGACCGTCATCCGAATGGTCGAGGCGAGGATTGCGGCCGGGATCTGCTTGGCGTTCGGACGGCCACGGCTGCGAGAGCGTTCTGATCAAGCGCGAAAAAGCCCGCGGGCCAACGCCCACACGGTGAAGATCACGATCGCGCCGATCACCAGCGTTCGCACGATCTGGCCCGCGCGCCTGCTTTGTTCCGGCGAGAGCTGCGGACCGCGCGGCATCGCGTTCAGCGCGCTGGCGATCAGCCTCATGGGAGGCAGCAGGATCGAGCGCAGCGCGCGCGTGACGGCGGGGCCGACGCCCGCGAACGCGTCGAACATCCCCAGCGATTGCGCGGCGCCCGACGACGCCGCAAATTCGTAGCGAAACTTCTCCGCCCACGCGGACAGCGGCTGCCACACGATCATGTCCATCAACACGATGATCGCGAGCAAGGTGAGAAGTCCCGCGACGAGATCGAAGTTGCGTCCATTTTCGGCGGCCTCCCACAGAAAGCTGCCCAGCCCCGGCAGCCGGTAGCTGGCGGGACCGACCGTGATGATTTCGCACGCGATCAGGAAGTACCATCCCGCGACCCAGGACAGGATCGAGTTGTACACCAGCTTCGGCACGCTGGCCGGTATCAGCAGACGCTTGAACTTGAGCCATCCGCGCGCGCCGAACGACTCGAGCGCGTCCCGCGAGTCGTCGGGAATCGTTTTGACGGCCTCGTAAACGCCCAGCGCCATGTTCCACGCCTGGCTGGTGAAGATGAGAAAGATCGCCGCCATCTCGACTCCGAGCCGGCTGCCGTGCGCCAGCGCGACGAAGAAATAAACCGCGGCGGGAAAAAAACCGACCACCGGCACCGACTGCGCGATGTCGATGGCGGGAATCAGGATGCGCTCGTAAAGCCGGCCGCGCGCCGCCGCCATTCCGTAGATGATCGAGAAAAGCAGCGCGATGATGTACGCGGCGAGCATCCGGTAAAACGAGCAGAACGCGTAATATGGAAGATGTTCGATCGAGACGGGGACATTGTGCGCGATGAGATGCTGGGCGTGGCTGCGATACGCGAAGAACAGCGCGATAATCGCGGCAAGCGCGAGGAACGCGAACGATCCATTGATCAGACGGCGCGTATTTATTTCGAGCTTGAACATTTATCCCGTGACCCGAAACTCTCAGCATAACCGCGCCGGCGTTGCGCTCAAGCGCAAACTGCATTTCGGACACATTAATTTTCGCCGCGCCGGCGTTGACAACGCGCAATCCACGCAATAGCGAAATCGAAAGAGCGGAAAATTATAATGGCGGGCGCCGATAGAATTCCAGACGACCAGTGGCGGCTGGACGATGAACCCAGCGAGCGCGCCGAGCATGAGCCGCGACTCGTGCCGCTGACCGACGGAGACCGCCGTCAACCTGAGCCACGAACGGCTGACGCGAGCGGTTTACGTCGTCACGGCGGAGCATCTTGGATGGTGCCTGATCGCCGTCTATGCGCTCGTCACGCGCGCGATCGCTCTGGGAGCGCGTCCTCTAAACGCGGTGGATGCGCACGATGCGCTTGCGGCGCTCGCGATGGCGACGCATGGCCGCGCCGCGCTCGCGTCGGGCGCCGGTCTTCACGCCTCGTGGGTCGCGATACTCCAGGCTTGGATCTTCGCGGCGGCCGGCGCGACGGACGCCACCTCGCGAATTGTCGTGATGCTATGCGGTCTGCTGATGGTCGCGAGCGGATTTGCGATGCGCCCGTTCATCGGGCGCGCGGGAGCGCTTGCCTTTGCCGCGTTGATCGCGATTTCGCCGAGCGTGACTTATTTTTCGCGCGGCGGTTCGACGGCAATCGCGTCGGTTGCGTTCATGATGATCGCGATCGCAATCGCCCAGAGCATGCGCCGGCAACCGGGCCTGGTGCGCGCGGCGGGATTGGGCGTCGCGATCGCGCTGTGGCTCTCGGCGGATCCGATTGGCTACGTGACCGCAGCGGCGACGGTCGTATCGCTGATTCTCGTCGGCGCGGGCGACGCTGTGCGGATCGATCATCGGCGCTTGCGCCTGCGCGTATGGTGGGAGCGGCGCCGCGCGGTCGTGATCGTCTGCGCGATCGTCGCCGACCGGCCTGTGGCTCTTGCTGACGACGGCTTTTTTCACCCGGCCTCTCGCGGCAGTAGCCGGATACGACTTGCGCGCCGCATTTGCCCGGCCGTCGATCGCCTTCGACCGCTGTCGTTCGCAGGTTGCTGCCGATTTTGGCGAGTCTACGAATTCATTATCGTGACCCTCGCGATCGTCGGTGCAATCGCGATCGTCTCACGGCGTATCGCGCGACCGCTTTGCGGCGTGGTCGGTGGTGTGGGCGATCGTCAGCGTGGCGATGCTTGCGTCGGTGGGAGCAAATCGATCTGACGCGGTATTCGCGATTCGTTCTGCCGTTGACCATCCTCGCGCCTGCGCAGTGGATTGGATGCATCGGTCGGAGCGATGGAACTCGATTCGTTATGCGATTGCGGCGGGCGTCGCGCTCACGCTCTACGTTCAGCTCGCCGTCAATTTCGTCCATCCGGCGCCCGACACGAGTGAGGCGCCGTGGCGCCGGCACGCGCTGTTGTTCTGGTCCGAGCCGGCGACCTCGATTCAGACGGTCAGAGAATGCAAGCGGGCGAGAAATGCGGTTTCGCCGGCCGGCGCGAGCGCGATGATCCCTGACGACAACGAAACGCCGCAGGTGCGATGGTATCTGCGCGATTTTGCGCTGACGGATTCGCCCGCGGCCGCGAACATCGTCGTGACAATCGGCAAGACGCAAAGCGGCGCGCTCGCGGGCAACCCTGACGCACCGCAGTTTGGATTCGAGGAGTGGTGGACGCCGGATTTCGGCACACTGACGATGGCCCGGCGCGATCCGGTTATTTGCTCACGCAACGCGCGTGGAGCGACGTCGAGATACGCGATCTCGAGATCGCGATACCGCGGCCCGACAGCACGCCGTCAGCCACAACGAGAGGCGAGATCGAGGACAAGTAGAATTGTGAATCGCACGGGTCGTGGACGATGACGCACGCCGTTGCGCTGACTTCGTGAATTCTTCGCCCCGTCGATTTCCGCGCGCGGGTGTGCCGCAGATTTGCGCGCGGACCGAAGCTTTGCGATAAACTGCACAGACCGCGCATCGCGCCGACGCAATTTCCCGTTTCGTTGCCCGCGCGTACTCGGACCCGTCCGATTCAAGGAGCACCGATGGACTCTGTGGTGAAATTTCTCCAATCCTGGCAACTGCATCCGGTCGTCGATCATTTCACGATCGCGCTGCTGATCGTCGCCGTGCTGATCGATCTCGTGGCGAGCGCCGCTCCGACTCGCATCTGGCTTCGCTACACCGCCCTGATGCTGATGATTCTCGGCGCGCTCGCGGCCGGAGGTTCATATTTCACCGGTGATATGGAGGCCGACCGCATCTGGAACGCGCTGGGCCCGCCGGCCAAGGATGTCCTGAAGACGCACGCGGAGCTGGGCGAGTATCTGGCGATTACCTTCGGCATCCTCGCGCTGTGGCGAATCCTGATTCAGGGGTTCGGCTTCATGGCGGGATCGCGCGCGATCTATCTCATCGTCGCCGTCGTGGCGATTGTGACGCTGGGTTACTCGGGCCATCTCGGCGGCGAGCTCGTGTACGATTACGGCGCAGGCACGGCGCTGATGGCGGCCGCTCCGGTTCCGTCGGAAGCCGCGAGTCCTTCGCCGGCGCCCAGTTCGTCGGGAGCGATTCCGATGGTGTCCGTGCCGACTCCGCTGCGCGACATCGACCGCGCCGCCGGCGATTCCCACAGCGTCAGCATCCAAACCGATGGATTCGCCAAAGCCGGCCAACACGCCGGCCTTGAGCCCGACCGCTCAGCCCTCGGCCACGCCGAGCGGCGGGCAAACGATGTGATCGAGTCGAAGCAAGAAGCAGGACCGAAATGGCGCGGCGAATGATTGGCAAGGTCAGCGCGCTCGCGCGCTACCCGGTTAAGTCGATGCTCGGTGAGCAGCTCGACGAGCTTCATTTCACCGAGCGCGGCGCGGTCGGCGATCGCGCGTATGCGCTCAGAGAGCTGGCGACGCGGCAGATCGCCAGCGCGAAGAAGTTCCCGCGACTGTTCGAATTTCGGGCGACTTGCGATTGCGCGCCCGTTTCGGCAGGTGTCCCGCCCGTGACAATCGAGTTGCCCGGCGGGCGGATGATTCACGCCGAGGACGCAGACGCATCCGAACTGATTTCCGCGGCGCTCGGCCGCAGAGTAAGCCTCGAGCGCGCCACAACCGCGCGCGGCGAGCACGCCGGAATCGACCCAGCGACCCTGTTCGCCGACGTGCCGGTCGAGCAGGTCTTCCCCGGGCTTACTGCCGCGATACTACCCGACCATTTCGCACTCGAGAAGGAAAGTTTTTTCGACACCGCGGTAATGCACGTGATCGCCAGTGGCACGCTGCGGCATATGGCGAAACTCGCCGCGCCCGGTTCGGTTTTCGACCCGCGCCGCTTCCGTCCGACGATTTTCGTCGACACCGGCGAGCGCGATGACGCGTTCATCGAGGACGAGTGGATCGGCGGTACGCTCGAAGTCGGCGACAGCGTGAAGATTGTCGCGATGCAGCCTGCGCTGCGCTGCGTGATGACGACGCATCCGCAGGAAGACCTCCCGCGCGACTACGCGATCCTGCGCACGGCCGCGTTTCACCATCGCGCTAACGTCGGCGTATTCGCGTCGATTGGTGCGGCGGGCCGGGTTCGCGTCGGCGATCCGGTGTACCTCGATCAATAATTGGCCGGGCAGCCGGCGCCGGCGCGAGAACGTGAGAGCGGGCGTAGTTCTCGTGTCTTCTCTTTTCACTGGGTGCAGGGGTCACCCCCTGCTCGCGTTGTGGAAACAACGCCGCGCGGCCTCTTGCGAGACCCGATCCGCGCGGAAGACGATAGGGTTGTGGCGCGGCATCGAGTCGCGCCGCCTCGATGCCAGCTTCTCGTGAAATCATAATCTCGGAGCGCGCCGCCGTCCGCATCGCCGCCGCCCGCGCGTGGCTGGAGTCGCAGCCATCCGCCCGCGAAGTTCTCGTGATCGCGTCGGTCAAGGAGGCCGCCGACGACCTGGTGCGCGCGTTCGCGATTTCGCGCGGCGCGATGCTCGGGGTGCATCGCTTGACCCTGAACCGGTTGGTCGGGTTGCTCGCCGCCGAGGAGCTGGCGGATGCCGATCTCGCGCCCGCGGACGGACTCGCGGCCGAGGCGGTGGCAGCGCGCGCGGTCTTCCGCCTGGCGCCGTCGGGAGCGCTTGCGCATTTCGAACCGGTGTTGAATCGTCCCGGTTTCTCACGCGCGCTCGCGCGGACGCTGATCGAGCTTCGATGGAACGACGTCGCCGTTGACGAGCTTGCGCGCGCTCGGCGGCGCGGGTGAGGCGATCGCCGCGACGCTGGCGCAATTCGACGCCGAGTTGGCCGATGCCAAGCTGATCGATCGCGCCGCGATGCTGAAAGTCGCGACTCGCGCGGTGCTCGCGAGTCAGCCGCCGCGCTTCGTTGGACTGCCGGTTCTGCTGCTCGATCCATCTGTGGACAGCGCGCTCGACCGCGACTTTATTGCGGCCCTTGCCGCGCGTTCGCCGTCAATTCTCGCGACGATTCCCGCCGGCGACTCGCCCGTTCAAATGCTCCTTGAAGATGCGCTCGGCGTGCGCGCAACCGCATTGTCGCCGCCGGCGAACGAAAGCATCGCGCCCTCGCTCGAGCGTCTGCAGGCGCATTTGTTCGCCGACAGCGCACCGCCCGAGCGCGACGTGGACGAAACCGTGACGGTGGTTTCGGCCCCGGGCGAGATGCACGAGTGCGTCGAGATCGCGCGGCGAATCGCCGCCGAGGCGCGCCGCGGCGTGCCGTTCGATCAGGTCGCCGTGCTGCTGCATGACCCGGTCCGCTACGCGCCGTACTTGCAGGAAGCGCTCGCCCGCGCGGGCATCCCGGCTTACTTCGCGCGAGGTACGCGGCGGCCTGAGCCGGGAGGACGCGCCCTGCTCGCGCTGCTCGCGTGCGCCGCGGAAAATCTTTCGGCGCGCCGCTTCGCGGAATATCTCTCGCTGGCTCAGGTGCCCGACCCCGATCGCCCGCGCGAGGATGAGCCGGCGATCAGCGCGGACGCGGAACTCGCGCCGGTGTCGCTGGAGTCGGATCTTGAAGTCGAAGACAACGCCACTTTAGTTGACGGCGTTGACGCCTCCGATCCCGTTCCGGTCATCGATGGAACGGCGCGGGCGCCGTGGCGATGGGAACGGCTGCTGGTCGATGCGGCGGTGATCGGCAGCGCGCAAAGATGGAAGAAACGGCTGGCGGGTTTGGGCAACGAGCTCAGGGCGCGGCGCGCGGAGATTGCCGACGACGACGCGCGCGCGGCGGGTCTGGAGCGGCGAATTCTCGACCTCGCGCATCTCGGCGAGGTGGCGATGCCGATTCTTTCGATGCTCGACGCGGCGCCGCGCGACGCGACCTGGGGCGACTGGCTCAAATTTCTTCGCGAGCTGGTTGACCTGGCGATTCGCGATCGCGAACCGGTTCTCGCCGCGCTGGCGGAGCTTGAACCGATGGCGCCGGTCGGTCCGGTCGGACTCGACGAGGTGCGTCTGGTGCTGAACGATCGGCTCGGGCGGCTGGAAGCTCCGCGGCGCGTTCGCCGTTATGGCGCGGTGTTCGTCGCGCCGACCAGTCGTGCGCGCGCCATGGGCTTCGACGTGGTAATCGTCCCGGGTCTGGCCGAGCGCATGTTTCCGCGCAAGCTGACCGAGGATCCGATCCTTTCCGATTCAGCGCGCGCGCGGCTGAGCCCGCATCTCGCGCGCAATGAGCAGCGGCGCGACGCGGAGCGGCTCGCACTGAGAATTGCGGCGGGCGCGGCGCGCGAGCGCGCGATGTTTTCCTATCCGCGGGTCGATCTCGACCAGGGCCGTCCGCGAGTGCCGTCGTTCTACGCGCTTGAAATTCTGCGCGCTGCGGAGGGCCGCCTGCCCGGCTTTGATGAGCTGGCGAATCGCACGGCGTCGCAGCCGGCGCGGCTCTCGTGGCCGGCGCCGGCAAATCCCGCCGACGCGATCGATGACGCGGAATTCGATCTGGCGGTGCTGGACAAACTGGTGGACGCCGATCCGGATACGACGATCGGCGCGGCGAACTATCTGCTCGGCGCCAACGTGCATCTTGGGCGGGCGCTGCGCGCGCGGGCGCGGCGCTGGCTCAAGCGATGGACGCCGGCGGACGGGCTGGTCGATCCGGACGCGGCAGCGCTGGCGGCGTTGGGCAGGCATCAGTTGTCCGCGCGCTCATACTCGCCGACCGCGCTGCAGAATTTCGCGGCATGCCCGTATCGTTTTTTTCTGCAAGCGGTCCATCGGCTGGAGCCGCGCGAGGAACCCGAGGCGATCGAGACGCTCGATCCGCTCACCCGCGGCAGTCTGTTCGCGGAGGTCCAGTACGAAATCCTGACGGCGCTCAGAGAGCTCGACGTGCTGCCGGTCACGCCGGAAGACCTGGAGGACGCGTCCGCGCTGCTCGACGAGCGGCTCGACGAAGTTGCCGCGCGATGGCATGAGGATCTCGCGCCGGCGATCGAGCGCGTGTGGCGCGACGGAATCGACGGTATCCGCGCCGACTTGCGCGAATGGATGCGGCGCGCGGCCGAGGATCCGGAACATTGGCGGCCCGAATGGTTCGAACTCGGCTTCGGGCTGCGCGATCGCGCGCAGGCCGATCCGCATAGCTCGCCGGAGCCGGTAGCAATCGAGGGCGGGCTCGAGCCTGCGCGGGTCGATCGACCTGCTCGAGCGCCATCCGGACGGGCGAATTCGCGTGACCGATCACAAGACCGGAAAAGTGCGCGCCGCCAAGGACTTCGTAATCGGCGGCGGCAAGACGCTGCAGCCGGTCTTGTACGCGCTCGCGGCCGAACGCGTGCTGGGCGAGCCGATTTACGCCGGGCGGCTTTACTACTGCACCGCGACCGGCGGCTACGAGGAGCGAGTGGTTGAAATCAACGACGAGGCGCGGCGCTCAGCGCGCGAATTCGTCTCGATCATCAAGGAGTCGCTGGAAACGGGTTTTTTGCCGGCCGCACCGGACGATCGCGAATGCGAGTGGTGCGACTACAAGCGCGTGTGCGGCCCGTACGAGGAGCGGCGCTCCCGAATCAAACCGAAGGCGCGGCTTAAACCGCTTCACCGGCTGCGCGAGATGCGCTAACGCCGTGGCCGACACCATCATATCCGACCAGGCGGTGCGCGATCGTATTCGCGACGACCTCGGCGTCACGCTCGTAATCGAGGCCGCCGCCGGCACCGGCAAGACCACGGCGCTGGTGAATCGAATCGTGTCGGTGATCGGGTCGGGGCGCGGCGAGCTGGCGAGGATCGTCGCGGTGACGTTCACCGAGAAGGCGGCCGGCGAGTTGAAGCTGCGGCTGCGCGGCGAAATCGAACGCGCGCGCCACATCACCGAACCTTTGAGCGATGCGCGGCTGCGCTTCGACGAGGCGCTCAAGCAACTGGAAGAAGCACGCATTGGAACGATTCATTCATTTTGCGCCGACCTGCTGCGGGAGCGGCCGGTGGAAGCGCGGGTCGATCCGATGTTCGAAGTCGCGCCCGAGGAGGTTGCGGGCGAGATGTTCGACGCCGCGTTCGAGCGATGGTTCGAGCGGGTGCTGGACAATCCGGGCGAGGGGATGCGCCGCCTGCTGCGGCGGCGCGATCTGTCGGAGCGCACGGGTCCGCGCGCGATCGCGCGCCGCGCGGCGCTCGAGCTGCTGAACTGGCGGGACTTCGATTCGCCGTGGCGCCATTCGCCGCTGGAGCGTGACGCCGAGATCGACGCGATCGTCGCGGAGGTCGAAGCGCTGGGCAAACTTTCCGAGCTCGGAGAGCCCGACGACTGGCTGGCGCGGGGCCTCGACGCAATCGCGCGGCCGGTGGCCGAGGCGACGCGGCTGGAGGCGGTGCGCGGACGCGACTATGACGCGCTCGAGTCGGTGTTGATCGCGCTTTGCAGCGGGCGGCGCTGGGAATGGAAGGGATACGGCGGCGACTTTGGCGAGGCGAAGCGCGAGGAAGTTTTTCGCCGCCGCGCCGATCTGCACGAGCGGCTGAAGAAGTTTCGTGACGATGCGGGCGCGAATCTCGCGCCTATCCTGCGCGACGAGCTGTGGCCTATCGTCGGTATCTACGAAGAGCTGAAGCGCCGCGCGGGGCGGCTGGACTTCCTGGACTTGCTGCTGGTCGCGCGCAACCTGGTCCGCGACAACCCGGCGGCGCGCGCCGAGCTGCAAAATCGCTTCACCCACATTTTCATCGATGAATTCCAGGATACCGATCCGCTGCAGGCGGAAATCCTGTTGATCCTGTCGTCGGCCGATCCCGCCGAGACGAACTGGCTGAAGGTCAAGCCGATCGCCGGGAAATTATTTATCGTCGGCGATCCAAAACAATCGATTTACCGTTTCCGCCGCGCCGACGTTTCGCTCTACCAGGGCGTCAAACAGTTGCTGCTGATGCGCGGCGCGGAGCTCGAATATCTGACGGTGAGCTTTCGCGCAACGCCGGCGCTTCAAACCATGGTCAATGCCGCGTTCGCGCCGCTGATGAGCGTGGAATCGGGCACGCAGCCGGCGTACGCGCCGTTGATGCCGTATCGCACCGAGCCGGAGACCCAGCCCTCGATCGTCGTGTTGCCGGTGCCGGAACCGTACGGCGACTACGGCCGGGTGGTCGATTGGAAAATCGAGGAATCGCTTCCCGAGGCGATTGCCGCGTACGCGCGATGGCTGGTTTACGAAAGCGGATGGACGGTGACCGAGCGCGAGGCGCCGCAGCTGCGCGTGCCGATTCGTCCGCGCCATATATGCATCCTGTTTCGCCGCATGAATTCGTTCGGGCGCGATGTAACGAGGCCGTATTTGCGCGCGCTCGAAGCGCGGCATCTCCCGCACGTCCTGGTCAAGGGCGGATCCTTCAACGAGCGCGAAGAAGTGATCGCGATCCGCAATCTGCTGGGCGCAATCGAGCGGCCCGATGACGAGTTGACGGTGTTCGCGGCGCTGCGCGGCCCCGTGTTCGCGCTGACGGATGCGGCGCTGCTCGAATTCCGCATGACGCAAGGCAGCCTGCATCCGTTTCGCAAGCTGCCCGACGATATCCCCGACAGCCTCAAGGAAGTGAAGGGCGCGCTCGACGTGATCAAGGGACTGCATCGCGGGCGTAATCGAAGGCCGATCGCGGAGACGATTGCGACGCTGCTGGCGATGACTCGCGCGCATGCGGGATATCGCTATTTGGCCGACGGGCGAGCAGGCGCTGGCGAATATCATGCGCATCATGGACCAGGCGCGGCGTTACGAAGCGCGCGGCGGGATGACCTCGTTTCGGGCGTTCGTCGACGAGCTCGAAGCGCGCGCCGATCGCGACGAGGCGAGCGAGACGCCGATCGTCGAGGAAGGCACCGAGGGCGTGCGGATCATGACGGTGCATCGCGCCAAGGGCCTGGAATTTCCGATCGTCATCCTGGCCGATATCACCTGCAACGAAACTCGCGCCGACGCGTCGCGATATATCGAGCCTGCGGCAAAGCTGGCCGCGATGGAGCTTGCGGGATGCGCACCGCGCGAACTGCAGGAACATGCGGCGAAAGAGCATGAGCGCGACGAAGAGGAAGCGATCCGCCTGCTGTACGTGGCTGCCACGCGCGCGCGCGATCTAATAGTGGTGCCGGCGGTTGGCGACGAAGAGGGCGACGGCTGGCTCGCGCGGCTCAGTCCCGTCGTCTATCCTGCCCCGTCCGATCGGCGCGCGCCGGCGTCGCAGCATCCGCCGGGATGCCCCGAATTCGGCGACGACAGTATCCTGACCCGCCCGGCGAAAGCTCCGGGCAAAATAAAATCGGTGGCGCCGGGATTACATCGGGCGCAGCAGGGAGAGCATCGGATAGTTTGGTGGGATCCGCGGCTGCTGATCCTGAACGTCGAGGAGAAGATGGGGCTTCGGCAGGACAAGCTGCTGCAGGCCGACGAAAATAAACTCGTATCAGATCGCGGGATCCAGCTGCGCGAGCAATGGAGCGCGAACAGGGCGGCGATGCTGACGGCGGGAATGACGCCGAGGATAAACGTCGCGACGGCGACCGAACTGGCGCTTGCGGCGCCGGCGGCCGGACCGAAGTACCCGGAAGCGATCGCGATCGAAGAGACGAGTCGCGATCGAGGCCGCCCGCATGGCAAGCGATTCGGCACGCTCGTGCATCTTACGATGCTGCGTGCGCCGCTCGACGCGAACGCGCGCGAGATCGGCAAGATCGCGGCGGGCGCGGCCAAGATGATCGGCGCGCCGCCCGATGAGGTCGCCGCCGCGGTGGATTGCGTCAAAGCCGCGCTCAATTCTCCGCTGATGCGTCGCGCGAAAGCTGCGGATACGGTAATGCGTGAATGTCCGCTGATGATCCGGCTCGAAGACGGCACCGCAGTCGAAGGGATCGCGGATCTCGCATTCGCCGAGATTACCAACGATGGCGCGGTCTGGACGGTGGTCGATTTCAAGACTGATGTAGATGTAGCGTCGCGGCTCGACGAATATCGCGCGCAGATCAGGTTCTATGTGCGGGCTGTCAGGGAGAGCATGGGGCGGCCGGCAAGCGGCGTGATCTTGTGGATTTAGCAGGGGTAACCCCTGCACCTTAATATTAAGATAAGAAGAGATGCGGGACTTCGTCCCTGTTAGAAGGATATGAGAGAAGGAATGCGGCTGCTCTTTGTGTCATCCTGAAGGAAGCGAAGGAACCCGGCTCCGGGATTTTTCGCTTCAGCAACTTCCGCTCTAGAATGACACAAGGCGGATCGGACGATTTTGCGCAATCGCGAAATATTAGTTGTCGGATACGGGTCGTTGCTTAGCGGCTATGGGTTGTTGGCCGAGCGGCGCGGTGGCGGGAGCCGGCTGGTGGCGCGTGACGCGGCTGCGGTTTCGATTCGAAATGCGCGGCGCGGACTGGCCAAGCCTTCGAGCCATGGCAGGTACCTGGCGATGGATATCGAGCCCGTCGATGCGCAGCTTGCCAATCACCGCATCGACCGCGGCGGACAGCCACGGCGGCGGCATCGGCGGGTTGCTGCTGACGTTCGATCGTGACTGCGCGCCGACGATCGCGCGGCGCGAGGAATACGATGCTTATGCGTTCGAGCGGTTGATCGGGCTTGCGCAGCGCGCGGGCAAACCGCTTGGCGAATACCTGATGGAGATCGCGAGCGGGACGAATTTCGACCTGCTCACATACCGGATGGCGCTGCGCTCGATGCTCGACTACACATCGCCGGGATACATTTTCCATCCGATCGAAATCGACGACGGCCGTATCGCGATAATCGCGATCGGTTCGGGATTCGAAGGCAGCGGAGACCCGAGGATTGTCTCGCGACGCCAGGAATTCGGGATGGACCGGCTGCTGTCGCTCGAGCAGTCGGTGCAAACTGAAATTCGCGATTTCGATCGCGCGGGACAGATAGGATACTACGCCGAGTGTATTCTCGGCGGATTGCATGGGCTGGACGTAGGCGACCTGGCGCCGCGAATCGAGTCCGGATGCCGGATTGGCGCGCGAACTCGCAGCGCATCTCGGGCCGATCGCCGCCGGCGAGCGCGACAGGTTTATCGAGGCGACCTCGATCGACGCGGCGCGGTACCGCGAGCGGTTCTCGTCGTTATCGCAGCGCACGTCGAGCTTGACGGCGCTGCTGGAGCTGGCTGGCATTGTAAAGTGACAGGGACGGGTCGATGGCCGCGAAAGCGAATTTTTCAATCCATGTAGCGAAAGAGAATCTGAAATTTTCGGCCGCGCATTTCATCGCCTACCCGGGGTTTCGCGAACCGCTGCATGGCCATAACTACCAGGTCGGCGTGTACGTCGAGGGGCGGCTGGCGAAGACCGGTTACGTGATCGACTTCGGGCTGATCAAAAAGCTGACCAAGGAGATCGTCGATCGGCTCGACGAGCGCACGATCGTTCCGGCCAACAGCGATTGCCTGACGGTTGAAGGACCCAAGGACGGGGTGGTGCGAATCCGCTACGAGAACGACGAGTTCGTGTTGCCGGCGGCCGACGTGCTGTATCGTGCCTATCGTGCATAGCTCGGCGGAAGAACTCGCGCGCTACATTTGGGAGGAGTTGGCGGCGGCGCTGGGCGCGCGCGGTGCGCTGAAACTCGTGACCACGATGGAAATCTCGGTGGCCGAGGGACCGGGTCAGTCGGCGCACTATCGCGATTCGACGGGCGGCATCTGATTGCGTTCTCTGCGTAACAATTTCCGCGATTTTACAGCGTCTAATCTGCTCACTTGCAGTCATCGTCCTGTCAACTGCGTGCGCGGCGTGAGAGCATTTCGTAAGTAAGTGGCGGTCTTTCATCGCCGGTTACGGAGCGAAAACAGGGGTGGCATTGCAAGCGAAATTCGCGGAGCCGGAGACGCCTTTTGCGGCTGCGCGGGCATTGGTCGGTGAGCATCCGGCGATCGTAAAACTGCGCGCGTTGATCGAGCGCGTCGCGCCGACCGAAGTGACCGTGCTGATCACCGGCGAGAGCGGGACCGGCAAGGAAGTGGTTGCGCAGGCGATTCACGCGCTGTCGCCGCGCCGCCTTCAGCCGTTCGTGCCGGTGAACTGCGCGGCGATTCCGCACGACCTGCTCGAGTCCGAGATGTTCGGCCATGAGCGGGGCGCATTCACGGGCGCCGCCGGATCGCGCCACGGGCTGCTGACGACGGCCGATCGCGGCACGATCTTCCTGGACGAAATCGGCGAGATGCCGATCGGGTTGCAGGCGAAGCTTCTGCGCGTGCTCGAAGACGGCGTGGTGCGGCCGGTTGGCGCGGACCGGGCGACGCGGGTCAATGTGCGCGTGATCGCGGCGAGCAACGTCGATCTGGGCGCGGCGGTGGCGAAGGGCGCGTTTCGCGAGGATCTCTTCTATCGCCTGCAGGTGGTGCCGATCGTGATTGCGCCGCTGCGCGAGCGGCGTTCGGATATCCCGCTGCTCACGGAACATTTTCTCGAGCGCATCCGCGATCGCACTCCCGGACGCGAAATCGCAATCAGCCGGGAGGCGATGGTGGCGCTATGGTCGTACGATTGGCCCGGCAATGTGCGCGAGCTCGAGAATATGGTCGAGCGGCTGGCGATCCTGTGCGAGGGCCCGATTATCGACTCCTCGATTCTGCCAGAGAACCTGGCGGCAGGCGTGCGGCCCGCCGCGGCTCCGATTGCGGTCAAGCTCAGTGACGGCGGAGTGAACCTGAACGACTTGGTACGGGAATTGGAAGGTAGATTGATAAACGATGCGCTCAAGCAAACCGGAGGGAACAAACAGGCGGCGGCGCGGCTGCTGGGACTCAAGCGGACGACATTTTCCGCGAAGCTGAGGCGCTGCGGCGTAATAGCTCCGGCGTCTTCGGACGACCGTGAGGAAGGCTGGACGAGCAAGGAGTTGTATGGATGAAGCAATCAGAGCGCCTCAGATAATGGTGGTTGACGACGATCAAGACACCGTCACAATCCTTGGCCACTATTTGCAGCGCGAAGGCTTTGTCCCGATAGAGGCCAACTCCGGAGCACAGTGTCTCAAACTGGTTCATGAAAACGAAGTTGACGTAATTCTGCTTGACCTGATGATGCCTGAAATGGACGGCTTCGAGGTCGTCAAGGCGCTTAGGGACAATCCCGAGACCGCGGAAATCCCTGTCATCATGATTACCGCGCGCGACGATTTGGATGCGCGGGCCGAGGGAATGCGCCTGGGTGTCAGCGACTTCCTGGCCAAGCCGGTATTCCGGCGCCAGCTCGCCAGCCGCATCCGTGCACAACTCCAAGTGATCGAGACGGCGCGCAATGCGAGCGCGGCGATGGATCGCCTCGAGGCGGTGAAGAATCGGTCGCAGCATTAGGCTGGTTGGCGAGATCGATCGAAGGGCCGGCTCGCGATGCGAGAAGCCCGTCCTGCCGCAGTGCGCGGGCTGCACGCGAGCGCATTGCGATCCCCTGACGCGTTCGACTACAAATTAGTGGGTAAGGTTCGCTTCCAGGGTCATCGCTCGCGATGACAAGGAGGAATTCGCGATGAACGGTGAGAGCCGAAAACCGCAAGCTAACATAATTGCGGCGCTGACCTACCTGCTGGGCTTCGTCACCGGCCTGATTTTTCTTTATCTCGAACCGTACAATCAGGACGAGTTCGTCCGCTTTCACGCGCGCCAGTCGATTGGCTTCTCGGTTGCGTGGTTCGCCATCGGCATCGTGTTCGGCGTATTCATCGCGGTGCTGCCCCATGGATTGGGGGCGTTGCTCAATTTCATTCTGACGCTAATCGACTTCGCACTTGCGGTGTTCTGGCTTTTCCTCATGTACAAGGCCTACAACGGCGAGCGCTACCGGATTCCCGAGCTGGCCGACATCGTCGATAGCATCGCGGGAACTCCAACCGCGTAGCATCGCGCCGATCGCGCTCACGGCGCGCGGCCGATTTCCGAAATCTACTTATGCGGCGGCGTGGCGCCGGCGGCCTCTTCCCCAGCCGCGGCGTCGCCGGGCGTATTGCCGGCCGGCTGATCGGTCGCGTTTTGGTTTTCGCTTTCACCGTCGGCCGTTGCAGGCGGTGGAACCTGCGATTCGATGTTCGCGGTTCCTTGCGGCGCCAGGCGCAAGCCCGGCTCGCGGTTAATCGCGTCGAGCACGCGGCGCGAAATTTCGTCGGTGATCTGCGGCGCGGAGTAAGTTTCGGCGGGATAGCGAATGACTATTTCCAGGCCGGCCTTGCTCAGATGCAAGCGGCTCTGAGGCTTGGGCGTCTCGAGCACGATGTTGAGGTCGCGCTCCAGATGCCGATAGTCGCGCATCACGCGGTTGCGATAGCGGGCGAACACTTCTTCGACAACCTCGAGCAGGCGCTTCTCGGCCAGCCGGTAGTCGACGTCGGGGGCGAGCGTGAGCCGCACCTCGCTCCATACGAAGCTGGTGCCGGGCGCCTGCTTGAAGAAGTTGCCCGACGGCTGAAACACAATCGCGTTGGAGAACACCGCCACGCGGCCGGTGGGCTCGCGATGCGTCCCGGAGCCGCCGAGCTCCATCAGCGAAAGTTTCACCAGCCCGATATCGATCACGTCGCCGGTCACGCCGCCGATTTGGACGCGGTCGCCGGCCTTGATTCCGAATCGCCCGATTAGAAAGAAGTAGCCGGCGATCGACAAAATCACATTCTGCAGCGCGACGGCGATACCGGCGGCGGCAAATCCCACCACGGTGGCGGCCGATCCGATCTCGTTGGAGAAATTGATCAGCACGACGACCAGGACGATCAGCCCGAGCACGAGACGCCGCGCCGCCATCACCTGCCCGCGGCGGCGGATGTCGGTCACGTAGCGATTGGTGATCCATCGCCACGCCATCGCACCGAGAAAGATCAGCACGAAAGCGGCGCCCAGCCCGATCAAACGGATGACCAGGCTCCTGAATTCCTGGTTCCAGCGATGTTCGATCGCGGCGTGCCACCTGCCGACGTTGCTGGTGTAAATCCTCAGCAGCACGATCTGCTTGCTGAGCGGCAGCGCGGTGGCGCTGGCGAGCTTGTGCTCTTCGAGCAGGCTCTCGAATGATTTTTTGCGGTCCTTGAGCGTCGCCACGTCGGCCGTGCCAGCGCCCTGTGCCAATGCTTTTCCGCGCGCGTCAAGGCCGGTGATCAAGCTGATGATCGACTTGCGGACGCCGGCGGCGCGGGCGGCCAGCGCTTGCGCGAGCGCGGTGTTCTGGTCGAGAGCGTCGAGTTTGTTGCTGAGCGCGATCAGTTCGGTGATGAGGCCGAAAATCCCGGTCGGCTCGGTTCTCGCCACGAAGGTGCTCTCGGCCGCGACGGCAGGCGGCCGTTTGGCGTTGCTATCGGAAATCGAATGCTCGAGCTCGTCGATTTGAGCGGTCAGTCCGCCGCTCTGATCGGGCGACGCACTGCCGCTTTCGAATTGCGCGAGAGCCTTGAGCGCTTCGACACGCGCCTGGTTGAGATCGAGTTCGCTCTGCGATTCTTGAATCTGGGATGCGATCGTCGCGCGCTGACGCGCAGGCGCTCTCGCCAGCCGCGCCTGCAAATCCTTGATTCGCGCGCGGATCGCGTCGCCGGCGGCGACGAGCGTCTGGTAAGTCTGCGTGACGTTGCCCAGCCCGGCGGCGCCCCCGCCGCCGGCGACCGGTGGTGAACCGGCGGATCCAGTGGCGGCGGCATTCGGGTTGGTCTCGGCGATTAACGCCGCTTGCGCGCGTGCGTATTCGAAAGCCAGCCGCAGTACTTCGCCGGCCACCTCGCGGTCATCGGCGAAAAAAAGTGTTTCGTCAGGATCGCGCACCAGCTGCGCTTCGACGCCCAAATGGCCGTACCACTTGATCACGTCGCTCAGATACGAAATCACGGTCTGTGCGTCGGGAGGCGGCGCGGCCGCCGATGCGTTGCGTGATGCGGGACTCGACGCTGCGGCGGGCTGCGGCGCGGCGGTTACCAGGACGGTCGGCGGCGCCGATGCGGTTTGAGAGTTGGTCGCGGGCTTCGGACTCTGGGCGAATGCGGGCGCGGTAGTCGCGCCGAGAAATCCCGCAATCGCGATCACGCCTGCGATTCGAAGGCGCATGCCGGTTGATGGAATCGAAGTTTTACCGCCGTGGGGACACATCGCGATTGGCCCGGACCCGGGATGCGCACGCCGGTGCCGAGTCAAAACAAACTCTACCATTGAGGACAGAGGAAATCCTGACTCGGATGCGGGGGCTGGCCCCCTGCTAGCCGACGCTAGCGGCGCCGCGCTCGGGCGCGAGATCTGCATAACGCGCGGGTGGCGTCCATGGCGTGTCGAGCGCGTCGAACTCACGCATCAACCCGTCGAGGTCTTTGACGTGGGCGGTTTTCCGGATCAATTCACGGACCATCGCGGGCCGCTGGTTCAGCCGCTGACGAAGCATCGTGCGAATAGCGCGCTCCGCCAGGTCGTTCACGACCTTGCGCCCGGATACGGGCTTGCCGTCCAGCGTGAGGATCGTGCGCGCCTGAATTTCAGACAGCGCGGTGCGCAGGTACTCGACGTGCGGCGATTCGTCGGCGCGGATGAAGCGCACGAGGTTGGCGGCGTCTTCGGGCGCGTCGGAAACTTCGGGGTCGGACAGGATTTCCTCGGCCCACGCGAACGTCGAGGTGGCGAAGACTTCGATCGCCAGCACGTTGGCCATGAAGCGAATCAATCGCTCGACCGCCTCGCCCAGCTCCGGGAAAAGGGCGGCAGGCCGGGCGGTTCCGCGCTGTGCGATGAGGCTCGCATAAATTTCAGGCGAGATCGCGGGATTGGACAGCGCCGCGTCGCGAGCCGCGTCCCACATCTGGCGATGACCGCCCTCCTCGGTCCACCCCGCTTCGTCGCGCGCGTGCGCTTCGAACAGACCGCCGGCGAGATGCGCCAGCGCGGTGCCCGCGGTGTCCTCGCGGATGAAGGTGGCCAGAGGCGGCACGGGCAAGTCACGAATCATCGCGCCGAAGCCCTCGACGATGGCGATTTCGGAAAGCCATCGCACCATCGGCTCGCGCACGCCCGAGCGCACCATGAATTTCACCTGCGCAACGTTGGGCGCCTGCGGCGCGATGGTGTCGGCGGGAATCTCGAAAAGCGCAGTTCCCGAAGTCGCGACGTGCTGCTCCTGCCACGCCTTGATCGCGGGCACGCGAAACGCAGTCCGCGGTGAGCGGTAATGGCCATCGGCATCGAAGCCGCCGTGGCATTTCACGCCTTTTACGATGAGCGGCTCGCGGGTGGGAACGTTGGCGAGAATTTCTTCGGCCGAGAAGTTCAGTTGCGATTCATGAGCCATGAAATGGTCACCTGGATTCCGGCATTGACGCGCCCCCGCAAGCCTTCAGCAGCTCGCGGCTACTTGCCTAACATACGTTAGGGTCAAAGATTGAGTCAACGCCGCCCTGGGCAAACTGAGCCCTCTGGAAAGTCCGGCTCCTTTTGACCAGAGGTTCGGTCGCTGTGCGCGGTGACTGGATTGCGGGTCGGAATACTTTGCATCCGTGGTGCGCGATTCGTAGCTGAGGCGAGGCTTTCGTCAATGGCGGCTCCCTGATGCAGGCTCATCAGCGCGCCTCATTTTGCGGCTGTGGCGCGGGCGGATCGCGCGTGAAAAAGGGCACGGGGGCCATCGCTTGTCAAGTTTCGAATCGGATATTAATCGATCGTTTAATATTGCCCGACCACGGCACGCGCGCTAGTTAAGATGCCGTCGGTATTGATCGTTACTCTTGATGGCCTGAAAACGTCGCGCGGATCGCAACGGCCAAGTCGGGGGATTTGACCACCGAGTTAGACGCGCGCATATCCATCGAGCCGCTGCTTGGATTGAGAAGTGGCGTGGGCAGGCGGGCGGGCGTTGCGGATGCTGAGCGGGCTGATGGTCCGATGAAAAGAGCCGGTGCGCATGGCGCAAGTCTGTTTTGGCGCTTTTCGATCTCGGAGCCCTGAAGTCGGCGCCGTCGGGCGCAGCCGCTGGCGTTGTTGGCGCGACGCAACGGTTATACGACGCATTCCCGGCATTTCCCGAATCGATTTCTCACACATCACTTGCAGTTCCAATTCGAAATTTGAAATATCTGTCCGACGGTCCCTGATGGTGTCCGGCGGTAAGGCCTCGCGCCGATGCGCGTGCGTTCGCACGTCCTCGACCGCGGCACGCCGACCGGAACTCGAAGCCCTGGGAGGTTGAGTTGTGCGAAACGGACGCCTGGTTCATCGACGCGCGCACGCATCGCGATTTGCCTGTGGCGCACCGTCGCCGTTGGAGCGTCTGCAATCATTGTCAGCATTCGGCAGCCCTCGGGGTTTTCGCGCCTGGCGCGCAGCGCGCAAGTCGAGGCCCCGCCGTGGAAGATGCAGCGTTTGCAGCTCGGCAGCCGCCTGCCGATCAATCTGCGCCATTTCCTGGCCGAGCAACTGGGCTCCTCGATGCGGGTCGAGGACGACTCGATCGTCGCGCTGGAACCGCGTTCAAATGAAGCCCTGATGCGCGAGCTGGCTCGGGCGATTCGGCGCTTTTCCACCGAGCGCGCGCGCGAAGCATGGTGTGAATGCGCGATGGGGCTGGATCGCCTCGAGCGCGAGTTCTTCGCCGCACCCAGCGACGATCGCGGACCCGTCGTGTTATGCCTGCGATGCTCGTGCGTGGGCGCCGGTCCTCTCGATCAGCATTGCGGCAGCCGATGCCTCCCGGTCCACCTGGGCGCCGAGGTGCGCGCGCAGCAACTCGAGGGCAAGTGCGTGGATGGGGCGCTGACGCCCGACGCGCTGCATCGCGCGGTCGAGAATTTCCGCCTCCACCGGACCGCAGGCGGCCTGGCTCATTATGATTTGGACTGCTACGTGGCGGGCCGTCAGGTGATTTTCACTTGGCGTCCATTGCCAGAGTAAAGCGGATTCGCTGAGAAAAGAGCGGATTCAGTCTGTTACGTCGCGTGCGGGAAGGGAAATTTTCATCTGGCGATCAGCACAAAACCGGATTCACTGAAAAAACTTACATCGCGGACGCGCGACGGCGGCGCTGTTCCTTACGGCGGCGGCGCTGGGCCTCGGAACGCTTGCGCTTGCGGCGGACGCTGGGCTTCTCGTAAAAAGCCCGCTTCTTCATCTCCTTGAATACACCCTCCTTGGCCAGCTTGCGTTTGAGTACTCGCATCGCCTGATCAAGAGAGCCTTCGACCCGAATTTCCATAGTCCTCCGTCCGTCCGGTGATTAGCCCACCGAGCTTAGGTCGGCCCTCGGTCAGAGTCAACCGGCGGCAGGGCTGAGCCCTGCACCCAGTGTTAAAGCCGCGCTCCGTTGGCGCGCGGGAGGGGTGGACCCTGGACCCGGTGTTAAGAGAGACTGCGAAGCGTAGCGCGCATAGAAGGAGCTTCGAGATGGATTTGGGCTTGACCGGAAAAGTCGCGATGGTGACGGGCGCCAGCCGTGGGTTGGGCCGCGCGATGGCTCACGCGCTCGCCGACGAGGGGATGTGCGTCAGCGTATGCGCGCGAACCGCTCGGACGCTGACCGAAGCAGTCGCCGCGCTCACGCAGACCGGCTCGGCGCCGCGGCCGGCGATGGGGTTCGCCGGCGACGTTACCAAGGCCGAGAATGCGCAAAGGTGGGTCGAGGAGACACTGAAAAAATTCGGCGGAATCGACGTGCTGGTCAACAATGCCGGCGCGGCGCGGCCGGGGGCGCTCGCGGAAATCCCCGAGTCGGCGTGGCAGGAGCAATTCGATCTGAACCTGTTCGCGCCGGTGCGGCTGGCTCGCCTGTGCGCCCCGCACATGGAAAAGCGCGGCGGCGGTTCGATCATCAATATCGGTTCGATCTACGGGCGCGAGTCGGGCGGGCCGCTCACCTACAACGCGTCGAAGGCGGCGCTGCATTCGTTCACCAAGATGCTCGCGCGCGAGTACGCGCCGAAAAATATCCGCGTCAACACGATCGCTCCCGGCTCGATACTCACCGCCGGCGGAAACTGGGAGCGGCGCTTTCGCGACAACCCGGCCTTCGAGAAAGATTTCATCAGCCATGAGATGCCGGCCGGGCGCCTGGGCCGTCCCGAGGAAGTCGCCTACGCGGTCGTGATGCTCGCGTCGCCGCGCGCGAGCTGGATTATGGGCGCCAGTATCCCGGTGGACGGCGCGCAGGGACGATCGATCCTCTGATGATGCGGCGCCTTTTCTTCCGATTCCTCCCGATGGTCGCGGCGCTGATGCTGGCGGGATGCAGTGCGCCGCTGCCGAGCACCGATCTTCCGCCGGCGCGGTTCGTCTCGGAAGCGCCGGAGTTTCCAGGCTTTCAGGACTACCGCGGAATCATCGACGTGCCGATCAAAACGTCGGGGATGGATCAGGCGGGAATCGCGGACCTGGCCAAGGCTGCGCAAATCGATTTCATTTTTCTTGCCGATCGCGTCCAACCCGGTGCAAGCGAAAGCGGCTCCGACTTCGGAATCGCAGGATTCACCAACGAGATTCTTTTCATTCCGGGCGGAGCGTTCGAAATCGGCGGCAGCGAGATAATCGGCGTGAACCTCCACGAACCGATCAGACCCAAGCTGGCGCCCAACGATTTGATTTCGGCGATTCACGACCAGGGCGGACTGGCGATTGCGGCCAACCCCGCGAAGTTTGCGTCGTCGGCGGATTACGCGCTGGCGGACGCGATGGAAGTTTACAGCCAGCGCTCGGCGTGGCTCGCGCAAAATCCCACCGCGCTCTACTTTCGCGCGATTTTTTTCGGCACCGATCATTTCCTGTCCGGGCTGGACCTACGCCCCGATGCTAACCTCGCGCTTTACGACCGGATCACGGCCGGCGCGCGGGTCTCGATGCTCGCGGGGATGGGCGCGCCCGGCAACATGGACGTGCTCGGCGCGAAGGTCGGCACGATACCGCAACTTTTTCTCTTCTGCACCACCCATCTGATCGCGCGCGCGCGCGATTCGGCGCCGATCCTCGAGGCGCTCCGGCTCGGACATTCGTATGCGAGCTTCGACTATCTCGGCTACGTCGGCGCGTTCGCGTTCTTCGCGCGCGTGGGAGACACGACGGCAATGATGGGCGATGAAGTGCGCCTCGCGCCCGGACTCGTGCTCAAGACCGAGCTGCCCGCGCCGGCCGATCGAATCGCGATGTATCAGAACGGCGCTGAAGTGGCGTCAGCCGTGAACGCATCGACGCTCGAATACGCGCCGAAGTCGCCGGGCGCGTACCGAATCGAGGCCTATCGCAGCGGCAAGCTCTGGATCCTGTCGAATCCGGTGTACGTGCGCTAATGAAATGCGGAACCCACCGTGGGTTCCGCACCTCCCTGGGCAGGGGCCAGCCCCTGCACCTTGGTAAGGAAGAAGAAAGATGCGGGCTTCGCCCTGTTAGAACAGGTTAAGGGGAAGACACGTTGTTGATGGTTCTGGTTCGATGCCCGCGCCTTGTGTTTTTTGTGTCATGCTTCGCGGGTTAATTTCCTCGCCCTGTTAGGGAGGTGTCACAGACACACGGTCGCGCCTCCGGCGCGACTGAGGGCGCAGGGCGAAAACGCGACTATTGCGGATCAGGCAGGCCAGCAAGCACTAGATTTCGGAATTCGTTTTTCAACATTCTCCGAGTCATACATTTGGCGATCGGGAGCCATCTGTGAATAGCTTCCATTTTCACCTGATCGTCGATCGAAATCGCCAATTCGGTGCCTTCGAACAGCGCGTGCGCTATGTTGTTGCGTAACCCAGCCAGAACGCTATCGGAAACGTAAGTGAATGCTTTTCCAGTTGCTTCTGGGAGCAAAATCGACTCGATGGTCATTTTGTCCCAAACGGCAGGGCGCACTGGGAAGATAGCCTTCAACCAGGGCCTAAGTGTCGCCTCATCTACAGGTATTTTTTCGAAAGGCTGCGTTAAGGAAACGCCGGCGGCTCTCCGTTCGGATGCTAGTCGAGCTCGTCGGCTCCTAATGCTTTCTATGATTTTGAAATAACACAGGAACTGGTACAGGGGACTATTGCTCAGAAGCGCTTCACGGTAAACACTTGCGTACCCCATCAGTTCGGGTGGAAGTTCTCCGCTCGGAATCAGCGCCAATGATGCGACCGGGTACGGCGGCGTGAACGTCATACGTGTGCCACCTGTCGACACCTCCCGCACGTCGGTCTGGTAGATAGCCACTGGTATATCCAACGTTAAAGACCAGTTACTTACAGCGGGATGTAGTGCTCTACTTGCCTTGCGGTGCGCGTCCAAAAACGTGGCCGCGTCACAAATCGTCACCAGCTTCGCGAGAAACCCCCTATCATTGGGTGTTCCCTCGAACAAAAAGTCATCACCTTCGAAGCGAGAATTGATGCGCATATTTGTCCAGGTCCAAATCGGGTCGGCAATTGCGGGTTTGCTGATCGCTAGATGAGAATCGCCCGTCAGGCCTTGGGCAAAACTTGCTCTGGCTTCGGGTGTCAGCGGGTATCCGGAACGCTGCAATACGAAAGTAACCTCATACTTGCCCGGCCGACCTACCGGGCCACTTCGGTTCCGAAGGTCGTTCTGCTCAGCAAAGACGTGTTCCACCACGATCGCTTGTGCGAAACCCGGGAACCCCATGTGGCCGAGATTAACTGACGGACTGGCCAGGCCGGCTTTATCTACCTTTGCAGTCTGATAGTGGATTCCTGGTGTTGTAGCCATTCCCGGTGTAGTAGCGACCGCGGCCGGAGTCGAATCGCGACCATGACATCGCTTGTACTTTTTGCCTGAACCGCAGTGGCAAGGATCGTTTCGCCCCAGTTTGCTCATTGGAATAGGTTCAGCCCACAGGTAATACCCGATGATTCCAGATCTATATGGTCAGCGTGCTCCACGCGAACAAGAGTAGGAGTCGTCGGTCACAATCGGCCGCGCGCGCCACTTCACGGCACGAGGAATCCCCCAACTGAAGACGTTGCTCAGGAGATCAGTCGCATGCTCAGAGCAGAAAACTCAGTCACGCCAGCCCAGCGCACGATACCGCGCGGCACCCTCACCTGCCTCGCTACGCTCGGCCGCCTCTCCCGTGAAATAACGGGCGAGGTAATTTCAAAAGGGGAAAAATCGCGCAGAGAGGATGGGCGACTCCCCCCTTAACCTGTTCTAACAGGCCGAAGCCCGCATCTTCTCTTACCGTCGGGTGCAGGGGTCACCCCTGCCCAAGGAGGTGCGGAACCCACGGTGGGTTCCGCATTCAATAAAGCTCTTCAATCGGAGCGCGGCGGCCGGCGTCAGTGATGCATGGCGGTTACGCGAGCGAGCACATCAGCGAATGGCCGGTGGCGGAATCGACGCGCACGTTGACGGTGTCGCCCGCGGCGACTCGCTCGACGCCCGCGACGGTGTCGCCGGCAAAGATTGCGGTCTTGAACTGCGGCGTCTTGCCCGCCATCATCCCGCCGCCGCGGCGCGCCGGTCCTTCGACCAGCACTGGAAACTCGCGGCCGACCATCGCGCGATTGCGCGCTATCGACATCTCTTCCTGGAGCGCGATCAGGGCTGAGAGCCGGCGGCCCTTTTCTTCCTCGCTGACGGAATCGCCGAGCCGCGAAGGCGCGGGTATGCTCGCGCACCGAATATTTGAACATGAAGGCGGAGTCGTAGCCGACGGCGCGCATGACGGCCGTCGTCGCCTCGAAGTCCGACTCTTCCTCGCCGTGAAAGCCGGCGATAATGTCCGTCGAAAGCGCGACTCCGGGAATTGCCGCGCGCACGCGCGCAACCAGAGCGAGATAATCCGCAACCGTGTAGCCGCGTTCCATCGCGGCCAGAATCCGGTCCGATCCCGACTGGAGCGGCAGATGCAGATGGGGCTGGACTTTCGGCTCGGTCGCCATCGCCTCGATGAGCGACTCGCTCACGTCGCCCGGATGCGGCGAGGTGAAGCGAATCCGCTCGATCCCGCCGATCGACGCGACCATCCTGAGCAGCGCGCCGAAGCCGGTGTCTCCGAAGCGGTAAGCGTTGACGGTTTGCCCGAGCAGGACGACCTCTTTCACGCCGCGCCCGGCCAGTTCGCCAATCTCGCGCATCAGATCGGACGGGGGAATCGAGCGCTCGCGGCCGCGCACGTACGGCACCACGCAGAACGCGCAGAACTTGTCGCATCCGCGCATCGCAGTCACGTAGGCGCGAACGCCGCCGCCGTAGTCGGGAGTGATATCGGCGTAAGTCTCGGCGCGATCGAGGCGGACGTCGATTGACGCGTCGTAGTTGTAGCCGGCGCGGCCGAGCATCTCGGGCAGGCGGCGGTAACTGTCGGGTCCCGCGACCACGTCGAGGAACGCGGCCTTTTCCATGATCGCGACGCGGTTGTGCTGCGCCATGCATCCGAGCAGCCCGAGCTTCACCTCCGGCCGCGATTGCTTCAGCCGCGCAAGCTCGCCGGAGCCGGTGCAGCACCTTCTCTTCGGCATGCTCGCGAATGGCGCAGGTGTTGAGCAGGATCGACATCGGCATCTTCGGCTCCGTCGGCGCTGACGTAACCGGCGCGGCGCAGGACGGCGCTGACCGTTTGCGAATCGGCGACATTCATCTGGCATCCGTAGGTTTCCAGATAAACCCGTGGACGAGCGGGATTTGCAGCGCGAGCATTCATAAGTGGAAGATACGAAATCCAATTATCAGGATCGTCCCGACTAGCAGAATCAACAACGGCAGCGTCAAGACGAAAAACTGGAGCCTTCCCTCACGTTCGAAATGGCCTTTCATCTGGAACCCTCGCAAGCGTTGTTGCGCGTACTCGCCATAGGAGTGTCGACGAGAGGAAATCTTAGGCTACGCGATCACGTCGATACAACGGCAGGGGCAGGGGCGACCCCTGCACCCAATGTTAACGCCGCGCTCCGTTGTCGCGCGCGGCAGGGGCTGACCCCTGCACCCAGTATTAAGGCCGCCCGCCGTTGGCGGGCGCGGCCCGTGTGCCAACGGGTCTTAATACTGGCCTCCCGTGCCAACGGGCGCGCGCGGCCGCTTCCAGCGCGTAGTCGCGAAAAGATGCGCTGCGCAGATTTTCGCGTCTTCTCACTGCGGGTGCAGGGGCCGCAGCCCCTGCCGAAGGAAGTGTGAAACCCACCGAGGGTTTCACATTCAATCAAGTGAATTTCCTCCTCACGCCACGGCCGAGGCGGCTAGCCCATGACATGCACGGATGCGGGCTCGATCACGTACGTCACGCGCACCTCGCCCGGCTGCCGGAACGGATACTTGTCCTGTCCCAGGTACTTTTTGGCGAGGCTGTCGATATGCGCGTCGGCGCCATTCTCGGTTTCGCTGACGACCGGTCCGCGAATTCCGATGTAGCGAAAAGGATTTTCCGGATCGACGATGGCCATGGCGACCTTCGCGCCGACCTTCAGATTGCGCTCCTTTACCCGTCCGCGCGCGGTGTTGATGCGGATTTTTCCGTTGGTGTAGTCGAACCATACGGGGGTCACTTGCGGCGACCCGTCGGGCATCAGGGTTGCGATATTCGCAAGCGCCTTCTTGGTGGTGAGGAGGTCAAGAAAATTCTCTGGGATCGTCTTCGATGCCATCGGCGGTACTCCTTGAATGACGGGTCTCAGTCCAGATTAGACGATCGCTCGCCAGAGGCAACCGTCGCGATGAGATGGACCGGACGGCGGTCATCCACGAGATGCCGGATAAATTTGACACCCACATTTGCATAGGTTAATAGCCAAGCTTAAGCTCAAACCTTGGAATGCGGCGCGGGGGATTGCCCGATTGCGCCCAAGGAGTATTTTGCGATGGCGCTGTTCACCAAAGAGCCGGAAAAGAACCCGAAAATTCAACCCGCCACGGCGCCGCACGCTTCGTCGATGCCGCCTGCGCCTGCAACATCGGCTCCCGTGGCGTCTCCACGAGCCAACGGGCCTGCTGCGTCCGAGGGACGCGCCTATCTCGATCGTGGATCGAAAATCAGCGGCAAAATCTCGTTCGAGGGACCCGCGCGAATCGACGGCGAGGTCGATGGCGAAATCAATGCGAAGGACAGCCTCATGATTGGCGAGTCGGCGGTGGTGACCGCACAGATACGCGCCGCCTCGGTCTCGGTCGCGGGCAAGGTCAGCGGCGACATCGTCGCGACCCAGCGAATCGAAATCCGTCCTTCGGCGAGGGTGAGCGGAAACATTACGGCTCCCGTGCTTTCGGTTCAGGAGGGCGCGCAGTTCGAGGGCCATTGCTCGATGCAGCCCGAGGGCGTCCGCGAAGATCGCAAAGTTACAGTATTCCCCAAGGAGGAGCGCGTGGCGCAGGCCGCCGGAGGATTGAAGCAGGCCTGAATTGCCCCGGCCGGTTCAGCCAGGATAGTCCGCGTTCCCCAGGTTCCGATGATGGAGAGAATCTCGAAAATCCCCGCAGGGGAGACGCCGTAACATGCATATCCCGCCGAATTGGGGGACGTTTTTTGCCCTGATTGTTTCGTTCCTGATTTTCTGGTTTATATTCAGCCGATTATTTTTTCGCCCTTTCTTGAACCTGCTCTCCGAGCGTGAGCGCAAATTCAAGGAGTTGAACGATAACACCGAGCGATTGATTAGGGAGGCTCGCGCAGCCCATGAGGAATGCGATGCGCGTCTGGCCGCGGTCCGGCAGGGCGCAATCGCGCGGCGCGAGACCGAGCGCCGCAAGGCCGAAGCCGAAGCCGCGCAAATGATGGAAGCGGCCAAGGCTGAGGCGCGGGAGGTGCTCGAGCAGGCGCGGGTCAAAATAGAAACAGAACTCAAGGCGGCCGAGCGAGAACTCGAGCAGATGGGACATAGCCTTGCGTCCGAGCTTGCCGAACGCGTGCTGGGCCGCCCGCTTGGCGGTGGCGCGGCGACGGGCAAGAGCAACTAAGCGCGAATGATTCAACACCCGATGAAGAAGTGGATCACATCGGCGGCGATTTTCGCTGCCGCTTTTTTTCCGGATGCCGCCTTTGCCGCCGAGGATGCGGGCGCGGAGCACGGCTCATGGCTGTTGCTGGCCTTCTTCGCGTTCAACTTCGTCCTGTTTGTTGCGGTGCTGGTCTATTTCGCCGGTCCTCCGGCGCGGAAGTTCTTTGCCGATCGCGCCGTCACGATTCGCACCGCCCTGTCCCGCGCGGCAGGCGCATTCGCCGAAGCCGAGGAGCTGGCCAACAAGGCGGCGGCGCGGTTGGCCGCGCTCGCGGCGGAACTGAAGAAGGTCGCGGACGAACTGGAACGGGAAACTGCTTTCCAGGTCGGCAAGGTCGCCGAGCTGGCGAAATCGACGGCCGATCGAATCCATCGCGACACCGCGATGAGCAGTTCCGCGCTGTCAGAAGCGGCGCGCCGCCGCGTGCGCGCGCAGCTTGCCGAATCCGCCGCGACGCTGGCGCGCGATCTGATCGGGCGCAATTTTCAACCCACCGACCAGGGCCGGCTCATCGACGGCTTCATGGACCAGCTTGCCCCGGGTGACCGGCAATGAAAGGTTCGCGAGTCGCCAAGCGCTACGCGCGCGCGCTGCTCGATCTGGCCGACAAGGGCAACGAGGAAAAGTGGGGCGTCGAGCTCGAGCGGCTGGCCGCGATGGTCGATTCGCCCGAGCTGCTCGAGCGCCTGGCGTCGCCCGAGCTTGCCGAGCAATCGCGGCAGGAGGCGATGGCGAAAATTGCCGAGCGCCTCGATCTCAGCTTTCCGCTGCGCTCGTTTGCGCTGGTGGTCGCCCGCCACGGGCGGATTCGCGAGCTCGGCGCGATCGCCGAGTCGTATCGCGACTTGCTCGATCGGGCGATGGGCCGTGAGCGCGCGACGCTCACCTTTGCGATTCAACCGTCGGACGGCGAAGTTGCGCGGGTGGTGGGCGGACTGGAAAAGATCGCGGCGCTGAAAATTATTCCTAATGTGAAAATCGACCCCGCGCTGCTCGGCGGCGTGACCGCGGAATTGGGCGGAAAAATCTACGACGGCAGCCTTGCAACTCGCCTCGCGGAGGCAAAGCGCCGGCTTGCAGGCTAGCCGGAAACAAACGACATCATATGGCGGAAATCAGACCATCGGAAATCAGCGAAATCCTCAAAAACGAGATCAAAGGTTTTGAGGGCAGCATCTCGGTGCGCGAAACCGGCCGCGTCCTCTCCTGCGGCGACGGTATCGCCCGAATCTACGGACTACAGAACGCCGCGCTCGGCGAGCTGCTCGAATTTCCGCATCAGATGTTCGGGATGGTGCTGAACCTCGAGGAAGACAACGTCGGCGCCGTGCTGTTCGGCGACCCCCAGGACATCCAGGAAGGCGACGAGGTCAAGCGCACCGGCAGAATCGCCGAAGTGCCGGTCGGCGAGGGCCTGCTCGGCCGCGTGGTCAACGCGCTCGGACAGCCGATCGACGACAAGGGTCCGATCAAGTCGACCGAGACGCGGCGAATCGAGATCAAGGCGCCCGGTATCATCCGCCGCCAGCCGGTCAAGGAACCGCTGCAGACCGGCATCAAGGCTATCGACACGATGCTGGTGATCGGCCGCGGACAGCGCGAACTGATAATCGGCGATCGCCAGACCGGCAAGACCGCAATCGCGATCGATACGATCATCAATCAGCGCGGCCAGAACGTGCATTGCTTTTACGTGGCGATTGGGCAGAAGCGCTCGACCGTTGCGCAAGTTGTCCAGCGGCTCACCAGCTCCGGCGCGATGGAGTTCACCACCGTCATCGCCGCGACCGCGTCCGAGGCCGCCCCGTTGCAGTTCATCGCGCCCTACAGCGGCTGCACGATGGGCGAGTATTTTCGCGATACCGGCAAGCATGCGCTGCTGGTGTACGACGATTTGAGCAAGCATGCGCAGGCCTATCGCCAGTTGTCGCTGCTGCTGCGCCGCCCGCCCGGCCGCGAGGCTTACCCCGGCGACGTCTTCTATCTGCATTCGCGCCTGCTCGAGCGCGCCGCCAAGATGAGCGACGAGATGGGCGGCGGGTCGCTCACCGCGCTGCCCGTGATCGAGACCCAGGAAGGCGACGTGTCGGCGTACATTCCGACCAACGTCATCTCGATCACCGACGGCCAGATAATTCTCGACAAAGATCTCTTCAACTCCAACGTGCGTCCCGCCGTCAACGTGGGGCTGTCGGTGTCGCGCGTCGGATTCTCGGCCGCGGTCAAAGCGATCAAGCAGGTTGCCGGCACGCTCAAGCTCGACCTCGCGCAGTACCGGGAGATGGCGGCGTTCGCGCAGTTCGGTTCCGACCTCGACGCGTCGTCGCAGCGCCTGCTCGCCCGCGGCGCGCGGCTGACCGAGATGCTCAAGCAGAATCAGTACAGTCCGCTGCCGATGGAAAAAGAAGTGTTGATCATTTTCGCCGCCAGAGAGGGCTACTTCGACAAGCTCTCGGTCGAGCAGATTCGGCCGTTCGAGATGGGACTCTACCCCAACTTCGACTCGCGCCACGCCGACTTGCTGGCCGAAATCCGCGACCAAAAACAGATTTCCGACGAGCTGACGAAAAAACTCAAGGCCGGACTCGACGCCTACGAACAATCGTTCCTGGCCGAAAACAAAACGGTCGCGCCGGAGCCGGCGTAGCCGCGATAGCGCTCGACGATGGCATCACTCAAGGCAATCCGGCGCCGGATCTCGTCGGCCAAATCGACACAGCAGATCACGCGCGCGTTGAAACTGGTCTCGGCCGCGCGGCTAAGGCGCGCGCAGGAAGCGCTCACCAACTCGATGCCATACAGCGACGCGCTGGCGCGAGTGGCCGACTCTCTGCTCACCTCGGAAGGAATCTCGGTCGGCCCGGTCGAGGATGCGCAAAAGCGCTCGATGCTGGTGGTGGTCGCGTCGGATCGCGGGCTGGCCGGCGGCTACAACTCGTACCTGCTCCGTGCGGCGGAAGCGACGCGGCGCGAAATCCGCGGCGCGGGACTCGAGATCGATCTGTTCGCGGTCGGCAAGAAAGCCGTCGATCATTTCAGGCGCTCCGGGGTGCCGGTCGCGCTGTCGCGAGTCGATAATCTGCCGCGCCTGGCCACGATCGCTCTCGCGCGCGATATCGCCGCCAGGATGCTCGCCGACTACAGCTCCGGCGCCATCGACGAGGCCGGCATCGTCTATACTCATTTCCAATCCGCCCTCACGCAGAAGCCGGTTTACGAGCGCCTGCTGCCGGTCAAGCCGCCGGCCGGCGCCGGTATCCAGCAAGGCGCGAGCGTTGACGCCGCGACCTCGAAATCCGACGCGCCCCAAATCGACTATCTGGTCGAGCCGTCGCGCGCCGAACTGGTGCCGGTCGTGCTGCGCGGATATCTCGAAGCCGCCGTTTATCACGCGCTGCTCGAGGCCGAGGCCAGCGAGCAGGGTGCGCGGATGACCGCGATGGACAGTGCGACCAACAATGCCAGCGACATGATCTCGTCGCTCACGCTCGAGATGAATCGCGCCCGCCAGGCCCAGATCACGCGCGAGCTGATGGACATAGTCGGCGGCGCGGAGGCGTTGCGCTGAAAGTGCGCAAGGCAGAAATCGAAATCACACGGGGATATCACCGTCTATGAGTCAGACCGCTACAGTTCCAGGACGAATCAACCAGGTGCTCGGCAACGTCGTTGACGTCGAGTTCGGCCCCGGCACGCTGCCGCCGATTTTCTCGGCGCTGCGCGTCAGCAATCCGTCGATCAGCGACGTGGCCGGCAACCTCGTGCTCGAAGTGCAGCAGCATCTCGGCGAAAACACCGTGCGATGCATCGCGATGGACTCCACCGACGGGCTGGTGCGCGGGATGGAAGCTGCCAACACCGGCGCGCCAATCTCGGTGCCGGTCGGGCCGGGCACGCTCGGGCGCATCATGAACGTCACCGGCGATGCGATCGATGAGCGCGGGCCAATCCAGGGCAAGTCGCTGATGCCGATTCATCGCGACGCGCCCGCCTTCGCCGACCAGGCGGTCGAGGCCGAAATCCTCGAGACCGGCATCAAGGTCATCGATCTGATTTGTCCGTTCGCGCGCGGCGGAAAGATCGGCCTGTTCGGCGGCGCCGGCGTCGGCAAGACCGTCACCATCCTCGAACTCATCAACAACGTCGCCAAGCAGCACGGCGGCGTGTCGGTGTTCGCCGGCGTCGGCGAGCGCTCGCGCGAGGGCAACGACCTCTATCGCGAGCTGACGGAGTCGGGCGTCATCGCGAAGACCGCGCTGGTGTACGGCCAGATGAACGAGTCGCCCGGCGCGCGCGCCCGCGTCGCGCTGACCGGAGTCACGGTCGCCGAATATTTCCGCGACGAAGAAGGCAAGGACGTGATCTTCTTCATCGATAATATTTTCCGTTTCGTGCAGGCCAACTCCGAAGTCTCCGCGCTGCTCGGCCGCATGCCCAGCGCGGTCGGCTACCAGCCCACGCTCGGCACCGACATGGGCGAGCTGGAGGAGCGCATCACCACCACCAAGAAGGGCGCGATCACCTCGGTGCAGGCCATCTACGTTCCCGCCGACGACTACACCGACCCCGCGCCGGCCACCACCTTCACCCATCTGGACGCCGTCACCGCGCTCGATCGCAAGATTTTCGAGAAGGCGATTTTCCCCGCCGTCGATCCGCTCGGTTCGACCTCGCGAATTCTCGATCCGCAAGTCGTCGGCGACGAGCACTACGACGTCGCGCGCCGCGTGCAGGCCATCTTGCAGCGCTACAAGGACTTGCAGGACATCATCGCGATCCTCGGGATGGACGAATTGTCGGCCGATGACAAGCTGGTCGTCGCGCGCGCGCGCCGCGTCGAGCGCTTCCTGTCGCAGGCGATGTTCGTCGCGGAGCCGTTCACCAATCAGCCCGGCAAGTACGTCACGCGCAAGGACACCGTGCGCGGCTTCGCCGAAATCCTCGACGGCAAATGCGACGACCTGCCCGAGCAGGCCTTCTACCTGGTCGGCACCATCGAAGACGCGCGCGAGAAGGCCGAACGCCTCGCCCGCGGCGAAGCGCGCTAGCAGCGGGGAGCCCGCGATGGCTGCGACGTTCCCATTCACACTCGTCACGCCCACCGGCGTGGTCTTCGAGGGACAAGCCGAGGAAGTCTCGGCGATTGGTCCGCTTGGAGAATTCGGCGTGCTGCGCCGATCACATCAACTTCATCACCTCGCTCGTGCCCGGCGTGCTCGAGGCGCGCCTGCCCGACGGCGAGGCGATGCACTGGGTTGTGTCGGGCGGCCTGGCCGAAGTGAAGGACGGCGCGATGACCGTGCTGGCGAGCAGCGCCGAGTCGCCCGAGAGCATCGACGCCAGCACCGCAGCCGCGCAAGTGCAGCAAGCCGACGAAATATTTTCAAGTCTAAGTTTCTACGACCCCGAATACGCCCCCGCCCAGGAAGCGCTGATGCTAGCGCGCGCCCGCGTGCAAGCCGCCGCCCTGAAGACCGCCTCGCGCTGACTCTCCTATGAAGCGCGGCCGGCCGAGGGCCGGCCGACCGCGTCATAGGTTACTTGACTCCTGTGGCAATAACTCAGTCAGGCGCGCCTTGGAGAAATTGAGCTCCCTGGCTCAGCTCATCTCGAATAGTTTCCCCTTATAAGACCGCGAGGCCAGGTCTATCTGACCCTCGCTGGCGATCCTGCGGCCATCGGAGATCTGCATAAAGCCGGCAGTGTGCCACTTGTTTTTCCCGTTACTTTCATAGGTCCCCTGACCGATGCCGCTCAGCCCGTCGCCATTGTCCAGGAATGCCGTCCCACACTCACTGTAACTCCCGCTCTTGGGACCGCCGACGAAGGTTAGGGTGGTGAAGACTGCCCCAAATCCCGTCGCCGTCCCTTCCCAAGTCACTTGGTTGAGTACGCTACCTGCTGGCCCAGGGGTGCAGGTGATAGTGATGAACTTGAACGAAAATTCTCCTACTGGTTTACGAGACGCCATGCGCTTGCTCTCCTTGGGCTGATGAGTTGAATTGGTTACGAGACAAGGTGCTCATATATTTCATTGCCAGGCTTAAGGCGAGCAGTGTTTCACGTGAAAGGTTCGCCCCAAACCCCGGCAAATGACTTCGGTTTGCGGAAACCAGCCGTAAATGCTCACGCACGGCTGACTTCGACGCCGCGATGCGCGACAATAGCCGCGATGTCCAAATGCCGGACAACCTGGGATACGGCTCTGAGAAGAGAAACAAGAGGAGTGCATATGAAATCGACCATTCTCAAATCCATCTGCGTATTGCTGGCACTTGCGGCCGCCGGATGCGCGCGCGCCGCCGTCGCGCGGCAGTCGCAAGACGTGCCGGTCAGTAGCGTCCGTCCCAGCCAGATCGTCGTCTATCCGTTCGCAGTCGATCCCAATGACGTAAAGCTGAACGCCGGCATCGTCGCATCGACTTACCGGAGCATGTCTGGCGAAGATGAAAGTGCGGCGCAGCTCAAGATTGCCAAGGAGACTGCCGAGAACATCTGCGTGCAGGTCGCTGCTGACCTGACAAAGAAAGGTTACACCGCAACCTGCCAGAACCGCGGGGTGCCGACCAACGGGGACAATGTAATGATCGTAGACGGCAACTTCACCGACATTAGCGAGGGGAACAAGCTGCGTAGAATGGTTATCGGTTTTGGTCTCGGCGCATCGGTCCTGGACACCAGTGTCCAAATGTATCAGCGGACTGATCAGGGTTCCCGCCGAGTTTTGGATTTTTCCACTCACGCTGACAGCGGCAAGATGCCCGGAGCGGGAGTAATGGGACCGGCAGGCGTGGCGGCAGGCGGCGGCGCGGCAGCGGTGGTCGGGGCCAATGCCGCGATGGGAGGGGCGAAGAACTATACCTCCGCCACGGGTTTTCTCGCCGACAAAACGGCTACCGAGATCGTCGATCAGCTGACCAAATATTATGCCCAGCAAGGTTGGGCTTCCTGAGCGAACCAGATGATCGGATCGGTTGGAACCTGGATGGAAGTCTCCGGGTGAAAACGATGCGGCCGCGGCACGGAGCTGCGGTCGCGGGCGCTCGCGAAAAAGCATGCGCGAGTGCGCAAGCGCACTACCAACGCCATCCAGTCGCAAACTTAGGCGGCAGAGACGCCGATTCGGAACACCGGCACTTCGAATTCAGCGCGGTATCCCCCGCCGGCGCCGGACGACTTCGCGCTGAGACGCCACACGGTTCGGCTTGTTGGATCTGAATCGTCAGTCGGGCAGCAATCCGGTGCAATCGGGAACGCGACCGGAATCGATCCCGTCGAATCGCTCATCGAAGTCTGCTCAGCGCGCCACAAAATCCGGTCCCAGGTCGTGAGATTGTGCCAACTCCCGCGCGTCGTGCGGTTGATGCAAGCGAGTTCGAGCGCGACCTGTTGTCCGGCCGCCAGCGGCTTGTCGACATGAATCGATCCGGCAAGAGAACCGCCGATTCGGCCCGGCACGGAAGCCATCGCGAACCGCGACTCGCCGTATTGGCGGATTCGCCGCCGGATTCGCATCGCCCACGCCAGCATGACGAGGCCGATCAGCGGGAATATCAAAGAGGGTATCGCGAAGTAGCCGGCGCTTCGGATCGCGCGGTGCGGCACAATGAAAAGGATCGGAAACGTTGCGGCGCACCAGGCGATCGCGAAAATCGTCAGTCGGCTTGCGTCGCGGCGGGCCGAAGTGCGGATCTCGCCGCGGGCCCAGTCCTCGCGCCACATCCACGGCGCGCCGGGATTCGCCGCGCGCAATTGCTCGGAAGGATCGGCGGCGCGCGCGTGGAATCGGACCCACCATATCGCTCCGAAGCCAGCGCCCCCGCACGCCAGCGCGATCGACGCGGCTAGCGCCGCTGGCTCCCAATTCCCCTCGCGCGCATGAGTGACCGCGACCATCGCGGCGAGGATCGCGGCGATGCACAACGGCGTGCCGAGAAATTTGACGAAGCCGAGGACGAACCGCTCCGGATTCGTCCTTTCACTGTCCATTTCCAGAAGCCGCTACCTGCCAAGGGCAGCGAGGCGATCGAAAAAATCCGGGAACGTCTTCGCGACGCATCCGGGATCCTTGATCTTCAGGCCGCCGAGCTTCAGACCGGTCACCGAAAAACTCATCGCGATTCGATGATCGTCGTAGGTCTCGATGGCCGCCGGATGCATCGCGGACGGCGCAATCTCGAGTCCGTCATCGCTCTCGATGACTGCCGCACCCAGCCGCCTCAGTTCGGTCGCGAGCGCGCGGATGCGATCGCTTTCGTGATGCCGGATGAACGCGACGTTGCGGATTTTGGTCGGCGACGAAGCAAACGGGGCGATCGCGGCGAGCGTCGGCACCATGTCCGGCATCGAATTCATCGCTACGTCGACGCCGGTGAGCCGCCCGGTTCCTGCGACCTCGACGTGGTCGGGATGCCATGTGACGCGGGCGCCCATTTGCTCAAGCACACCAAGAAAACCGACGTCGCCTTGCACCGAGTTCGAGGTGAGGCCCTCGATTCGCACCTTACCGCCGACCAGAGCCGCGGCCGCCGCAAAGTAGCTCGCGCTCGACGCGTCCGGCTCGACGATGAAACGCTGCGCGCGATACCACTGACCGCCGGGCACAACGATCATTTCGCCTTCGACGGAGCTGTGCGCTCCCCATGCCTCCATCAGCCGCAGCGTCATGTCAATGAATGGCCGCGCGGCGTCGCCGATCACCCGGAGCTTGAGGCCGGCCTTCCAAATCGGCGCCGGCATCAGCATCGCGGACACAAATTGCGACGACACGCGCGCGTCGATCGCAGTTTCGCCGCCTTCGAAGCGTGCGCGCGACGCATCGACTATCACCGGCGGACAATGGTTGTTGCGCTCGCTGTAAACGCTCGCGCCCAAGCGCTGCATCGCGTCGAGCTGCGGACCGATCGGACGCTGACGCATCCGCTGATTTCCGTCGATCCGAAAGCGTCCCTCACCGAGCGTGACCATCGCGACGATAAATCGCATCACGGTGCCGGCGCCACCGACGAAGATCTCGCCGCCGTGCGCCGGGATCGTCCCGCCGCGCCCGCTGACTGTAATTCGGCGTGCCGACTCGTCAATCTCGACGCTGAAGCCCATCACCCTCAGCGCGTCGCTCATGTAGCGCGTGTCGTCGCTGAGCAGAACCGAGTCGATGACCGAGCGTCCCTGCGCCAGCGCGGCCAGAACCATCGCGCGATTCGTGATGCTCTTGGAGCCGGGCAGCACGACGCGGGCGTCGAGCGGGCCGGTCAGGGGAGTGATTTCGATTTCGTCCACGGTTTTCTTGAGTATCTATTTCAGATTAACCGCGCGCGTTGACTGGTCACAAGCAGGGGTGCCCACGCAGGCCCGCTTAACCGGATATTGCCTCGTACGTACCTGACGCTACGACTAGAGTATCGAACGTTACTGGCAGTAGGCTCAGGGGAGGTCGAACGCCATGAGATTCATCAAGCTGATTGTACCAGCCGTGCTGATTGCGGTGCTCGCACTATTCGCGCCGCACGCCGACGCGCAGACGATGGGCGAGTATGCGCCCGCGACGGCGGGAGTCGGAACTGCGGGCGGCTCGATGGGCACCAGCATTTCGTCTTCAATCGGTTCGGGCGACAGCGGCGGAGGTTCGAGCACTTGGGGAGCCAGCGGATTGGGCGGCCAGTTTTGATGAGAGGGCCGGGGCTGTGTCGGCTTCCGGCATGGGTGCGGATTTCGAATCGCGGGCGGGCTCGGCGACGAGCGGATCGACCGGGGAATCGCGCTGGCCAGGGTCCAGTTTTGACGCCGACACGTCGAGCAGATTCGGCGGTTCATCCGGTAGATTTCCCGACCAGGATCGATTCACCGAACAGAGCGAGCTGTCGTCTTCGTCGGATCGCTTCCCGGCCAGTTCGTTCAGCGGCAACAGTTCGGGACTGGATACCAGCTACAACGCGATTAACAATTACTGACGAAGCATCGCGCGGCGAATAAATCCCGG
Organism: uncultured delta proteobacterium; assembly: GCA_963743865.1. Taxonomy (GTDB): domain Bacteria; phylum Desulfobacterota; class Binatia; order Binatales; family Binataceae; genus Binatus. The sequence goes on from CAVURG010000006.1 coordinate 3,356,464, forward strand.
CGGGTTTGTCCAGCATCTAAAGGGTGATTACTGGATACAGCTCAAGCCTAGGCGTAGCATTTGTTGACTACGGGAGCAACGGCGAGCTAATTCATAGAACCTGTCCCCTGAGGGCGGCCGGTCAACAATCGGCGCCCGGCAGGACGTCGCGAACGCGGACACGGCAGCTTGCTCCTCGTGAAGATGTGAACGTCGGGTGTGACCGCGTCGGGATTATCCAGCGTCCCTGCCCGAACGAACAAAGCATCGCCGCCGGGCGCGACCTGATAGCGGCTCCATACGTAGGTGCCGCACTTGTCGCAGAAGAACACCTCGTGATCCTTGCCGGTGCCTCCCTTGAGTGTGAACGACTTCGGAACCGCGCCAGTCCTTTCCACGAACCGCTTCTCGATCCAGATGTTGATCACAAAGCCGCTACCGGTGACGCGTTGGCAATCCCGGCAGTGACAGGCATGAACGATGAGCGGACTGTTCGGTCAACTTGTAGCGGATAGCTCCGCATGAACATCCACCTTCCAGACTCATAAAGGCCTCCTTGAACTATTCGGGACTGCGCTGACTGAGACGCGACCGATCAAGGCAGTCCCGAGACTTATCGTGTTCCTTATGCTGTTCCTTGTGGCAGACGGCTTCGACGTTGTTGCCGTCGGGGTCCATCACGAACGCGGAGAAGTTCTGCTCCGCGCGGGCGCCGGTCAACAACGGCGCCGAGGCGCGAACGGGGACTCGTGCGCGGAGAGAAGGCGTTGTTCGAAGCGAAGTTGACGGCAAACCGAATAGTCAAAGTAATCGCGGCGTTTGCGCTGGCGATCGCATTTGGCTTTGCGGCCCCGCCCAACGCGTCGTCGGAGACCAGACTCCCATTCCCGCGTCCCGCTTCGATCGAGCCCAACGTCAATTTCTGGGTCAATGTTTTTACCGCGTACTCGGAGCGCGACTTCGTGGTCGTCGATCGCGACAACGTGTGGCGTATCTACCGGGTCTTTCATCTTCCCGGTGACGGTCAGCCGACCCGCAGCGATATCGACTGGGCGAACAGCTACCTCAAAATAAAATATGGCGAAATTCTCAATCGCCTCGCGACCGGGCGCGAACCTTCGGACTACGAAGAGCGTCAAGTCGCCGCGATGTTCAAGGGCGAGCCGCCGAGCGCCTACGCCGCGGCCGCGCAGAACTTGCGCGTGCAGGAAGGACTGCGCGAACAATTCCACGACGGGCTGCTGCGGAGCCGATACTACCGGCCGACGATGGAGCGGATTTTCCGGACCGCGGGACTCCCGCCCGAGCTGGTGACGCTGGCGCACGTCGAGTCGGGCTTCCACGGCGCTTCGCGATCGAGCGCGGGCGCGGTTGGAATCTGGCAGTTCACGCGTGACACCGGCAAGCATTACATGAAAATCACGCGTTATCACGACGATCGCCTCAACCCGGAGCGCGAGACGCTCGCCGCGGCCAAGCTGTTGCGATCGAACTACGAGACGCTCGGCGATTGGCCGCTGGCGATTACGGCGTACAACTACGGCACCGGCGGAGTGGCGCGCGCGGCGGGGATTTACGGCGGCGATTACTCGCAAATGGTCCAGCACTACCAGGGACCGCACTTCGGCTTCGCGGTGAAAAATTATTACGCGGAATTCCTTGCCGCGTTGCAGGTGCATCGCTACGAGGGCAAGTATTTCCCGGGCATCGAGGACGAGCCGGCGATTCGGCCCGCGCCAATCAAGACCGACTTTGCGCCGAAGCACTCCAGGAAGCGGCACGCGTCACATAATCACCGGGCGTCTTCGAAGACCCATCATTCGAAAAAGACTGTCGCGCAGAAGACCTGATCGCCGCGTGCGGGTCAGGCGTGTGAACTCGCGTCGGCCACCTTCGTCCGCGGGCTGATCGCCCGGTAACTTCTGCGCTCGCGCAGCCGCTTCAGATACGCATCGACTCGCGGGAACGCGTCGAGCTTCATCGCGTCGACCTCGAGCACCATCGCCAGCGCCATCAGCGGCACGTCGGCGAGCGAAAATTCTCCGCACGCGTAACCGCCCGCGCCGGCCTGGCCGAGCACGCGCTCGATAAACGGCAGATCGCGCGTTCGCAGCATCTCGCGCCCCTGCTCCATCCCTGCCGCATCGCGCTTGGCCGGCTCGCTCCAGTAGGGCATCCAGATGGGCGGGAGGCTGCCGATCAGCATCGCCTCGTCGGCGAAGTTCTCGATCTCGCGCACGCGCATCCGGAGCTTCGGATCCGACGGCATCAGGCGCGGCGGCCCGTAACGCTCCTCGAGGTACTCGTCGATGACCGTCGAGTCGAAAATCACCAGCTCGCCGTCCTCGATGTACGGCACCTTGCCGAGCGGATGCTTCGCGAGCATCTCGGGCGGCTTCTTCCAGAGATTTCCCGGTGGAAGATTTTCGATCCGGTACGGGATGTTTTTTTCTTCGAGGACGACCTTGGTCTTGGCAGCGTGCGTCGAGCGCAGCGTGCCCCACGGATAATCGCGTTCGGTGGTGTAGAGAACGATCACAGGGCGGCTCCTTCGGTAGTTATTCGGCAGTCAGGGATTTTAACATCGACAACCCGAACGGGGCCATCGCAAATTTTGGCAAGCGCGCGCATGGCCGCATCTGTTATCGTTTACGTGATGCGACGCAAGCACGCGCAATCCCCGCAGCTCGCGGTCCTGGCCCAAAGGTTGAGGGACAGGCTGGGCAACGATCGCCTGGCGCAGCAGGCGCTGGCCGCCGTCGAGGAGCGTGCGCCGGACGAACAGTTGGCGCTGGCGTTTCTACTCAAGCTCGCCGAGGATTCCGCCGCCGCGCTGAAGGGCGTGCTGCGCGATCGCGCCGCGGGCGCGCGACCTGGTCTTTTGCCTCGGCTCATCGGAGCTGATCGCGACCGAACTGTCATCGGCCGGACCCGGGTGGGCGAAAATTTTTCTCGACGCGCGCGCCCAGACCATCGACGGGCTGGTCGCCGCGATGCGCCAGGAGCGCGCCAGGATCGACGCGCCGGACAGGCATGGCGCAGCCGCGGTGCTCGGGCGATTCATGCGCGCGGACGATGGTGCAGGTGGCGATTGCCGATCTGCTCGACCGGCTAAGCGCCGGCGAGACGGCGCTGGCGATGTCGGAGCTGGCCGACCAATGCATTGGCACGGCGCTCGAACTTGCGACCGGCTTTCTGGGCGGACGCGTGGACGAGATTGGGCGATTCTGCATCCTGGCGATGGGCAAGCTGGGCGCGCGCGAACTGAACCTGAGCTCGGACGTCGATTTGGTCTATCTTCATGCCTCCTCGGGTTCGCCGGACAGTTCCGAAGCGGCGTCGCGCCTGGGTGAATGGTTTACCGAAATTTTATCGGCGGGATGCTTTCGAATCGATCTGCGGCTTCGGCCGGGCGGCCGTTCCGCGCCGCTGGTGACGCCGATTGAAGGTGCGATCAACTATTACGAGAGCGTCGGACAGACGTGGGAACGGGCGGCACTGCTGCGCGCGCGGCCGGTCGCCGGCGCGCTCGAAATCGGGCATCAGCTGCGCGCGGAGCTGAATCACTTTGTGTTTCGCAGCTACCTGGATTTCGACACGCTGCGCCAGTTGCGCGCGATGAAGCGGCAGATCGAGGCGGAACTGAAAACGCCCGCGATGATCGAGCGCAACATCAAGCTCGGCCGCGGCGGAATCCGCGAGCTCGAATTCATCGTGCAGGCGCTCACCCTGATTTACGGTGGACGCGATCCCCGGCTTCGAACCGAGCAGACTGTCGGCGCGCTCGAGAAGCTCGATTCACTCGGCTATCTGCCGTCGAAACGCGCGCGCGAACTTTCCGACGCATACCTGTTCCTGCGCGACGTCGAGCACAAGCTGCAAATCGTCGCGGGCCTGCAGACCCACGTGCTGCCTGCCGATGACGACGGGATGCGCGCGCTTGCGGCACGAATGGGTTTTGGCAAGGGGCCGGGAGCGCTCGAGAAATTCAGCGAGCAGCTGAAATCTCATCGGGCCCTGGTGGCGACGCAATTCCGCGAGACGCTGACCGGCGGCGAGGAGGAGTCAACGCGCTCGGTCTCCGACGCGGCGGAATCGGCGTGGAGATCGGCGCTCGATCCGGATACCTCGACCCGCTACCTGCGCGAGCTGGGCTTTGCGCGCGCTGACGAAAGCGCGCGCCAGCTCGAGCTGCTCGCGCGCGGACCCGCGCATGCCCCGACCAGCCCGCGCCGTCGCGAGTTGCTCGAGCGGCTCGGCCCGATGCTGATCGACGAGATCAGCAGGCTGCCCGATCCGGACCTGGCGCTGATGAATCTGGCCGAGTTCATCGGTGCGATCGGCGCGCGCACCTCGTTCCTGGCGTTGCTCGAACAGCATCCCGCGACCCGGCGCATCGTGCTGCGGCTGTTCGCCTCGAGCGCCTACCTCTCCACCATCTTCATCCGCCATCCCGACATGCTCGATACTCTGGTGCGCTCCGATCTCGCGGCGACGCGGCGCAGTCCGGCTGAACTGCGCGATGAGTTGGCGGGATTGATCGCGGCGAGTCCGGATTTCGAGAGCAAGCTCGACGCGCTCCGCGCATTTCGGCATCAGGAATTCCTGCGCATCGCGATCGCCGACCTGGCCGGGGATCTCGAACTGTTCGACGTCCAGCGCGAACTCACGAGTCTGGCCGAAACGGTGCTGGACGAGGCGATGTCGCTCGCGCGAATTCAGACCGAGGCTCGCTTCCCGATTCCCGCAACGATGCGGCTGTGCGCGATTGCGATGGGCCGGCTGGGCGCCAGTGAAATGTCATACAACTCCGACCTCGACCTGATCTTTGTTTACGACGATCGCGCGGAAGTCGCCGCCGACAGCCGGGAAGTCGCGTCGCGAATCACGCAGAAGTTGATCGCAGTCCTCGAATCGCGCACGCGCGAGGGCTACGCCTACAAGCTCGACCTGCGCCTGCGCCCGTCGGGCAGGGCGGGCCCGCTGGTCACCTCGCTGGCCGGGTTTCGCGACTATCATCGGCAAAGTTCGGCGGTCTGGGAGCGCCAGGCGCTGGTGCGCGCGCGGGTGATAACCGGCGACCGGGAACTGGGCCGCGAGGTCGAAGCGGCGCGCCAGGAATTCGTGTACGGCCGCGGACTGATGGCGTCCGAGGTCGGCGAAATAGCGGCGATGCGCCGGCGGATGGAGAAAGAGATCGGCGCCGAGGACAAGACGCGGCTGAACATCAAGCAGGGTCGCGGCGGTTTGGTGGACGTCGAATTCCTCGCGCAAATGATGGCGCTGTCGCACGGCCATCGCAGTCCGGAGCTGCGCGTGCGCGACACGATGGGCTTGCTCGAGGCGCTCGACGGCCTCCATCTGCTGACGCCCGCCGACGCGGCCGTTCTCGAAGACGGCTACCGGTTTTTGTCGCGCCTGGAAAATCGGCTCCGAATCGAGAGCGACCAGCCGGCCTGGGCCGTGCCGACCTCGGTGGTTGCTCTGCGCCCGCTGGCGCGCCGAATGGGATTCGAAGGGGCCAACGGTGCGGCGCGAATGCTCGCCGAGCTGGCGGCGCGGCGCGACCGGATCCGCGCAATCTTCGAGCGATACTTCGCGGCCGAGCAGGCGATCGGCTTCTGACGCGCGCACGGCGCTAATCGAAATCCAGCTTCACCCCCGCCAGCACGTTAATCGTCGGCGCGGGAAATCCGAACGCTTCCGAATAGTCGCGGTCCATCAGGTTCGACACGCGCGCGAAAACCTCCTCGTTGTTCACATGGCTGAGCGGGATTCCCATCGCGTACGACGCGACCGCGTTGACAAGATTGTACGCGGCGTGATTCGCGATGGGTGGAACTCCGCTCACCGTGATGTCGTCGCGATCGCCGACGAAGATGTAGTTGACGCTGGCCGTGATTCGATCGTTGGGGAGAAAATTCGCGCTGCGCACGTATTGCAGCAGCGCCGAGGCGGTGTGCTTCGCCACCCGCAGCGGACGCGGCGGGGTCAAAAACGCCTTGGCGAAGTTGAGCGGCGCATCTTTGTGCGTCTCGTCGAGCACGGTCACGTTGCCGCTCAGCGTCAGTCCCTTGACGATGGTGAGGCTCGGAACGACCTCGACGCCCTGCACGTCCACGCGCGCCGCGTTGCCCGCTTCCGAGCCGAAAAGACACGACGGGCCGGACTTGCATGGCACGGTGACAATCAGGTTGTGCACGCGGCGCGAGAAGTAGGTCGCGGTCAGAGAGGCGCGCTCGCCGAAGTTGGTGGTGAATCCGCCGTCGTACTCGCTTGAAATCTCGGGTTGCAGATTGGGATTGCCGTAGTTCGGGTAGTACAGCTCGTTGAATGCGGGCGCGCGAAAGCCTTCGCTGTAGCTGCCGCGCAAGGTGGTCGAGATTTTTGTAATCGGAATCGCGACCGACCACGCGGGGCTGACCTCCTTGCCGAACTGGCTGTTGCCATCGACGCGAAATCCGCCGGTGACGAGAAGGTGGCCGTCGAGGAAGCTGCCCTCCTGCTCGAGGTATCCGGCGTACTCCTGGCGGCGCGCGTGGAATGCGGTCGTCCCCGCCCCGAACGGAGACACGGGCTGGCAAAAGGTGCAGGAGCTGCCCGAGCGGACCCATCGATCCTTGAAATCGAATCCGGCCACCGTGCGAAAGCCTTCTGTCCAAGTGTAGATCGCCTCGGCGAGGCCGCCGCGAGTCTCGTCGGGAATCGAATCCGTCTCGAAATAGGGTGCTCCGAAAACCGTGCCTCCCGGAAATGGCGGCGCGTTCAGGCGCAGGTCCTGACGCACGAAGAAGGCGCTCGCGCGCACCATCAGGTTTTCGCCGAAGCGATGCTCGACCTCGCCCTTGAACAGCATGAACTCGTTGCGGTCATGCGCCGTCGGATCGAGCGGCACGCCATCAGACACCAGAAAATTGGGCAGGCTCACGTTCGACGCGCTGTAGCGCGCAAAGCCGCGGATCACGGTGTCGTCGCCGAGATGGTAATCCAGGCGCGTCGAGCCCGAGAGGTTGTCCGAGTTGTCGTTGACCGGACGAAACCCCTCGGTCGAGAAGTACGACACCGCGCCCGAGTAATGGAGATTTCCGTCGGCGCCGCTGACGGTGGCGACCTGCTGGCTGGTCGCGCGATTGCCGCCCGCCGAGACCAGGCTCGCTGTCGGAGCGCCCTCGCCCTCCTGCGAGAGCACGTTGACGACCCCGCCGATCGCCTGCGAGCCGTACAGCGAACCGCCCGCGCCGCGCAAAACCTCGACGCGATCGAGATTGTCGGTCGTCAGGTTGGCCAGGTCGAAGCCGCCGGTCGCGCCCGAGTTGACTTCGACCCCGTCGACAAGGATCAGCGTCTGCGCCGAGGTCGCGCCGCGAATCGATACGTCGGTGACCGAGCCCGGCGAGCCGCTCTGGGTGACCTGCACGCCGGGCACCTGGCGGAGCACGTCGCCGACCCGGTCGATCTTCTGCTCCTGGATTTGCGGGTCTTCGACGACCGTGATCGTGGTACCGATGTCGGCGATCGGCTGCTCGATCCTGGTTGCGGTGACGACCACCGGATTGAGCTTCTGCGCCTCCTGTTTCTCGGGCGGCGTCGCCGGCGGCCCGGCCTTCTGCTTTGCCGGCGTGGACTTGGTCTGAGTTTGCGCCGGCGACGGCGCCGACGCAGGCTCCTGGGCCCGCGCGATCGGCGCGAACAGCGATATCGCAACTATTGTTGACAGGATCCAACTAGAAAACTGCATGAACTCCCTCCGAGCTCAAAGGCTGCCGGCGCGCGGGGGAGCGGTCGGGCAACAAAAAAGAAAAACCCGACGCCTCGCGAATCGAGGGATCGGGCTTCAGGAAAATCCGTGCCTGAGGCCACCCTCCCCGCGGAAGGCAGACAGTTAGTGACCCGGCCGGTCTCCTGGCTTGGGGTTCGTCCTCGGGCCCGCCTTCCCGCCTAAGCGGTGGCATGATAGGCCGTCGTCCCCCCACACAGTTGCGGGGCAGCGCCGGATTTGAACCGGCTTCCCGAGCACCGGGTGCGACGCAGAACTTACGCGCGGCATGGTTCGCAGTCAACCCGGGTTCGAGCTGAGCGAAAATTTTCGTCACGCGCGATGCGATCGTGTACGCTTGGTGATTCGCATGGGCACGGTAACGCTAATCACCGGCGGCGCTCGAAGCGGCAAGAGTAGGCAGGCGTTGAAGCTTGCGCTCCCATATCAACGCAGATTCTTCGTCGCGACCGGGCAGGCGCTCGATGAAGAAATGACGGCGCGAATCGAATTTCATCGGACGACGCGACCGCCGGACTTTCAGACCGTCGAAGAGCCGGTCCAGGTGGTCGCCGCGCTCGAGCGGCTCGGCGATCGCGCGGACCTGGTGGTGCTCGATTGCCTGACGCTATGGATATCCAACCTGATGCAGCGCCGCGAGATGGACGGGACCATTCTCGCGGAGGCGGACAAGCTGGCGGCGGCGCTGAAGGATGCGTCGTTCGCGAGCATCGTCGTGACCGATGAAGTTGGAGCGGGAATCGTGCCGACGGATCACGCGGCGTCGCGCCGTTTTCGCGATCTGCTGGGATGGACCAATCAGAAAGTCGCGACCGTCGCGGAGCAGGTGCTGGTGATGGTCGCGGGATATCCGCTCAAACTGAAGTGAGCGATTCGCTCAAGCTGAAGTGAGCGTCACGATGCCATCGTGACGAGGACCGCTATCTCGACCAGCTCGCCGCACGCGCCGATCAAATCGCCCGTCACTCCTCCCAGCCATCGCCGGTAGAACCAGCGCATCTTGAACACGATTACGATTGCGACCGCGGTGGCAAGAGCGATCGCGCGCAACGCACCCAGCATCGGCACAACGGCGAGTGTGAAAATCGCGACGAGGATAGCGCGGGAGCCCAGGCTTTTGCTTTGGTCGCCGAGCAGCGTCGATCCTGAGCCGCAGGAGCGCAGATAGACCAAGCCCGAGGCGACCAGGAGCATCGCCCAACGCGCGAGCATCGGCGCCAGCAGCAGAGCGGCGTATCGGCGGTGACCCGCCAGAGTCGAGAGCGCGAGGATTTTGAGCGTCAAGTCGAAGAAAATTGCGCTCGCGCCGAAAGTCCCGACGCGGCTGTCGCGGAGAATCTCGAGCGCGCGCTCGCGATCGCGTCCCGCGCCGAGCGCGTCGGCCGTGTCCGCCAATCCGTCGAGATGAACCGCGCCGGTGACGACGGTGAGAGAGGCGATGATGAGAACCGAGCGAATCACCTGCGCAAAGACGTGAGCGAGCAGCCAATCCTCGGCGGTGAGCGCGGCGCCGAGAACGAGACCGACAATCGGGAACCATGCGAACGATGCCGCGACGGCATCCTCGGATGCGCGACGGCGATCGATCACCGGCACAATGGTGAGGAAGCTGATTGCGAGCCGCAGTTCCGTAAGCAAGCCGCTCGCGGGCATGGCGTCGCCGGCCGGCGTGCTCGCGTCGTCGCTCATCGCACTTTGCCGGAGACGCCCGCGCCCGCGAACGTCGCCATGTTGTGGAACAAGTCGAGCGCGGATTCGATCACGTTCATCGCGAGCGCGGCGCCGGCGCCTTCGCCCAATCTGAGGTCGAGATCGAGAATGGGACGGAGCTTGAAGTGCTCGAGCGCGAGCGCATGGCCGCCCTCGGAGGAGCGATGGCTGAAAAAGAGATGATCGAACAGTCCCGGATGAATCTTCTCCGCGACTGCGGCGGCCGCCGTCGCGATGAAACCGTCAACCACGACCGGGACATTGAATGCGGCGCCGCCGATGCACACGCCGGCCATCGCAGCGATCTCGAAACCGCCGAGCGCAGCCAGCATCGACCGGCCCGAAGCCAGAGCCGCGCGATGAAGCTCGAGCGCGCGTACGACCACTTCGATCTTGCGGCGCACGCCGGCGTCATCGAGGCCGGTGCCTCGCCCCACCATCGAGTCCGGCGGGATCGCGGTTAGCGCCGAGAGGATCGCGGCGGCGGGCGTACTGTTCGCGATTCCCATCTCGCCGATGCCGATCAACGTCGCGCCGCTTTCGGCGAGCTCGCGGGCGATGTCGATTCCCACTTCGAGCGCTCGCGTCGCATCCTCCGGCGTCATTGCCGTGCCGTCGAGGAAGTTTCGAGTGCCGGCGCCGACGCGCCGATAAGTCACGCCCTTAAGCGGCTTGGTGCTGGTATCGATCTTGACGCCGACATCGACGACTTTGAGCGGGTAACCGAAGCGGCGCGCGAGCACGCTGATTGCGGCGCCGCCGACGGCGATGTTGCGGAGCATCTCGGCCGTGACGGCCTGCGGAAATGCGCTGACGCCTTCGTCCGCGACGCCGTGATCGGCGACGAAGACGGCAATCGCGCCGCGTCCGGACTTTACCGATTCGTCGTGGCGGATGGCGGCGTAGCGGCGCACGAGTTCTTCGAGATGGCCGAGACTGCGGGGCGGCTTGGTCAGGGAGTTCAGGCGCGCGTCGGCGGCCCACGCCGCTTCGTTGTCGAGCGGGAGGATCGAGGCGATAGTTTGGTCGAGCAAAGACATGGCCGCGTGATCGCATCACGCCCCGCTCCAGCCCGCAAGCGGTGCTCGATCAACAAGACTTCATTTGCTGACGGATGCTCCGTTTCGCCAGTATTCGGCCCATCCGCTGTAGTCGGGCGAATCCTCCTGGCACCATCGCTTGCTCTTTGCGAAGTTCCATGACTTGTCGGTAAGGGGCGGATTTGGCAGCAGCCGCGCCCAATCGATTTTGCGATTTTGCGTGTCAACGTGACATTCGATATCGGCGATCACGTCGCCATCAGGATACCTGGCCCACATCTCGACGTCGGGATGCCTGGGAAAACTCTGCTGGAAGCGTTGCCAGTCGTATTCGTCGTCGTTGTAAGTGAATTGCGGCTGATCGATGAAGGACTGGCAGACCTTCACCAAGTCGATGGTGCATCCGTTGTGATTAAGAATCGAAGCGCTTGGCTGGGCGACTGCGGGCGAGGTTTGTGGCTTCTGGGCGGACGAGTTATCCAGCGCCCGATTCTGCGGACTACATCCAGCCAGCGCGATCAGGGAGCACAGCGTGAGCATTCGGCGCAGATTCATCGGAGGTCCCCTTTCCTCAGTGCGATACCAAGATGTCTCTAGCGCCTCGCGGGCCGACGCTCAAGCGCCGAGACGATCTCGCCGGCGCGGCGGTTCAGGCGCGCGAAGGCGGTTTGTCGGGGGAATCTTCGGGGAAGATCGCGAGCCAGATGGAATGGTCATCGATCTTCTTGAGCAGGGAATCGGCGGCGGCCGAGCTTCGCTCGCTCGCGTCGTTCCACGAATCGAAGTGAATCAGGGAGCGCGGCGGCAATCGATCGGCCCATTGTGCGCTGGCGAGTACGGGGCGGTCAGGAAATGCGCGGACGTGGCCGAGGCATAGATAGGCGATGGGAATGACGTCATCGGGGATGCCGAAAATTTCGGCGAGCGCGTCGTTGCGCATGATGCTGACCCATCCCATCCCCAGGCCCTCGGCGCGCGCCGTGAGCCAAAGATTTTCGACCGCCAGGCACGCCGAGTAAATCTCGACATCGCGGATGCTGGTCTTGCCGAGCACGGCGGGACCGAAGCGATTGGGCTTGCAGGTGACGATAAGGTTGAGCGGAGCTTCGAGGATGCCTTCGAGCTTGAGCGAGAGATATTTTTCGCGGCGCTCGCCGCTGAACTGAGCCGCGTTCTTTTGGCGCTCGGCTTCGAAGACTTCCTTCACGCGGCGGCGCCGCTCGAGGCTGCGCACGACGATGAAGTCCCACGGCTGCGTGAAGCCGACGCTGGCGGCATGATGGGCCGCGGTCAGCACGCGCGCCAGGACATCGTCGGGAATTGGATCGGGGATGAACTCCCGGATGTCGCGGCGGCGGAAGATCGCCTCGTAGAGTCCGCGCTTGAGCGCGTCGGTGAAGGCGTGGCGATTGGGCGCATCGGCCGGCATGAGGAAGAAGATCTATCACGGGCGGACGCGTCTGTGACACGTCCGCCCGCGGGATGAATCGCAGTCAGGCAGCGGCGGCTTTCCTGGCCGCTGCCAGCGCAGCTTCGAAGTTGGGCTGCTCGGCGACTTCCTTGACGTATTCGACGTAGGTGACGTTGTCGTTCTTATCCACCACGAAAACGCATCGCGCGAGCAGATGCAGTTCCTTGATCAACGTGCCGTAGCCGGTGCCGAAACTCGCGCTGCGCCAGTCGCTGAGCGTGGTGATCTTGTCCACGCCGGCTGCGCCGCACCATCGCGCCTGCGCAAACGGCAGATCCATCGAGATGGTGAGAATCTGGACGTCGCCGGGCAGTTTGCTCGCTTCCACGTTGAAGCGGCGCGTCTCGGCGTCGCAGACTGGAGTGTCGAGCGAGGGGACGCTGGAGATGATTTTGACCTTGCCCTTGAACTGGTCGAGCGTCGCGGGCTGCATCCCCTTGCCGACGACGTTGAAGTTGGGTGCCTTTTGTCCGACCTTGATTTCGGGCCCGACCAGGGTCATCGGGTTTCCCCGCATCGTAACGGCGCCTTTGCGTTCTTCCGCCATAAGCGAATTCTCCTTGATGATGAATCAAAAATGGAATCGTGAACTAAGAGACTTTAGCCGCAGCGCCTGCTGGGGTAAAGCAACGGGAAGGGGGCCCCGGTCCCTGCCCCTGTGTAGGGAGAAACCTGACCCCTTGCCATGTAGGGCGCCGGGAAAATCGAAATTTGTTAGAGGGCTTTGATTGCGATCCCGATCAAGCTGCCCAGCACGAGGATGGCGTTGATCAAGGCGGTGGCGATTGCGCCAGGCGCGCGCTTGGCCGGCGCGCTCAAGTAGCCCAAGGCGTAGATGATCCGTGCGATCACGAACAGCAATCCGAGTGCGACGCCGAAGTGATAGTTCACCGAGAGCGAGAAAATCCACAATGCCGGGATGAAGACGATCAGACTCTCGAGCGTGTTCATATGCACGCGGAAGTGCCGCTCGAAGGCGGGATTGCCGGTGGTGGCGGGCGCCTCGACGCCATGCTTAAGTCGCGCGCGTCCAACCATCACGCCGAGTATCGAGTATTCGAGCAACGCCAGCAGCGTCACTATCTCGAGTCCGTCAGTTCCGTACATATAAATCACACCTCCCCGCATGGTTGTCGCAGCGCCGGCCGCTCGGATGAAAAGAAACTACTCGCGCGGGCGGCGAAGCGCGAGAGCGGAAAGGCTCGCGGAAAATGCTCGGGGATTTCGGAGCCGGGGGCCTCGGCTCATTTTCTTCGCGGCACGGGTGCCGGGGTTGGTCCCTACTCCGGAGTGAGAACCGGGCTGAGGCTCGTCACAGGCGGAGCGTTTGTGATATAAGGTCATCTGAAGCGCAGTCTAATTTAGAATAAGGCAATCTGGGTCAACTCCCGATAAACGCCTTGTTCAGTTACTGGAGGAAGGGAAAATGGACGGACAGAAAAACGCTCCTCACACCGACCTCGATTTGTTGAACCGGCTGAAACCCTTGTCGTTTCTTTCACCCGACGCATTGCACGAGCTTGCGAGCGGCCTCAATTCGGCAAACTTCAGAAGGCGCGAGGTTATCCTTTCTGAAGAGTCGCTCGCGGCAGGTGTCAATATTCTGTTAAGGGGCGTGGCGAAGATCACTTGCCTGAGCCAGACTGGCCAGCGTGTAACCATAGCTTTACTTGCACCAGGTCCAATCCCCCAGTTTGTTTCTCTCCCAGTCAGACGGCGGGATTTTCGCTGCGAGGCTCATGGCGAATGCAGAGTCGGCAGTCTGAGCTGGGACCAATTCGACGTCATTACCAGGGCGGTACCGCAATCTGCTTTAAGAAACTTTTACGAAAGCAATCTGATGCCATGGTATCGGTTCTTCGCAGAGGGCTTCGACCTTCATGAGCGTCTCTTGGTTGCGCTTCTTCAATTGTGTTCGGACTTCGGAGTCAAAGAGTCACGTGGCACCCTTTTGCGAGTTCCCATCAGCCAAAAGGACCTGGCCGGTCTGGTGGGTGCGTCGCGACCCAGAGTTACCGAACATTTAGCCGAGTTGGTGCGTGAGCATCTGCTTATTCGTCAAGGTCGGCAAATGATCGTGTGCTTGGACAAAATCGTGAGTAAAATCGCCGGCCCATCGCTTAAAGCGAATTACTCGTACGCATAGGCTGGCGCACAGCCACTTTTTTCGAAGCAAGGCTAAGTCTATCTACTAAGGGTGTAGGAGCCGGCTCCCTGGCCTTTTGCGGGCGCGACGGCTTATACTGCCAGCTCCCGCATCCAGAGGAGCTAGCACGTTTATGGCATCGAAACTCTGGCGCACACCAACCATCGTTCCCGCCCTTGCGTACGAAGATGTACCCGCGGCCGTCGAATTCCTTACTCGCGCATTCGGCTTTCGCGAGCGAGCCGCCGCGCGTCTGACCGGCGATGGGTTCGTGCTGGCCTGGATGGAAGTTGGCGACGGCCTCATCTCGCTCGGCACCGCAGGCGGACACGGCCGCCAGAGCCCGCGGATAGCAGGCACGATAACTCAATCGGTGAAGGTGTACGTTGGCGGCATCGATCACCACTTCGCGCGGGCCAAGGCGGCCGGCGCCATCATCATTTCCGAGCCCGACGACAAATTCTGGGGCGGGCGCATTTACGAGGCCAAGGATATCGATGGCCATTACTGGGAATTTTCCGAGCGCGATCGCGAGCTCGATTCCACCGCATGGAAACTCCCGCCGGGCATCAAGATGGGCGCATAGCGACCTGTGTGAACTACTTCTTCACTCAGGTGCAGGGACCGGAGCCCCTGCCTGCCCCGATCACATCGCGAGGCCGCCGTCCACCTGGATCACTGCGCCGGTGATATATGACGCCGCATCCGACAGCAGAAATGCGGCCATCGGCGCTACGTCTTCGACCTTGCCGAAGCGGCCGAGCGGAATCATCGCGAGCGCCTGCGCGCGATTCTCGTCGGGCATGGCCGCCGTCATGTCGGTCTCGATAAATCCGAGCGCGAGCGCGTTGACGCGAACGCCGAGCCGCCCTACTTCTTTCGCGACCGATTTTGTAAGCCCAATCAGTCCGGCCTTCGCCGCCGAATAGTTCGCCTGACCCGGGATTCCGACAATCCCGCTGACCGACGTGATGTTCAGGATCGATCCGCGCTTCGCTTTCATCATCATGAACGCCGCCGCGCGCGCGAAATTAAACGCGCCGGTCAAATTGACCCGGATGACCTCGCTCCAATCCTCTTCCGACATCATCACGAATACCTTGTCGCGCGTCATGCCCGCGTTGTTGACCAGGCCGTCGATCTGCCCGAATTCCTTCTTGGTCGCGTTGACCATCTCGCGCACGTTCTTCAGTTCGCCGACATCGACCTTGTACGCGAGCGCGTTGCCGCCGAGTTTCTCGATTTCGGCCTTGAGCTCGGCCGCATTCTGATCGCTCTTGAGGTAGTTGAACGATACGTTGGCGCCACGCCGCGCGACTTCCAGCGCGATCGCCCGGCCGATTCCGCGCGTTGCGCCGGTGACAATGATTCCGCGCCCGTCGAGATCTTTCAGCTTGAGATCCTGCACAGCTTTCTCCATCCGAACGTAAGCTCAGGCCGTGTCCGCCGAGGCCATCGCGCGCTCCAGCGCCGGCCGGTACTGAGCGATGTACGACAGATAATTGTATCCGAAGATGCGCTCAAGCTCGGCGTCGTACTTGGGCGCCTCGGCGCCGAGATCTTTCGCGAGCCACGTCAGCACCATCCACTCCTCGGAGCGCGGCGCCTTGCGCAGCGCGTCACGCCGGAGCATCACCTGGGTGGGCTTGACGGCCGCAAGATGCGCGAGCAGCGCGATCATTTCGCTCTTGTTGTTCGTCATCTCGTCGCGCGCAAACAGATTTACCGAGTAGATCAGCATCGTGCTGATACACGCCGACACCCGCTCGGGCGTCGCGCGATCGCAATACATCTTAAGCGGCCCTTTCGACGAAAGCGCGTAGGCAAGGAAGTCGGCGTTGGCGTAAAGAATTGTCGAGATGAACTGAATCGCGCGCGGCGATCCCGCTTCGGCCAATCGTGCGCGCATCGGGTCGAGTCCCGGCTTTGCCAGCCGCCGCATGAAGCGCCGGCGCGCCGGAGACAGCCAGTAGAGCAATCCCGCGAGCATCGCGGATTGGGTCTAACACAGCGCCGGCTGGAATAAAAAAGGCCGCCCCAATCGGAGCGGCCTGGTAAATCAACCAGTCTTAATCTTACGCGCTGAAGGACGACCCGCAGCCACAGGTGCGGCTAGCGCGCGGATTGTCAAAGCGGAATCCCGCGCCGTGCAGTCCTTCGACGTAATCGAGCGTCGTGCCCGCGATATACGGCAGCGAAACCTCGTCCACGTACACCAGCACGCCGCCGAAATCCGTCACCCGATCGCCTTCTTTCAACGTGTCGAACTTCAGCGAATACTGAAACCCGGAGCATCCGCCTCCGACCACGCCGATTCGCATTCCATAGCCCGCGCCAAGGCCTTCCTTCGCGTACATCTTGCGGACCATCTCGATCGCGGTGGGCGTGAGCTTCACGTCCGGCAGCGACGCGGTATCGATTCGCTCGGCCGGCGCCGATTCAGTGTGCCCGTGATGCTCGATATGAAGTCCTTCGGCCATTTCTGCTACAAACCTCCGGCAAGGAGCGCTTACCCGTCTATTATGCTCCTCACCAACAAACTAATCGTAGCGCAATAGTGGAGTCAATGCATCCACCATTACCAGCGCGAAAAGCCCAGCGAAATGCTAGCGTTTTGGCATCACCATGGATGCTTCGCGCGAAACGCTGACCCGTGCCGCCAACGAACTGGGATTCGTTTTGGTTGGATTTGCGCCGCTGCGTCAACTCAGGGAGCGCGAGAACTTTTATCGCCAATGGCTCGACGACGGCGGTCACGCGACGATGGCTTACCTGGCGCGAGAGCCTGAGCGCAGGTTCGATCCTCGCCGCCTCGATGCGCGCTACAGGTCCGTCGTGAGCATCGGCTATCCGTACGCGGCGCGCGCGATTCCCGACATCGATTGGCGCGGCGAGTTGCGCGGCAGAATCGCGGCGTACGCGCTTGGCCGCGATTATCACGACGTTGTGGGCCGGCGAGCGCGCGCGGTAGCCAAAGTGATTTCGCAAATTCGTCCCGGCTCGATCGCGCGCGCGTATGTGGACACCGGCCCGGTGTTCGAGCGCGAATGGGCGGCGGATGCGCGGCTGGGATGGTTCGGCAAGAACACGATGATCCTGAATCGCGGCCACGGTTCGTATTTTTTTCTCGCCGAGATTTTCACCGACGCGGAATTCGAGGCGACGACGGAGCCTTACCGCGAACATTGTGGGACATGCCGGCGATGCATTGATTTGTGTCCGACCGGGGCGCTCGCCGACGGTTACGTGATGCGGTCGGATCTGTGCATCTCGTATCAGACGATAGAAAACCGCGGCGCGATTGCGCGCGAGTTGCGATCGAAGCTCGGCAACTGGATCTTCGGCTGCGACATTTGCAACGACGTTTGTCCGTGGAACGATTTGGCGGCTGACGACGGCTCGAACGATCTCGTCCCGCGTTTGCCCGAGCTGTTGGCGCTCAACGACGAAGAGTTCGGGCGCCGTTTTACGAAGAGCGCGGTGAAGCGCGCCAAGCGGCGCGGGCTGCTGCGCAACGTCGCGGTCGCGCTCGGCAACACGCAAAATCCCGACGCGGTGGCGCCGCTGGCGCGCGCGCTGGAGACCGAGCCCGAGCCATTGATCCGCTCGCACGGCGCATGGGCGCTGGGAGAGATTGGAGGAAGCGCTGCGCGCCGCGCACTCGAGCGCGCGCTTGGCGACTGCGACGCGGCAGTGCGCGATGAAGCCGGGTCGGCGCTCGAAACAAACTGATCGCCCGCGCTTGTCAAAGCATTCGCGCAAGGCGAGACTGTTACGAACGGTGCCCGCCCGATGAACGATGCACGGCGAGAATTTGCGATGCTTGCGGCGAAAGAGCCGGTGCCACTGGCGCGCGGCGCGCTGCTGATCGCGAAAGAAGAATATCCCGAACTTGACATCGAAGAATACCTGGACAAGCTGGCGACGCTGGCGCGTGAAGCCGAACCAATCGTCCGCGCGGGCGAAGACACGGTGGAACGGGTCCAGTTGCTCTCGCATTTTCTGTTCGAGCTGAAGGGATTCGAGGGCAACGCCGAGAACTACAACGATCCGCGCAACTCATTTCTGAACGACGTGATCAATCGCCGGCTCGGAATTCCGATCACGCTTTCGGTGGTGTATCTGGAAGTGGGCCGTCGGCTCGGTATCAATCTCTACGGGGTCTCGTTCCCGACGCATTTCCTGGTCAAGGCGGTGGACGAGCGCGGCGAGCTGCTCATCGATCCATTCGTCGGCGGAAAGATTCTCGCGCTCGACGAGATTCGCGCGCGCCTGACGCAAATTTACGGACAGCCGGTGGAATTGAATCCCGCGATGCTGAAGCAGCGCGGCGCGCGCCATATCCTGGCGCGGATGCTTCGCAACCTGAAGATCATTTACATGGGGGCGTCGGACTGGACGCGCGCGCTGGCGGCGCTGGACCGGATTATCATGCTGGAACCGCGCGCGCTCGACGAGCTGGTAGAGCGCGGCGGCCTGTTCGAGCGGCTGGAATGCTTCAAGCCGGCGCTCGAAGACTTCCAGAGTTTTCTTTCGCAGGCTCCCGAGCATCCCGCGGCCGAGTCGGCGCGCGAAGCGGTGCTGCGCCTGATTCGCCAGGTCGCGCTGATAAACTAAAGTTGCGCTGATAAACTGACGCCCTACCGATCGACTGACAGCCGACGCGCGACACCCCAGATGGCTGAATCTCCTAAAGCCCGCGATTTCTTCGAGTCGAGCCGCGCCGCCGTTGGCGACCATGAGTTGCGGCGCAAGCTCGAAAACGCCAGCGCGCGGCATCTCGATCACTTCGCCGAAGTGAAGGCGGAGTTCCCGGCGTACGACGAGGAGCGCGACGCGGCGCATCGAATCAAGACCGACGCGATTGCGCATCTCGACGAATTGCTAATCGAACTGACGTCGAAGCTAGAAGCTCGCGGATGCAAGGTGTTCTTCGCCGAAGATGCGGCGGTTGCGCGCGACTATATAGTCGATCTGGCGAAGGGGCGCGGCGCGAAGAACGTGGTCAAGGGCAAGTCGATGACGACGGAGGAGATCGAGCTCAATGCGGCGCTTGCGCGCGCGGGGATCGACGCGGTCGAGACCGACCTTGGCGAGTACATCGTGCAGCTTCGCGGCGAGCGCCCGTCGCATATCATCACGCCCGCGATTCATCTGTCCAAGGAGGACATCGGGCAACTTTTCACCGACAAGTTCGCGGTCGCGTACACCGCGGAGCCTGAAAGACTCACGGCCGAAGCGCGCTCACGATTGCGCGCGATTTTTCTGAACGCGGATTTCGGAGTTACCGGCGTCAATTTTGCGATCGCGGAAACCGGCACGCTCGTGATCGTCGAGAACGAAGGCAACGGGCGCATGTCGAGCACGATGCCGGAGACGTTCGTGGCGGTGATGGGAATCGAGAAGGTCATCCCGCGGCTCGAAGACCTGAGCCACTTCCTGGAGATCCTCGCGCGCACCGCGACCGGGCAGAAGCTCACGAGCTACACCAGTTTCATCACGGGGCCGAGGCGCGAGGGCGATCTGGACGGGCCGGGCGAGATGCACGTGGTGATCCTGGACAACGGACGCAGCTCGATGATTGCGGATCCGGTTCTGCGCGAGGCGTTGAATTGCATCCGCTGCGGCGCGTGCCTGAACGTGTGCCCGGTGTACAGGCGCATCGGCGGCCACGCGTACCACTCGGTCTATCCGGGACCGATCGGGTCGATCATCAGCCCCAATCTTTTCGGCAGCGCCGCCGGATACCTGCCGTTTGCGTCGACGCTGTGCGGCGCGTGCAAGGATATCTGTCCCGTCAAGATCGACATTCCGCGAATCCTGCTCCATTTGCGCTGGAAAGAGAGCACCGGCGCGCATCCAATCCGATGGCCGCGCGCGATCGAGCGGGCGCGGCGGGGCGCGCGGCGGTTTGCGAAGATGGCGCGGCATCCGCGGACCGTTCGAGTGCTTGGAAACTTCGCCGCGATGGTGCTGAAACCGTTCGCGCACAACGGTTATCTGCGCCGGATGCCGGGACCGTTCGGCAACTGGACGAAGTATCGCGACTTTCCGCGGCCGCGTCCGCATAAGCGCCCCGCGCCCGCGTCGGAGCGCCCGCCGAGCTGAACGTGGCCGAGATTCACAAAATAATCGCGAGCGTAAAGGACGCGCTCGGCGTTGGCGCGCGGAGCAACTCGCACGCCGAGGCCGCGAGCGAGGCGGTGCCGGTGGCGCAGTCGGCGCATCGCGCGGAGCTCGCATCGACGTTCGCGCGCGAGCTCGAAGCGGTCGGCGGCAAGTTCCTCGGAATACTCACTCCGGCCGAAGTGACTAATCGAATAGTCACTCTTACCGGCGAGATCGGCGCGAAGACGGTTGCGCTTGGACAAGGCGTCGTGAGCGACATGGACGCAATCGGCGAGGCGCTCGAGCGCGCGGATTTCAGGATCGTTCGCACCATCCCGGTGGCGGACACCGAGCGCGCCGCGATGCGCGAGCGGGTGGCCAATGCCGACATCGGGATCGCGGAGGCGGACTTCGCGATCGCCTCGACCGGCACGCTGGCGGTGGTTTCAACCGGGGATCGGCCGAGTTCGCTCACGCTGCTGCCGCCGGCGAGCCTGGTGATCGTTCAGATCGATCGCGTGATGGCAAATCTGGCGGCGGTGCTCGCCGAGTTGGGTCCGGACGGCGTCGCGGCGAATCGATTGACGCTGATCACGGGCCCGAGCCGCACCGCGGATATCGAGAAACGAATCGTGCTCGGCGTGCACGGCCCCAAATCGATCCACGTGATCGTGGTGTGGCCCCGCGATGACTGAAGTCCAACTATTCTCGACCTGCCTCGCCGAGGAATTTTTTCCCGAGGTCAACGACGCGGCGGCGACGGTGCTCGAGCGGCTGCGGCTGAAGGTGACGCCGGTTCGCGGCGCGTTCTGTTGCGGCCAGGTCGCTTTCAATGAGGGTTTCCGCGACGAGGCGCTCGATCTTGCGCGCCGCTTTCTGAATTCGGTCGAGCCGGGCATTCCGATTGTCGTGCCTTCGGGCTCATGCACGAGCATGCTGAAGATCTTTTACGGCGACCTGCTCGCCGGACGATCCCGCCCTGTCAGCCAAAGCAATGGCGATTCGGCCGTGGGTATTCGAGCTGTCGCAGTTCATCGTCAACGTGCTGAAGGTGAAGTACGTCGGCGCGCGCTACGAGCGGGCGGTCGCGTATCATCCGTCGTGTCATCTGATGCGCGAGTTGGGCGTGCGCGATGAACCGATGACGCTGTTGAGCTGCGGTGGCCGGAATCAGAATTTGCGACCTGCGCGATCGGGAGGAGTGCTGCGGCTTTGGCGGGATGTTCTCGGTGAAGTTCCCGCATATCTCGGCCTCGATGGTCGAGGACAAGATGGCGCGCATCAAGGAGAGCGGCGCCGAGGTCGTGGTCGCCAACGATTGCGGATGCCTGATGCAGATCGGCGGGAGACTAAGCCGCGCGGGCGAGAAGATCGAAGTGCGTCATCTGGCCGAGGTGCTGGCGGCGCGGTGAGGCAGGGGTGACCCCTGCACCCACCGTTAAGGCCGCGCTCCGTTGTCGCGCGCGGCCCCTGCCAACGGCTTAATACTGCGCTGCCGTCGCCACGGCCAGGGGTGACCTCTGCACCCAGTGAAAAGTGAAAAGTGAAAAGTGAAGATGCGGGCTTCGCCCTGTTAGAAGGGTAAGGGGGAGCGGCAGAATTCCGAATTTCGAACCCGCGCTAGTGGCGTTCGTGGACGTATAGGCCCGGGGCGGGTTCGCCGGCCTTGTAGAGCTCGCTGCCGAGCGACTTCGGCGCGGGGTGCTCGCCGCCGGAGCGCGCCCCAATCCACTTGATCCAGTGATCCCACCAGGTGCCCTTGTTCTCGGCCGCTCCTTTGAACCATTCGTCGGGATCCTCGGGAAGCCGCGCGCCGACGTAGTAGCGGGCTTTGAAGTTGCCGGGAGGATTAACCAGGCTCTGGATATGGCCGCTGGAGCCGAGCACGAATTCGATTCGTCCGCCGAACATCCGCGTCGTGCGATAGCACGCGCGCCACGCGCAGATATGGTCGGTCATCCCGGCAACCAGGTAGAGGTCATTCTTCACGGCGCCCAAATCGATCGGTGTGCCGAGAATCGTGACGGCGGCGCCGCGGGTGAGCGGATTTCTGAGAAACAGATCGAGAAAGCCCGCGTGCAGTTTGGCCGGAAGGTTGGTCGGGTCGGCGTTCCAATAGAGGATGTCGAACGGCGCGGGATCGTTGCCGAGCAGATAGTTATTGACCCAATAGTTCCAGACCAGATCGTTCGGCCGCATCCAGGCGAAGACGCGCGCCATGTCGCCGCCGTCGAGCACGCCCTTTTGAGCCGAGCGATCGCGCGCCGCCTTGATCGCATCCTCGGTCGCGAACATCCCGGTCATCGAGGGCAGGCTCGTATCGAGCGTCGTCACCAGCAGCGTCGCCGCGTTGACGCGTTTGTCAGCCCAAGCCGCGAGATGCCCGAGCATGAGCGAAGTCGTGATGCCGCCGGCGCATACGCCGAGCACGTTGCAATCGGGACTGCCGGTGATCTCGCATGCGGCCGCGATGGCGTCCTTGCACGCGGTCACGTATTCGTCGAGCCCCCAGTTGCGATCGCGCGGAGTCGGGTTGCGCCAACTGATCGCGAACATCGCAACTCCGTGCTTGACCGCGTACTCGATGAAGCTGCGGCCCGGCGCGAGATCCATGATGTAGAACTTGTTGATCTGCGGCGGGATGAAAAGCAGCGGGCGCTCATAGACGTTGCCGGTCGCGGGCGCATACTGGATCACCTCGCAGAGCGGGCTTCGGAACACGACGGCGCCGGGCGAGACGGCGAGATTTTTGCCGACTTGGAACGGTCGCTTGTCAACCTGCGACGGCATCCCGCCGTTGTTCCACAGGTCGCTGATGAAGTTGCGCAGTCCCCACACCAGGCTCATCCCCGCGGTGTCGAAGGCGCGCTTGAGCGCGGCGGGATTGAGCCACAACGCGTTGGTGGGCGCGAGCGCCTCGGTCATCAGCGTGACCGCGAACTCCTGCTGCCCGGCTTGCTTCCACTCGACGCCGTCATCCTGGTCGACGAGATCGTGCATCGCAGTGCGCCACGCGAGGTAGGTCTGCATCATGCGATGGTAGAGCGGATGCTGCGACCAGGCGGGATCGGCGAAACGCCTGTCGCCAGGCTCGGGCGCCACGGTGGAAACGCCCGCCGCGACCTGCCCCAGCTCGAGCCACAGTTCGAGCGCGCGCGCGGCGACGGTGGCGGGCCGCGACGCGAGATGCGCCAGCAAGGCCGTCAAAGTTCCGACAACCTGCTTGGCGTCGAGGCCGACGAAGGGATTGGCGCCGAGGATCGCGTTGAGCGCGGGATGGTTTTCCTCGGGGGTCTGAATTTCAGGCTGCCGTTTGGCCGCACTGTCCATTTCGCCACCTCCAACTTCCGGTCACGGAGAATTCCGATCACGAAAGTGCAGGACGCGATTCCACCACAAAGTCATCCGGAGTCCAAACCGGATATGTGCCGGCGGATACGCGCAGGTCAGCCCAACAATTCGAGGCCGTGTTCGAACATTGTTGGCGCCGACAGCGCGGTCTCTTCCCATAACGGATCGTGGCGCTTGCCGCGCCGATGCAGCATCAGGTTGAAACAGGTAATCACGCCGAACCGGTAGCCCGCGAATGCGCGGAACCATCGCACTTGCGCCGCGGAGACCGGAAAGCCCGCGACTTCGGCGTACGCATCGACGATTTCGCCGGCGTCGAGTAGCGAGCCGCGGCCCGGGTCAACGCCGACCCAGCTTCCGGGGTCTGAAAAAAAGCAAATCCATCCGAGGTCGAGCAGCGTTGCGCCGACCAGCGAGATTTCCCAATCGATCAGCGCGACGACGCGTTCTTCGTTGAACAGCACGTTCGACCATTGGAAGTCGCCGTGGACGCATCCGATGCGCGCGTCTGCCGGCAGGCTCGAGCGCAGGCGCTCGCGAAGCTCGGGTGCGCGCGCGACGACGGCGGGATCGAGAGTCGGGCGGTCGAGCAGGTAGTCCAGGCGCTTGAGCTCTTCGCTGAGCGCGAACGGCTCGCCCCACGCGGCGCGGCGCGGCTCCCACGGGACGTTGTGCAGCGCGGCCATGGTCGCGATACCCTTGCGCGCCAGGCGTTTCAAGTGCGCGGACGGCAGCGCGGATTCGCCGAGTTTGAATCCATCGACGAAGCCGGCGACGAAGTACGGCCGATCGAAGAACTCGGGCTCGTCGCCGTACCAGATGATCGGCGGCACCGCGACCGGCGTGTCGGCCAGCGACGCCATCACGCGCGCCTGGCGCACGATGTCGGCGGGGCCAGAGATTTTGACCCCGGGAGGCGCGAGGCGCACGACGAACTTCCCCGCCGGCGCCGCGTCGGGCGCACTGCGCTCGAGGATGAAGCTGTAGCTGAAGCCGGCGTGACCGGGCAGCGATTCGAGCGAATGCGCTCGCGCGCGGGAGTCCCCGGTTTTCGCGCGGACCAGGGCCGTCAGCTGCGCGGTTACTTGTTCGAGATTTCCGGGCATATGCGGACTCGGCGCGTGTCACTGGCGGGTCTCGGCGCGTTCCTCGGCTGGCTGGCTTGCAAAAGTGGACTCCGGCGGGACTATACAACAGGCGGCTCGAAAGCGGGAATCCAAATCCGGGACGGGTTGCGCTGGGGGGAAGCGGTCATGTAGGAATTTGCTGATGCGATTTTGTCCGCAATGCGGCGCGCCGCTGACGGCTGGGGCGAAGTTCTGTGTGGAGTGCGGCAGCGCGCTCGCGGGCACAGCGTCGGGCGCGGGAGAATCGGGCAAGCTCAGGGGCAGCGCGGATCGCGGGCGCAATATACCGATTACCACGGCGTTTGTGATTGTGTTCGTCGCGATCACCGTGGTGGGTCTGGCGGCGGCCGCGTGGATAATGATGCGCACGCCCGAAGCGGCGCGCGAACAAGTCGCCGTCGCCAACGCCCCGGGCGCTGGTGCTGCCGCGCCCAATGCGGCTGCACCGGAGCAGAATATCACGGCGAATCCAGCGGCGGGTGGAAGTCAGAACGGCAGTCTGCCGCCGGGACATCCAAAGATCGAGCTGCCGACAGAGGCTCGCACTTTTGTTGACCAGACCGAAAAAGCTGCGCGCGCGAAACCCGACGACGTCGCGGCATGGAACAAATTCGGCGCAGTCTCGATGCGCGCGGCGATGTTCGATCAAACCTACTACGGCAAGGCCGAGGAAGCGTACGGCCACGTGCTGAAGTTGGAGCCCGACAACCTCGACGCGCTGCGCGGTATCGGTGATATCGACTACGACAAGCAGCACTACGACGAAGCGATCGCCGCCTACGAGCATTACCTGAAGAAGAGGCCGGACGATCCGGAAGTTCGCACCGATCTCGGCACGATGTATCTCTACACCGGCAACGCCGATCAGGCAGTTGTGCAGTACAAGAAAGTGATCGCCGCCAATCCCGGATTTTTCCAAGCGCACCTCAACATGGGAATCGCGTACGCGCAGGAGAATAAAGCTGAGGACGCGATAGCCACGCTCAAGCAGGCGCTGGCGCTTGCGCCGGACGACACGACGCGCGCCCAGGTGAAGGATCTGATCGCAAAGGTCAGCGGTGCGCCAGCCGCAAGCGCGTCGACGGAGGCCGCATCTGCCGCGCCGTCGTCCTCGGCGGGAGCGGCGGCGGGCTCGCCAGCGGCGGCTGTAACGACGACGGAGCAAACCTCCGGAAAAAAGGATTTTCACGGCGCTATCGAGGAGATGGTGAGAGGCCTGCCAATCGCGGGACCGAAGGTCGGCTCCTTCCAGTGGCCCGACAAGCTCAAGGCCAGGGTCCTGATGGACAGCTTTCCGATGGACCAGATGCCTCCGAATGCGAAAGAAACGTTCCTGGCCGAGCTGAAGTTGAAAATCCACAAGGCCAAGAAAGACAACAACATTTCATCGCCGGTCGAAGTCGATTTCGTGGATGGCGCCAGCGGACGCGTGATGGAAACTGTTACGCAGTAACCGGCTGCGCGAATAATAATCTCGCCACGGAGCCAGGTGCGGGGCGAACTGGCCAGGCTGCGCGTCGAACTCGAGGTGCATGACGATGGCATCGAAATCCTTCGAACGGCTGCGCCGGGTCGGGGACAGGCAGACGCTGCGTCTGACTCATTATGGACGCAAAACCGGCCGCCCCTACGAGGTGACTATCTGGTACCTGGTCGATGACGACCGGCTATACCTGGTCTCGGCAAATGCCGCGCGCAACTGGGTGCGCAATGTGAAGGTGCGACCCGCCATCTCGCTTCGGGTCGGCGACGAAGTTTTCAACGGCGACGTGCGCGCGATTACGGATGCGCAGGAACGCGAGAAAGTGAATGGCTTGGTCGAGCGCAAGTACTGGTTCGTGATTCCGGTGCTTCGGCTGGGACGATTTCTCGCGTCGATGGGAATCATCCGCGACAACAGCGCCGCCTTCGAAGTTATCCTGGCGGACGACTAGAGCGACGCCTGGCGATCGCTAAGACGGCTCTCCGGCTTCGGCAACGTGCTTGAGGCTCTCGACCCAGCTCTGATGCCCGCGCTCGAGCATCGGGCGCAGATACCACCACGCTGAGTTTCGGCACGAGACCGTTCTGGCATTCCTCGGTGATGACGCGGCATCCGCCACCGCCATCCGGTTCGATAAGCCAGCCGTGATAGGCGCTCAGCACTCCATGCGCGTCCCATCCGAGTTCATGCGGCGCTTCGAAGACGATCACGCGGCTGGTGACAGTGGCGCCAAACGTCTTCCATCGAAATTCGGTGTCGGGCGCGAGGTCGGGTGGATTGCCGCGAATGAAATTCACGTTGGCGCTGTTGCTGTACCATTGCGGCCACTTGGCGGCGCGAATGAGCCATCGCCATACGCGCTCAGGCGGGGCGGCAATCGCAATTTCATTGCGCGCGTACACCGATGAGGTGTCAGGTTCGATTCCTGCCGGCCATTTCATCGCGATGACTGCTCCTTTCGGCGCACCGTGGTCTTCCCCGGAAACCGGCCAAGCGCCGCGATAGAGTTATCGCTGAAGTCGATCGCGCAGAGAATTCTACAGGAAATCGCCGCCATCGATCAGGCCGCGTTCCATCGAGGCTGGATTTTCTGACGGCTCAAGACGTCGATTACCCGCGCTGGCTCGCCGAGGTCGCTCCACTGGCATCCTTGAACTGGAAGCACCGCAAGATTGATCGGACGCCTGGCCAACACTTCATGCGAGAAGTCCGTAGCATCTATCGAGGCGTACAAGCGCTCGACAGACCGTTCCTCTGAAGTCGTAAGGAGGCTCGAACTTACGCGAGCAAAGGAGCGATAGAGTTCCGGCACCGTCAACATGACAATTCCCATGAGCGTGGATAATCGAGCCACCATTACGAAGCTATTCCACAGGCAACCGCGATCCAGAAGTTGTTTGGCCAATTCCGCAGACGGTTTCTCCCAGAACTGATGAACATCGAAAATGTTCGCATGCGCGGTGCCTA
Source organism: uncultured delta proteobacterium (assembly GCA_963743865.1). Classification (GTDB taxonomy): domain Bacteria; phylum Desulfobacterota; class Binatia; order Binatales; family Binataceae; genus Binatus. The sequence continues at coordinate 3,384,123 of CAVURG010000006.1, forward strand.
TCGGCTGCCCGGGTTCGACCCAGCCGTACGCAGTTTCGCCTCTGTCTGCGGCGATGCCCAGTAGCACCGTCAGTTCGGGCCTCGATCTGACGGCGTCGAAAGCCTGATCGACGTGGCGCATGAAATGACGATCGTCGCTTACGAAGTGATCCGAAGGAAACAACGCTACGTATGCGGTGGGCTCCAATTTTGACAATCGTAGTAGCGAATAGAGGATCGCCGCGCCGGTGCCACGGTTGTCGGGCTGAATCACGAGATTTCGCTGTCGCATATCTCCAAGCATCGGCCCGTAGTAACGCTCATGCGCGCGAGTCACCACGACCAGGGTGTGGTCGTCTGCGACGGACAGGCAAACGCGACGGCGCGTTTGCTCGATCAACGATGAATCGCCGAGCACAGAGCAGAACTGTTTCGGCCTGCCGTCACCGGCTATCCGCTGCGTCAGCGAAGATAAGCGCTTTCCTTCTCCGCCCGCCAAGATGATTGCCCAACGCCTCTGATTTTCATTGTAGGATTGCATCGGCTGACATCCCTTCAGCGCCAAGGCTGCTGTTTAGCGGTTGGAGTCGCCTACTTCACGACCGGGGCATCATATCGGAGCAATATACGGCGCTCTGTTCAGCTACATCCTGGGGAACCGTCGCCGTATTTGCGTCGGCTTCATTGACGCGGAAATACTCGGCAAACACGCCATCCTTCACATCGGCAAACTTCCAGCCGCCGAGCGCACCCGCTCGACGCCGACGCTTCAGGCTTTAGACGAGTTTTAGCAGATTAGATGTCAGGCTTATCGCGTGATTTGCATCATTTAGTTCCGCCGATAACCGAACGCGCTTTCATCTTGATGACGGCCGTTGCGCGCATGTTGGTGGTGCGCAGATGCGTGCGGTGCTACGCGGTAAAGTCAAAGGGCCCAGCCAGGCGTTCCCCAGTTGGCAGTAAGTGACTCGATCGCCTGGGGGTACTTGGCCTGATGCTCCGCCTCGAAACGAGTCCTGGCGGCCTGGTTATCCGCGCAGAATCTCCCGCTGCATCGAAGGAAGCCCAGAGTACTTTACAAGTAACCCAATTGCCGCGCGCCGAGACGAAGTTGCGCGCGAAATTTTGGATGGGCTATTGCGATCAGCGCCTCGGCTCTTTCCGTTGTCGATTTGCCGGTGAGGCAAGCCACTCCATACTCGGTAGCGACATACTGAGTATCGGTTCTTGGATCGGTAGTGGGTCCTTCGATCTTTGGGACGATGCGCGAGACGGCGCCTTTGCCCGCGGTCGAGTACGCGGCGAGAATCGATTTGCCGCCCTTGGACAGCTGAGCGCCGCGCACGAAATCCAACTGGCCGCCGGGAGCGCTGTACTGCTTGCCCATGATCGCTTCGGAATTGACCTCGCCGTCAAGGCCGAGCTCAAGAAACGCGTTGATCGAGATTACGCGATCGTTCTGTCCGATGACGTTTGGGTCGTTCACATAGTCAACCGGGCGGGCCTCCATGCTCGAATTGTCGTTGAGAAATTCGTAGAAAGGCTGGTCGCCGACCGCCAGGGTGTACACGTTCTTGTATCGATTGAGGTTCTTGTACCTGTTGGTGACGGTGCCGGACCGAATCAGCGCCGCCAGCGGCGGCATCATGAGTTCACTGTGTATGCCCAAATCCTTGCGGCCGTGCAGGGCGGCGCATACAGCGCTGGGTACGCCACCGATTCCTACCTGGAGTGTCGCGCGGTCCGGAATCATCTCCACGATGCTGCTTGCTGATCACATTGTCCAATGGCGTCGGCGGCCGGGAAGGCAGCGAGAACAGCGGACTTTCATTTTCGACAATCGCGGCGACTTCCGATATGTGCACCGACGAATCGCCGAACACGCGCGGCATCCTGGGATTGACTTCGACGATCAGATGCTTTGCGATTCGTGCGGTCGGGATCGTGTAGTCGGCGTTGGTGCCGCAACTGAAGAATCCGCCTTTGTCCATCGGCGCGACCATCATAATGAATGCGTCGATTCCTATGTCGCGCAACACGCGCGGCATCGCACTGAAATTTCCCGGCATGTAGAAGACGACGCGCCGATTGTCCCGTTGGCCCCGCTCGAAGAGCGTTCGTTCGACATTCGTGGGGAAGAATGGATGCGGCTTGATGACGTCCATGTATTCGTACTTGAGAATCGTGACGGCGGCGGCTGCGACCGAGTGCGAATAGTAAACGCGAAGCTCCTCGATCTTGCGGCTCTTCACTCGATTCTCGAGCGCTGCTAACAAGGCGGGCGGTTCGCTGAACGCCATGCCCATCGAGAGGGTGCCTCGCGACGGGATCAACTCCACCGCCGCCGCTGGCGTCCTCAACTTGGATTTGTACTCCGTTTCGTACATGTACTGTCCGTTCCCCCGCCCCATTACCTGGGGATTTCCGTACGGCGTCGCGAAGCAGGCGTGTAGTGGGTCATCTTTTTGTAGATGGCCATCACTATACTGTAGAACTGCTTGCCGCGCGCGTTTGGATATTCCTCTCGAGTGCGGGCCTTCGCGCGCTCCCACGCGATCTCGTCTTCTGGAGTTTTGACTACGCCGACCGGCATAAGCTGCACCTCCTGCTGACTATCCGATCGCACCACTTGGACCCGGAGGCAAGCCCGGATAAGGCTGAATGGATCAACCGCTCGCCTGAATGTTAGTCTTCGCCGACGATGTTGTCGCGCCAGCCCACCGGGAATCAGCAGTGGACCGAGGAGCGCCGATATTTCGAATCCGACGGTCGCCCGCTGTACGGAGCGATATATCGTGCCGAGCGTCCGGGCGCGCCGATTGTGCTCTTCTGCAACAGCTTTTCCGAGAATCATTGCCAGGGGAGAGCCGAGGCGGTCGCGGCGCGGATCATCGCGGCAAACGGCTACTCCGCCTTCCTGTATCATCCGCGGGCGCATGGCGATTCGGCAGGCGACCCGGAGGACGTAACGTTCGAGGACTTGATCGATGACGCGGTGAACGCCGCGACCTGCGCACGCAGTCGATCCGGCGCGTCGCAAATCGTGTGGGTTGGCGTTCGGTTTGGAGCGCTGGTTGCCGCGCATGCGATCCGCAGAATTACTGACTCCACCGGGCTTGCGCTCTGGGAGCCCGTGCTGAGCGCGCGCGACTACTTTCTCAAGTCGATGCGCCACGTCAGGTATTACGAAATGTCGCAAGGCGATCGGCCGTTGCTGACGGTCGATCAGATGAGTGAGCGCCTTAAGCGCGAGGGCAAAATCTCCTTGCTCGGTTTCGACCTCTACCGCAAGTTCTTGGATAGCGCCCAGGATGCGGACCTGCTGGACGCGCTCCAACCCTGGCGCGGCCCGACCCTGATCGTGCAGTTTCAGAAGCACTCCCGGCTCTCGCGCGAACACAACCAGCTGCGTGAGACTCTCGTCCGGCGCGGTCTAAGCGTGCGCGCAGTTCTGCATCGCGACTCAGACGGAAGCGACCCCTGGTGGACGCCGGAGGATATCGCACGACAGATGGGAGACTGGCTCGATGAATTGGCGTGAAACTCCCGCCACGCTGAGCCGCGCATGCGCCGAGCAGCCGCTTGTATTCAAGGGCCCGAAGGGCGCACTGCACGGGATCTTCACGCCACCGGCGCCTGGCGCGTTGCCGGCGAACGCGTGCGTCGTGTTCCCGGGCGGCCCGCGTTCGGGGGTTCGCCGTCTCCCGGTATTCGCCACACGAATCCTTGCCGCCGAGGGATTCGCGGCTCTGAGATTCGACCTGCGAGGTCGCGGCGAGAGCGCCGGCGAGGCTGCGCTGCCGAGCCGGAACGAGGCGCTCGGTGAAGACGTGGTTGCCGCGATTCGTCACCTGCGTGAAGCGCATGGACAGAAGCAGTTTCTGCTGGCCGGCTACTGCTTCAGCGCGCTGAGCGTGCTCGATTCATTCAAGGATGAGGCCGACGCGATCTCCGGGTTGTTCTTTGCCGCCGCCGCGGTGCTCGAGGAGAAACCTGGCGGATCGCCCGGATACGGCCACGCGCGCAACGCCGAATCGCGCCTGCGCTCGATGGCCAGGCGTGCGCGTACCCCAAAGATACTGGACAGTTTCGAGATTTCCTTCAGAGCGCTGGCGCGCTCGCATGCGCGCGCGCTCTTTCTCTACGGAGAGCGGGACCGGCTGCGTGCGGAGTTCCGCGTCGCCGAGCAGGCTCTGTTCTCGCAGCTCGACAGCGAAGCGCGCGGGCGCCTCCAGATCGAGATCCGGCCCGGCCGCATTCATTCCATCGACGGCCAGTTCGCGGTCATCGAGCGTGCAATATCGTGGCTGCGCGAATTTCATCCCGCGCGAAGCGAGAGTGGCGCTCGGCGCGAGCCGATCTTTCAGGAGTCCTAGGTCGATGCCGACGTTGCCATCTTTCCTCACCGCGACGGTCTCGCGTCACGGCGCGCGACCAGCGCTGATAATGGACGATCGGGTTCTCACTTATGCCGAACTCGACGCAAGCGCCAACCGGGTTGCGAACTCGTTGATTCGCCACGGCGTCCGCGCCGGAGATCGCGTGGCTCTGTGGATGCCAAAGTCGCTTGAGGCGATCATTTCCATCTGGGGCGTTCTCAAGGCTGGGGCGGCCTTCGTGCCGGTTGACCCGGCCGCGCCCGTGGCGCGCCTGGCGATCATCGCGCGTGATTGCGAGGTCCGTGCTCTGGTCACCGCGATGAACCGCGCCGACGATCTGCAGCAGGCATTCGGTACCAACGTGCCGATGCGCGCGGTTCTCTACGCCGGCGATGGGACCAACCCAACTCCCGACGCGAAATGGGCCTCTCAGACATGGAATCAAGTCGAAGCCGAGAGTGCGCAGCCGCCGCCGGTTCACACCGACGATGCCGGTCTCGCTGCCGTGCAGTACACTTCGGGTTCCGCCGGGACGCCCAAGGGCGTGGCGATTTCGCATCGCGCTCTAATCGCGCAGGCGGAGTGGACGGTGCCTTCCCTTGGGCTTTCGAGCGACGACCGGATCCCCGGCTACACGCCTCTCAGTAGCGCTATGTCGACGTTCGAGATCTTCAGCGGCGTGCTCGCGGGTGCGACCGTGTATCCGGTCCCGCTGCGGCTGGCGCTGTTCCCGGCCGCGGTCGCGAAAGGCTGGAGCGATCAGAGAATCACCGTCATCTATGCAGTGGCGAGCGTTTTCCAGATGCTGCTAAGCCGCGGAAATCTCGGCGCGCTCGACTTCTCCGCGCTTCGAATCATCATGATCGGCGGCGAGCGCTTGCCGGCGCAGCGGCTCGGCGAGCTGATGCGGCTTTTGCCCCGCGTTCGTTTTGTCATCACCTACGGCCGCACCGAAGCGAAGCTTCGCTGCTTGCACGAAGTGAAATTTCCGCCCGAAGAAATTGACACGCGCACGATCGGCAAGACTAACGCGGATACCCGCCTGCTGGTGCTGGGCGAGGACGAAAAGCCGGTGGCGGGCGGCGCGATTGGAGAGCTGTGGATCACCGGACCGGGCCTGATGCTCGGCTACTACGGACTTCCGGAAATGACCGCAGAGGTAATGCGAACCATCAGGCTAGGCCCGGGCGAGAGCGTGCTCGCGTGCCGCACGGGAGATTTGGTCCGTCGGCACGCGAATGGAACGCTGGAGCTGATCGGCCGCGCCGATGAGCAGGTCAAAGTACGCGGCTACAGGGTTGAAACCGCAGAGATCGAATCCGCACTCTGCCGTCATCCTGCCGTCCAGGCGGCCGTGGCGATCGCCGTCCCCGATCCGGAGACCGGCAATCGGCTGAAAGCGGTCGTGGTGCTGAAGGACGGCTCGGACGCCGGCGAACAAACGCTGCGCAATCATTGCGCTGCGGCACTGCCGCCCTACATGGTGCCCGAGGCAATCGAATTTCGCGCGAGTATTCCCCTGATGAGCAACGGCAAAGTGGATCGTCGCAGTCTGCGCGAGAGCTGACGCCGATGAAGAGCATCGAAAGCGCCATCCGCGAGTTTCTGCTCCAGCTTCCCACTGCGCGGAAAATCCGCGAGCTGAAACCCGGCGACTCGCTGTTCCAACGCGGCCTGCTCGATTCGCAGGGAGTCATCAATACGGTGGCATTTTGCGAGGAGACCTTCGGCATCGAGATCCGTGACGAGGAAGTGATCCCGGAGAATTTCGAGAGCGTGCGCGCCCTGTCGCGCCTGATCAAGCGGGCGCAGTCGCGATGAGCCTTACTCGCTCAGGCTGAATCGCAGATTTGCGAGCTGCGGCCGGTGAGCGCGCGCGCCGAAGCTAGCACTCGAACAAATGGATCGAGAAGTGCCCTGTCACTCCAGGTTTGAGGAGTTTGCCGATCGCCATGGGACCTGCTTGAATTCGTTTCGAGGACGGCACCATGAATTCAGAAATCGAGCTGCGCGACCATGTGTTCGTTGGCCCGTTGCGCCGATCTGTCAACAACGCCCGCAATGTTTCGGGCAGCATCCACGATGACGCGATGGCGACCAAGCTCGGTTTTCGCGGCGGCACCGTCGCCGGATCGATCCACCTGGAACTGTTTCCGCCGCTCCTGCTGAAAGCGTTCGGCCAGCGATGGTTTGAACGCGGCACTATTTCGATGTATTTCCTGAACGCGACCACCGACCGCGAAGCGGTCCGCGCGTTCCTCAAAGAGCCGCCCCGCGATGCGGCCGACGCGCAGGTCGATGCCTGGATCGAGCGCGATGACGGCATGCGCGTAGCCGAAGGCACCGCGTCGGTCGGAAGCCCCGAGGATCCAACCGCGTTGCTGCGCCGTCCGCTCGATCGATTCGATGCGGGTCAGTTGCGGATCCTGGGCCCGCTTAAAGTCGGCGATCGCTTCGACGAATGCGACGCATTTCTGACCAAAGATGCGACGGCCGAACGGATGAAAGTCATCACCGAACCGCTGAAATGGTACACCAAGCCCTCGCCATGGGGCGGCGCAATCGCCACTCCGGCGACGATGGTGCATCTTCTCTACACGCAGTCGATCGCGACTCTGCGCGGCAAACTCGGCCAGGCAGTGGGCCTGTTCGGCGCGATCGAACTGCGCAACATCAACGGCCCGGTCCTGGTCGAACGTCCATACCGCGTGAGCGGGAGTATCGTGGCGCTGGGCCAGAGCCCCAAGACTGAATTCATGTGGTTCGAGACCGCGCTGGATGAAGCGGCCGGCAAGCGCATCGCCGAGATGAGGATGCTGCTGCGCTTCATGAAAGCGTCGTCGCCGCTGTACAAGGACGCGCTCGCAAGCTGATCCTCGTCAGTCAGGCGCCGATGCGGCGCTCGTAAGCCCAGTCCTCGGATATCAGGTAGGCCCTGAGCGCGCCGGCGATCGCCATCCGGATCGGTTCGGGCGGCCACGGAATAACTCTTCGGTTAACGAACGGGCACTGCAGTTCGCTCTTGCGCTCCAGCACCAGGTCGCGCAGCACCTGCGCGTTCAGGTGACTCATCGAGACCCCGTGGCCGATACAGCCGAGCGCGTAAACTGCGCGATGGTCGCCCAGATAGCCGACTGCGGGGGTAAGATCGAGCGTGACCGAAAACGGCCCGCCCCATCGATGGGTGATCCGAACGCCGCGCAGCGACGGGAAGAGGAAGGCGATGTGCTCCTCGAGATGGCGCCACGCGGACTCGGAGCGATCGCCTTCGAGGTCGTTCGCCCAGGTCAGTCCAACCGGACCGCCGCCCATCACCAGGCGGTGGTCGGGCGTCAGCCGATAATAATGGATGAGATTGCGCGCGTCCTCGATTCCTTCGAACCCGCTCCATCCGATCGGCTCGAGCTGCTTGGCGCTCAGCGGCTCGGTTGCGATCATGTAGGTGAAGGCGGGCACTTGCTTGCGCTTGAGTTCGGGAAAGAGGTGCGAGTAGGCGTTGGTCGCGAACACGAGCTTGGCGGCGTTAACTGCTCCGCCCGGAGTTGTGAGCCTGAAATTGGGCCGCGACGTGATCTCGAGCACCGGGGTCTCTTCGTAAACCGACGCGCCCGCTTCGAGCGCGATCCGCTTGTCCTCGCGCACCAGTTGCGCCGGATTCACCAGCACCAGGCGCGGTTCCCACAGTGCGCCCAGATAGCGCTGCGAGTTAACCCGGCCGCGCACTTCGTCGCGCCCGATCCATTCGATCCCGCTGAAGCCCAGCGACTTCATGAGCTCGACGTCGTGCTGGAGGCGGCGAACGTAGCCCGGCGCCGTAGCCACGCGCAGGAAGCCGGGGCGAATCCGGCTGCATTCGAGCTTTTCATCGAGGATTAGCCGGTCCAGGTGATCAACCGCCTGCTCCATGTAGGCATGCGCTTGTTTGAGGAATTGCTTGCCGTGCACCATCGCGGTCACGCCCAGCCCAAGCCCGACCACCGTCATCGCGAACGAGCCGTTGCGGCCGCTCGCGCCGTAGCCAGCGGTCTTGGCTTCGAGCACCGCGACTTTGAGCGACGGGTCGGCGCGCCTGAGTTCGCGCGCGGTGGCAAGGCCGGTGAAACCACCGCCGATGATCGCCACATCGGCATCGATTTCGCCCTTGAGCGGCGGCTCGGGCGTGTACGGCCCGTAAGTGTCGAGCCAAAGCGAAAGCGGCGAGTCCGGCAGGGACATTGTCGTCATGGCTGGTTTCATCCGGTCTCCTCGGTCCAAACATGCTCGCCTTTCGGCGTGGCTTGCAACCACTGACGACGGTGGATCGTCGGCGCTTCGGCCTTGGTCGCCTGCTGGCTGGCGCGAGCAACCCGATCAAGGCAGGAGTTTCTTGAGAGCGTTAATCGGGTTCGGAATCGACGGAATCGACGATCCAGCCGACGGTCCAGCGCCAACCATCGAGCCCACCGCGTTCACTCCGCCGCGGATTATGTTGCCGGGCGTATTAATCGCGCCCATCGCCACGCGCTCCGCCAATGTTGGCACGTCCGGTAGCACGCGCACCCCGGGCAGTTTCCCGGTCACGGTGACCGGGATCGCGACTTGCAGTCCGAGCGCGAGCCGGATGTCGGCGTTCATGCTGATGTTCTTGTCCATGTCGAACCAGCCGTTGCCAGTGATCCTGTAATCCGGCGACTGCGCATACAGATCGTGCGTCGTGAACCGTGGCCCCACCTCCTGATAGCTCATGGTTGCCGATTGCAGTTCGGTATCGGGATCGACCAGCAACCCATGATGACTCGACATGAATGCCACGTTCACGAGTTGGCTGACTCCCGGCGCCGCGGCGACTGCGTTGAGCGCGTCTGCCACGATATTGACGCCCACCAGCTTACCGTTCGCAATTGCCACTCGCCCGCTGCCGCGCAGCGTCGGCTTGATTCGATTCCAATCCGCGCCGCTGCCCGACGCCGCCACGTTGCCGGTCAGAAAGCCGTGCACGGTCCCGGCCGCATCGATATTTTGCGAGCGTAGCGCTTGTTCGACGTTCAGATTCTTCATCCCTAGCGTGACGTTGAATGTCGGTGCGGCGCCAAAAACTGCATCCGCTTGCGCCGTCAGCGAGCCGCCGAACACACCGACGTTGAATGGATGCGCCGACCCACGGCCGTTCAAGTATGCCGCCGTCAGATCGAGATTGCGGTATGGAACATTTTCGAGCGATCCATCCGTCGATTGGATCGTCGCGCTGATTCGCGGCGAAGTTATCTCGCCGTCGGCCGTGCCTTTGACCGCGAGCTGATTGACAACCTCGCCCGGCTGACGACCGGCGAAGGCGAATACCTGCGCGAGCTTCACCGAGTCGGCCTTCAGCGCATAGCTCGCTTTCAGCGGACTGATGGATTCGACCCGTCCCTCGAGATTCGCGTGCGAGGAACCGAACGTGAAAGTCGTCGGTTCGAGGACTTCGAGCCCATCGGTGAAACGAATCTTGCCGTTCAGATCGCTGATTGCGCCCGGCCACGACGGCCCCAGCTTCACCGCAACCTGTTTCAGTGTCATGGTCCCATCCATCGCCGGCGCGCTGGTGTCCAGTTTCACGGTACCGTGAATTTCGCTCATGCCCGCCACGCCGTACCCGGCTGCTGCGTTGATCATCTTGCTCAGATTGGCAAGGTTGAAGCTGTTCGAATCGATTTGCGCACTCATGGGTTGCGTACCGCCGCCCGAAAACCTGCTCGCCGTCAATTCGAGATCGGACAGCTTCAAGTTCACGCTCGCTATCTCGAGCTGCTCCGCCCAGATGCCGTTGGCATTCACCGTCATCGCGGTCCCAGCTGGCTTGTTGAACAGCGCCGCGTATGCGACCCGGTCCCCGCTCAGATCGGTGCTCAGCGCAATTGCGAGTTTCCCGAATGTTCCGCGGACAGTCCCGCTCACCGATACGGGATCAGGAATCGAGAGCCCCGGCGGTATTTTCGATCCCAGGTCAGCGAGCGGCCTGACTCTATCGAGCAGGATCGAATCGAGCTGCACCTTCAGATCGACCGGGATTCCCGATGGCTCCAGTACGCCTCGCTTGAGCAGGGGTCCGAGCTTTCCCGACGCCTCGACGTTTTGCTTTTCGCCCGCAAAGGCGGACTTGGTTTCGACGTCAAAGGCCGATGCGGCGTCGAAATTTCTCACGTCGAAATCCAGATGATGGACGCGGATTGGCGCCATCTTTTCGCCAAGATCGTTGAAATAGATCGCGCCGTCCTCGATGCTCAGCGCCTTGATCGACAAGTCGGCAAGCGACGATCGCTTCTTTGCGCCCCGGCTCCGCGCCGCTTCCGAAGTCTCTCGCCGTGCGTCATCGTGGCTGCTCCCGATCGTGCTCACGTTCAGGTCGCCGCGCGCGTTCATAACGATCCGGATGTCGGGTTTGACGAGGTCGAGTCTGGTGACATTCGCCACGCCGCGAAGCAGCGGGATAAACTCAACTTCGATCGAGACTTCGTTGGCGGCGAGAAATGGTTTAGCCGAAAAGGCCGGATCGTCCCCAATCTTGAGCCCGCTTACCTCGGCCGACACGCCCCACCCCATTTTCGCCTGTATTTTCCCAACCTCGACCCGACGGCCAAGCTCGCCGCTAACGCGCGCCAGGATTCGCTTCTCATTGCGGGCGACGATCGAACTCAAATTGAAGAATGCGTAAGCGGTAAGCGCAGCCGCGATCAGCACCACCGCGCCAACCACGATTCCGGAGATGAGCAGTATCCTGCGCAACGCCGCCTCAGGCCGCAATCCGGGCGAAATGATCGGCGATCACTTTCGCCACGCAGCAAGTCACCTTCTTCGCGGTCGGGATGTGCAGAAACTCGTTGGGCCCGTGGGCATTGGCGTGAGGTCCCAGCACCCCGGTAATCATAAATTGCGCCTGCGGGAATCGCTCGCCCAACATCCCCATGAATGGAATCGTACCGCCTTCGCCCATGTAGGCAACCGGATTGCCGAAGTAGTCATTCGAGGCCGCCTCCAAGCTGCGCTCGAGCCACGGCGATAGTGCCGGCGCATTCCATCCGCTGGCGCCCCAGTTCGCCTGGAAACTCACTTTGCATCCGTACGGCGGATCTTTCTCTAAAATGCTTTTGAGTTTTTGCGACGCGACTTTTGGATCTACCGTCGGCGGCAGTCTGAGCGACAAACTCACCGCCGTCCCCGCGCGCAGCACGTTGCCGGCGTTGCCGGTCGGCGGCAGCCCGTCTGCGCCGATGATCGAGAGCGCGGGCCGCCACGCGCGGTTGAGGATGAGCTCCGTCGTATCGTCGCTTACGGGACGCGCGCCCTCGATGAACGGAAACTTCGTGCGGAAGTCGTCGCCGAGCACCGCGGCCGTGGCGGCCGCCTGCTTCAGCCGTGCATCGGGGATCGACGCGTAAAATTCCCGCCCGAGCACCTTTCCCGTCGCCTCATCCTCGACCCGGCTTAACAACTGGCGCACGATGCGGAAGCTGTCGGGCACGACTCCGCCGGCGTCGCCCGAATGCACCCCCTCGGTGAGCACCTCGACCTGGAGTTTCCCGCCGACCAGGCCGCGCAGCGACGTGGTCAGCCAAAGTTGATCGTAGTTGCCGCATCCCGAGTCCAGCGCGATGCACAGGCTCGGCTGCCCGATGCGGGGCGCCAGATGCTCGATGTAGTGCGGGAGATCGAAGCTGCCGCTCTCTTCGCAAGCCTCGATGATCACCACGCATCGCGCGTGTCGAATCGAGTTTGCCTGCAGCGCGCCGATCGCGCCCAGACACGCAAACATCGCGTACCCGTCATCGGCGCTGCCGCGGCCATACAAACGCTCGCCGTCGAGCACCGGCTGCCACGGCCCCAGCCCTTCGCGCCATCCCGTCATCTCGGGCTGCTTGTCCATGTGCCCATAGAGCAGCACGCAATCCTTCGAGTCGCCGGGGATTTCGATGAACAGCAGCGGGGTGCGGCCTTCGAACCGCACGGCTTCCAGCTTCACGGCGCGAATTGGCTGGCGGCGCGCCCAATCCTCGAAGCGCGCGACGACGCGGTCCATGTGACCGTGCGCTTTCCAGTCGCGATCGAACGCGACCGATTTGTTGGGGATACGAATGTACTCGGTCAGTTCGGCGACGATGGATTCATCCCAAAGCCGCTCGACGTGAGTTCGGATCGCTGCCTTGTCCATGACCAAAGCCTACGCGAGATGAGTGGCGATTGGCAAAAAAATGTTATCGCGCGGCGCATCCGTCGAGGAAGATCGACGTGACGATATCGACCGCGCGCTCGGGTGTCGTGTACTCGCGACGGTAGCGGTTGATCCCGCGCATCATGCCCAGCAGCGATTCGGCCGCGATTCGAGTGTCGATGCCCGGCCTCATCGCACCGCGCTTGACGCCCTCGTCGAGAACTCCACTGATCAATCGCGACAAGTCATTGCGCTGCGCTTGATACTGGCGCTCCTGTAAGGGCCGCAACGCCTTGGGATCGCGCAGCAGGGCGAAGAACTGGCGGCGGCTCCAGAAGAATCTGAGAGAGTGCCGCACGATCGTCGCGATTTGCTCGCGCATCGACGTGCATCCCGCCAGCGCCGAGCGAATTTCGCGCTGCAGTTCGGTGAATCCGTTGATTACCGCGGCCGCGTAGAGCTCCTCTTTCGATTTGAATTGACGGTAAACGCTGCCCTTGCCGACCCCCGCGCGAGCGGCGACCTCGTCGATCAACACCAGCTCGAATTCCCTTTCGGCAAAGAGCTCCGCGGCGCTCAGGAGGATTCTCTCGCGGATGAACGGCGTTGACGGCCTGCCGCGGCCGTCTTTGCGGCGAATCGACGGCGAAGCCGGCTGGCGCTTGACGCTCACGATTGGAAACCTGCGATCATTGGATTCGTAGATCGGTCGCCGCCTCCCGCGACCTCATCTGAAATATGGACTGGCGGGTCCAAAATTGCAACAATAGATGCGGCGGCAGTCCTTGCCTGCTTGGAGACGAGTGCGACGGAGAACATGATGGATTCAGACGCCCCTGCGACCGGAAAACCTGACGCCTCGCGATTTATACAGGATGCTGAAGTGCGCAGTTGGCTCGACAAAGCTATTCAACGATGGCGTCTGTGGCTGGTCGTTTTGGCCGTCGCGGTAGTTGGCTTTTACTTTTTTATCGCCCGCAGCCGCTCTGATTCTGCCAACGAAGCGCCTCCAGCCGCAGCACACATCGTCGTTCCGGTCGCAGCGGCGCCGGCGAAGCTCGGCGATATGAACCAGTACATATCCGCGATCGGCACGGTGACGGCATACAACACGGTCACCGTCAAAAGCCGGGTGGATGGCGAGCTGGTGAAGGTAAATTTTACCGAGGGGCAGTTGGTAAAGGCCGGCGATCTGCTGGCTGAGATCGATCCGCGTCCGTACCAGGTGCAGCTCACCCAGGCCGAGGGCACGCTCGCGAAAGATCTGGCGTCGCTCGAAAACGCCAAGGTTCTCCTCGCACGCGACCAGGAACTTTACGATCAAAAGGTCCTCGCGCGTCAGGACCTCGACAACCAGCAAGCGGCGGTCGGACAGTACGCCGGTTCGATCCAGAGCGATAAGGGCGCCGTGGACAACGCCAAGCTTCAGCTGATTTACAGCCGCATCACTTCGCCGATCACCGGCCGGGTCGGGCTGAGGCTGGTGGACGCGGGCAATATCATTCATGCGACCGACGCGACCGGTTTGGCGGTGATCACGCAGCTGCAGCCGATCGCGGTTGATTTCGGTATTCCGGAGGACGATTTGCCAAGCCTCGAGACCGCGATGAAGGCCGATCCCCACTTGCCGGTCGAGGCTTACGATCGTGACTTCAAGCACAAACTCGCGGCCGGAACGCTGCTCACGACCGACAACCAGATCGATCAGTCCACCGGCACGATCAAGCTCAAGGCGTCCTTTCCCAACGAGGACAACGCGCTGTTTCCAAATCAATTCGTCAACGCGAGGCTGCTCGTCAATACTTTGCACAATGCGATTCTGATTCCGGCGGCCGGTCTCCAGCGCAGCCAGCAAGGTTTCGTTTGTGTATGTCGTCAAGCCTGACCAGACCGTCGAGATGCGCAGTGTGACCGTGGCCGCTACCCAGGGCGACGTGATCGCCATAGGCAACGGTCTTGCGCCCGGCGACATGGTCGTCACCGACGGGGTGGACAAGCTGCAGCAAGGATCGCGCGTGAGCGTGCAGACGGCGGCTATACCGCCTGCGAGTACTCCGTGAGTCTTTCGCGCCCGTTCATACTCCGGCCGGTTGCAACTTCGCTGCTGATGGTCGGGCTGATGCTGGCCGGGCTCGTGGCCTACGGGCAGCTGCCCGTGTCGGCGCTGCCGCAGGTGGACTATCCGACCATCCAGGTTATGACGTTTTACCCGGGCGCGAGTCCGGACGTGATGGCGTCTTCGGTGACGGCGCCGCTCGAGCGGCAATTCGGAGAGGTGCCCGGGCTTACCCAGATGACCTCGAACAGCTCGTTCGGCAGCTCGGTCATCACGCTGCAGTTCGACCTCAACTTGAATATCGACGTTGCCGAACAGGAGGTACAGGCGGCGATCAACGCGGCCGCGACCTACCTGCCGGCGGATCTCCCGAACCCGCCCGTTTACAGCAAGACCAATCCGGCCGACGCGCCGATTCTCACCCTGGCGCTTACGTCGAAGGAACTGCCGCTCCCGCAAGTCGAAGACCTGGCCGACACGCGTCTGGCCGAGAAGATCTCGCAGCTGCCCGGTGTGGGGTTGGTGAGTATCGGCGGCGGCCAGAAGCCGTCGGTCCGCATACAGGCCAATCCGACCTCGCTCGCGTCGTATGGAATGACGCTCGAGGACCTGCGCACCGCGATCGCGAGCGCCAACGTCAACGAGGCCAAGGGCAACTTCGATGGCAAGCAGCAGGCGTACACGATCGGCGCCAACGACCAGCTGCTGACGGCCAAGGACTACCTGCCGCTGATCGTCGCCTATCATAACGGCGCACCGGTCAAGCTTTCCGATGTCGCCGGCGCGATCGACGACGCCGAGAACGTCAAGGCCGCGGCGTGGATGAACACCACGCCGGCCGTGATCGTCAACGTTCAGCGCCAGCCCGGCGCCAACATCATCGCCGTCGTGGACCGCATCAAGGCCCTGATGCCGCGCTTGCAGGCCTCGCTGCCCTCGTCGGTGAAGGTCGAGATCCTGACCGATCGCACCACCACGATTCGCGCCTCGGTGGCGGACGTGCAGTTCGAGCTGATGCTGACGGTGGCGCTGGTCGTGATGGTCATCTTCCTGTTTCTGCGCAGTCTGTCGGCGACGATCATTCCCAGCATCGCGGTTCCGCTCTCACTGATCGGAACGTTCGGCGTGATGTACCTGCTCGGCTACAGCCTCGACAACCTGTCGCTGATGGCGCTTACGATTTCGACCGGCTTCGTCGTTGACGACGCGATCGTGATGATCGAAAACATCTCGCGCTTCATCGAGGAAGGCGACCCGCCGCTTCAGGCCGCGCTCAAGGGCGCCGAGCAGATCGGCTTCACGATTCTTTCGCTGACCGTCTCGCTGATCGCGGTGCTGATTCCGCTGCTGTTCATGGGCGATATCGTCGGCCGGTTGTTCCGTGAGTTCGCGGTCACGCTGGCGGTGACGATCCTGATGTCCGCGGTCGTCTCGCTGACGCTGACGCCGATGATGTGCGCGAAGCTGCTGCGGCATACGCCCGAGCGTGAGCAGACCTGGTTCTATCGCAGGTCGGAAAAGGTATTCAAAGACACCATCGCGCTTTACGGCCGAACGCTCGAGTGGGTTCTTGAACGCGAAACCGCAACGCTGCTGGTCGCGATCGGCACCCTGGTCCTGACGATCGTGCTCTACATCGTCGTGCCCAAGGGCTTCTTTCCGGTCGCAGGACACCGGCGTCATCCAGGGCATTTCCGAAGCGCCGCAGAATGTATCGTTCGCCGCGATGGTGCGCGGCCAGCAGGCTTTGGCGCGGATCATTTTGCAGGACCCGGCGGTGGAGAGTCTGTCGTCGTTTGTCGGGATCGATGGCACCAACACCACCGTCAACAGCGGACGAATACTGATCAACCTCAAGCCGCTCGAGCAGCGCCAGGTGGATATCAGCGCGGTTATCAACCGCCTGGCGCCGAAGTTGGCGGCCGTCGCGGGGATGACGCTGTACTTGCAGCCGGTGCAGGACCTGACGGTCGAAGACCGGGTGAGCCGCACGCAGTATCAGTACAGTCTCGAAGATCCAAACGCCGGCGAATTGAATCTCTGGACCGGCAAACTCGTGGATAAGCTCAAGACGCTGCCCGCCCTGCGCAACGTCGCCACCGACCAGCAGAACGGCGGCCAGCAGGAGCATATCGTCATCGATCGGCTGACGGCTTCGCGCCTGGGTATCACGCCCAAGTCTGATCGACAACACCTTGTACGACGCCTTCGGACAGCGGCAGGTGTCGACGATTTTCACGCAGTTGAATCAGTATCACGTGGTGCTCGAAGTGGCGCCCGAGTTTCAAAACAGTCCGCACGCGCTTGACCACATCTATATTCGCTCGACCGCGGGCGGTGAGGTGCCGCTGAGCGCCTTCACCCACTTCGAACCGGGGGCGGCCCCGCTCGTCGTCAACCATGAGGGCCAGTTTCCCGCGGTGACAATCTCGTTCGATCTGGCCCCGGGCTACTCGCTCGGCGACGCGGTCTCCGCGATCGACCAGGCGCGCCAGGAAATCGGGATGCCGGCAAGTATCGAGGCTTCGTTCCAGGGCACCGCCGCCGCGTTCCGCGCGTCGTTGAAGAACGAGCCGCTGCTAATCCTTGCGGCGCTGGTCACCGTGTACATCGTGCTCGGCGTTCTTTACGAGAGTTACATCCACCCGGTCACGATTCTCTCGACCCTGCCTTCGGCGGGCGTCGGCGCGATCCTCGCTCTGATGATCTGCGGTCAAGATCTAAACGTGATCGCACTCATCGGCATCATCCTGCTGATAGGTATCGTGAAGAAGAACGCAATCATGATGATCGATTTCGCCCTTGAAGCTCAGCGCAAGGAAGGCAAGCCTCCGCGCGAGGCGATCTTCCAGGCCTGCCTGCTGCGCTTCCGGCCGATCATGATGACCACGATGGCGGCGTTGCTCGGCGCATTGCCGCTGGCGCTGGGAACCGGCACCGGCTCCGAGTTGCGCCGCCCGCTCGGTATCGCAATCGTCGGCGGCTTGCTCGTGAGCCAGGTGCTCACGCTTTACACGACGCCGGTGATTTTCCTCACGTTCGACCGCTTGGCGACGCGAGTGATGAAGGGGCGGACAAGAGATGTTGTTCCGGAGACCGTTGCGGCTCAAGCGTCATGAGCATTTCCGAACCCTTCATACGCAGGCCGGTCGCCACCACGCTGCTGACCATTGCGCTCGCGCTCGGCGGGTGCGATCGCATTCCGGCTGCTTCCGGTTGCGCCGTTACCGCAGGTCGAGTTCCCAACCATTCTGGTCACGGCGGGGTTACCCGGTGCGAGTCCGGAGACGATGGCTTCGTCGGTGGCGACCCCGCTCGAGCGCCAGTTCGGCCGTATCGCGGGTCTGACGGAACTGACTTCGACCAGCTATCTCGGCGTCAGCGCCATCGTTTTGCAATTCGACTTGAACCGCAATATCGACGCCGCCGCGCGCGACGTGCAGGCCGCGATCAATGCCGCGGCGGGACAACTGCCGTCAACTCTGCCGAGCAAGCCGACCTATCGAAAAGTCAATCCCGCCGATGCGCCGATCCTGATTCTCGGGCTGACCTCGGACTCCGTGCGCCCGGGAATGATGTACGACGCGGCTGATTCAATCCTTGAGCAGAAGCTTTCGCAAATAGACGGCGTCGGCCAGGTGATGGTCGGCGGAAGCGCGCTGCCCGGTGTCCGCGTCGAACTTAATCCAACGCAGATGAGCAACCTCGGCGTCGGTCTCGAGGATGTGCGAACTGTGCTTGCCGCCGCCAATGCGAACCGGCCCAAGGGCGAAGTGGCGGACGCCAGCCAAACCTGGGGGCTGAGCACGACCGATCAGCTGCTCAAGGCCGCGGACTACCAGCCGCTGATCGTTCGCTACACCAATGGCGCCGCGGTGCGGCTTTCCGATATCGCATCAGTTCGAGATTCAGTCGAGAACGTCCGCGCCGCAGGAATGCTCGATGGCAAGCCCGTCATCGGCGTCATCATTTTCCGCCAGCCGGGCGCGAACATCATCGATACCGTCGATCGAATCTACGCTGCGTTGCCCCAGTTGCGCGCCTCGATCTCGCCCGCGATCAAGCTCTCCGTAATCCTGGACCGTACAATCACCATCCGCGCCTCGGTGCGCGACGTCGAGTTCACGCTGTGCATTTCGACCGCGCTCGTGATCATGGTGGTGTTCCTGTTCCTGCGTAATCTGCGCGCCACGTTGATTCCGGGAGTCGTCGTTCCGCTTTCATTGGTCGGAACATTCGGCGTGATGTACCTGCTTGGATACAGCCTCGACAACCTCTCGCTGATGGCGCTCACGATTTGCACCGGCTTTGTGGTTGACGACGCGATTGTCGTTATCGAGAACATTTCCCGCTACCGCGAACAGGGAATGCCGCCGTTCGAAGCCGCGATCAAGGGCGCCGCGGGCATCGGCTTCACGGTGATCTCGATCAGCATCTCGCTGGTCGCGGTCTTTATCCCGATTTTGCTGATGTCCGGAATCGTCGGCCGGCTGTTCCGCGAGTTCGCGGTCACCTTGTCGGCCGCGGTCCTCGTTTCATTGGTCATTTCGCTCACCACGACGCCGATGATGAGCGCGCAGTTGCTCAAGCCGCATGGCGAAGAGAAACATGGGCGCTGGTACCGGGCGAGCGAACGCTTTTTCAAGGGGATGCTGGACCATTACGAAAGCAGCCTGTTGCGGGTTCTGGACCATCAGCCGCTTACC
Organism: uncultured delta proteobacterium; assembly: GCA_963743865.1. Lineage (GTDB taxonomy): Bacteria > Desulfobacterota > Binatia > Binatales > Binataceae > Binatus. The sequence goes on from CAVURG010000006.1 coordinate 3,403,410, forward strand.
CTGATGGTCGCGCTCGGGACGCTCGCGCTGAGCATTTTTCTGTTCATGGTCGTGCCCAAGGGATTCTTCCCACAGCAGGATACGGGGCGTCTGATGGGCGCGGTGCAGGCCGACCAGGACACTTCATTCCAGGCGATGCACGATCGGCTTACCGAACTGGTCGCAACCATCGATAAAGACCCGGCCGTGGACAACGCGATCGCATTCACCGGCGGCAATGGCGCAACCAATACCGCGAACTTGTACATCGGCCTCAAGCCCTTGAGCGAGCGGAAGATCAGCGCCGATCTGGTTATCGGGCGCATCCGCAAGGAGGTCTCCCACGTCCCCGGCGTCAATCTCTATCTGCAGGCCACCCAGGACCTGCGCATCGGCGGCAGAGGCAGCAACGCGCAATACCAGTTCACGCTGCAGAGCGACGACCTCAATGAGCTCAACCAATGGGCGCCGAAGGTGCTCAAGAAATTGCGCACCGTTCACATTCTCACCGACGTCAGCAGCGATCAGCAAAATAGCGGCCTTGAGGCCAACGTCGTCGTCGATCGTGACACTGCCGCGCGCCTGGGAGTCTCGCAACAGGCGATCGACGATACGCTCTACGACGCGTTCGGGCAGCGGCAAGTCTCCACGATGTACACGCCGCTGAACCAGTACCATGTCGTGATGGAGGTCGCCCCGCAGTTCTGGCAGAACCCCGAGTCGCTTGACCTGATCTACGTGCGCTCCAACACCGGGCAGCTGGTCAAGCTCGGCGCCTTCACGCACTTCGCGCCCGAAATGACCGCACTCGCGGTTAACCACCAGGGTCAGTTTCCTTCCGTGACGATCTCGTTCAATCTCGCGCCGGGCGTCGCTCTGGGCGATGCGGTTGACGCGATCACGCGAGCCGAGGCGCAGATTCACCTGCCCGCCGGTATTCGCGGAACATTCCAGGGGACCGCACAGGCGTTTCAGGATTCGCTCAAGAACGAAGGCTTCCTCATCTTCTTCGCGCTCTTCGCCGTGTACATCGTGCTCGGCATTCTCTACGAAAGTTACATCCATCCGATCACGATTCTCTCTACGCTGCCCTCGGCCGGCGTCGGCGCGCTGCTCGCGCTGCTCCTGTTCCACATCGATCTGAGCGTGATCGCGCTGATCGGGATCATCCTGTTGATAGGCATCGTCAAGAAAAACGCGATCATGATGATCGACTTCGCGCTAGAGGCTCAACGCGGCGAAGGCAAGTCGCCGCACGACGCGATCTACGAGGCGTGCGTGCTGCGTTTTCGCCCGATCATGATGACCACGGCGGCTGCGCTGCTCGGCGGGCTGCCGCTCGCGCTGGGCACGGGCACCGGCTCCGAGATGCGGCGCCCGCTTGGCATTGCGATCGTTGGCGGACTGCTCGTGAGCCAAGTCCTGACACTCTACACAACGCCGGTGATCTATCTGTATATGGATCGGCTCAGCGCTGGATGGTCGAAACTGTGGCGGCGGGTCCTCGGCCGCCCGACGACGGCGCCAGCCGACTCGCGCGCGTGATCTCGCTAGGGCGTTAGTCCTAGGGACTGTCGATCGGAGGACCGAGCGCGATACCCTCGGGCCGATTGAGACCCGTGAGAGTACCACTGATGGTGGCGATAGGCGCCACGTCCCCGTTGCTTCCGGCGCTATATATATTCACGCTGCCGCGGCGCTCGGGACCACCCTGTTCGGTCGTCACATAGATGTTGCCATCGGAATCGACCGCGATGCCGGAGGGGTAGCTAGGGCGATTCAGACTAGTGTTGGAGCCGCTAATGGTGGCAATGGGCTTTACATCGCCGTTGCTGCCGGCGCGATAGACCGTCGCGCTGCCATTCCCGAAGCTGCCACCGCTGTTCGCGACATAAATTTTCCCGCTCGAATCCAGCGCAATGGCGCGGGGCCCATCGAGTAGGGTGCTGCGACCGGCGATGTTGGCAATTGGCGTTACCTTACCGCTGCCGCCGCCAGGATAGACCGTTATGCTGTTAACGGCGAACGCGCTGTTTGTCACATAGATGTTACCGCTCGTATCCACCGCGATGCCATGAGGAGAGCCGGCAGAGCCGGTTATGGTGATCGTTGGCTTTTTGTCGGTGCTGCTGGCTGGAGTGACGGTAACTTTTTCGACGTTTCCACCGAAACACTCTGATGGGGGCATATAGAGGTCCCCGGTTGAATCCATTGCGAGGCCCTCCGAGAAATCAAGCAGGCAGCGGCTTCCGCTATCGACTCTGCGAGTCACGTTGCCGTCGCTGCCGATGAGATACATGCTCACACCAGGCGTGCCGCCACTCGGGCCTTCCTGGTTCCACACCCAAAGCTTGCTGCCTGGAACCGGTGCAGTGCCAGGCTTGGCCTGCTTCATTTTATCAAGCTGCGCCTGCATTCGAGGCTGCCACGTTCCCATTTGCTGCCGCATTCGAGCGAGCTGCTGAGCGGGGTCATGTATTGCAAGCCTCTCAGTGTAGTCAACGGTGTCTTGCCATTCGCTAGCGAGCACATCCTGCGGACTGTATCTATTGGACCACGAGTCCGTCCATCCTGTGAAGCCGCGGGGCACATAGGACTTGATGACTCCTGTAATCGTGGCGATTGGCTTGGCGTTGCCGTTGCTGGCTGCGGCATAAGACATGATGCTGGAGGGGCCGGAGGCAAGCCTGTTTTCCTTCGTCACAAGAGTTTTCGCGGAGTTGGTGACATAGATTTTCCCGCTGGAATCCAGCGCGACGCCCGAAGGATTATCAAGCCCGGTGTCACTGCCTCCGATGGTGGCGATCGGTGCAACGTTGCCGGTGCTGCCGGCTGGAAAGACCATGATGCTCCCGGCGACCCCATTTGTGCTGTTTGCCACATAGATTTTCCCGCTCCGATCGAGTGCGATGCCGTGAGCTTCATGAAGCCAGGTTTGGCCGGTGGTGAAGATGTTGGCGATGTTTTTCACCTCACCCTTGCCAAGGGGAGAAAAAACCATGACCCGATCCTCGCCGAACTGAACTGTCACATAGACCTTCCCGCCTGAATCAACCGCCACGCCTGCGGCTCCCATGGCGGAGTCGCCAATAGCGGCAATTGGCCTTATGTTGCCGTTGCTGCCGGCCCGATAAACGGTGACTTTGAAGCCTTGGCTGTCGGGGGAGGACGAGGTGCCGTCCGTGCTATTGGCCGCATAGATGTTCCCCTTCGAATCCACCGCGATACCGTTGGGTTGAAAGAGGCCGGTCTGGTCGCCTGTGTCGGGGCCGGCGATGGTAGCGATTGGTTTCACGTTGCCGTTGCTGCCCGCCGGATAGACCGTGATGCTGTCGCTGGCGTTCCCGGCATAAATTTTTCCGCTTGAATCCACGGCGATGCATGGATCGTCCAGCCCGGTGTCGGAGCCGGCAATGGTGGCGATTGGCTTCACGTTGCCGTTGCTGCCAGCCGCATAGACCGTGATACTGCTCTCACTGGTGCGTCCGCCTCCCCGGTTCGCCACATAGATCTTCCCGCTCGAATCCACCGCGATGCCGCTGGGATTATCTAGTCCAGTATCGGCGCCGATAATCGTTGCGATTGGTGCCACGTTGCCGTTGCTGTCGGCTGGATAGACCGTAACGCTGCCGGTTCCGCGCCCACCGATAAAGTTTGCCACATAAATTTTTCCGCTTGAGTCCAGCGCAATGCCGAAAGGGTTATCAAGCCCCGTGCGCCGCCCGGCGATGGTCGCGGTTGGCACTGCGTCGCCGTTGCTATTGCTCCCGGCTCGATAAACGCTGATCGCGCCGCGACCGCCGCTATCGTAGCTAGCCACGTAGATGTTTCCCTTTGAGTCCACAGCGATCCCCCAAGGGGAACTGAACAAATTGCTGCGGTCGCTGATGCTGGCAATCGGTGCAACGTTGCCATTGCTGCCGGGCGCATAGGCGGTCACGGAGTTCCCGTTGCTGACGAAGATGGTGGCTGTCAACTTCGGCGCCGTCGGCATAGGCGTTGCGACGCCAGATTCCGGCCCTGCCGTCTGTGCGGACGCCGACGCCAGTATCCCGACAAGCAATCCCGCGACGGCCACTGTTTTCGCGACGTTCATGTTTCCCCCGGCAGTCGCTAGCGAATTCCAGCGTGGCTAGAGGGTCCGAAAGCTCGCCAGCATTTTCGATTCTATCTCCTCGGTTTCATCCGAAGGCGACCTGCCGTTGTCGTATGGACCATCAAAGACGATGTAGAGCGTTTTTCCCTTGAAGTTGGAGAAAAACGCGTCCGGATATTGGCCGCCCATGCTCCCGCCACCGCAGAAATAAAACGTGTTGTCGCCCTCTTGAATCGGAGGCGGCGGACCATCCGAGGACGACGTATTGTGTTGTGCGAAGAATCGATCAACGTCGAAGGCGTCGTTCTCAAGGAATAAGTCGATTCTGCTGTCGGAGCGCTGATGCAGCAGACCGACCCAACGACCCTCTGCGGCCGCCTTGTCTATCTCTTCGTCCCTATCCACGCTGGTGTTCGGCCGGCGGATCCGCTTGTAAATCGGCGGGTAAGCAAACGAGAAGCCGTGGACCCGATCCACGTAGGTCTTCCAGCCGGGCGGAGTGTTAGGCGACGCGGTCTGTGCCCACAATGAGCTGGAAGCGACGATTACAAAGGCGGTAAACCATGCCGAAGTCTTGAGTAGCTTCATAACCCTGCCGCTAACCTGCCGGTCGTTTAACCCCGCTGTCAACAGGCTGTTCTACAGCGGCCGACCGATAGTCGCACCAAGGCATCCAAACTTCAAACGAGCTTGTGTATTACGGTTTCATAGTGCGCGTGACTCGATTGATGATGAATACGCCGCTCGGATTCTTCACATGGTAGTACAGCGAAAGGTCATCGGGCGAAATCGAGGGTGCCTCGGCAAACCCCGTGATCGCGTGAATTTTCTTCGGCTTACCGAACGGCTTCGACGTTGACTTGCGGGCAGCCATGTATATGGCCGGACCTGTCCTGAGATTGGTTCGCGTGAAGAAAAACTCAAGCTCGTCAGCTGACGTGTCCGCCGCATAATTCAGATGCCGGTCGTTGATCGTCTTCATGATTTTGGCGCTGTTCGGGTCAACTACGAAGTTGCCGCCCTGGCGGGTCGCGACCATCATCGTAGTGCTCGTCAGATTGCCGGTGGCGTAATTACCTTGTGTGAAGTACAGCGTATTGCCGTCGGCGCTGATTTCTTCGTCGAAGTTGACCAGCCCCATCCTCGGCGCCGCGACGCCCGGCACCGGATTCACCGGCGTTACGGTGCCATCTGCGAACGGTCCCGAATAGATCGTTGACAGATATCCCGGGTTGCCGGTGCTTCCATAACTTCTGTTGGTGATAAAGTAAAAGTTGCCGTTGGCGTCCATCGACGCGACCGCATCGAGCGGACCGCTGATGTTGACCTCCCCTCCGATCTCGCCCTGGTACTGAAACGTCACGTCATCGATGCGACTTGCCCAGAACAGGTTGGTCGCGGGAGCGGCGTTCGAGCTGTTGAAGAACAAAAAGTTCCCGTCGCGGCTGATGAATGGCTCCATCGCGTCATTGTTGTTTCCCTCGTTGTCGTCGTAGCCAAGGATTTGCACCATCTCCGGATTGCCGAATTTGGTGAACGCAGGCGGCCGTACCTTTGAGCCATAGGCCGAACCAGCCTCGGCGCCACCGGCGCTCATCAAGAGCTGGATGAGGATCGTCGCGGCAACGAGAGCAAGATTTAGTCTGGCAGTCATATCGCGGTTGTTGGATTCAACTTAGCTTAGCAATGGCGGCGGTCGCCTTGTAACCCAGTTGGTCGCCTGATCGTACGCATGCGCCAGTTGCATGCAGGCGAGCTCGGCGTGATTCGGACCCACAATCTGAATGCCCATCGGCAACCCGCGTTGGTTGAAGCCGGCCGGTGCGCCGAGCGCCGGGCAGCCGGACATCGAGATCGGAATCATCACTTCCATCCAGCGATGGTAAGTATCCATGGATGCGCCGCCGACTTCTTGGGGCCAATGTAGCGCCGCGTCAAACGGGAAGACCTGGCCGGCGGGCGCGATCATGAAATCATACTTCTCGAAAAATCTTCGCACCGCTTGATACCACGCCGTGCGCACCGTGAGCGCGTCCGCGATTTCCGACGCGCCGGCCTTGAGGCCATTTTCGATCTCCCACCGCAGTTCGGGTTTCATCAGCGCGCGCCTGGCAGGATCGGCATAGGCCCCGTTGAGCATCGCTGCAATCTGCCACGCCCGAATCTTGCGCCAGCTATTCCACACCGGCTCCAGCGGATAGTCGGGTGTCGCAGGTTCCACCATGCATCCGAGCGCCTCGAACACCTTGAGCGCGCCTTTGCAGAGATCGAGCACGCCTGATTCGAACGGGATGTGTCCGCCGAAGTCTCCGACCCATCCGACACGCGTCCCTTCGAAATCGCGCCCGAGCGGCCCCGCAAACTCAGCCGGGTCCTGGCGAATCGAGAGCGGCGTGCGCGCATCGTATCCGGCAATCACCGACAGAAACATCGCGAGGTCCGGCACCGTCCGCGCCATCGGGCCGTGTACCGAAATCGACGGCATGAAGACCTCGTTGAACAACGATGGAACCCGGCCAAACGAAGTTCGCAGTCCGAACACGTTGTTGAACGCGGCGGGATTTCGGATCGACCCGCCGTTGTCGCTGCCGTCTGCCACCGGCGCCATCCTGAGCGCGAGCGCGACGGCAGCGCCGCCGCTGCTGCCGCCGCACGTCTTCGATTGATCGTAGGCGTTGAGCGTAGCGCCAAAGACGGGATTGTAGGTTTGCGATCCCAATCCAAACTCCGGGACGTTTGTTTTTCCGATAATGATCCCGCCCGCAAGCCTGATTCGCTCGACCAGGATCGAGTCCGCAGCCGGAACAAAATTCTTGAGCAGCGCCGAGCCCATCGTGGTGCGGATGCCCCTGGTCGGCTCAAGATCCTTGATCGCATGCGGAAAGCCGTGCATCCAGCCAAGGTGCTCGCCGCGAGCCAGTTGCGCGTCGCGAGTTAGGGCTTGGTCGAGCAGATCCTGCCGCGGCAAAAGCGAAACGATCGCGTTGACGCGCGGGTTCAGGCGATCGACATGATCGAGATACGCGTTCATCACCTCGACGCACGAGACCCACTTCGACTTGATTGCGCTCGAAAGCGCGACCGCATCGAGATTTATAATTTCCGCGATGTCCGGCGGCTTGCTCACGATTTCGTTGCGTCGATCTCGCAAGTTTGCGCTACGTCCCATCCAATCTCGGCCATCAGCCTCGCCCTCGATCCACGCTCCGCCGCATTGGCGCCGCTTGCGTTGCCAAGTTTCGCGCGCATCGCAATTCCCTGTGCGATGGCGGCGGCACGAAAAAACGAGAACGCCACAAAGAACATCAGATCGGGGACGCTGGCCCGGCCGACGCGCCGGCAGTATGCGGCGACAAATTCCTCCTCGCTCGGAATTCCAGCCGCGCTCAGATCCATGCCTTGAAAACTCAACACGCCGTCGATGCCGGGCGGGCAATGGTAAGGACGGCAGGCCCACCCTAGGTCGCCCAGCGGATGCCCGAGCGTCGAGAGCTCCCAGTCCAGCACCGCGACCACGCGCGGCTCGACCGGATGGAAGACGATGTTCTCCATGCGATAGTCGCCGTGCGCGATCGTCGTCTCGTCAGCCGGGGGGATACGCCGCCCAAGCCATTCGATCAGGCGATCCATCTCCGGGATCTCGTCGATTTTCGAGGCCTCGTACTGCTTGGACCAGCGCGCAACCTGGCGTGCGACGTACGCATCCGGCCGGCCGTAGTCGCCAAGTCCCACCGCGCGAAAGTCAACCTTGTGCAACCGCGCGAGCACGTCGTTCATCGAGGCGTAGCACGCCGCGCGCTCGTGCGCGCTCGACTCGGGCATCATCGGATCGCGCATGACGCGCCCGTCGACAAAGTCCATCACAAAGAATGCGGTGCCGATGACGCCGGCGTCCTCGCACAGGAGGTGCGCGCCCGGGACCGGCACATCGGTCGCCGCCAGCGCCTTGATGATTCGAAATTCGCGCTCGACCTGATGGGCAGACTGGAGCAGCGTCCCCGGCGGCTTCTTGCGCATCACGAAACGCGCGTCCGGGGTCTCAAGCAGGTAAGTGGGATTGGATTGCCCGCCGACGAACTGTCGAACCGCAAGCGGACCGCGAAAATTTGGCATCCGCCCGCTCAGATATTGTTCGAGACGGGCTTCATCGAAACGATGACTCGCGCGGACCGGCGTGACGTCATCTTCGATCGGCATTATTTCGCGCTCCCGATCTGAGGTTCCAGCACGCAGCTCTGGATCTCGGTCTGCGCCACATCAGTGTCGACAGGATTGAGATGCGGCGTGGCAGTCAGGAGGCCCCATCCAAGTTCCTCTCTTATGTAATAGGACCGCCGCTCGGTTTGGAATTCGACTTCGTCGGCGCCGGCGTCGGTCTGAATGCTGCAAACGATCTTCGCTCCGGCTGGAACGATGAACGCATGATAGCCGCCCGGACCGATCCGCGCCGTGTCCTCACCGCATGTAACCGCGGGGCGAAGCGCCGACGACGCGTAGCTGTAAGGCCGGTACACATAAATCACCGCGTTGCCGGGAGGTGACGTGATTTTTTCAAACGGTTGTCCCTGCACGGCGCATCCGAATCCGACAGTGCCGACGGCGCCGAGCAAAAATACCAAAAGCCGGCGATTCATCGGCCAACGGCAGCAGTCGGAGATTTGCCGGCGGTGGCGACGGCGTCCGCCAACCTGGCCTCATCGCTGTAGACCTTTTGATCGATCCTATTCCTGACCGCGGCGCGAGCAGCGTCGTCCACCTCCTTGTGGGTGGGCTGCGAGTACATGTTGTACGATTTCGAGACGTGCTCCTTGGCGGTGTAGTCGCCGAGTATCGTGTCGCCGGCGCTGATCGACAAAGACGCAAACGCGGTCGTCCCGATATCGCCGAGTGGAGCACCGACCAGGTTGGCCGGGTCGAGCGCGGAAACAATCAGCGGGACGTGATAGTCGTCATGCGTCAATTCCTCGCGATAGGTGAATGTCACGGGTGAAGTGTTCGACAGGGACATCGCCACCGCGGGTGGAAGTTCAGCCGGGTCCCCGGCGATCAACCGGCCCTTGAATGGCAACGGATGCGCCGGCTCGTCGGTGACCTTGGGCGCGATTACAAGCTGCGAGTCCGATTGAGACGCGCTTGCCGGTTGCGATTGCGATTGTTCCGGTTGCTGAGTGCTGCATCCGAACGCGGCGGTTGCAGCAAAAAGCGCCGCGAGAGCAAGTGCATGTCTCATGACATCGCGGCGTCGCGAGCCGGGTCCTCAGGATTCACTGATTCAATCCACCGCTGCGCCATCTAGCCATAGTATCAGAAAATTCCAGCCTGCTTTACGACGCCGCTGGCTATATAGACGGTGCCGCCGAGCATCTGCTCCACCTCGAGCTGTGACACCAGCGGCTCGAGATGGCTCCAGGGACGCGCGAGGCCCTCGCGCGTGCTCGTCGATCGCATCGCGGCGTTCCACACCACGATATTCAGCGGCATCGCCCAGATGGGGGCCCACTTGAGTCCGGCCGCGACAATCCGCCCGCCCCGCTTGAGATGGCGGCATACGTTGGCGAGCGCGTTGGGCGTGCGCATTATGTCGTGCGTGAAATGAAACAACGCCGCGTCGGCCGCCAGCGGTAGAGCGGCTTCCTCGACCGAGGCCGAGATGAGCGCGACGTTCTTCCAGCCGTTCTCAGCCGCCCGCGCGCGCGCCCGCTCGAGCATCTCGGGGCTCTGCTCGATTCCGACGATCGAGCCTTCGGGGCCGACCAGACCTTCCAGCGCCGTAAAACTCAGCCCGGTGCCGCAGCCGACATCCAAAACCCGGTCGCCGTTTTTCAGACGGAGCAGATTGATGGCGCGTTGCCGCACGGGCTCGAATAATGCGAGCTCGAGATCGTAGATGCGGGCGCGCGAGCGATATTGGCGAAGCGCGGTGTATCGGTTGGGCGCAAGCCAGCGCGTGAGCCTTTGAAATGGTTGCGAGCGGTCGTCGCGAGGGGCGTCCACCTTCGATGCCTCGCATTACCGAGTATCACGAAAGCGCCCCAACGTCGTGCTATGGAGCAAAATCGATACTAGCGCGTCGTTTTGCTACTCAAAAAAGGCTCCTTTGCACAGGATGGCGTGATTATATGCTGCATGTTACAAAATGGCGCAGTCCTTGCAGGCTTTGCTGCAGCGGATTGAGTCTATGAGCAAGCGGATATGGGTCGTAGCGATCGCCTTGGCGATCGGCGCGTTGGCGGTGGGCATCCTGCCGATATCAGCGCGGGCGCTTTCCGGCGCCACGTCGGCGCCGGCTCAAATTACCGACCCGATTAACGACAATGACGTTATCTCGATCCCGGGCAATATCCCTCCCGGGGCGACGGCCGCCAATGATCGCGGGCGCGTGCCCGACGATTTTCCGCTTGACCATCTGATCGTTCTGCTGCGGCGCTCGCCACAACGGGAGCGCGCACTGGAGCAATTGCTCGGCGAGCTCGAAGATCCAAATTCGCCAAACTACCACCATTGGCTGACCGCGGATGAGCTCGGGCAGCGTTTCGGCGCAAGCCCGCGGGACGTCGACACGATTGCCGGATGGCTTCGGGCGAACGGGTTCCGAGTGAATTACACTTATCCGAGCGCAATGCTAATCGATTTTTCCGGGACTGCGGGATCGATACGCGACGCCTTCCACACCGAGATTCATTCGCTGTCGGTAAACGGCAAAAGCCATTTCGCCAATATGAGCGATCCGAGCATCCCGGCCGCGCTGCGGCCGGCGCTGGCGGGAGTGGTATCGCTCAATGATTTCCGGCCGCACCCGATGTATCAGCGGCGCGCGGACTACACGACCGGCAGCGGTGATCATCTGGTGGTGCCCGCTGACCTTGCAACCATCTATGACTTCAATCCGCTATTCGCCGCCGGATATACGGGCAAGGGACAGACGATCGTAACGGTCGAGGACACCAATCTTTTCACTACCACGGACTGGACGACGTTTCGCAGCGTGCTGGGCCTTGGCGCATTTACCTTCGGCTCCCTGACGCAGGTTCATCCGGCGGGCACCGGAGGCACCTGCACTAATCCGGGAGTCAACGGCGATGATGGCGAAGCGGCAATCGATGTCGAGTGGGCCAGCGCGGCGGCGCCCAACGCGGCGATTGAGCTGGCATCGTGCGCGGACACCAGCACAAACTTCGGCGGATTCATCGCGCTGGCTAATCTGCTCAGCGAATCCGGCACCCCGCCTGCAATTGTGAGCATCAGCTACGGAGAGGCCGAGGCGCAGCTGGGCGCAACCACCAACGCCTACATCAATTCCCTCTATCAGCAGGCGGTGGCCGAGGGCGTCTCGGTATTCGTGTCGTCGGGCGACGAGGGCGCGGCAAGCGCTGACGCGGGCGCATCGGTGGCGACGCACGGCATCGCAGTGAGCGGATTCACCTCGACACCATACAACGTCTCGGTGGGCGGCACCGATTTCGGCGACACTTACGCGGGTACGGTAAACAGTTATTGGGGATCGACGAACAGTCCCACATATGAATCGGCGCTGTCCTACGTTCCGGAAATTCCCTGGAATGACTCGTGCGCCGGTGAATTGCTCTCCGCGTTTGAAGGCTATTCCTCGCCGCTGGGAACCCTTGGATTCTGCAACAGCACGCCGGGAAAGTCATTTCTAACGACAGTGTCGGGAAGCGGAGGACCGAGCGGCTGCGCTGCGGGAACTCCATCCACCGGCGGTGTCGTGAGCGGAACCTGCGCCGGTTATGGCAAGCCCGCGTGGCAATCGATTTTTGGCAATCCCGCCGACGCAGTGAGAGACATTCCTGACGTCTCACTGTTCGCCGCGAACGGATTGTGGGGACACTACTACGTAGTCTGTTATTCGGATACGAGGAATGGCGGCGTCTCGTGCTCGGGAACACCTGATACTTGGGCCGGATACGGTGGGACGTCAGTTTCCGCGCCGATAATGGCGGGAATCCAGGCGCTCATCAATCAGCGTACCGGCAGCCGCCAGGGAAACCCCAATCCAACTTACTATTCGCTCGCGGCGGCAGAGTACGGCGCCAGCGGCAATTCGGCCTGCAATTCGAGCTTGGGGACCGCCGTCAATCCATCGTGCATCTTTTATGACGTCACGCTCGGTGACATGGATGTCGATTGCACGGGCAGCCATAACTGCTACACGCCGTCGGGCAAATACGGAGGCCTGTCAACATCCAATTCCGCGCTTCAGGCTGCCTACGCGTCGGGGGCCGGCTGGGACTTTGCGACCGGGATCGGCACCGTCAATGCGAATAACCTGGTGATGGCATTTGGATCGCCGGTAGCCACCCCAACCGCGACAGCCACGCCGACTGCCACCACGACGGCAACGCCGACCGTCACGCCAACCTCGACGCGCACCGCGACAGCTACCGCCACTGCAACGCAAACCGCAACGGCAACAGTGTCGCCCACGCCGACCGCGACTGCCACGGCGACGGCAACATCCACCGTGACCGCAACGCCGACCGCTACCGCGACAGCCACAGCGACGGCAACACTCACCGTGACCGCAACGCCAACCGTTACGTCGACAGCCACGGCGACTGCCACTGCTACGGCCACACCGACCGCGACTGCAACGCTGACTGCCACGGCTACTGCGACTGCGACGCCAACAATGACGGTCACGCAAACTGCAACGCCAACAGTTACGGCCACACCGACCGCGACCGCAACAGTAACCGCAACTGCCACGGCGACAGCCACTCAGACGGCGACAGCGACGGCAACACCCACCGTGACCGCAACGCCAACAATCACGGCCACGCAAACTGCAACGCCAACAGTTACGGCCACACCGACCGCGACTGCAACGTTGACGGCTACGGCGACCGCAACGCCAACAGTTATGGCAACACGGACGGCGACAGCCACGCCGACTGCGACGCCGACTACCTCCGTGACCGTGACTGCTTCGCTCACATTCGGCAACGTTGCCGTAGGCCAGACGGTCGTGAAGAATCTGACGGTCCATAACACCGGGAAGACCAATTCGCTGATCATCTCGAGCGCGAAGTCGTCCGGCCCGGTTGTATATGCCCTAAGCGGCACGGGGACATGCGGTGCGATTCCCGTGACGGTCGCGCCCACGGCGTCGTGCACGCTAGGGGTAGCGTTCACGCCCGATACGGTCGGCGTGCATGACGCATCGCTGACGATCAAAGACAACACCGCCACCAGCCCGCAGACCGTTGCGCTTACCGGCACCGGCATCGCGGATCTGACACTCTCGAAGAGCAACATAGTATTCGGGAACGTAAAGTTTGGGACCAAGCCGGCGAAGTCATTTGGCGTGATGAATCATCAAACCCAGCCGGTGACGCTGAGCGAAGGCTTCGGCGGGACCAACGCCGCCGACTTCTCGATTACCGGCGGTACCTGCACGAGAACGCTGGCCGCCAAGACGGGTTGCTCGATCCTGGTGACCTTCACGCCCGGCGCTCTGGGAACGGAATCGGCAACGCTGTCGGTCGCTGACGATCCCGATCCGCGCAGTCCTTACACGGTTACGCTCAGCACCGAGGCGACGATCCCGGCGACGGTCACGCCGATCGCGCTGGGGTATGGCACGCTTACATCGAAGATACCGACGAAGACCAAGGACGTGACGGTCACCAACCTGTCGGGATTTTCGCTGCCCTTAGGCGAGAGTATCAGCGGGACGAATGCGGGCGACTTCGTAGTGACGGGCGGCACTTGCGGATCGACGCTGACTCCCAACTCGAGCTGCACGATCGCGGTGACGTTTACACCCACCGGCGGCGGAACGGCCGAGAGCGCGACCATGGCGGTCACCGTCGCCAGCGATCCGACCAGCCCGCACAATATCAGTCTCACGGGAACCGGTCCCTGATCGGCGGGGTGCAGGGGCTTGTAGTGGCGTCTTTTTGAAGACTCGCGCAAACTTGGCGCGAAACTCTTCTACTTACCGAAATCGATCGGCTGCGGGCAGGCCGAGCCGCCGGCATTGTAGCCGTAAACCATCTCGCCGCCGATGTCCGCGCCCGCCGCTATCAAACACATGACTGCGATCAGGCCGGCGAGAAACACGTACCGTCCCCGCGTCGGCATCGGCCGCGCCGCGAGCGCCCACACCGTCAGCACGCCCGTCACCGCCGCCGCCGCGACCATCAGATGCTTATGATTGCGCAGCAGTTCGTGGCGGACCGATACCGAGACCATCAGGCCGGGCGCCGCATAGAGACCGCTGGCAACCGCCGCCGCCGCGCCAAGCGCGCCCAGCACCAGCATCCAGAGCGCGGTCCACTTAAGCCCATCGCTCGCGCTAATCGACGCGAGGAAATAAAGGAGCGCCGCGCCATAGAGAAACGCGATCGGAAAATGCACCAGGAGGGGATGGATATTCTGCAGGTGCGATGCGCCCGGCAGAATGCTCTCCAGCACGAGGGTGTTTGCCCGCGGCTACTTCACTGACTCGACGACAATGTATTCCGTGCCGTTCTTGTTGTATTCCTTGCCCGTCACCGTCACCTGGTCTTCCATGTGCTTGATAACGCTTTCGGGAAGCGGCGACGCATTCTTGTTTGGCAGCACGATGTAGGATTTCTCGGTTCCTTTTTCGATAAGTATCACCGGAATCCCACTGGATGCGCATTTCATCGCGCACTCCTTGTGGCCCGCGCCCTTCGCGCCCATCGTGCTGTAGCAGTACGCGTCTTCGAGATTGCCGGTCACCGATATCGTGCTGCCGTCGGCCGCGAGCGCCACGCCAGCCAATCCAATCGCAACAACGAAAACGAGTCCGAGACCGAAACCAAAATTCGCCAGTCGATTCATGGTTCACCCCTGAAAAACCCGAAAACGATTAAGTGATCAACGCGCGGCGGCGTGAAGCGCGCAATGCGCACCCATGCCGTGGCTGCCGCCGGTGCAACACGACGCGCTCGGGCAGCATGACTCCTTCTTCTGGCAACATTCGGGCGTATCCGATGCACGCGTGCCGGTCGCGGAGGACATTGCAAATGGCGCAACCATCACGGTCGCCAGCAAAGCCATGAGCGCGAGTTTTTTCATGATCAAATTCTCCCCGATATTCCAACGGCCGGCAAGCCCGGGCTTCACAATCGACGAAATGCAGGCCTAGCGGCGATATGAGCGGGCTTCAACCGTCGAGCTGACGTCGCCGCCGCCGAACATCTCGCGCCATCCCTTGCGGCGCCGCGCCCCGGGCAATCGCGCACCCAGCCGCTGCAGGTGCAACTCGAGAATCTGCTTTAGTTCTTCGTTGAGCCGCTCGATTTCAATTTCCTCGGGCATCTTGGGCCGCGGCTGCCCTTCGGTAATTCCGCCGCGGCGCCGGCCGTAGAGCTGCTGCAAGCGCAACTCCGCCTTCGCGAACATCGCTTTGTACTTATAGTCGAGTCGGCTGAGCGCGTCGGTCATCGCGGCCAGCGCCACGAACCGGCGCCGCATCCGCCACCATTCGAACAGCGTCAGCAATATCGCGCCGAGCATGAACAGCGCAAAGAATCCCAGGCTGACGGCGGTTGCACGCCACCACGGCAGCAACTTGTTGCCAGCCTGCAAGTCCTGATTGTCGCCGGTCAGTTCCTGGACTTGCGCCTGGAGCGATTTGACCTGTTCCTGCGCCGAATCGGCCTTCTTCTCCGCCGTTTGCTGCTGTGCGCTCAGCGCCTCGACCTGTGACTTGAGCGTATTGACCTCGGTGGTGAAAGGATGCGGAACCTTCAACACCTCGTCCACCTGCAGTTCGTCGTCAGGATGAATCCGGTTGGCGTGGGCGAGCTCATCGGCGGTGATCCCGAACATCTGCGCAATTGCGCCGATCGAATCGCCGGGGCGAACCGTGTAAGGGATGATGTTGGCGGGATGATCAGGCTTGACGACGGGTCTTGGCGCCGGCTGATCCGCGGGCTGCTCCGTGTCGCGAGCCTCAGATGGTTCGGCCTCGCTCGGTGGACGCACGACTCGCGAGGGCGGCGCAGAGGGCGGAATCGTACTCTCGTTGAAATCGGATTGAGCGAACGCAAGTCCGCCGCCGACAACGATTAACGTCGCCGCCAGCGCCAGTCTGGATAAAGTTGAGCTGAACCGTCGCGCGCTCATAATGGACCCTTTGCCTGCAAACCCACTCCAGTATCCATCAGATTCCGCCGAGGGTCTAGGATGTGGCAAACATGCTACGAGCGCGCCGGCGGATGCAGCGCCGCGTAGGCAGCCCCCACCACACCGCCTCGCGGACCCAGTGCCGCGCGCACGATCTTCGCCTGCGATGCGATCGCCGTGAAGGCCCGCTCGTGCACCTGCGTCATCATGGTTTTGCGCATGTATGGGATCGCGCCGGCGACGCCACCCCCGATCACGACCAGCTCGGGATTGAAGATATTGAGAAATGACGCAATCGCGATTCCGAGGTGATAGCCGGCCCTCGCGAACGCCTCGAGCGCGATTGCGTCGCCGCGGCGAGCCTGGGCCGACAATCCGCGCACCGAGAAATTCCCCTCCGAATCAACCATTTCCGCCGGCAACGGCGCACCCGGCGACAGTCCCAGCCGCTGTTCGACCAGGCCGCGCAGCCCCGACGCCGATGCGTATGACTCCAGGCATCCGTTCGCTCCGCAGTCGCATCGCGGACCGTCCGGATCGACCGTGACATGGCCCAATTCGCCCGCCATCCCGCTTCGCCCGTGTACCAGTTTGCCGCCGACTATCAGTCCGCCGCCGACTCCGGTGCCGAGCGTCAGCAGCACGACGTCGCGCCGCCCGCGCGCCGCGCCGCGCCAATACTCGCCGAGCGCCCACGCGTTGGCGTCGTTCTCGACCACCATGTTGCGGCCGATCAGCGCTTCGAGCTTGCGCCGCAGCGGGTATCCGTGCCATGCGGCGACGTGCGGCGCCTGCATTACGGTTCCCGAGTGCACGTTTAGCGGTCCCGGCACCGCGACTCCGATCGCTCGCGGCGATCCAAGTCCGCGCCGGCGCGCGGTGTCCAGTAGATGAATGAGCTGCGCGGCGATATTTTCGGCGACGGCTGCGGCCTGGCGCGACGCACGCGATGGCCCATGCTCCATCAGGATCACATCGCCGCCGCTGGCAGACACGGCTGCGCACCGGATATTGGTGCCACCCATATCCAATCCGACCGCCCATGCGCGCGTCATTTTCCGGATTCGCCCGGGAATTTCATCAGCGCGAGATGTTCGCGATTTCCGGCCCTGCCTTCAATCGGCGATTCGATTGTGCCGACCACGTCGAGGCCGATACTCTCCGCGAACTCGACGATCCCGGCGACCGCTTCGCGCCGGAGTTTTTCGTCCCTGACGACACCGCCCTTGCCGACCTTGCCTTTGCCGACTTCGAACTGCGGCTTGATCAGCGCGACTATCTCGGCGCGCGGCGCGACCAGCGCCAGCACCGACGGAATCACCAGCCGCAGTGAGATAAAACTGGTGTCGATCGTCACCAACTCGGGCGCGTGGGGCAAGTCGTCGGGCGAGGCGAGCCGGATATTCATGCGGTCAAGCACGGTGACGCGCGGATCCTCGCGCAGCTTCAGCGCCAGCTGCCCGTAGCCGACGTCCATCGCGATCACGGCCTTGGCGCCGCGGCGCAGCAGCACGTCGGTGAAGCCGCCGGTCGATGCGCCCACGTCCATCGCGAGCTTGCCTTCAACCGAGATGCCGAAATGCTCGAGCGCGGCGATAAGCTTGTACGCTCCGCGCGAAACGAACTGCGGCGCACCCGCCATCAGCGCGATGGGAGTTTCAGAATCGACCTTGAGGTCGGCTTTGTAGGCCGGCCGCGAGTTGACGCGCACGCGCCCCGCCATTATCAGGCGTTGGGCGATTTCGCGGCTGTCGGCCAGACCGCGGCGGGCCATTTCCGCGTCGAGCCGGAAGCGGACCAACGGCGCCGCAGAGCGCCGCGGCCTGGGCTTGGCGCCGGGACCATTGCTAGAAGGGTGTTTCGTCGTCGTCCTTTGCGCCGGAGGGGTGCTCGTCATCAGGCGATGCTTCAAAGGGCGCCGTGCGCAGTTCGCCGCTGGCGCTCCGCGTTAGCAATTCGACCTTGCGCTCGACTTCGTCGAGTTTCCCATTGAGCGCCTTCACCAGCATGACGCCGCGTTCGAAGGCTCCGATTGATTCTTCGAGCGTAAGCTCACCCGAATCGATCTGATTGACGATCGTTTCAAGATCCTTGAGCTCGTCCTCGAATTTTTTCGTCTTCGTGGCCATCGTCTAGATTGCGCGGGCGGTCGCGCGCGCGCCGAGCCGTCCCCTGGCCAGCCTGATATCGAGTTCGTCGCCCAGCTTCACCGTGGCCGCGTCGAGCACCGCGCGCGAGTTGGTCTTGTTGATCACCACGGCGTAGCCGCGGTCGAGAACTTTCAGCGGCGACAAAGCGTCGAGCCGGCCCGCCAGCGCCCCGAGCTGGCGCCGCCTGCCTTCGAGCGCCGACAGCGTGCCGTGAACAAGGCTGTTACCGAGCCGCGAGGTCGCAAGGCGCATCTCCCGCACCATCGCATCGGGACTGCGAAGACGCAGCCGCAATTCGCCGACGGTGCGCCGGCGCTCCGCGATTCGCGCAGACACCGCGTCCGCCAGTTCGCCCTCGATCTCGGCAACGCGTTCGCGCGCCTGGGCGATAGCGACGCCGGGATGACGTATCCGCACCGCCAGATCGTCGATCGATTCGCGCCGTCCCGACAGTTCCCGTTGCATCACGCCGCAAGCGACGCGCCCAGCGATGCGACGCGCTCGGTCAACTCGACGAGGCTGGGTACCACCATCTGCGCGGCGGCGGTGGGAGTAGGCGCGCGCAGGTCGGCGACGAAATCGGCGATCGTATAGTCCACTTCGTGGCCGACCGCGGAAATTACCGGAATCGCCGACCGGAAAATCGCCCGCGCGACGATCTCTTCGTTGAACGCCCACAAATCTTCGAGCGAGCCGCCGCCGCGTCCAACGATCAGCACCTCGGCGCGGCCGTCGCGATTGAGATCGGCGATCGCGTCCGCGATCTCCTGAGCCGAGCCGTCGCCCTGCACCTTCGCCGGCCTGAAAATCACCTGCAGATTCGGGAATCGATCGAACAAGATGCGCAGCATGTCGCGCAGTCCCGCCCCGCCGCGCGCCGTCACGATTCCGATCCTGTGCGGCAGGTACGGCATCGCGCGTTTGCGCGCCCGATCGAACAGTCCTTCGGCCTCAAGCCGGCGCTTCAACTGCTCGAACGCGGACTGCAGCGCGCCGACGCCGCGCGGCTCCATTTCCTCGGCGTAGAGCTGCAACGCGCCGCGCTGTTCGAAGATTTGCACCCGTCCGCGGACAATCACTTCCATCCCGTCGACGGCTTTGAACCGCATCCGGTTGAACGCCGACTTGAACATCACGACGTTGATCGCGCTGCGGGAGTCCTTGAGTGTGAAGTAAAAATGATTCGACGGCGCCAGCCGCGCGTTCGAGATCTCGCCGACCACCCAGTGCTCGCCGAGCTTGGCGTCGAGCGCGTCGCGTACCATCCGCACCAGGTCCGATACGCTGATCAGGCCCGAGCGATTGCCGCGAATCGAAAGATCGAGCTGCCCACCCATGGTCGTTTAGCTTATCAGAATGAGTTGCCAGATACCTATATGGCGCATTAGAAAAGCTTTTCGACGGTTGTCTCGGGCAAGCTCCAGCTGCCAGCGGCCGGCGGCAACACGACGGCGTCCCGCGTGAAAAAAACGCGCCGGACATCGTGATGCCCGGCGCGTTGCGATCAACTCTTGCCGTCGTCTAGTCGCCCTTCGATTTCGCGCTGTCGCCCTCGGCGGCGGATACCACCGGCTGCGACTCGCCCTTGGCAAGCTGGAGCTTGAAGGTGTTCCAATGCTTGAGGATGTCGATCGCGCGATCGAGCTGCACGTCCTTTTCCTCTTTGGCCTTGGCGCCCTTCGCGCCTGGTCCCTTGTCGCCCTTTTCGCTCCCGGCGCGCAGGCGCCGTGCTCTCGCCGGTCGCCGGATTCTTGCCGTTCTTCTTCTGCCCGTTCTGGAAATGATGGGGCAAATCAGACTCGTGGATTTCCGGGTTTTCGTCGAACTCGGCGCCCTCCTGCTTTAGCGATGCGATCGTTTCCTTGGGCGGCTCGACATCGATGTCCGGTGTGATTCCCACCGCCTGGATCGAGCGGCCGGTGGGAGTGTAGTAGCGCGCCGTGGTCAGCCGCAGCGCGGAATGATCGTCGAGCGGCAGAATCGTTTGCACCGAGCCTTTGCCGAAGGTCTGGGTGCCGAGAATGACGGCGCGCTTCTGATCCTGCAAAGCGCCGGCGACGATTTCGCTGGCGCTCGCGCTGCCGCCGTTGACCAGCACCACCATCGGATAGTCATCGAAATCCTTCTTCTTGTGCGAGAAGTATTTCTGCTGCTGATTTTCCTCGCGCCCCTGCGTGTAAACGATCAGCCCGCCGTCGAGAAAATCGTCCGAAACCTTCACCGCCTGGTTCAGCAATCCGCCCGGATTGTCGCGCAGGTCGAACACAATTCCCTTGAGCTTGCCGTGCTCCTTCGCTTCGAACCCGTCAATCGCCTTCTCGACGCCCTCGCCCGTGTTCTCCTGGAAGGTGGTGACGCGGATGTAGCCGTAGCCGCCGTCGAGCATCTTCGACTTGACCGACTGAATCTTGATCACGTCGCGCGCGAGCGACACCGTAAACAGCTCGGGCACGCCGTTGCGATGGAGCGTCAGCTTGATCTTGCTGCCCTTGGGCCCGCGCATCCGCTTGACCGCCTCGGTCAGCGACATGTCCTTGGTGAAGTCGTCGTCGATCTTGATGATCTGGTCGCCGGCCTTGATTCCGGCGCGATACGCCGGCGTGTCCTCGATCGGCGCAACTACGGTCAGCGCGCCATTCTTGATGGTGATTTCGATTCCGAGTCCGCCGAAGCTGCCGCGCGTCTCGACTTCGAGGTCGCGGTACAGGTCGGGCGTCAGGTAGGCGCTATGCGGGTCGAGCGACGCCAGCATCCCGCTGATCGCGCCGTCGATCAGCTTTTTGGTCGATACCGGCTCGACGTAGTTTTTCTGCACGATCGCCAGCACGCTCGCGAACGTGTCGAGCTCCTGGTAGGTGTCGTTCGAGAGCGCCTGCGCTCGGCGCACGGCGACCTCCTGGATGACAAGGAAACAGGCAACCAGGGAAACCGCCAGCGTGATCGACCATCGATGTCTTTTGATCATTGACATTTGTTCAGTGTCGCTCGGGACTCGAGATTATGAGTTTAAATATTTAAGCAGATGGCGCGCTCTAATGCATACGCCAGCAGCACCCCCTCGTTACCTAAAATAATAGCAGATTTAACGCCCCTCGCCCGCCTCCCGCCTCGATTGACGATCCGACGCGAAACCCACCGTGGGTTGCAGGGGGTGACCCCTGCACCCAGTATTAAGGCCGCCCGCCGATGGCGGGCGCGGTCACTGCCACGGGCGAGCGGTTTCTTAATACTGGCCTCCCGTGCCAACGGGTCTTAATACTGGCCAGCCGTGCCAACGGCTTAATTCGCTGCGCTGCCGTCGCCACGGCCAGGGGCCAGCCCCTGCACGCGACGGTAAGAAAGATGTGGGCTTCGCCCTGTTAGAACTTTTTTTGTGTCATCCCGAGCGAAGCCGAGGGACCCCGGCTCTTAGCCTCGCCCGGGTTAGGGTGCCGCGTTCCGCGCGACGTGTTGCCCGCCTCACCCACGTCCTTACGGGAGAGGCCGCGCCTCCGGCGCGGGTGAGGGTGAAGCTTTCACGGGAGAGGCAGCCGGCCGCCTGGCGGCCGGCAGGTGAGGGTGCTGCGGTGCAGCATTATTTCCTCTCCCTGTTAGGGAGAGGATGAAGGTGAGGGTCCTTGTGCAGCGAGCATTTCCCGCGCGCGATTCAGGATTCTGCCTCTGCCCGCATTTCTTACCCGTCTGCTTCTTACCTTTGCGTCATCCCGAGCGAAGCCGAGGGACCCCGGATCTTTTTCCTGCCGGTCTGTACCGTCCAGAGCCCTCTCCTTGTCCAAGGAGAGGGTTAGGGAGAGGTGCCACGCTCGGCGCGTTCACCACTCTCTGAATTAGAGCATCATCGAGCGTCAGGAGAGGGTCCAACTTCCAGGATACCCATCTTCGCGCGCTTTTTTTCTTGCGTCATCCCGACCGAAGTGGAGGGACCCCGGATCTTTTTCCTTTGCCCCGTGCACAGCCGGCATCTGCGAGTTTGGCGCCGACACGGCGGGTCAAGGCGACAAATTAATCCGCTCCCGTCTCCTATTTCGATTGAACATTTCGTCGCCTGTCTACGATGCGCAAAAGATGGTTCGCCAAAAGGACGATTTCTAGAGCTTCCGCAGGTTCGCTCAAGTCCACGTCACGATGAGAATGCGGATTCTTGTAACAGGCTATCGCGCCAGCAAAGAGATCCATCCAACCTTGGCGTTCGCCGGCCTCGGTGGTTGGGTCCATCAAGGGGCCGTTTTCCTTGTCAAATGCTTTTCGCATGAGCTTAACCCCGATGTCGCTATCCGCAAGTCGGGCAGCCTCGCGGGTCGACACTTCTACAGCCTTCATCGCATGAAAAGCGGCGACATCGAATTCTCCTCGCAAAAACGCGTGCCACACCGGTTCAGCGATTTTCGTGTGCAGTATTTCTCGCGGAAGCAGGCGTGCGATCTTGAAGTTGAAAAAATCCGATTCTGTTTTGACTTTGCGCCCTCGTCCGCTCAGTTGTAGAGCTTGCGCTTGTCTACTTACCGGCACTGCTAAGCCCTGAGCTGTTAACCATGAGAAAGCTTCGAAGAAGGCGAGCGCAATTTCCGACGATCTATCGGCGGGGTAAGGTGAATCATACGAATTTAATCTGAGCCCCGGATCAAAGCTGTTGGGTTGGATAAATTCGTGCAGTGAGTAACTCTGCCATAACAAGAGAAGTTGCGCGGCGAGTTCATCGGGCTCTAAGGCAAGAAGCTGTTCGACATCGGGTATTTTCTTAGCTATTTCGACGAACATGTCCATGTCGATATACTCCTATTACACGCACCGGTCGGTGGGCATTGCCCGCCGGCCGTTCCTTCCGGCTTGTCATTCTGAGTAGCGAAGAATCCCGGATCCGGGGTCCCTCGGCTCCGCTCGGGATGACAAGCCAAAACGCGCGATTCGAAAAATCCTGGCTTGGGTCTGCCACAGAGCCGGTCGGTTGCCGGGCTTGGCGGCGCGGCTAAGTGTAACTGACGGGCGCCTGTCCGCAACCCACTTAACACCGGGTGCAGAGCTTGTCCTGAGCGACGCCGAAGGAGGTCACCCCTGCGCTCACCCCTGCCATCGCGTAGTCGTGAAAAGATGCGCTGCGCAGATTTTCGCGTCTTCTCAATGCGGGTGCAGGGGCCGCAGCCCCTGCCCGTGGCGACGGCAGCGCAGTATTAAGCCGTTGGCAGGGGCCGCGACCGCCATCGGCGGGCTGCCTTAACGGTGGGTGCAGGGCTCACCCCTTGTGCTTTGAGTCGAGCAGTTGCTGCAAGGCGTCCTTCACGTCAGGCCGCGACCAGTCGAATGCGCCCATATGATGCGCGACTATCTGGCCCTTGCGATCGATTATGAAAGTCTCGGGCACCCCGCTCACGTCGTAAGTCTCGCTGATCTTGTTTTCGGGGTCGAGCAGTATTGTGAAATTGTACCCGTTCTTCTTGACATAGGACGCCACCACCGAGCGGCCGCTGGTGTCCTGGCTGGCCGCCAGCATCACGAAGTCCTTGTTGCTCTTGAAGTCATCGTACAGCGTCTCCATCGAGGGCATTTCTTCCCGGCACGGTCCGCACCACGTCGCCCATACGTTGAGAAATACGACTTTGCCGCGCAGCGATTCGAGCGAGACAGTTGTTCCGTCCAGGGTCTCGAGCTTGAAATCGGCCGCTCGGCTGCCGGCCGCCACCGTCGCCTCGGACTGCTCCGCTGTTTCGGGTGTATTCGTGCCGATGCGTGCGCCGCGATGCCCGCTCAGCGCGACGAGCGCAATGCCGGTCACCACGACGATGGCGGCGACGATGTAGAGGATTTTGTCCTTGATCGCCATCGCGCGCTCAGGCCTGCGCCGCGTTCATCGCCGGGCGCTGGTTTTTCTCGCCGGGCTGCTGGCCGCCTTCTGCCTGGTCTTTTTCCCTGGTGAGAATCAACGCGACGCCCCCGCCGATCATCATCGCGATCGCAATCAGCTGCGCCTCGCTGAGATCATGGAAGACCCGCGGATTGACTCGCACGAACTCGACGAGAAAGCGCGCGGCGCCCGCCAACACCAGGTACCAATACATCAATCGGCCAACCGGATGAGCCGTCTTGCGCATCGACCACAAGATCGCGAACACGCCGAGATACAGAATAGTTTCGTAAACTGGCGCGGGATGCACGCGGACGCCGGGGAAGAAGCCGGAGACGAGGCGGTAATGCTCGTCCAATTTCAGCACCGTCTCGGAGTTCCAGCCGACGATCGCGCGAGGATACGCCATCGCCCACGGCAGGGTGGATGGCAGCCCCCAGTCGCCGTCGCCAGAGAGCTGGCATCCGATTCTGCCGATTGCCTGCCCGACGGCGATCGCAGGCGCGCACATGTCCATAGTCACGGCGAATCCGATTCGATACCACCGCGAAACAAGGTAAGCGCCGAGGATTCCACCGATCATGCCGCCGTAGAATACGAATCCCGAGCCGGAGAAGATCATCAACTTGGGATCGGCAAGGTACGTCGGCAGATCGTCGAGGATCGCGTAGATGCGCGAACCGACCAGGCCCATCACGGCTGCCGCGATAACGATCGAGGACGAATATTCGGGATCGAGGCCGCGGCGGACGCATTCGAGGCGGATAATGTAGTCGCCCGCCAGGAATCCCAGCGCCAGCATCAGCCCGTAGCTGTAAACGGTCAGCGGGCCCAGGTGGAACAAGACAGGAATCATTATGATTCGAATTATAGTACGCGACCGCCCGCCCAGACCACAAAGGCTTTCACCCTGCGGCTTTCGCGATTATATCACGCAGGTATGCGGGCAGTTGTTCAACGCGTCAGCCGCGCGGAGGTGCGCTGCAACGGGCGCATCCTGGGCAAAATTGCGCGCGGGTTCGTGGTGCTGCTGGGAGTTGCCGGCGGCGACAGCGAGGCCGACGCGGCACATCTTGTAGATAGAATCGTCGGCATGCGCGTATTCGCCGACGCCGCCGGCAAGATGAACTGCTCGTTGGCCCAAGCCGGTGGCGCAATCCTGGTCGTGTCGCAATTCACGTTGCTCGCCGATACCAACTCGGGCCGCCGGCCCTCGTTCACTGGAGCAGCCGCGCCCGACGAAGCGCGCCGCCTCTACCAGCACTTTCTCTCGCTTGCGCGGACCCGCGATGTTAAGGTCGAAAGCGGTGAGTTCGGCGCGACGATGGAAGTGGAAATCGTCAATGACGGCCCGGTGACGATCATCCTGGACAGTCGCGAAAGATGAAGCTGGAAGAAACGGAAGAACTGGGCATGGAAGAAATGGAAGAAAAGGGCAAGTAAATCGCGATGCCGCGGGCGGGATTCTATATCGCCGAATCGGGGAAGATCTCGTTTCGGCGCGACGGTAACTGGTACAGCGACGACGAGCGGATCGACAACCCGCGAATCTGCCTGCTCTTCAGCCGCAGCATCAAGCGCAATCCCGACGGCAGTTACTATCTGCAAGTCGCTGAAGAACGCGCGCCGATCACGGTCGAGGACACGCCCTATGTAGTCAAGGCGCTCGAAGACGACGAGCTGGGCGGATTCGCGATGGTGCTGAACGATGACACCTGCGAGCCGCTCGATCCCACCGCGCTGGAGATCGGCGCGTGCCACGTCCTCTACGCGCGCGTCAAGGGCGGCGATGCTCGCGCGCGCTTCCTTCGCTCCGCCTACTACCATCTCAGTGACTGCTTCGAATCCGACGACGCCGGACGTTTCTACGTCAGTCTCAGGGGCCATCGGTATCCTCTCGGTGGCGCGCCGGCGCCAGGCAACTGATGCACCTGGCCGAGCCGAATCTGCACATCGTTTTGATTCGCCCCGAAATTCCGCAAAACACGGGATCGATCGCGCGTCTGGCCGCCGCGACCAAGGCCCGGCTGCACTTGGTGGGTCCGCTCGGGTTCTCGCTCGAGGATCGCTATCTCAAGCGCGCGGGCCTCGATTACTGGCCGCTGGTGGATTTGCGCACGTATGAAGGATGGGAGCAGTTCGCCGCGATGCATCGCGATCCCCCGGCAATGACGGTGAAAAAGACGAAATTTTTCTCGACTCACGCCGACGCGACCTATCTCGATGCGCGCTATGCGCGCGGCGATTTTCTTTTCTTTGGCTGCGAGACGACGGGCTTGGGCCGCGATTTCGTGCTTGAAAGAATTGACCGTGCGTATCGGATACCAATCTTCGAGGCGGGCGTCCGGAGCCTCAATCTCTCAAACGCGGTGTCGATCGTGGTTTATGAAGCGCTGCGCCAGATCGGCGCGCTCAATGCTTCTTGACGGCGCAACTGCCGCAGCCGGTGCTGCAGCCGCCCTTCTCGCCCGCGGCGGCATCGGCGGGCGGCGCGCCGAAATAATAACCCGCCTGCTCGAGTTCGCCGGGCGAGACCCATTTGAGATGGTCGGCGACGGCGGTGTCGCAATGCACACAGACGCGGCGTTCGGCGCCATCGTCGTCGAGCGCGACGCAGGTCAGCACCGGCTTGCCGCAAGCCGCGCAATCCGCCATCGGAAATGACGCATCTCTGGGCGTGGACGTGAGCGTGGGCATCGCAAACTAACCTACATCATCTCGCGCAGATGAGAAATCAGTGTGTTCGCTGTTCACCCCTGCCTCACTGCCGGCGATACGGTTCGCCAAGCGCGCTTGGCGCCGCCGCCTGTCCGCCAAAGCCCGCCAGTACCACCAGCGTCAGCGCATACGGCAGCGCGAGAAACAGTTGGTACGGAACGACGGTGCCGAGCGCCTGCAATCCGAATTGCAACGCCATCGCGGCGCCGAACAGCACCGATGCGGCCGCCAGACCCCACGAATTCCATCGACCGACGATGACCACGGACAGCGCGACGAAGCCGCGGCCGGCCGAGATGTTTTCGACGAACGTGTTGGCGTACGCGAGCGTCAGAAACGCGCCAGCCAGGCCCGTCAGCGCTCCCGACACCATCAGCGCCTGCCATCGGATGGCGATTACGCCGAGTCCAAGCGCGTCCGCGGCTTCGGGACGCTCACCGCAAGCGCGAAGCCGCAGGCCATAGCGCGTGCGCGCGACCACGTACCAGAGCGCCGGTACGAGAATGAACGTGAAGTACACCAGTCCGTTGTGATTGAAGAGCACCGGACCGAGGAGCGGGATTCGCGCCAGCGGACCGAGCGGGATTTTTGCAATCGGCGCCACCATGAATGCCATGCCGGTCACGCCGAACAGCTTGCGATAGAAGACGCCGGTCAATCCCAGCGCGAGGATGCTGACCGCGGTTCCGGTCACGACCTGGTTGACGGCGAGGTTGACCACCAGCATCGCAAAGATCGCATTGATCGCGACGCCCGCCGCGATTGCGGCCGCCAGGCCCAGCGCGGTACTGCCGCTGAAGTACGCGATCGTGAGCGCCGCGAACGCGCCCGCCAGCATCGCGCCTTCGATGCCGATGTTGATTACGCCGCTTTCCTCGACGAGCAGCTCGCCCAGCGCGGCCAGCAGGATGGGCGTCGCCATGGTGATCGTCGAGGTGAGAAACGCTTCAAGCATCCGGCATCTCCGCAACCGGCGGCACCGCGGCCGCATCGCCAGATGCGCCGAAGATCTGCTCGCGAAGTCCGCTCCAGGCCGGGGTGTCGAACGCGAGGATGATCAAGATGACGAGGCCCT
This sequence comes from uncultured delta proteobacterium, assembly GCA_963743865.1. Lineage (GTDB taxonomy): Bacteria > Desulfobacterota > Binatia > Binatales > Binataceae > Binatus. Next base: position 3,431,387 of record CAVURG010000006.1, read on the forward strand.
GGATAACCTGCACCAGCTCCGGCGAGATGCCCTGAGTCCGCTGCATCGCCTGCGAGCCGTTGTCGAGCGCGCCGAACAGGACCGCGGCGGGAATGATACCGAGTGGATTCAGGCGCGCCACCAATGCGACCGCAATTGCCTCGAAGCCCCATCCGGGCGAGAGCTTCTCGTACAATCGATGCGAAATCGCGGAGATCTGCACCGCGCCGCCAAGCCCGGCCAGAGCGCCTGACAGCGCCATCACCCACAACGTGAGCGCCGGGATTCGAATGCCGAAGAAAGTCGCGGCGCGCCGGTTGCGGCCCATCGCGCGCAGCTCGAATCCGGCTCCGGTACGGAACAACAGCAGGTAGCACACGGCGGCGAGCACGAGTGCGAGGATCATGCCCAGGTTGATGCGGCTCGGCGCAAAGTAGAACTCGAGCTGGGCGGCGCGTGCGATTGGCGAGCTGGCCGGATACGCGCGCGACGGTTCCATGAGCGGACCATGCACGACCCAACTGAGCGCCTGCACGGCGACGAAGTTCAGCATGATCGTGCTGATAACTTCGTTTACGTCGCGGCGCGCGCGCAGCCATCCCGCCACGCCGCCCCAAACCGCGCCGCCAAGCGCGCCGGCGGCGAGGATGATCGCGATTGCGATCGCATGAGGAAAATTGCCCAGATGCGGGCCGATCGCGCCGGCCGCAATCGCGCCGACCGTAAGCTGTCCGTCGGCGCCGATATTCCAGAGCGCGCCCGAGAAAGCGAGCGCGACCGCAAGCCCGGTGAAGACCAGCGGCGTGGATTTCACAATTGTGTCCGCGCATGCGTACCAGTTGCCGAACGCGCCTTCGCCAAGCGCCGCGAACACGCCGAGCGGAGACGCGCCAAGCGCGGCGAGGACGATCGAGATAAGCGCGGCTGCGAGCGCCAGCGCCGCAAATGGTTTGGCAATCGAGGACAGCATCGCGCAGCCTGCTAGTCGCGCGCCCCGGCCATCAGCAGGCCCAGCCGCTCGGGATCGCGCTCGCCCGGACTGGTTTCGCGGATTTTCCCGCGGCTGATAATCAGCAGCCGCCCGCATATCGCGAGCAACTCGTCGAGGTCGCTCGAAATCAGAATCACCGCGCCTGCGCCGGCGGCAAAGTCCAAAATCGTCCGATGAACTTCGGCCGTCGCGGCGAGGTCGAGGCCGCGGCAGATATTGTGCGCGACGATTACTCGCGGCCGCGCCGCGATCGCGCGCGCCACTTCCAGGCGCTGGCGGTTGCCGCCCGAAAGCGCGCCGGCGATCGTTTCGGGACCGGGCGCGCGAATCTGAAAACGATCGATGAGTTCGCGGCAAAGATCGACTGCATGGGAAACGTTCAACCATCCACGCGAGGTCATCTGCTCCCGGAGCGGACGCGCGAGAATCAGGTTTTCCCACAGCCGCATGTCGAGGATGAGTCCGTCGAGGTCGCGATTTTGCGGTATCACCGCCATCGCGCCTGATGAGCCGTCATGCAGCGTGACTTTCCCACTGCTCGGACGGCGCACGCCCGCCAGCACCTCGACCAGTTCGGTCTGGCCGTTGCCGTCAACGCCGGCAATTCCCACGATCTCGCCGGCGGCGACGCGAAACGAAAGCCGGTCGAGAATCCGGCGGCCGGCATGATCGTCGAGGGTCAGATCTTCGATTTGGAGCACGGGATCGCCCGGAGGCGACGGCGTCGCGGACGCAACGGGCTGAGTCACGATTTCGCCAATCATCAGGCCGGCCAGTTTCGCCTCGCTGGTCTGGGCCGGAGTCGTGCGGGCGACCACGCGGCCGCGGCGCAGCACGGTGATTCGATCGGCGACGGCGATTGCTTCGGCAAGCTTGTGCGTAATCAGCACCACGATTCGGCCCTCGCCGCGCAGACTGCGGAGCAAGTCCAGGAATGCGGCCAGTTCCGAAGGTGCGAGCACGCTGGTCGGTTCGTCGAGAATCAGGACCCGCGGATTGAAGCTGAGCGCGCGCAGCACTTCGAGCCGGACGCGCTCGGCAACTGAGCGATTCTCGACGGTGGCGCCCGCCGGCGGCATTTCGAAGCCGAGTTTCGCGGCGAGCGCGCGCGCACGCGCCGCGATTGCATCGAGGTCGAGCGCGCCGGCGCCGGTGTCGAAGCCGCCCAACGCGAGATTTTCCTCCCACGTCATCCGCTCGAACAGCATCGGGCTCTGATGCACCGCCGCAATTCCGGCCGCCAGCGCCGCGCGCGGCGAGCCTGCCTGCAGCGGCAGCCCGTCGAGGATGGCTTCGCCATGGTCGGCGGCGAGCGAGCCGGCCAGCACGTTCATCAAGGTGGTCTTGCCGGCGCCGTTTTCGCCGACCAGCGCGTGAATCTCGCCGGGGAGCGCTTCGAAATCGACCGCGTCGAGCGCCAGCGTGCGGCCGAAGCGCTTGGTTATGGCGTTGGCGCGGAGCAACTAGGCGGCGCTTACGCCGTAATGGATGCGCACATATTCGAGCGCGGCTTCGCGGGTTTCGAGCGCGCCGTCGAGTTGATGGTCCTCGACGTCCTTCAAAATTTCCTTGAAGCGCGGCCCCGGCGTGAATCCCAACTGCTTGAGGTCCTCGCCGCCGATTAGACGCGGCGGACGAATCTCGGCCGGGGTCATCGTCGTCATCGCGCGGCGGCAAAAATGCCAGAAGCCCAGGTAGGAGCTCGACGCCATCGCGTCCATGAACGCGACTTCCATCAATTCATCAAACCCGTCCTCCGCGAGCATTCTCTTGAGCGTCGCCGGGCGCATCCGCGGCGCCATGGAGAGCTTCAGATGATTCTTCACCAGGTACGCGACCCGCTCCTGGACCGCGCGCGAGCGTTTCAGCCGCGCCATGATTTCCGCCGCCTTCACGGCGCCATCCTCGGGGTGGCCGTAGAAGGTGACCTTGTCGCCGACGACCGCGCGGGATTGCGGCTTGGCGATGTCGTGCAGCAGGATTCCGAACGCAACGGTCTCGCTGCATCCGGCGGGAAGCATCGCGACGCCAATCCGCGTGTGGGTGTACACGTCGCCCTCGGGATGGAAATTTTCGGGCTGCGCGCATCCGGCCATCAGCGCGACTTCGGGCAGGATCAATTGCATCAGGCCGCTGTCCATCATCAGATCCATCGCGCGCGCGGCGGCGCCCTCGGTCATCATCATGACGATTTCTTCGCCGATTCGTTCGGCCGCAATTTCAATAATCGTCGGCGCGGCGCGTTTCATCGCGGCCCAGGTCGCGGGATCGATCGTGAAGTTGAGCCGCGCGGCGAAGCGGGCGGCGCGCAGGATGCGCAAATGATCCTCGTCGAAGCGGTCGTAAGGATTTCCGATCGCGCGGATGATTCCGGCGCGCAGATCGCGCATCCCGCCGACCAAATCGATCAGGCGGTCGGCGATCGGATCGTAAAACATCCCGCCAATGGTGAAGTCGCGGCGGATTGCGTCTTCCTCGATCGCGCCGAAGCGCACCGACGAGGGCCGGCGTCCGTCGGTATATTCGGCATCGGCGCGAAAGGTCGCGACTTCGATCGGCTTGAGGTCGTCAAACACCACGCCGATCACGCCGAACTTCGCCCCGACCGCCACCGTGCGATCGAAAAGTTTCTGCACAACCTGGGGACGCGCGTCGGTGGCGACGTCGTAGTCCTTGGGCTCGACGCCAAGGATTCGATCGCGCACACATCCGCCGGCGAAAACGGCGCGAAAGCCGGAATCGACGAGACGGCGAACGATGTAGAGCGCCTTTTGCTCTTTGTCGCTCATGGGCGACTCTCCGGGGGCATTTTATAGCGTCGTGATTGGGAGGCGCTATACACTTGATTGAATGCGAAACCCACCGTGGGTTTCACGCTTCCTGGGCAGGGGCTGCGGCCCCTGCACCCGCATCGAGAAGACGCGAAAATCTGCGCAGCGCATCTTTTCGCGACTACGCGATGGGCAGGGCTGAGCCCTGCACCCAGTATTAAGGCCGCCCGCCGTTGGCGGGCGCGGCTCCTGCCAACGGCTTAATACTGCGCTGCCGTCGCCACGGCCAGGGGCTGCGGCTCCTGCACCCGCAGCGAGAAGATGCGAAAATCTGCGCAGCGCATCTTTTCGCGACTACGCGATGGCAGAGGTGACCCCTGCATCCACCGTTAAGGCCGCGCGATGTTGGTGAAGCAATACGGAACCGCGCCGGAAGCGCAGAAGCGATACAGCCCGCCAGTCTGCATCGGCACGGAGCGCACGGTCATCCACGGCAATCCCGATCCGGCGCATATCAGCACGAGCTACGCGGAACGCGCGAACCTGACGATCCTCATGTCGAACCGCAGATTCACGCGCTTGACCAACGCTTTTTCAAAGAAGCTCGCGAATCACAAGCATATGTTCGCGATCTTCTGCGTTTACTACAACTTCGTCAGAATCCATCAGACGCTTCGTGTGACACCGGCGATGGAAGCGGGCATCAGCGATCACGTCTGGACGTTCGAGGAACTTGCGGCTTTAGCGGACCAGAATTGAAAACCGGCCACTACCGAAAGGCGCCTGACAGGGAGGGGAAACCGACGGCGAGCCCTAGCCCTCGCCCAGGCGCGCTTGCCCCAGCAGGATTCCGCCATCGACGGCGATCACCTGGCCGGTCACGTTAAGCGCCTGGTCGGAGCAGAGCCACGCCACCGTGCGGCCGATATCCTCGGCGGTCTGTTCGCGGCCGAGCGGAACCAGCTGGCGCACCACCGAGTCGAAGACCATGCGCGCGTTCGCATCGCCGCCGCCGAGCACCGCGCCCAAATCCTGCCATACTTTGGTGTAGATGAGGCCCGGGGCAACCGCGTTGACGCGAATTCCAGCCGGACCAAGCTGGAGCGCGAGCGTTTTGCTGTACGAGATCACGCCAGCCTTGGCCGCGGCGTATGCGGCCAGCATCGGATTCGCCTGCAGGCCGGCCACCGATGAGGTGTTGCAGATCGCGGCGCCACGCTTCATCCGCGGCGCAACCTCACGCGACACCAGGTAAACCGAGTTCAGGTTGAGATCGACGAAGCGGCGCCACGTCTCGACGCTGTCCCACCCGGGTTGATTCCCACTCTCGAACCATGCCCGATCGCCGCCGCCGGCGTTGTTGCATAGCACGTCAGGATGAGCGCCGAAGCGGGAGACAATCTCTTCGACCGCGCCATGCACCTGCTTCTCGTCGGTGACGTCGGCGGCAAAGCCCTGAACCTGGGCGGCGATCGCGGCGGGCGGCGGCGCCAGCTCACGATCGATGACGGCGACGCTGTCAACGACTTTTTCTTCGAGCAGCGCGCTCACGATCCCGAGTCCGAGTCCGCGCGCTCCTCCAGTCACGATTGCGTACTTCACTAATTTCTTCTCCGGGGCGAACTTCATGCGAGCCAGGCGCTCAGGCTGCTTCCTTGCGGCTGCCCGAGTATTCCTTTCTATAGACGCGCAGCAGAGACGCAAACACCGACATGATCGCGGGGCCCAGGAACAGGCCGAGCGGCCCGTACGCTTCGAGCCCGCCGAGAATCCCGAGAAACAGCGCGATAGTGGGCAGGCCGGTGCCGTGCTTCATCGCCAGCGGCTTGATGAAATTGTCGATGATCGCGAGCGCGATCGAACACCAGATGACCAGGCCGACCGCCGCCGACCAGCCCGATGCAAAGCCCAGGTAGATCGCCGCCGGAATCCATACCAGCGCGGTGCCGCCGATGGGCATCAGTCCCGCGGCAGCCGATGCGATCGCAAGGAACAGCCAGTACGGCACGCCGAAGACCAGCATGCCCAGGCCGACCGACACGCCCTGCAGCACGGCGGACAGCATCAGGCCGCGCATCACCGACGAAAGCGTGGCGCGCAGCGTATCGAAAATCGCCTTCTTGTCATCTTCATGCAGCGGGGTCAGGTCGCGCAGGCTGCGGTAATAGTAGTCGCCGTCGCGCAGCATGTAGAAGAACGCGAGCAGCGCGATACCGAAGTCGATGATGAAGGAAAGGATGTTTTTCGCGGCCTGGGTCGCATTCCTGGCCACGTAATCGCTGGTCATCTGCGCCGCTTGCAGCGTGAGCTTGGGCAGCTCCTCGTCGAGCTTGTAACCGCGTTCCTGCATTCTTTTGGCGATCCATGCGCCGAGATCGGTGTTGACCACCCAGTCGTGCAGCTTCGTCACTCCGCCGCTGCTCACCAATTCCGTGGCCTGGGCGTAAAGCGCCTGCGCCTCGACCACGAGGCGGCCCGAGGCCCAGACGGCAGGCAGAATGACGCCAAGCCCGACGACAATGCTGATGATCGCCGTCGACAGCGATCGCCGCTTGACCAGCTTTTCGACTTCGATCAGCGCGGGATGCGCCATGAATGCGAGCAGGATTCCCCACACCAACGGCGTCAGGAACGGCAACAGCAGTTCGTACAGCTCGTAGGCCATCAAGGCCAGAAAGCCAAAGAAGAAAAGCTGCACTATGCGCTCGCGATCCATTCTCGTAGCCGTGGCGTCTCTCCGTCAGGATGCGATTCTCGGCGCGAAATCCTAGCAGATGCCCCCGCTACCGTCGCCTGCCGCGGGGCGCCAGTAGCGCACGGCGTTAGCGTTGATCCAATCCCGTTGGAGAGAGCATGATTGCACGCGAATGAGTTCGCATCGAAGTGCTCGGATGCTGCGATCCGTCCAATGCATCGCCGCTGGGATTTTGATGGCAGCGATGGCCGTTGTGCCGTCGGGCTGCAGGAGGCCCCCGGCGACGACCGCGCCACCCGTCCCCGAAGTCGCAATCACCGACGTCATCCAGCAGGACGTGACATCGTACAGGGATTTTGTCGGCACCACCGTTGGGTTCGTCAACGCGCAGATCTATCCAAAAATCTCCGGCTATTTGCTGAAGCAGGATTACCGAGACGGCTCGCACGTGCACGCCAATCAACTGCTGTTTGAGATCGACGATCGCCAGTACAAGGCCGCGCTCGACCAGGCGCTCGGCACACTCGCCGAGCAACAAGCCACCCTAAAACAAAATCAACAGGACCTTGAGCGTGATACCGCGCTCTATCAAGAACACGTAATTCCCAAGGAGACTTTCGACCACATCACCCAGGCGTTTAGGGGGAGTACGGCGCAAGTGCAAGCGGCGCAGGCGGCGGTCGAGACCGCTAAGCTCAACCTCGGATGGACCAAGGTCTACTCGCCGATAGAAGGCGTCGCGGCAATCGCGCAGGCCCAAGTCGGCGACCTGGTCGGCGCCACTACGCTGCTGACGACAGTTTCGCAACTCGACCCTATCAAAGTCACATTCCCAATCCCCGAGAAGGATTACATGCAATTCGCGGCACGGATTAACGCGGTGGAGAGCGGAGTCGCGCAACCGCCGCTGCCATTCCAAATGATCCTGGCCAATGGTCAGACCTACCAGCATCTGGGCCAGTTTTACGCGGCCAATCGGCAGGTTGACATCCAGACCGGTACGATTCAGATTCAGGCAACTTTTCCGAACCCCGACAATATTCTGCGCCCTGGTCAGTACGCCAAAATCCGCGTCGCCTCCGGCGTCTTGCATAACGCGCTGCTCGTGCCGCAGGGCGCCGTGCTCGAGACCCAGGGGCAATATCAGATCGCCGTCGTGGGCTCGGACAACAAAGTGACGATGCGCACCGTTGAGATCGGCAAGCAGGCAGCCGGCCTTCGAATCATCGAGAAGGGAGTCTCGCCCGGTGAACGCGTCATCACCGAGGGACTGCAGATGGTTCACGACGGGATGGAAGTGCAACCGCGTGTTATCCCCGCCCAGCCTGCACCGGAGAGTACACCTGGATCTGCCGCCGAAGCGCCCTCGCCCGGCGCGGCCTCAAGCCCCCAGAGCTAGAGCGGTGTCGAAGTTTTTCATCAATCACCCGATCGTTGCCGTCGTTATTTCGATCTTCTTCGTTATCGCCGGTGCAGTGATGGCGCTCCGGCTTCCAATCGCGCAGTTCCCCGACATCGTGCCGCCTCAGGTCCAGACCACGGCGATCTATACCGGCGCCGATGCGCTCACCGTCGAGGCTTCCGTCGCCACCCCGATCGAGGAGCAGGTCAACGGCGCCAAGCGCATGATCTACATGCAGTCCATCAACGGCAACGACGGGTCGATGACGCTGCAGGTCAGTTTCGAAGTTGGCAGTGATGTCGATATCGACCAGGTCCAAGTCCAGAACCGGCTCTCCCAGGCGACCGCGAGCCTGCCTGCACAGGTCAACAGCTACGGGCTGATGACGCAGCAGACGGTCGGCATCCCGTTGCTGGTGTTTACGATAAGTTCGCCGAACAGGACCTGGGACGCAACATTTTTGGCCAACTACGTTGCGATCAATATCAAAGACGAGCTTGCGCGGATTCCCGGCATCGGCCAGATCCAGTTATATGGAGCGTCCAACTATGCGATGCGGATTTGGGTCGCACAAGATGTCCTCTCCAAGCTTCAGTTGACCGTTGCAGATCTCAAGAATGCGATCGCGGCCCAGAATGTGGTCAATCCCGTGGGCCAGATCGGAGGTGAGCCAGCCCCGCCGGGCCAGCAACTCACCTACACCGTGCGCGCACAGGGCCGCCTGATGAACGCGGAGGAGTTCGGGGAAATTATTATTCGCGCCAACCCGGACGGATCGCTGGTACGGCTAAAGGATGTCGGCCGGATTGATCTCGGCGCGGAAACCTACACGGAGCAGGCATCCTTCAACGGAGCGCCGGCTGCGATCATCGGCCTTTTCCAGAACCCGGCCTCCAATGGACTCGCCGCCGCCAACCTGGCGAAGGCCAAAATGGCCGAACTCGAGCGTCATTTTCCCGCAGACATGAAAGCCAATCTAACCTTGGACACGACTATCCCCGTCACCGAGGGTGCCCGGGAGATCGTGAAGACGCTGCTGGAAGCAATCGGCCTCGTGATCCTGGTGGTCTACATCTTTTTGCAAAGCTGGCGGGCGACGTTGATCCCGCTGCTTACTATTCCCGTCTCGCTGGTAGGAGCTTTCATGTTCTTCCCGGCGGTAGGGTTCACGGTCAACACGCTTGCGCTTTTGGGGCTGGTGCTGGCCGTTGGCTTGGTGGTGGACGACGCTATCGTCGTGGTCGAAGCGATCCAGGCAAAGATCGAGGATGGACGGTCGCCGAAGGACGCGGCGCGCGAAGCTATGGACGAGGTCGGCGGGGCGCTGGTCGGAATCGCGCTGGTGCTCTCCGCGGTGTTTATCCCGGCCGGATTCATGGCGGGAATAACGGGCTCACTTTACCGCCAGTTCGCACTAACCATCGCATTTTCCGTGCTGCTCTCGTGCTTCAACGCTCTCACTCTGAGCCCGGCTCTCGGCGCAATTCTGCTGCGTCCAAAACCCACTGGCGCCGGCCGCGGGCCACTCGCGCGCTTCTTCGCAATGTTCAACGCGGGTTTTGCGCGCGCGCAAAATGGCTACATCCGGACCTGCGATCTGCTCATCCGTAAGCTTGTGCTGGCGATCGTTGTACTAGGGGGTTTTGCGGTACTTGCCGGCGGCCTGGGAAAGATTTTGCCGCAATCATTCCTGCCAGACGAAGACCAGGGCTGGTTTCTAATTAACGTCCAACTTCCGGCCGGCGCCTCGCTGCAGCGGACTAACGCCGCGATGAAGCAAATCGATCAAATCATCAGGAGCGAACCTGCGATCCGCTACTATAGCTCGAGTTCCGGCTTAAACTTACTCACCCAGTTGAGCAGCCCCCGAAGCGGAACCTATTTCTGCCAACTCCAGCCCTACGACCAGCGGGGGACCGCTGCTCTGCAAGCCCCAGCTATCGTAGCTGACCTCAACCGCAAGCTGGCGGCGCTGCCCCAAGCGCAGGCTTTTGCATTCTTGCCGCCGGCGATTCCCGGCATCGGCCAGGCTAGCGGTCTCGATTTCTTCGTTCAGGATCGCGCCGGCAAAACGGTCGATTATCTATGGGATAATACTCGGAAGTTCCTTGCCGCGGCGAAAAAACGGCCCGAGATCGGGCCTATGTACCTTCTGTTCGACCCGGCGGTTCCGCAGATGTTCGCTGCGGTTGACAAGGACAAGGTGTTCAAGCTCGGCGTTCCTATCGAAGACGTGTACAGCGCATTGCAGACCCTGCTTGGTGGCTATTACGTCAACCAGTTCAACCGCTTCGGGCGCGTGTGGAAGGTGTTCGTGGAAGCGGAGCCGCAGTACCGAATCAGCGCGACTGACATTGGTCAGTTTTACGTCCGAAACAACGCGGGCTCGATGGTTCCGCTGTCGACACTGGTCGACATGAAGCGGGCGTTCGGGCCCGAATATACCACCCGCTTCAACGAGTACCGCGGCATCGAGATATACGCGGCGCCGGCTCCCGGCTACAGCACCGGCCAGGCGATGGACGCGGTGGACTCGGTGGCAAACGACGTCCTCCCCCGTGATATGGGCTATGCCTGGAATGGAATCTCTTACCAACAGGCTGTCGCCGGCGGTGGCGCTGGCGTCTTCGCGCTGTCGCTGGTGTTTGTATTTCTGATCCTCGCTGCCCTCTATGAGAGCTGGTCGCTGCCCTTCAGCGTGCTGCTTAGCGTGCCGGTCGCCGTATGCGGCGCATTCTTTGGCCTGTGGTCACGCCATCTCGACAACGACGTCTATGCCCAGGTCGGTCTCATAATGCTGATCGGTCTGTCGGCCAAGAATGCCATCTTGATAGTCGAGTTTGCCAAAGCCGAGCTTGAGAAGGGCGAGTCTATTGTCTCGGCGGCGCTCAAGAGCGCCCGCGTGCGTCTGCGGCCCATTCTCATGACTTCCTTCGCGTTCATCATCGGCCTGTCTCCTTTATGGATCGCTTTGGGCGCCGGCGGCCAAGCCCGCCGTCTGATCGGGACGGTCACCATAACCGGCATGTTCTTCTCTACTGCCTTCGCAATCTTCCTCGTTCCGGCGCTCTTTGTGATCGTCGAGCGGCTGGCGCGTATCCGTCAGGGAGAGAAACCCGAAGTGGGGCCGACGGAGCAGAAGCAGCCGCCCCAAGTGTCCGCCGTGCCTACAGCCGACCGTGCGGCGAAAAGCGGCTGACGCACCTGATGCTGGAAGCTGTGCCTTCTCAAAACCCGACTGGTGGCGGATGAGGATGCGACTATGAACCCAGAATACCTTTCCGCGCTTGCTGCGCTCGCTGGCGCAGTTGTCGGCGGCGTGACGACGTTGGCGTCGTCATGGCTGGCCCAGAATGCTCAGGCAAGAGCGGACGACCGGGCGCACCATAAAAGCAAGCGGGAAAAGTTATATGCGGACTTTATAGACGAAGCGACGCAATTGTATGCAGATGCCCTCGAACATGAGAAAGCGGAATTCCCTAAGTTGCTCGAACTGTATGCCCTGATCGGCAAGATGGAGCTTCTATCGTCGCCGAAGATCGTCAAAATGGCGCAAGGCATTGCTCACGCCATCATTGAAGCGTACCGCGGGCCGAAAAGAACGTTTGACGAGATAGAAGGGTTGTTGACCAGCGACGCGGTAAAACCCTTACGTGAGTTTAGCGAAGCGTGCCGCGACGAGTTGCGGATCTCTGGCCCGTTATTTTAGAGGCGGCGGATTCGCCGTATAGCGCTGGCGCAATAGAGCTTTATCGGAAGCCGGGCGCGTTCGCAGCGCGCACGACCGCATCAGCGGTTCACCGCAGATGGTTCAGGCCTGGGATACGTTCCTGCGGTACGCGAAAAACCGACCTTGGGTGGCGTTTCTGTGCAAGGATCAGATCGCCCGCTTCGCTCTAGAGAGGCCGCTCACCTTACGCGAGAGCGAAACCATCTGGTCCGGGAGCTGTCCCGCGCGAGTCTGACCGGACCGGGGATCGGGATGGGCGATGCTTCGGTTGCCCGCCAGCGCAAGATCGGTTACCGTCAGCGGTTGCTTGATGTATCTACTCAATACCGCTGCCGCGTGAAGGCACGTAGCTCAGTGGGAGAGCGCTTCCTTGACACGGAAGAGGTCGGCGGTTCAATCCCGCCCGTGCCTACCAGGTCAGTGCCCACAGCCGCGCGCGCGAATTTCGCCCCGCCAGTTTCCCGCAATGATTAGAATCTTCGCTTGATGAGTTCCGAAGTAACCGTAACCTTGAACGGCGCATCGCGCGTCGTGCCGGTTGGCACCATCGTTCGCGACGTACTGAACGGGATCCCAAGCCGCGACCTGGTGGCCGCGCGGGTCAACGGCAAGCTCGTCGATCTCACGCGCAAGCTCGATCACGACGCGTCGGTCGAGCCGGTGCTGGCCGAGTCGCCCGAGGGTCTCGAAGTAATCCGTCATTCCGCCGCACATCTGATGGCGATGGCGGTGCAATCGCTCTATCCCGGCACGCAGGTGACGATCGGCCCGGTTATCGAGGACGGCTTTTTCTACGACTTCGCGCCCGCTGCGCCGTTCACGGTCGAGGATCTGCCGAAGATCGAAGCCAAGATGCGCGAGCTGGTAAAGGCCGACCACAAGATCCAGCGCACCGAAGTCTCGCGCGAGGACGCTATCCGCAAATTCTCGGCGATGGGCGAGAAATACAAGGTCGAGATAATCCAGGGCATCCCGGACGATCGCGTGTCGATCTACAGCCAGGGCGACTGGATGGATCTCTGCCGCGGACCGCACGTCCCCTCGACCCGCTATCTCAAGGCGTTCAAGCTCACCAGCGTCGCCGGCGCGTATTGGCGCGGCGATGAGCACAACGCGATGCTGTCGCGCATCTACGGCACCGCGTTTGCGGGCAAGGAGGCGCTCGAAGAGCATCTGAAACTGGTCGAGCTTGCCCGCCAGCGCGACCATCGCAAGCTGGGCCGCGAGATGGGCCTGTATATCTTCGATCCGATCTCGCCGGGCTCGCCGTTCTACCTGCCCAAGGGCGTCATCATTTTCAACGCGCTCGTGGACTACATGCGCCGCCTGTACCGGCGCTACGGCTACGACGAGGTGGTCACGCCGCTGCTGTTCAAGAACGAGCTATGGAACAGCTCGGGGCATTGGGAAAATTTCCGCGAGAATATGTTCCTCTCGCCCGATCCCGACAGCGTTACGAATACTATCGACACCGGCCCCGACGGATGGCATCACGGCTACGGGCTCAAGCCGATGAATTGCCCCGGCCATACTTTCGTGTACCGCGCCGAGAAGCGCTCGTACCGCGATCTTCCGCTGCGCATTGCGGAGTTCAGCCGGCTGCATCGCGCCGAACGCTCGGGCACGCTGCATGGCCTGATGCGGGTGCGCGCGATGTCGCAGGACGACGCGCACATCTTCTGCCGGGAGGATCAGATCGAGGACGAAATCGCGCTGAATCTCCAAATGGTTCGCGACGTTTACGGCGCGCTGGGTTTCGAACGCGTCGAGTTCAAGCTGGCGACGATGCCCGAGCACCATCTCGGCACCGCAGAGCAATGGCAGATGAGCGAGACCAAGCTCGGCAACGCGATGAAGCGCAACGAAATCACCTACGAGATAAATCCGAAGGAGGGCGCCTTCTACGGCCCCAAAATCGAGATTTACGTGTCCGACGCGCTCAAGCGCAAGTGGCAGGTTGCGACGATACAGCTCGATTCCAACATGCCCGAGCGCTTCGACCTGGCCTACACCAACAGCGCCGGCGCCGAAGAGCGTCCCGTGATGATTCATCGCGCGATCCTGGGCTCGCTCGAACGCTTTATCGGCGTGCTGATCGAACATACCGGAGGCGTGCTGCCGTTTTGGCTCGCGCCCGAGCAGGTGCGGGTGCTGTCGCTCAGCGAAAAGGTCGAGACCTACGCCAATGAAGTCACCGGCCTGCTCAGGGGCGAGGGATTGCGCGCCCACGCCGACATCCGCAACGAGAAGCTCGGTTTCAAGGTTCGCGAGGCCGAACTGGCCAAAGTGCCGTACATGATCGTGGTCGGTGAGCGCGAGGCCGCCGATCGATCGGTGTCGATCCGGCTGCTGCGCGGCGAGAAGATCAATGCGATGCCGCTTGCGGCGCTGGTCGAGCTATTGAAAAAGGAGCCGATCCCGGCTTAGGAAGTTCATCCGGCCACCAAGCCGGAGGAGGTGCCATATCCGAAGAGATTTCAGAACCCCGCCCTCAAGGGAGCCCGCGATTCGCGTTAATAACCTGATTCGCGCTCAAGAAGTCCGCGTAATCGACGCCGACGGCAGCCAGGTCGGAATCCTGCCGCTGCGCGAGGCGATCAAAGTGGCGGAGAGCCGCGGCCTGGACCTGGTCGAGGTCTCATCGACGGCGACGCCTCCGGTGTGCCGGGTCACCGACTTCGACAAGTATCGGTACTCGCAGAAGAAAAAGACGCACGACTCCAAGAAGCACACCATCAGCATGATCAAGGAAGTGAAGATGGGGTCGGCGACCGGGAAGCATGATGTGGACTTCAAAGTTAATCACATCAAGCGCTTTATCGGTGAAGGTCATCGTGTTAAGCTCACCGTTTCGTTCCGGGGCCGTGCGATTACCCATCCGGAACTCGGACGGGCGCTGATCGAGAGAATCATCGCGCAGGTTACGGAAATCGCGCAGGCGGAAGGCACGCCGCGGATGGAAGGACGCAACATGTCGGTGCTGCTGACGCCGCGATAGGCCGGAAAAGGAAATTTCAGGAAAGAAGCAAAGCGACCATCGTATGCCGAAAATCAGAACCAGTCGTACCGCCGCCAAGCGCTTTTCCGTGACCAAGAGCGGCAAGGTCAAGTTCAAACACGCGTATGCCCGCCATATGTTCTCGGCCAAAAATCCGAAACAGAAAGCGCGGCTCCGCCGGACCGGTATCCTGGGCAAGGCCGACGCCGAAAAAGTCAAGATAATGATGCCGTACGCGTGAATGCCGCCAACTAAAAATTAACTTAACCGATATCTACCAAGGAAGGATTCAACTCCGATGCCTCGCGCCAAAGGCGGACCCAAGACGCGCCGCCGTCATAAGCGTCAACTCAAGCTCGCCTCCGGTTTCGTCGGCGGGCGCAAACTCTACCGGCAGGCTCGCTCGACGCTCGAAAAGGGCCTCACCTACGCCTATCGCGATCGCAAGCAGAAAAAGCGCGATTACCGCACGCTCTGGATCGCGCGGATCAACGCGCTGGCCCGCGAAAGCGGAATCTCGTACAGCGCGCTGATGAACGGGCTCAAGAAGGCGGGCGTCGAGGTCGATCGCAAAATGCTGGCGAAGCTGGCGCAGGAGCGCGACGGATTGTTTACCGAGCTGGTGCGCACCGCTATTGGCGCGCTCGGCTCGAAAGCAGCATAGAGCCGCACCGTTCGAAAGCGCCGCGCACCAGGAAACCATGTGGGTCGTTCGCCCACGTGGTTTTTTGTTTTCGGGGCGTGCAACATTGCAAGGTAGATCACGATGAGAGAACAACTCGAAGAAATCAGGCGCCGTGCGATGGCCGAACTCGGCGACGACGCCGGCGAAGCGCAAATCGACGCGGTTCGGGTGCGCGTGCTCGGCCGCTCGGGTGAGCTTACGGAAATCATGCGCGGGATGCGCGAGGTCCCCAATGCGGAGCGCCCCGCCATCGGCCAGCTCATCAATCAGATCAAGGGCGAAGTCGAAGCGCGCATCGAGACTCTGAGCGAGAAACTCAAAGCCGCCGCGCTGGCGAAATCGCTTAATGAAAAACGCCTCGACGTGACGCTGCCCGGCATGCGCATCGCGCGCGGCCACCTCCATCCAATCACCGACATTCTCGAAAAAATGCTGCAAATTTTCGAGTCGATGGGCTTCGAAGTCGCGATGACCCAGGATATCGAGGACGACTTTCACAACTTCGCCGCGCTCAACTTCACCCCGCATCATCCCGCGCGCGACATGCAAGACACCTTCTATCTCGAAGGCGGGATGCTGCTGCGAACGCATACCTCGAACGGCCAGATCCGCGTGATGGAAAAACGCCGCCCGCCGCTGGCGGTCGTTTGTCCCGGACGATGCTATCGGCGCGACGACCTGACGGTGCGCAGCTCGCCGATGTTCACGCAGATCGAGGGGTTCATGGTCGATAAACGCGGGCGCATCACGATGGCGCATCTCAAGGGCGTGCTGACCGAATTCGCGCGCGCGTTTTTCGGCACGACCGCGGTCCGCTTTCGCGCCAGCTATTTTCCGTTCACCGAGCCGAGCGCCGAACTCGACATGCATTGCCTTCTCTGCGACGGCGCCGGATGCCCGGTCTGCAAGCATTCCGGATGGACCGAAGTGCTCGGCTGCGGAATGATCCACCCCAACGTGATGCGCGCGGTCGAGTACGATCCCGGCGAGTACCAGGGCTTCGCCTTCGGCATGGGCGTCGAGCGCACGGGTCTGCTGAAGCTCGGGGTTGACGACATGCGTCTGTTTTTCGAGAACGACCTTCGCTTTTTGAGCCAGTTCCCGGCGCTGAGCGGAGGTGTGCGATGAAGCTTCCGCTCAGTTGGCTGAGAGACTTCGTCAGCATCGACGCGCCGGTCGAGGAAATCTCGCGGCGCCTCAGTTACGCGGGGCTGGTGGTCGAGAATGTCGAAAAACTCACGCCGGGATTCGCGGGCGTGTTCGCGGCGCGGGTGGTCAACGTCGAGAAGCATCCCAACGCGGACCGGCTGAATCTTTGCGAGGTGGACGCCGGCGCAAAAGGCCAATTCAAAGTCGTGTGCGGCGCGCCCAACGTGAAGGCCGGCATGATCGCGCCGCTCGCCCTGGTCGGCGCGCAGCTCGGCAAGCAGGCGGCGCTGGAGGCAGCCGTCATTCGCGGTGTGCGTTCCGAGGGCATGCTCTGCTCAGAGCGCGAGCTGGGCCTGTCGCAGGATCAGGCTGGAATCCTTGCGCTCGGCGCGGATGCGCCGCTTGGCGGCGACGTGGCCGCGTATTTGCACCTCGACGACACCGTGCTCGATGTCGAAATCACGCCGAACCGGGGCGATTGCCTGTCGGTTCTCGGCCTGGCGCGCGAGGTCGCAGCATTGTTCGCCGCCCGGCTGCGCGCGCCCAGGCTCCGCGCGGCGCATTCGGCCGGCTCGCCCGACGGCGCGCGGTTCACGGTTTCGGTTTCGATCGACGCGCCCGATCTATGCCCCCGTTACGCCGCGCTCGCGATGACCGGAATCAAGATCGGTCCTTCGCCGGCGTGGCTCAAGCGCCGGCTGGAACTGTGCGGGATGCGCGCGCTCAACAACGTCGTCGATGCGACCAACTACGTGATGCTCGAACTCGGCCAGCCCTTGCACGCGTTCGACTTCGGCAAAATCGCGGGCGGAAGGATCATCGTCCGCCGCGCCGGCGATACGCGCGAGTTCGTCACGCTCGACAACGTCGCGCGCGCGCTCGATCCGAACGATCTGCTGATCGCCGACAGCGACAAGCCGCTGGCAATCGCGGGCGTGATGGGCGGCCTCAACTCCGAGGTCGGCGATTCGACCGGGACTATTTTGCTCGAGAGCGCATACTTCGAGCCGATGACCATAGCGCGCACCGCGCGGCGCCTGGGCTTGCGCAGCGAGGCGAGTTACCGCTTCGAGCGCGGCGTCGATCGAGCGGGACAAGTCGGCGCGCTGATTCGCGCCGCCGAATTGATCCGCAGGATCGCGCGCGGACGCGAGGCGTCGCCGATCGCCGACTTCGAGCCGCGCAAAGCCGAGCCGCGCGAGATTGCGCTCGACCTCGGCGCGATGGAATCGTTGCTTGGCGCCGCGATACCGCCGACCGTCGCCAGGAGCCGCCTCAAATCGCTGGGCGCGCAAGTGAGCACGCGCGCCAAGGGTGTGCTCGCGGTGGTGCCCCCGTCGTTCCGCTCCGATCTGGTCGAGCAGGCCGATCTGATCGAGGAAGTCGCGCGGCTCGGCGGCCTCGAGGACATTGCGGCCCTGCTGCCGCAACGCGTTACTGCGCTGGCGCCCGTCAATCGCGAGCGCGAGTTCTTGAAGGGCACGCGCGAAGTGATGCTGGGATGCGGCCTGACCGAAGCCGCCACCATCGCGTTCATCGCGCCCGCCGACAACGCGCGCTTTTGCGGGATTCAAGCCGCGACGCGGCCGGTCAAAGTAACCAACCCGCTGTCGGCGGAACTCAGCGAGCTGCGCGTGAGCCTGATGCCGGGGCTGGTCACCGCGCTCAGGTTCAATTTGAACCGCGAGGCCCGCGCCTTTCACGCATTTGAAATCGGCCAAGACCTTCCGCATGGACGGCGACGCCGCGACCGAGCACCATCATCTCGCCGCCGTCAGCTACGGAGCTTACGCGCTCTCAGCAATCGGCGAGCACAGCGTCACGGCGGGATTTTTTTCGATCAAGGGAATCCTCGAGACGTACCTGGAAGCGATTGGAATTTCGCCGCGCGTGGCGTTCAAAGCTCTCGAGAGCGCCGATGCGCCGTTCCTGCATCCCGGCCGCAGCGCTATCGTTACGCTCGACGACGCGCCGATCGGTTTGATCGGCGAGTTGCATCCGGCCGAGGCGATGCGCCTGGACCTCAACGATCCCTGCGCGGTCTATGAACTTGACTTGAGTAGGCTCATTGCCTATGGTTTCTCGCCGCGCAAAACTTTCCAGCCGCCGCCAAAATATCCCGCGATCAGGCGCGATTTGGCGCTGGTGCTGGATCGAAATTTCCCGGCGGATATGGTAATCAAAACCATTCGGGAATGCGGCGCGTCGCTGCTGGAAAGCGTCGAGGTGTTCGACGTGTACGAGGGGACGGCGGTGGCGGCCGGGAAAAAGAGCGTGGCGTTGGCTTGTCGTTACCGTGCAAAGGATCGCACGCTGACCGATGAGGAGGTTAACCGCATTCACGCCGTGTTGGTCGAGCAGGCGCGGATGCGATTAGGGGCGGAGTTGCGGTAATTAAGCGTGCCTAACGCGAGCGGGTGGGGATCGTTACGCCGCAGGGCATGACTAAAGCCGATCTTGTAGATCTGATCTACGAGCGGGTAGGCTCCTCCAGGAAGGAAGCCTGTGAAGTGGTCGAAGCGGTATTTGCGATCATCAAGGATTCGTTGCGCCACGGTCAGAAAGTGAAAATTTCCGGCTTCGGCACCTTTCTCGTCAATCAAAAACATGCCCGCCGCGGGCGCAACCCGCAGACCGGCGAGCCGATTACCATCGATTCCCGCCGCGTCCTCTCCTTCAAGCCCAGCCAGGTGTTGAAGGAGCGGGTTAACAACGGCTCCAAGCCGGCGGTATGACGCCGATGCCACGCCAGCCATCGGTTCGGCGGCAAAAATCCAAGCCGGAGGCGCGCGCCACGATGTCGTTGTTCCCGGAGCGCGGGCTGAAGATCGGCGAAGCAGCGCGCGCGCTGGGAGTCGAGACCTACGTGCTGCGTTTTTGGGAAACCCAGTTCCCATTTCTGAAACCCAGGCACACGCGCACCAAGCATCGCTTCTACAATGAAAAGGATCTCGACGTGCTGCGCCTGATCAAGCGCCTGCTGCACGACGAAGGCTTCACGATCGCAGGCGCGAACAAGCACATCAAGGAATTTGGCATCGACGCTTTGATGACCGGCAAGCCGGTGGCGAAGCCGGCACCGTCGTCATCGGAGCGCGCGCCGGCGCGATCTCCCGGAATCGACGGTCAAGCGCGCCGGGCACTCAATGAGGTGCGCCGCGAGCTCGAATCGATCCACAAAATTTTGGAAGACTGAGCAGGGAGGCAGGGGTGACGCGGACGGATGGAGTCTAAAGAGACTAGTACGTCTCCGGTAACTCGCCGCGTTCTCGAAGAACGAAGTAGCAGCTCTCGGCTCCGTCGGGCCTCGTGTTTTCTGGGACTCGCTTAGTCCGGAGGTCCGGCAAGTCCGCGGGGAACGCCATGTATTCTTGGTAGAGGCCGGGGGCCTTCGCCTTGAGCGCCTCAAGGGCTCGCATCCAGCGGTAGCGATTGCGGACGTTCTTCTGACTGTCCAATCGCAGGACCTGTTTGAGCTTTTCTCCATCAGAGTTTAGGGCATCAATGTGGCCATCAGCCATGACCCGGAGACAATCGTTGAAGGCCACTTGGCAAGGGCTCGGAAGACCAAGGACGGCTTGCTTCGTTTCGTTGCAGGTTGCACATGCATAGAGAAGATTCGAGTACTCGCACTCGCCATCCGGATCGACACTGGTTGGAACGAAGTGCTCCACTTGAAACGTCCCGCCGCGGCTATCCCACTGTTCACGATGAAGGCAGTACACGCAGCGGAAAGTGAATTCGTCGCGCAACCAATCGTGATAGCTGCTGTAATCTTTGTAACCGGCGGGGCCATGCCGTCTAGCATGCGGCAAGGTTGGATACTCGAACCCGATCATCGGACGTTCTTGCCCTTCGTTGGCGAGCCCGAAAACAATCGATTTTCAAGTTCATCGAGCACATTGGTGGGGCGTGGAGACACCCTTTCAATGTGATAGTCGGCGTACGCTTGTAGTGCGTCGAGATGCATCCGTTCTTCCGCGTTCAGCCTCCCTGAAATGCTCTTGTCGATGAGCATGCCCCGTTCGCGGTTTGTGATTGACCAGCTTTGTTCGAACTGAAGGAAGTCGGAAAGGCATATCCTGCCTTCGACTTCCTTTGGTAGATATCTAGTTTGTTTAAATGGCACGCCGACACGTTCCCATCCGTTGAATAATCCAAGCAGGCGTTGCTCGAGATCGAGCGGCAGCGAATAAAGCTTGACTACCTCGGAGTCAACGCGCAGTAGAAGCCTCTCCAGCTTCGCTGACGCCGTTTCGGACGAAGCTGCCGCGAGATAGGCGGTGGCCGCACCTTCGACCCTTTCAAACGAAGTCACCTTGGGCAGCGGAATTTTTCGGATCTCGCCGACGATGTTGTGGCGTCTACCCAGATGCGAATAGGCGTAGGCGTTCGCGACTGGGGAGTTGAGCAAAGCCCAAAGGGTCTCAACTGAGTATGAGGGATTCGTTGGACGCACCGGAATAAAGTTGCTGGTGACTGGATGACCCTGCCTGTCAATGAGTGCTTTTAATCGCCAAGGCCCCCGACTTGCGGGAGCATAGTTAAGGAGGACCTGCGGAGTCCCGACCGTCGTTCCACTCACTGCTCGGCGAATCACTTTTGGGTGCAGGTTCATCCAGTGGCGCTTCGGCAGTTCGTGCAGATTCAAGCCGCTGTCGAAAAGCACGAAGCCCCATTGGCTGCCGGCCACAGGCTCCTCCGAGTACGTCGTGCTGCCGGGTGGTAAGTCTTTGCTGCGATACTCTAGGCCCTGCCCGGCCGAAGCGACGTCGCCAAGTGTCAGGTTGGACGCACATGCACTCCACACTTCTTCCAAATCGGGTAGACTCAAGGAAAATGAAATATCGGCGGAGAATCGGGATTGGGGAACGGTACGTGCGCCTAGAACCGGGTAATCCGACCGGAAGGATGGCAGCTCGCGTTCGCGGATACGGCGATAGCAAACTTTATTGTCGCCGCTAACTCTTTTGCGACGCCCGACCAGAACCGCTGACTCGGCGTCCGAAAACGAAAAAACTTTGTCAGGGAAAAGGCAAATCTCCTTTAACTCGCACGCGCTGACCAGGAATTCGCGGAGATCCCGGGCGTTGTCGCTATGCAGGACAGTCTGCGGAAGCACGACCCCGAATACGCCTCCTTCGGGCAGTTGTGGCAGCGTCCGCCATAGCATTTCGGCGGATTTATTGAAAAAGCGCACGTCAGACGTCTGGTCTCGGTAAGCCCGCTGTTCCTGTGGCGTGAAGTTATCAAAAGGCGGATTGGCAAGCAGTATGGTGTTCTTCTTTGCTTGCTCAGCGAGCCGATCTCCAAGAAACATGTCCTGGGCCGTTAAATCCCACCCATCAGGATTTGGGATATCCGTAAGCGTGAGCGACAAACGACCTAATTCAAGTGCAAATGGATCAATGTCCGTGCCGTGGAGACGGCTGCGCAGATACGGTCCACGCCGACTCGGTATTGCCTTCTCAGCCGGCAGCATCTCGGTCAACAGTCGCATCGCGGACACAAGAAAAGCGGCGTGCCCGCACGATGGTTCAAACGCGCTTCTTTCATTGACCGGAATATCCTCTACCCAGTCAGCCAAATTGCCAACGACATAGTCAACGAGGAACGATGGGGTACTGTGTGTCGCGAGGGCCGACCGCGTCTCCTTTGAAATCAGCGTGTTTTCGTAGACGTATGCAAGAGCTTCGGTCGTGGTCAGAACAAGGCTACTGAATTGGCTGACAATGCGAGCCGATTCACTGAGAGCCTCAAGCTTCTTCTTCGATCCGGCTACCAGCGGCGCCGTACCATAGTGATTTCCTAACCGCTGGAAGACTTCTTCAACATCGTTTAGGTCCAAATCCTCAAAGCTTGCGACTTGCTTGTCCCGCAGAATCTTCGCTGAAACAAGCCAGAAAACCGTCTGCAACAGCCAATGACCCTGTTTGCTGGTGACCTCCGCCCAGCCAAGCCGACCCTTCAGCTCGGATACGTTACGTTCAATCAATCGCTCCAACGACTTGCCGACTTGCTCTTCGACCACGGGCATCAGTCCCAAGTCAACGAAGCTGAGCTGGTACGCCGTTTGGAAACGCCCCCAGGTTTTTGCGCGGTAAACCGCGTCGGGCGAGAAGGAGTTTCGATGGCGCTGAAAGAATCGCTCAACGTCGTTCGCTGGAATGCTCTCCAAATATTCTGCCGAGCTGGCCCCTTGCTTCCACCATTGAAGTGCGTCCGGAAAACAGACGAAGACTAGAGGTGTGCCGAGGGGCCTGCATGCCTCCACTGCTATGCGAGGGCCGCTCGTTTCTGAAAGGACGGCCACACAGGCCGAGCGAGAGTCCGCTGGAGACTGAGCGAATGCCACCAACGGTACGGTCTGGTCCTGTCCGAACAGAAAATTATTCCGAAGCAACTCGGAGCGATATCCGCATTCGCGGAGTGGAGCCTTGATGGAACCTGGCGTCAGCAAAACAGCACCAATTGAGTTGGTTCGAAGGCACGTCGCACGACATGCCCTTGCGAGGCGCCCACTGCGGACGCGTTCAACTCCGTTTTGCTGGCGAAGAAGAGCATCGGCCCACCAGAGACGATCCCGAATTCGCCTCGCCAATCGCTGCTCGAAGAAACGCTCATGGCCGCTCTTTTGGGTTCATGCGAGGACCAGCATTCTCAGATACTAGCCGCGTCAGTGACGCGAACGGAAGTAGGCTGAAAAAAACTAGTCTGCGAGGCGGTCGTGGGAGGCTAGTTGGGCGCGGGCGGGGTTGCGGGCGGCGGCGGGATCTTTTGCGACGGAAGCCGGACGGAGCAGAACGCCGAGCGGCGCGAGATTCAGTTCGATCGCGCATTGCTCGGTCGCGCGATGAGCGATTCGTCCCGCCTCGACCATTTCGGAAACTATGCACACCGCGCCGGCCATCGTGAGCGCGCCCAAGCCAAGCGCGATCTCAGGCAGTCCTGCGATCGCGGCAAATCCCGCGCTGATCGCGCCTGCCGCCAGAGCCAGCTTGGTGATTCGAGTGGACTTTACTCGCGCCAGTACGCGGTTGGTGACCTTGCCCGCCTCGTGCTCTTCGTCGGCGGTCTTGAGTTCGATTCGGGTCCACGGATTCGGCCGCACTTCCAGGTCGTAGTCGTTCCATCCCGCATCGACGATCGCGCCATGGCCGCTGCGCGCGAACAGCTTCAGCATCCTGTCGATCAGGCGGTCGCGCGTGATGCTTTCGTCGTTCCAATAGTCCAGCCGGATCGTACGCCTGAGCCAGTCGATGGTTGGGCGTTGGCGCACGCCGTCGGTGCCCGCCAGTCCGGTCAGGGCTTTCGCCCGCGTCTTGTAGCGCGTCATCGTTCGCACCATCGGCCCCGTGTAAGCAAGATACGCGATCAGAAGTCGCGCGGTAAAACTTTCGTGAGATTTTTCCAGCGGCGCATGCCACGCATAGTAGAGCGCCCAAATCGGCCCGAGCGCGAGCATTGCAGCCGCGGGAACCATCGACACCCCAAGCACCATCGACGCGACCAGCGCGATCGCCGAGGCCATCGTCCATTCGAGCGTCTGCGGTAGAACCCGGGCCAGCGTAAGTCCGGGATCGAACAGCGTCTGCGCGCCAGCGGTTGCAGTCCCCCACAGCACGCGTTTGCGGCTGCCGCCGGGAATAGTGCGGGCGAGACCGGGAATCGTGCCGCGCCACGCGATTTGGCCAATCACGTTGAAGCGTTCGGGATAGCGCGGATAGAGCATCGCCTCGGCGCGTCCGTAGCCGCGCTGCTGTCCGTAGTAAGCCTTGACCGTGTTGCGCCGGAAGTGCCAGACGAAGGCGGCAGGCGAGAAGCCGAGCTTGAAGCCGGCGTCGAGCATCCGCCAGCATATATCAACGTCGTCGCCGGCGGAGGTGAACTGCGGATCGAATCCGCCGACTTTTTGCGAGCGCCGCCTTGGCGAAGAGCATGTTGCAGCCCGCCAGATGTTCGGCGCGATCCTCGGCGATCAGGACATGGCACGGCGCGCCCGGGGATGCGGCGCAACTGGCCTCGATCCAGCCGTCTTCGTGCGGCGCGTAGTTCGGTCCGCCGCATCCGTCGAAGTTGTTTTCGGTCATCGAGCGGACCATCAGCGTCAGCCAATGCGGATCGACGACGCAGTCCGAATCGGTGTAGGCGATTATTTCGCCGCGCGCCGCCTGCATCCCGACGTTGCGGGCGAAGCCCAGCCCCTTGTTGGGCTGGCGAATGAGGCGGAACTCCGGAAAGTCCATCGAGATATCAGCGGTGCGATCGCGCGAGCCGTCATCGACGATGACGACCTCGAAATTCGGGTAGTCGAGGCGGCGCAGCGACTCCAGGCAATCGCGCATGGTGCGCTCGGCGTCGTACGCGCAAACCACCACCGACACCATCGGCATCTTCGGCGGCCGCGGCGGGCAGGTGCCGTTGAGCGTCACGAACGGCATCACGTCCGACGCGCGCATCATGCGCACGCCAAGCCAGTCGAGAGAAGCCGGAGCAGGAACGGGAGGAGCAACCACGCCAGCCGCACCCGTGCCGAACGCCACTGCTACCGCTTCGTCCTGCCCCGGCGATGCCTGTTTGAATTCGATCACCACCGGGCGCGCTTCCGCGAGGTTATGCAAGGCGACGACGAAATCGCGAATCTCGACCGGCTCGAGCGCGGGAATTTCCGCGTAAAGAAAATCTTCTTCGAGGATTGAGAGGGCGCGGGTTTCCGGGCGCACCTTTATTCCGACAATCGCCTCCGGCGCGCGTTCCTTGATCGTCTTCACCACGGCGCGCAGGCGCCGCCGCGCGTTTTCGAGTCCGCCCGCGCGCAGCACGTCCTGGCCGATTTCGCAGTCGAGGATGTAACCGGCCAGGGCAGGATGCGTTGCGAAGATGTTCGCGGTATGCGCGATTCGCGAGACCACGGATTTCCATCCGCGGCGGCTCGTCAGTTCGTCCGCCGTGATTGTCAACTCGACCATGGCGACAAGTCCCGACTGGGCCGCGAGGTCCAGGCAGGGCTGCGACTGCGCTTCGGTCAGCACCACGCCGGTCGTGTGCGCGCTTCTGAGATCGTCGAGCCGCTTTCTTAGTTTGAGCTTGTGAGCAAAATCGAGCGTTGCGCTCACGTCAGCGAGGCGCATCGCCTTGAAAAAAAACTTCTGTCCTGCGCGGGAAAAGAACTTACCGTGTGGGGTGACGTTTTGTGGTTGAACAGGACCGGAATTGGAAAGCATCGACGTAGGTGTCCTCTTGATGAGGACCTAAGTGCCAAAGCCATGCCACCGGGGAAAATCCAGTGATTATGAGGGTTTTTCGGCAAACAGCCACCTCGCACAAACCAATTGGGATGAGCGCTGTACGATTTGCGCCTCGGGCGGAGTCGGAGCGAAGGATTCGCAGGGTGCAAAATCAGGCAGGATGCCGCCCGAACAGACACGCTAGATTGGTTATTTTGCGAATGTTATACGTCAGTTGGTTGACACATCAAAGCTGGAATCCTCCCGCCGGGTTTTACCGCAATGAAACTATTGCTCGCTTGTGGATGCTTCAAACCATCAAAGTTCAAACGACACCGTGAACCAACCGACGCACCAATTGAGGCCACCCCCGAAGAACTGCAGGCGATAAGGCAGCAGCTCGCTGAGATCGAGCAATCGCTGTCGCGCCTATGGGGTCCGACAATTTGGAGCCGCACGCCCGAGTGCATCCAGATCCGCGCCGAGGCCGCGGATCTGATCGACCGGCACTTCGACGGCATCGTCGACCAGTGGGTAGATGCGATAGCGACCATTACCGACGTCCGCTCCGATTACGACGAGAAAGGGCGCAGAGCCAGTTTGGTCAATGCGCTCATCCGGCTGGGCGATCACCTGCGCGATCCCGACGATATTTGCACGTACGTTTATCTGCGCAAGCATTGCCAGGAAGGGATGCTGGCGCGGGCCAAACCCTCTCAGTTCAACACTATCCACATCGCGCTCAAGCAAATAATTCTCAATCACGTAAAATCTTCGATGACCGGTCCCGCGATGGAACGGGTGCGCGACCTGGTGGTTGCGGCAATCGACGAGCGGCGCCTGATGGTCTCGCAGTTCTACATCGAATCGCGCGAACGGTTGCTGCGCGAATCGGAAGAGAAGTACCGCAACACGATCGACCACGCGCCCGATCCAATGTATGAGATCGAAGCGGATACCTGGATCGTGACGGGGCTGAATGCGGCCGCCCTGCGACTCCATCAAACGGAAGCACCGCCAGCTTCACGAAGTTGGTATGACCACGGCCATGAAAAGATGCAGATTATTGGATATCCGCTGCCGGATTTCGTACCGCCGGAGCTAAGGGCAAGAGTGATCGAGAGCCTGGAGACGGTTTTGCGCCAAGGTTCGGCGCAGACCTCGGAATTTCCGATCGGGCCGTTCTTCTTCGACGTAAACTCCGCGCTGATCACCTACGGCAATAAGCAATTCGTCCAGATGATCCTGCGCGACGTAACCCAGCGCCGCGACATGCTCGACTCGCTGATCAAGGCTGAACGATTGGCCGCGGCGGGCACCTTCGCGGCGGGCGTGGCGCATGAGGTGAACAACCCGCTGGCGTCGATCTCATCGCTGGTTCAATCGATCCTGACCGGCGAGAACGACCCCCAGCGGCGCACCACGCTGCACACCATCCTGTCCCAGATCACGCGCATCTCGAGCACGCTCAAGGACCTGGTGAATTTCGCGCGACCCACCACCGCGCAACGCAAGCCGGTTGACGTCAACGGGCTGATCGCCGAGACGCTGCGACTCATCAACTACAACAAACGCTTCAGCGGCGTCCGGGTTGAACCCATTCTTGCTCCCGACCTGCGCCGCGCGTTCGCCGACGACAACGAAATTCAGCAGGTGCTGCTCAATCTGCTGTTCAATGCCGCTGACGCCTCCCCCGCCGAGGGCGGCGTGATCAAGGTGATCACCGAGAACCAGCGCGCCGGACAGGGCGCGGACAAATCGCACCGGGTGGTGATCAAGGTGGTGGACAACGGCATCGGAATCCCGCGCGAACATCTGGAGCGCGTGTTCGATCCATTCTTCACCACCAAGCCCGCGGGCGCCGGGGTTGGACTGGGGCTGTCGCTATGCCAGCGCATGATCCTGTCCAATCAGGGCACCATTCGGATTGACAGCGAGGTCGGCCGCGGCACCGCCATCACCGTCACGCTGGCGGCCGCCGAGGATTCGGTCCGCGCGGAGCAGGCAGCGAGCATGGCCGCGTCTTGAGAATCGAAACGCGATGAACAACGACGCTTCATGGACCGCGCAGGAACGCGGACCTTACCGGCTGCTGATCGTCGAAGACGAACCGTTGATGCGCTCGATCATCGTTCAGCTCGCGCGCAGCGAAGGCTACGAGGTCACGGAGGCGCCGGCCGCCGAAGTCGCGCTGCACATCTTCGAAAAAGAAAAAATTGATCTTGCGATTCTCGACCTTAACCTGACCAGCGGCGGCAGCGGACTCGATCTGCTGCGCAAGATGCGCGAACTCGACCCCCAGGTGATGGGAATAATCGTCACCGCGTACGCCAGCGTGGAGTCAGCCGTCGAGGCGCTGCACCAGGGCGCTTACGATTACATCACCAAGCCGTTTGCCAACGATCACCTGAAAAAGGTGATGCGCAACGCGCTCGAGGGCAAGGCGCTGTTCAGGGAGAACCGTTTTCTGCGCCAGGAACTGCGCGAGAAGTATCGCTTCGAGAGCATCATCGGCAAAAGCGACGCGATCGAAAGCGTGTTCCGCGTCATGGAAAAAGTCGCGCGCACCGACACCAGCGTGTTGATCACCGGTGAGTCCGGCACCGGCAAGGAATTGGTCGCGCGCGCGATTCATTTCAGCTCCGACCGCGCCAACAACCGCTTCCTGCCGATCAATTGCGGCGCGCTGCCCGAGAACCTGCTCGAGAGCGAACTGTTCGGCTACAAACGCGGCGCGTTCACCGGCGCCGGGCAGGACAAGGTGGGCCTGCTCAAGGCCGCCGACAA
Organism: uncultured delta proteobacterium; assembly: GCA_963743865.1. GTDB lineage: Bacteria > Desulfobacterota > Binatia > Binatales > Binataceae > Binatus. Next base: position 3,459,801 of record CAVURG010000006.1, read on the forward strand.
GGGCACCGTCCTGCTCGACGAGATTGGCGAGTTGCCGCTCGCGCTGCAGGTCAAACTGCTGCGCGCGCTCCAGGAGCGCGAGGTCTATCCGCTGGGCGCCAACGATCCGGTGGCGTTTGACGTGCGCGTGCTGTGCGCCACCAATCGCAACCTCGAAGCCGAGGTCAAGGCCGGGCGCTTCCGCGAGGAACTGCTCTACCGAATCAATGTCATCAACATCAACCTGCCCGGTTTGCGCGAGCGCCAGGACGATATTCCCCTGCTCGCCAACCATTTCCTGCGCAAGTACGAAAAGTCGTTGCCGCGAACTGCGATGCGCTTTTCCAAGGGCGCGATGCGCCTGCTCATCAACTACGCGTGGCCGGGCAACGTCCGCGAGCTCGAAAACGCCGTCGAGCGCGCCGCGATTCTGGCCGAGACCGACGTAATCCACTCGCACGATTTGCCTGACAAGCTGCGCAGCACGTCGCCCGTGATGGCGAGCATCGAGAACACGGGGCTCACGCTCGAGGAGCTTGAGCGCGAGCATATCAAACGCGTGCTCGAGAAGGTCGAAAACGACAAGGTGAAGGCCGCGCAGGTGCTCGGGATTCATCTCTCGACGCTCTATCGCAAGGTTCAGCGCTACCACCTCGACGGCGACAGCCCCGTGCATCAGGAGCCTGCGCGCTCGGCGTGAGGGGATGGGTACAGGCGTGGCAATCCGGCACTCAAGGATATAGACTTTTTGGTGAGCTGGCTAAACGGCAGCCGGCCCGGAGAAAAATATGGGAGATCTTTTAGCGCCCTGGCACTTGATCATCATCTTGCTGATCATTTTGGTCATCTTCGGGCCCAGCAAGCTCGGCGATGTCGGCGGCGCGATGGGCAAAGCGATTCGCGATTTCAAGCGCGCGATGAACGAGCCCGACGATGCGGCCAAGACGGTAGCCAAGCCCGACGAGGCGAAGGCCGCAGACGCCATCAAGCCCGACAAGATTTCCTGACCCGCTCGCGTCACTGACTTTTCCGATCATTCACTCAATTAGCCTGCGATAACGCGCGTTCGAAACGCGCGTTATCGATCCTTGCGATCCGCTAGCGGCATGGACACGGTCTGATCGGATGCGCCTTGCGCCGAGATCAACACGATTCGGGCGTGCCGCACTCGCTCGTGCGGCAGGCTGCGCGAGCGCGCGATAGAACCCTATTTTGTTCGCGCTCATCCGCGCTGATCACCGGCGCCGTATGAGGTCTATACAGAGCCCGCCGGGCCTTCCGGCGCCACTGGAAAAACTGTGGAAAAAACATGCCCGGGAATCTTGCATAACGAAAGCTGTCTGGAGTACAGGCAAGAATCGAGAAATGGTTTGCGAGCGGTATAATTTTTGCTTACTTGGCAGACTGAGGTTTTTAGGAACAGTAATGAGAGGGCATTTTTCCTAAGGCCCGTAAGGCCGTCGCCCAAGGGCCCAAAACTATGATGGTTCTTTTGGAGACGATGATATCGCCTTTTGGATGCAGTTGTCCCGCGCTTGGGGCACCTCGTCGTTGCGAGGAGCATGTGTAACCGCCAGCGGTAAACCGCTAGACGGGCGCGTTTGCCGACGGCAGGCGCTCGAAACGGAGACGGCAAGATGGAGGGGGAACACAACTCGCGAAAGTTTTGGGCAGGTCTTTTGGTGGCACTGGTCGCGCTTGGGGGCGCCTGCCTGATTTCGTCGCTCCCCGCAACCGGCGCGGAAGGCACCCTGCTTTCCCAAGCCGTGGGATCGGGGACCAACCTGCCGCCCGGCTACGTCGAAAATGACAGCTGCACCAGTTGCCATGATGTAAAGGTCAAGTCCTTCCGGCGGACAATGATGGGCCACGTTATGATGGGCCGGCCGCGCGACGAGCAGGAAGGGCTTGCGTGCCAGGCCTGTCATGGTCCCGGCCGCCAGCACTTACGCCATCCGAGGAAGCCGTCGCCGGGATTTGTGACTTTTCGTGAGACCTCCTTTACTGACATCAAGATTGAGAACGACCGGTGCCTCGCATGCCATCAAAACGGCGCGCGCGGCTTCTGGCAGGCGAGCACCCACGCCTCACGCGGCATTCGATGCGTGGATTGCCACGCCGTGATGTGTCCGGTGACGGCGAGCGCGCTGCCGCAGCCGCAACTGAAGAAGTCACCGCTGGGCACGGAATTCGTCAATCCGTTCGTCGTTACGCGCCCCGAAACCCAGGTTTGCCTGCGCTGCCATCTCGACAAAAAGATGGAAATCAATTTGCCGTCGCACATGCCGCTGCGCGAAGGGTTGATGGTGTGCACCGACTGCCACAACCCGCACGGCGGACCGTATCAGAAGCAATTGCGGGCGGCGACGGTCAATGAGGTCTGCTACCGCTGCCATGCCGAAAAGCGCGGGCCGTTCCTGTGGATGCACGCGCCGGTGGCGATGAACTGCACCAATTGTCACACGCCGCACGGCAGCGTCAACCAGCACATGCTGGTGATCAACATGCCGGTGCTCTGCCAGCGCTGCCACATCGGCACACATCATCCGAGTTCGCCCCATGCGAGGGGGCAAATTTATGTGATCAACCAGCAATGCGCCAATTGCCATTCGCAGATACACGGCTCGAACTCGCCGGGCGGGAGATATTTCACACGCTGAAGCGGGAGGCAGAGCAGGCACGGCATCGCTCGGCCGCACTGCGTTTTGCAGCCGGCCCGGGAGGAAGGTCATGAACCTGAAGCGGTTGTTAGCCGGATGTGGAACGATGGCGCTGGTGTTGTCGGTGGTCTCGCCGGCGCTCGCACAGGTCGATCTCGGGCAATTCACGGCGGATGGTTCGGTTGAGGCGGGCGCCATTCCCCAGCCTGTCCCCTATAACGACGTGGCGAAGTATCAGGAGTACCGCGATCTGGCGCAGCAGTTCATCGTCCCGAAACTCCAGTTGATCCTGGGCGACAAGGCGGAGAACTACTACGTCCAGTTCGACGCGGTCAACGTTGCACAAAAGAACCAGATGTATTCGCTGCGCTTCGGTGAGTACGGTCTGCTCGATGTTCAGGCAAAATTCTTCGAGATACCGCACTTCTTCAGCGACCACGTCGCGAGCACGCCGTACGACGAAAATGGTGGCAACTTCACTCTGTCCTCGAAGCCCACCGGTACCGGCGCCGCCCTCCAGTCCTGGCTGGGAGCGAACAGCAAACCGTTCGACATGAGCCTGCTCGAAGGTGTCGCGGACATCAACGTGCGCTATACGCCGACGCCGTCGCTGAGCTTCAGTGCGAACATGGATTTGCAGAATCCCACCGGCCAACAGCCTTTCGGCGGCAGCTTTCTGTTTGGCTCCAGCCCGGGAACTTACAAAGTTAACGAACTCTGGGCGCCGACGCAGTACTACACCTATAACTTCGGCACCGGCGTGGAATACGCGAAAAACGGATGGCTGATCGGTTTCCAGTACCAGGGGTCCTTCTTCGTTGACGACTACTCCACCCTGACTTGGGACAACCCCGCTACTGTCGGGGTAGGCAGCGCATGCACGGATTCGGCAACTTTCACCTCCACCGGGATGACGGGCCCCTGCCAGGGACGGGCAGCCATGTACCCGAACAACCAAGCGCACAACTTCATCGTGAATGGAGCTGGTCAGCTTCCACTCAATACGCACGTGATGGGCAGCCTCGAGTACGGATTCTGGCTCCAGGACGCTCCCTTCATCCCGCTTACGAGCAACAGCAAGCTGCAGCAGTCATTAAGGTCGGTCGGAGCGCCCAGTAGCCTCGGCGGTGACGTGCGTCCTTTCTTCGCCAACCTCACGATCGACAGCAATCCTATCGAGCCGCTGGATCTAAAGGCGACCTATTCCTATTTCGATTATGACAACCAGACGCCGTCGGTCACCTTCACCGGCGTTAAGTCGCTCAATGACGTGGCGGACGCGCAGACGGCTTTCACCGCTTATCCCTTTTCATTCTCGGAGCAGGACGTCAGCCTCGAGCCAACCTACCGCGTGACTGATACTATAGCCGCGCACTTTAATATGAAGTGGCAGACCAATCACAACGGCGGGTTGGAGGTGCTGCAGCAGGATCAACTCAGCTACGGACCCGCGCTCGATTGGAATCCATACCCTTGGCTGACTTTCCGGGCGGATTACCAGCACGCGCACCGCGACTCGCCGGGATACAACAATAACCGCGCTGACCTGGTCCAGGTGCTGGGCGGCATCCCGGGAGCGATCGAGGAGTTTCAGGACCTCCGGCGGTTCGACGAGGCCACGCTCGATGTGAACCAGACTTCGCTCTATGCCTCCGTGCAGCCGATCGAAACCCTGACGCTGTTCACCGCCTTTAATTACGACGACTATAACTATCCCTCGACCGACTTCGGCCTGCAGCACACTTCAAGCTATTCACCGTCGGTGGGTGCCAGTTGGGATCCGCTTCAAGGCGTGCACCTTTTTAGCGACTACGCATGGCAAGCGTACGATTGGAACACACGATCGCTTGATGAGAGCACACTCCCCGCGCCGAAGCCTCCGCCGGGAAAAACGCCGGTTTGGACGGCCAAGGGCCGCAACCAGGGCCAGAATATCGATCTCGGTATGGACATCGCGATACCCCAGAATCGCATCCTGCGGCGGCCGTCGCACCTGAAACTCCAGTACACGTACACGGATGGCAGCAACAGCACCCACCAAGCGGGGGATACAGCGGCGGCAACGCCGGCGATCAACTATCCCAATGTCGGCAGCCAGTTTCACGAGTTGATGATTCAGTACGAGTACGAATTGCGCGACAACGTCGCGATCAACGTCGGCTACTACTTCAGCTGCTCCAGCGAAAAGAATTTCATGGTGGACCAGATGGGGAACTATATGCCCCACGCAAGCGCAAATTCGACATTTCTCGGCAACACCGACCTGGGTTCCTACAACGCCAATGTCGGATTCATAACCCTGAAGTACAAATTTTAGGCCAAACCTATTGTAGTACGAACAGCGAAAGGCTGGGACAAACAACGAATAACCTATCTTCCGCCGCGGCCCGGCCCGCAAATCAAATGGCGGAAAAGCAATGGAAGGAGAGTAGCTATGACGGAGAGTTCGAAAACAAAGATTCGATCGAGGCTGTGGATATGGACCGCGTCGGTTGTACCGGCAGTTGCAGCGCTGGCGTTGATCTCAACCACCGCCCGCGCAGCCGATCTCACGGCCGCGGCCAGCAGTTTCTCGGATACGTGCGCTAAGTGTCATGGACCAGAGGGCAAGGGCAATGGCCCCAAGGCGGCCGAACTGAAGGACAAGGACGGCAAGCCGGTCGCCATCGGAGATTTGTCCGATTGCGCCAAGATGGCCAAGGTTACTGACGACGACATGTTCAAGGAGCTGAAAGAGGGCGGCGCGGCAGTGGGCAAGAGCAAGTTCATGACGCCCTATGGCGATGCGATGGAGGACGATGAGATCAAGGCGATGGTCGCCTATGTCAGAACCTTGTGCAAGAAGTAGCAACGCGCGCCACGCCCTAGCGGGCGGTGAGCCGCTGAACGCGTCTGTTGGTTATGGCAGGCACCCCAAATGGAAGCGACAAGACGGAGGAGAAGCCATGTCGAAGAGCTTGACAACTAAGATTCGATCGAGACTGTGGATATTGACCGCGTCGGCTATACCGGCGGTTGCAGCGCTGGCGTTGATCTCAACCACCGCCCGCGCAGCCGATCTCACGGCCGCGGCCAGCAGTTACAAGGATACGTGCGCTAAGTGTCACGGCCCGCAGGGCAAGGGCGACGGCCCCAAAGCGGCCGAACTGAAAGACAAGGACGGCAAGCTGGTCGCCAGCGGAGATTTGACCGATTGCGCCAAGATGGCCAAGGTTACTGACGACGACATGTTCAAGGAGCTGAAGGAAGGCGGCTTGGCGGTGGGCAAGAGCAAGTTCATGACTCCCTATGGCGATGCGATGGAGGACGACGAGATCAAGGCAATGGTTGAGTACGTCAGAACCTTGTGCAAGAAGTAGCGACGCGCGCCAGGCTTCAGAATGAGCCCGGGCGCGCGGGGTTGGAAGCGAGCAGACTTAGGCGGCGGCCGGATTGCAGTTCACCGGCCGGATCGCTCGAGCAATTGTACTCGCGCTCGCCCTGACGACCCAAAGCAGCCAAGTGATAGGTTTCGCACGGCTAACCGACTGAACCTCAGCAGAGAGCGACCCAGGACAAGCGGGTCCGATCCCATGGATCGGACCGCTTGCCGCTCTGAAACCGGGCGTCGCTTCCTTAGATTCCAGAAAGAAGCAACGCAGGTGGAAAATGCAAACGAGCGGAGATGAGCCGGGCGCGCCGGAATCGGAGCGCCCGGAAGAGCAAAATGGCGCCGAAGCCGAGCGCCTATTGCCAAGCTTGGCTCGCAATCGGCTGAGCATCGCCGGCCTGATCATCGCCGTCATCATTTTGGCGGATATTCTTTCCCTGATTGGCATGACGCTGTTAGGGGTGGAGTTGAACCCCTACGTCGGCATTTTTGCCTACCTGATCGGTCCGGCCATCATGATCTTCGGCCTGTTGCTGATTCCGGCCGGGATGCTGCTCGAACGGCGGCGGCGCCGGAAGTATTTGCCGGGTGAGTTGCCGCCCTTTCCCAAGCTCGATCTCAACGAGCCTTCGGTTCGGCGCGGCTTTCTCGGCGCGATAGGCTTTTCGTTCTTTTTCGTGGCTCTCACCATGGTGGCAAGCTACGAAGGCTACCAGTTCACGGACTCGGTGATGTTCTGCGGCCAGACCTGTCACGTCCCGATGAAGCCGGAATTCACCGCCTACGAGGATTCGCCGCACGCGCGGGTCCCATGCGCGGGCTGCCATGTCGGACCCGGCGCCACTTGGTTTGTTCGCTCCAAGCTGTCGGGCGCCTATCAGGTCTATGCGGTAATGTTCGACAAGTACCCCAGACCGATTGAAACCCCGATCAAGGATTTGCGCCCGGTTCAGGCAGCCTGCGAGCAATGCCATTGGCCGCAGAAGTTCTACGGCGCGCAACTCAAGGTCTTCGCGCATTACGGTTACGACGAGAAGAACACGCCCACGCGCATCCAGATGCTGATCAAGACCGGAGGAGGATCTGCCGAGTTCGGCCACGCCACCGGAATCCACTGGCACATGAACATTGCCAACGAAGTATGGTTCGCGGCTACTGACAAGCAGTCCCAGGTGATTCCCTGGGTAAAAGTAAGTACCCCTGACGGAAGGACCACGGAATACCTGGCCAAGGGCAGTTCGCTGAGCCCAAAGCAGATCGCGGCGATTCCCATCCAGGCGATGGACTGCGTGAGCTGCCATTCCCGCCCGTCCCATAAGTTTCATTCCGCCCGATCAGGCGGTCGATGAGGCCTTCGAAGTGGGCCAGCTCGACCCTACGCTTCCCTTCTTGAAGAGGCAGGCGGTCAAGGCCCTGGTTAAGCGCTACAGCTCGTCGGAACAGGCGGCTGAGGGAATCGCAACCGCCCTCGATACCTTTTACCGCAATCGCTATGCCCAGATTTATACCGCGAAGTGGCCGCAAATCCGGGCTGCCATCGCCGCCGTGCAGCAGATCTACAAAACAAACGTGTTTCCGTATATGCGGGTTGACTGGCGCACGCATCCCAACAACATCGGCCACCTTTATTACTCGGGATGCTTCCGCTGTCACGACGGGCAGCACGTCAGCGCTGATGGCCGGGTGATACCCCAGCAATGCGATTCCTGTCACACCGTCCTTGCAACTCCCACCAGTGTCGCCGAGTTCAAGCATCCAATTGATTGATGTAGGCGACACGACCTGCAGCACCTGTCACACCGGAGGCGTGCTGTAAGCGAATCGGCGCGGGCGAGAGAGACAAATGGCGCACGGATCAAAACGGACGGTTAGCTCTCGGCGGATGGTTAGCGGGCTTGGGCGCACCGCGTGCGCTATCGCGGCATTGCTGCTGTCTGCGGTAGCGATTGCGCAGGCCGCTCCGACGAAGGCCGCTTCCACGACGCAGGCCGCTCCGACAAAGGCCGCTTCCACGACGAAGGCGCTCACCGATAAGGATTGCCTGGGCTGCCATAATCTGAAGGCTAGCGCCAAGTTGCAGGCGCGGCCGGTTAGCGTGTACGTCAATGCGGAGATTTACCAGCCCTCGGTCCATTCGACGCTGGGTTGTGTCTCCTGCCATTCTGACATCCATGCCTTTCCACATCCCGATTCGGTCAAGCCGGTTTCATGCGCCGGCTGCCACCCGAGCCAAACTTCGGCCTACGCGGGCAGCGTTCATGCAATCGCCAAGCGGGAGACGAAGCAGCGCTTTCCGGCCTGCCTCGATTGTCACGGAAACCCCCACGGCATACTCGCTAAGACTGATCCGAAGTCGCGAGTCTATCCGCTCAACCTGCCGCGCACCTGCGGCACGTGCCACGGAAACGCCGAGCTTGCCAAGAAATATGGCTTTCCGGACGTGTACACGCTTTACATGGATTCGATTCACGGCTTCGCCCTGACCAGCGACGGGCTCCTGGTGGCCGCCACCTGCGCCAGTTGCCATGGGGCGCACGATATTCTCAGCAGAAAGAACCCGAAGAGCCGGACCTTCCCTAAAAATGTGCCTGCCACCTGTGGCGCGTGCCATGCCGGCGTCCAAGTCGAATACCTTGCCGGAGCGCACGGCATGGCGATGATCGCCGAGCGCGCGAATGCTCCGGTATGCACGAATTGCCATACCGCCCATCAGATTGCCCAGGTGGACGTCAAGAACTGGCAACTCAAAACCGTCGCCACCTGTGGCAACTGTCACAAGGCGAGGCTGCACAGCTACCACGATACTTTCCACGGCCAGGTGACCGAGCTCGGCTTCGTCGCCACGGCACGGTGCTGGAGTTGCCATGGCTCTCACTTAATTCTTCGGGCCTCCAATCCCAAGTCCAAGGTCGCGCCGGCCAACCTCCAAACCACCTGCGGCAAGTGCCATCACGGCGTAACCGCGAGCTTTGTCAGCTACGAGCCACATCCCAATCCGCACGACCGGAAGCAGAACCCGGGTTTATATTACGCGGCCCTCTTCATGAACTTACTGCTTTTGGTGGTTTTCCTTTTCTTCGGCGTGCACACGGCGCTATGGCTTGCGCGGTCGTCGATTGGCGGGTCGCAGGGGAAGGACAATGGAGTGAGCGGTGAACAGTAACGATTCAGACCGCCATTATTTTCGTTTCACGCTGGGGCAGCGCTACCTGCACGGCTTGGTGATCGTAACCTTTTTGGGTCTTGCTGCCACCGGAATGACCTTGCGGTTCAGCGAGCGGGGTTGGGCAAAGTGGCTGGCGGAAATCGCCGGCGGATTCACCGCGGTCCTATCTCTGCATAAGCTCTGTGCCGTGCTCATATCAGCCGGCTTCCTCTACCATATTGGAGATATCCTCTACAGGGCGATGATAAAGAAGGATCGGGGCCTTTTTTGGGGGCCATACTCGATGACTCCGCAGCCCAAGGACGCCGCTGACCTTCTTGAGATGCTGCGCTGGTTTCTTTGGATGGGTCCGCGGCCCAAATTCGACCACTTTGCTTACTGGGAGAAGTTCGACTATTGGGCGGTGTTCTGGGGAATGGCGATTATCGGCGTCACCGGCTACATGATGTGGTTCGGACCTTTCTTTGCCCGCTTCGTGCCCGGCTACGTTCTCAATATCGCGCTCCTGATTCACGGTGAGGAAGCTCTGCTCGCCGTTTGGTTCATCTTCGTCGTCCACTTTTTTAATTCCCACCTGCGCCCTGAGGAATTTCCGCTCGACTCAGTGATATTTACCGGCCGCGTGAGCGCTGGGGAATACCAGCACGAACGCCCCCTGGATTATTCGCGCCTTGGCGAGTCCGGCGCCCTGGAAATGTTGCGCGCCGACCCGCCTCCCCTTTGGCTCAAGAATTTCGCCCGCTTGATCGCGGTTATTTCGGTCGGAATCGGCTTTTCCCTGCTGGTGCTTACTCTGATCGCCTTTTGGACCGAGTAGGCCGATGACCAATGGTTACAACACTTCTATCACGCCGCTATCAGGCTTGTTTTTGCGGCCTGCTCGCCGTATGTTGACGCGGATTAAATTCCAGCAACCTATTGAACTGGAGCACCAGAACATGAACGCCGCTATCGCACAAGGAGAATCGCAATGGTATCCGGTATAATCGTCCTCATCGTCGCAATCTTTATTCTGAGCGGCGTCAAAATCCTTAACGAATACCAACGCGCCGTGGTCTTCCGCCTCGGGCGGCTCATGCGGTACCGCGGCCCGGGTTTAATTTACGTGATCCCCTTGATTGAGCGGATGGTCCGGATCGATCTGCGTACGGTCGTGCTCGACGTCCCGCCGCAGGACGTTATCACTAAGGACAACGTGACCGTCAAGGTGAGCGCGGTGCTCTACTTCCGGGTGACCGATCCGTCGCGTGCGGTTACCGAGGTGGCAAATTACCTGTTCGCCACCATGCAGCTCGCGCAGACCACGCTGCGCTCCGTAGGCGGACAGACCGAACTCGACGAACTCTTAAGCCAGCGCGACAAAGTCAACGCGCGCATCCAGTCGATCATCGATGCCCATACTGAGCCGTGGGGAATCAAGGTCATACTCGTCGAGTTGAAGAACATTGACCTGCCGCAGGACATGCAGCGCGCGATCGCCGCGCAGGCCGAGGCCGAGCGCGAACGGCGCGCCAAGGTTATCGCGGCCGAGGGCGAATTTCAGGCGGCGAAGCGCCTGTCCGAGGCGGCGGAAATCATGGGCAAAAGTCCGATCACGCTCCAGCTTCGCTACCTGCAGACGCTGGCCGAGATCGCGACCGAGCACAACTCGACCACCATTTTTCCGCTCCCAATCGATCTGCTCGAGCCCTTTCGCAAGCTGGCGGGGGGCGGCGACAAGCCGAAGTAAGCGGAGGTCGCCGCACTGCCGTGGGCAGGTGGCGCGCAATGGCTGCGGCGTTGGTGCTGATTTCAACGGTTGCGCGCAGCAGCGCGGAGGGCAAATGCCGCGCTCGCGTGGAGATTTTGGCAGGTGGCCCGGGAGCGTGAAGGACGACCGGAGGAGGTCGCGGACCGGGAAAACTGGATTACGGTTGACAAACACTTGGAATAAATGTTGATTGCTGATGCTTTGAAGTACGCGGATGAAGGGAGCCTAATGTACTGGGAGAACCGGAACATGCTATCCTTGCTCCAACCATAGCGTATCAACCGATTATACTTAGGGATTTTCGTCGCGACGTTTGATTGCGACGCGAAACGTTCCAAATAAAAGAAGGAGTAGAGGAGTAGAATGGTCATGTCAGAAAATTCACCGGCCAAAATTCGATCGAAGGGATGGAGCTGGATGCCCTTGGCGGCGGCGGTAGCGATGTTTTTAGCGCCGGCTTTCACCTCAACCCCGGCCCGCGCCGCCGAAGTCGATCTGAAGGCCGCGGCCAGTAATTTTTCGGATTCGTGCGTGGACTGCCATGGTGAGTCCGGCAAAGGCGATGGTAAAAAGGCGGCTGAACTGAAGAGCAAGCCCGCCGACTATACGAATTGCGCAGTGATGACCAAGCTCAGCGATGACTATCTTTTCAACGTCATCAAAAACGGCGGCAAGTCGGTGGGCAAGAGCAAGGACATGGCCGACTTCGGCAAGGCCTACGACGACAACGAGATTCGCGGGTTGGTCGCTTACGTGCGCACCTTCTGCAAAAAGTGAGCGCGGCGAGCCGTGCCCGACGGTAATCGCGCACAATTTGCAGTCTCGGAAGCTGGCGAAGTTATCGAGAACGAACCGCGGCGGCGGTTCATGTCGCGTCTGTTCTGGGGCGCGATGGGAATCGTCAGCGCTGGCATCGCTGCGCCCATCGTTTCCTATCTGATCGCGCCGCTGTTGCGCCCGGGCGAGAGCAAAGATTGGGTAAGGATCGGAAAGGTCGACGACCTTCCGCTCAACTCTCCTCAGCGGCTCGAGGTCGCCCGGCGCGTGGCCGAGGGATGGGTGACGGAGGATTCGGCGGTCACAGCCTGGGTGGTGCGGCTGCCGGACAAAATCTACGTTTTCGATCCGCATTGTACGCATCTGGGATGCGCCTACGATTGGCACCAGGAAGCTAAGGAATTCCTCTGCCCATGCCATGCCGGGGTGTTCTCCATAAGTGGGAAGGTCATTAGCGGCCCTCCCCCACGTCCGCTGGACACTTACGCGCATGAGGTCCGCGAGGGCGCCCTTTATGTGGTCCCGATTCCAACCAAGCAAGTGGTTTGACGAACGCCTCGGGACGCGGGCTATCCGCGTGGCGCTCTTCGATCGCAATATCCCGAAGAGCGGCCCGCTGGTCGAGTGGATATACACGCTCGGCAGCGTGCTGATGTTCTTCTTCATCCTGCAGGCGGTGACCGGGATGATGCTGGCGATGAACTATGCGGCCAGCCCCGATCACGCCTTCGACGCCGTGCGTTACATCTCGACGCGCGCTCCCTTTGGCTGGTTCATCCGCGGGCTTCATTTCTGGGGCGCAACCGCGATGGTGGTAGTGATCGGCGCCCACATGCTGACCACCTTTCTCTCCGGCAGCTATAAGTATCCGCGCGAGATGACCTGGGTCACCGGCGTCTTCCTGTTCCTGATCGTGATGCTGTTCGGGTTCACCGGATATCTGCTGCCGTGGAACCAGAAGGCGTATTGGGCAACCGTGGTCGGCACCAATATCGCGGGCTCGACCCCCTACATCGGCGAGTACATCGTGCGCTTCTTCCGCGGTGGCAGCGAGGTCGGGCCGCAGACCTTGACGCGATTCTACGCAATGCACGTGCTGATGCTTCCCGCGGCCCTCCTCTCGCTGATCGCGGTGCATCTGTTCATGGTCGTGCGCCAGGGCATCTCGGCGCCCCCCAAGCGGCATCCCGAATACGGCAGGCACGGTATCAATGCCCAGCTCGGCATTGATCCCCAGCTTGGGACCGACCCCCAACTCGGTGTTGATCCCAAGCTCGGGGTCGCCCCGCAGCTCAGTATCGACACCCAGCGCAGCCGGGCGGTCGACGAATATCATCACGAGAAAGAAGCGGGAGAGTCCTTCTATCCGTTTTATCTGGCCAAGGACGCCATCGCCGTGCTGCTGGCGCTTTCGGTGGTGATGGTTTTGGTCTTTATGTATCCGGCCGAGATCGGCGAGATCGCCGACCCCGCCAGCATCAGCTACAATCCGCGCCCGGACTGGTACTTTCTGTTCCTGTTCCAGGCGCTCAAGTATTTTCCCGGCAGCATGGAATCGGTCGCGGCAGTCATGCTGCCGGGGCTCGCCTTGACGATCCTCCTGGCGGTTCCGTTCTTCGATCGGCGGATGCGCCAAAATCCGCTGGACCGCCCAATCGCCACCGCCTTTGCGATCTCCGCGCTGACCGGCGTGATTGCGTTGACCGTGATCGGCGCGCAGTCGCCGCTGCTCAACCCGTATGTGCCGGAGCTGCCGACCGTGGTGGAAGGTCAGCGGCTCTTTCACACGCTCAATTGCGCATACTGCCACTCCGTCAATGGCCGCGGGAGCACTATCGGACCCGACCTGATGCTCAATCCCCTCAAACACGACAGGACTTGGATAATCGCCCATCTCGAGCGGCCCGGCGAAGTGGTAGCGCCCGGCCACCGCACCGCAATGACCGGATTGTTGCCGAACGAAAGCGCGGACTTGTTCGACTACATTGAGGAGTTGCAGGGCGGCGGCCCCTTTAGTGACAAGGCGCCCCGGCTGTTCTACCGAAACTGCGGCAAGTGCCACACGGTGGCAGGCCACGGCGGCTCCAAAGGTCCTGATCTGAGCGGGATCGGGTTGGTGCGGTCGGTTTCGTTCATCCACCGCTACATCGAGGATCCGAAGGCCATATACAGCCGGTCCAAGATGCCGGGGTTCTTGCCGCCGGAAGGCAAGCTGACACACGTCGAAATCGAGGAAATCTCGCGCTTCCTCGCGCATCAGCGCACACCTGTGGCACTTAAGAACTGATCCGCACGAACCCAGCCGCAAAGGGTGGCCCGGACGGAGCACGTTTAGTCGCGGGGAAAGAATCGTGAGGTTGCAAATCGAGCCCGGCGTCTGCGCCACTCGGGCCGGCGGTGCAGTGTCAAAACCTGTTCCGCGCGAGCGCAAACGCATATACTCAGACCGATAGGTGAAGTATCTATGATGCCCTCGATTGACTTCGCGAAAGCGCCCTTTCTGGTTATCTGGGAAACGACTCAGGCCTGCGACCTCGCCTGCAGCCATTGCCGCGCCTCGGCTCAACCGTTGCGCCATTGCGACGAACTGACCACCGCGCAAGGCTTCGCGCTGCTTGCCGAGACCGCTGCGATGGGCACTCCGGTGTTTATCCTAAGCGGTGGCGACCCGCTCAAACGTCCCGACCTGTTGGACCTCGTGCGCGAGGGCAAGCGGCTCGGTCTGCGCATGGGAACCATTCCCGCGGCAACTCCAACACTTACTTCGGCCGTGGTGCGCCAGTTGAAGGAGGCGGGCCTGGATCAGATGGCGCTGAGCCTCGATTATCCGCGCGCTGATCTTCACGACGGTTTCCGCGGAGTGCCGGGGGCCTTCAACCGGACAATGGCGGCAGTCGAATGGGCGCACCAATGTGCTCTGCCGCTACAGATCAACACGACGCTGTGGGCCGGTTCGGCGCCGTTTCTGTCCGAGATGGCTGAGCTGGTCGAACGTCTCGGAGCGGTCTTCTGGGAAGTGTTCTTCCTGGTCCCGATGGGACGCGGCGAGGAGCTGGACGGTGTCGCGGCAAGCCAGTGTGAGGAACTCTTCGCGATCTTATACGCGGTTCAGAAAAAGTCGCACTTCATCGTGAAGGTGACCGAGGCGCCCCACTACCGGCGCTATGTCGCGCAACACGAAGGGGAAAGCAGCGGCAAGCAGCACAAGGGCCACCCCGGCTCGGTGGCGATGCCCGACATGCTTCGGCGGTCGGAAGGGCCGGGGCACACGGTTGGGCTTGCGCCTCACGGCGTCAACGCCGGCAAGGGCTTTGTCTTCGTGTCCCACACGGGTGAGGTCTATCCGAGCGGATTCCTGCCGATGTCTGCGGGGAACGTGCGATCGCAAAGCTTGGCCGAGATTTATCGCGACTCCGAGCTCTTCCGCACGCTGCGTGACCCCGCCGCCCTGCACGGCAGGTGCGGGCGGTGTGAGTATAGCGCCTTCTGCGGCGGCTCGCGCTCGCGCGCCTATGCGCTGACCGGCGACTTTCTCGCCACTGATCCGTGGTGCAACTATCAACCTGCCCGGCCAGCGCTTAGCAAAGACCCGCGGCAGGCAAAAGCCTCGTCCCGCTAGCCCCTGCGAAGCGCCACTGCGGCGTGGGCCGGCTCAATTGCGCCGTAGCATACGATCGGATCGAACAGATCGAGTACGGTGCGATCATCGGACAGCAGGCCGCGCATCGGATGGCGCCCGAGATGCGCTTGCGCGAACAGATGGGCGATTACCGCCTTGCGCGCGCTGCCGGAAGTGCTGAGCTCGTAGGCGGCTTCCTCGAGCAGCAAGGCGGTGGAGGCGACGTCGGCGAGATAGTTGCCGAAGACGCGCGCGCGCAATTGCGCGACCTCGCGATCGAGACGCGAGAGATGCGCGAGCGCCTCACGCACTTCGCCGAGCGAGCGAACCACCGTCTCACGCGTGGCGGCAAGCAGGGCGCCTGCGGTCTCAGCGCGTTCGCCGAGCGCGCCGAACGCGGCCTGCATCACCTGCTCGCTGCGCAGCGCGCGCAGGATGTCGAGGCAGATGATGTTCTCGGTGCCTTCCCAGATCGTGTTGCTCTGCGCGTCGCGCAACTGGCGCGCGAGCGGCCAGTTCTCGACATAGCCGTTGCCGCCATGGACTTCGACGGCCTGCGAGGCGAACTCGATCCCGCGGCGGCTGGCGCGCAACTTCGCGACCGGCACTAGCAGGCGCGCGAGCGCGCTATCGTCCGAGGTGGAGGCGAAGACCAGCGCTGCGGCGGCCTCCAGTTCGACCATCATGCCCACCAGCATCTCGCGCATCATCGGGAGATCGCGCAGCGCGCGGCCGAACGCGCGGCGATGCCACGAGAAGATCGCAGACTCGAGGAACGAGCGGCGCATGATGCCAAGGCCCATCACGGCGATGCCGCGTCGCGAGTCGTTGACCATCTCCATCATGCGGTTGATCCCCTGGCCGTCGCTCGCCGTGCCGCCGCTGCCGGCGAGCAGAGACGCTTCGGCGTCGATGAAGTCGACTTCGGCGGTGGGCACCGCGCGGGTGCCGAGCTTGTCCTTGAGGCGGCGAATGGAGATGCCGTTGCGGGAGCCATCGCGGCGCAAGCGCGGCACCAGAAACAGCGCGACGCCGCGCAGTCCGTCGGCGCCGCCTTCGGGGCGGGCGAGCGTTGCGATCGCGCTGGCATCGACATTCGAGCAGAACCACTTGGAGCCGTTCAGGATCCAACGATCGCCGTCGCGGCGCGCGGTGGTGGTGAGCGTGGCGAGGTCGGAGCCGCCGGTTTTCTCGGTCATGAACATCGCGCCGTCCCAAGCGTCGTCGAAGTGCTCGGCGGTGAGATGCGGCATGAACTCGCGCTGCAGCTCCGTCGGCGCGAAGCGGCGCACCAGGCCGATCACCCCGCTGGTCATGCCGACCGAGCAGAGCATCCCAATCTCGGCCTGCGACAGCATGTAGTTGAGCGCGGTCGGGACCACCTCGGGCAGATGGCGGCCGCGGCGGCGCGCTTCATTGTACAGACGTGGGCCGCTTACGCCGGCTTCCCAGAGGTCGCGCTTGGTGGCGAGCGCGCCGGGATGGTGGCGCACTTCGTCGAGCGGATCGCCCCATCGGTCGAACTTGACGAGTTCGGGTGAATGCTTGTCGGTGACCTCAGCGCGCGCGGCGACCGGACCGCCGCACAGCGCCCCGACCTTGCGCAGCTCCGGCTCGAGCCAGTCGAAATCGGCAGGGTCGAGCAACCGGCGCATCTGAAGTTGCAGGTTGGGATCGATGTCGTACCAGTTGAGTCCGATCGCGCTCTCGAATTGGGCGTAGTCGATCATGGCCGGGGTCTCCTGCTGCGGCAAGGCGCCCGAAATGCGAAGCATGGCGGCGCCGCGCTTGATTCAAAAGCTACTCGCGCGGCTGCAAGCTGTCCATCGGAGCGCCGGATTCTCTACGCAGCGGCTACTTTTGGAACTTGCGGAAGTCCGGCACGCGCCGCTCCATGAATGCGTTGCGTCCTTCCATGGATTCTTCGGTGCGGTAGTAGAGTCCCAGTGAGATTCCGCCCATCGCTCCGATGCCTTTGATGTGGTCGGTTTCGGCGTTGAAGGAGGCCTTGGCGATCCTGATCGCGGTCGGGCTCAAGGCCAGCATCTCGCGCCCCCAGGCGCGCGCCTCGTCCATCAACTGCGCGGCGGGCACCACCTTGTTTACCAGGCCCATCTCCAGAGCCTCCTGCGCCGAATACTGGCGGCACAGGAACCAAATCTCGCGCGCTTTTTTCTCGCCGACCAGGCGCGTCAGGTAGGCGGTGCCGAACCCGGGATCGACGCTGCCAACCCGCGGGCCGACCTGGCCGAAGCGGGCGGTATCGGCCGCGATAGAAAGGTCGCAGATTATATGGAGGACGTGTCCTCCGCCGATTGCGTAGCCGTTGACCGCGGCGATAACCGGCTTGGGAATGTCGCGGATGACTTCGTGCAGCGCTTCGACGTTCATCCCGCCGCGATAGCCTCCGCCGCTGCGCGCGGCTTGGTCACCGCCCGAGCTGAAGGCGCGGTCGCCCGCGCCGGTAAGAATCACCACGCCGATCGTATGGTCTCGCCAGGCGTCCCTGAAGGCCTCCACCATCTCGTCCACGGTCTGACCGCGAAACGCGTTGCGGACCTCAGGGCGATTCATTGTTACGGTGGCGATCCCGTCTTGCTTCTCGTAGATGATGTCCTCAAATGCCATCTGCGTCTCCTTCGGCCGTGGCGCGCGCGACCGCGAGCTTTGCGCCACGGCGTTTACGACTCATCCAGAGATTTATTTTCCGTGAAATTTGGGCTTGCGCTTTTCTGCGAAGGCAGTCGCCGCCTCGCGATGGTCTTCGGTGTTAAAGCTCATCATCTCATACGCGATCGATGCGTCCAGAATCAAATTGACCTGCTGCTTGAGCCACTTGTTCACCGCGAGCTTGGTCCATCGGATCGCCCAAGTCGGGCCGTCGGCCAATTCGCGGGCGATTTCCCCGGCCTTGGATAGCACCTGGTCTCTCGGCACGGCGTAGTTGACCAGCCCCATTTTGGCTGCGTCGGAACCGCTGATGAACGTCCCTCGCATCAGGAATTCCTTGG
Source organism: uncultured delta proteobacterium (assembly GCA_963743865.1). GTDB lineage: Bacteria > Desulfobacterota > Binatia > Binatales > Binataceae > Binatus. The sequence goes on from CAVURG010000006.1 coordinate 3,478,133, forward strand.
CCCGCGCCGGCCCGACCAGCAGCGGCCAGATCACCGCGCCGCTGTCGCCGGCAACGATTCCAACCTTGACGTGGGTATCGGCGATCCGCGCGGTTTCAGAGGCGACGATAACGTCCGACAGCAGCGCGATATTCGCGCCGAGCCCCATCGCGTCGCCGTTCACCGCGGCTATGATCGGCTGCTCAACGTCGAGCAGGTTCTGGATGATCCTGCGGCCCGCCGCGGCGATCTTGAGCGTCCACTTTCTGCCTTCCTCAGTGCCCCAGCGCGCCGCCATCGCCTTCACGTCGCCGCCCGCCGAAAAGGCCTTGCCCGCGCCGGTCAGCAAAATCGCGTTCACTTCCTCGTCGTTGGCAAGGTCGATCCAGATGTGTTCAAGTTCGTCGTGTAGTTCGGAATTGACCGCGTTAAGCGCTTCGGGCCGGTTCAGGGTCACCGTGGCGAGCTTGTTCTCCCTCTCGACCTTGATGCATCGATACTTTGCATAATCGATCATGACGATTGCCTTCTCTCCTGATGCTCTGGAGGCTCATCTCCGGAGCAGTCCGCTCCATCTGATGCCATCGGGAACATCGCGTGACCCTGCTCTCGGCTCTGGAGATGCGAGCGGGCGGCAGACGCTAGTGCGCCAATTGACTCAGGCAGCTTCGGTTACAGGCAGCGCGTTCAGGCCACCGGGAACATCCGTCCATGCGGAGTCTGTTCATCCCAACCGCCGAAGTCATCGCAGCGTACGTGGCGTCCACCGTGACCTGAGCGGGCTCGCCATTGTCAGGACAGATTACCTCCTTGGGCTTTCTGAAGTCCGCGAAGACGCTCAATCCGACGGGTAAAAGGACATAGCTGACACCGATTGCAGCGATAGCGCCGAGAGTGACCAAGGTATCCATAGGTCATACCTCCTGTTGATGCGAGCGGGGCGAGATCATGTACGCATTAATCGTACCGATCTTCGGCGACCTGACCTGTGCCTACTCTGACGTGTCGCAAAAGTCGAGCGCGCCCCGTGTCCCGCGCACAAACACCTTGCAAAGGACACGGTATCAGGACCGCGCGAGGTAAGCGCAGGGCAGGGGCTAGCGGGCGAAGGCCACCCTCAAGGCGTCGGCGGCTTGCCGCAGGCCCTCTTTGCCCTTGTCGAGCGTGTCGGCGAAGCTGACGAAGGCGTGGGTCACGCCTTCGTAGCGCGTACAGGTGACTTTGACGCCGGCGGCGATGAGGCGCTCGGCGAATCGCTCGCCTTCGTCGCGCAGCGGATCGTGGCTGGCAGTCAGGACGAGCGCGGGCGGCAGGCCCTTCAAGTGTTTCGCACGCAGCGGGCAGGCGTAGGGATTGTTTTTTTCCGCGCGCGGGGTCGAGGTAATTTTTCCAGAACCATTCCATGTCGGCGCGCGACAGCGCGTAGCCGTCGGCGGCAAATTCCTTCTGCGACGGCGTGTCGAGCGCGCAATCGGTGACAGGATAAAGGAGCAACTGGAAGTTGATCGCGGGACCGCCGCGATCGCGCGCCATCATCGAGACCACCGCGGCCAGATTTCCGCCCGCGCTGTCGCCACCGACCGCGAGGCGCGACGCGTCCGCGCCAAGAGCGGCCGCGTTTTCGGCTACCCACTTCGTGGCCGCGTAGCAATCCTCGGCGCCGGCCGGAAAAACGTGCTCTGGCGCGAGCCGGTAATCGATCGACACGACCACGCATCCCGCACCGTTGGCGAGCGCGCGGCAGACCGGGTCGTGACTCTCCAAATCTCCGAGCACCCATCCGCCGCCGTGGAAATAGACCAGCACACCCATCGGCGCACTGCCCTCGGGGGTGTAAACCCGCGCCGCGATTTGACCGTCGGCGCCCGCAATGTGGCGATCCTCGACGCGATAGATGGCAGGCGGCGGGGTCAGATTCGCCTCGACCAGCGCGCGCAGCTTGGCCCGCGCCTGCTCGGCAGTTTCCGCGCGCAGGAACATCGGGCCGGCCGCGTTGAACGCGTCGAGTATGATTTTCATCTGGGGATCGAGGGTGCTTGCCATGCGAAATCATTAGGTTAGGCGGGACTGATAGGCAAGCGCCGGCGCGCGCTGAGCTCAGCGAGATACTTGCGAAGCGGGCTGAGAAGTCGGCGCGCCAGTGCGCGCGGGGCTAATTCTCGAAGCGATGAAAGTCCGCGCGCCAGTGCGCGCGGAACCAGGGCTCGCCGTCGCGCGTGCCGTACACGTCGGCGTTGACCATCATGTCGTCGCCGCCGATGCGGCAGTCGAGGTTGGTGGTTTCGTCAACCGCGAACGTTGCCGTTGGTGACCAGCCGTCGGCGCGAGTTTTGTATTCGTCGAAATGCAAGCGCGCGCGCATCGACGCGTAGGCGCGGCCGTCGGTCGTGATCGGCACCACGCTGCCATGCGGATTTATAATCTTCTCGCTCGGCGCGACGCCGGTCTCGGTAAACGTGAGCGTGAACGGCTGATCGCCGACGCGTTTGTAGCACAGCCGGTAGGTCTTCGGGGTCCAGAAACCGATTTTGTGTGCGCCCGGTTCGCGCCTGATCCAATCGAGTTGATTCACCTGTCCCTCCCAGCATCCGCGGAACACCGCAGGCAGAGCAGGAAGCGCTTGCGCCGTCATCGGCACGGCGTTCACGGGAGCAGGCGGGCGAGGCGGGACGCCGTTGGGGCGGCGCGGGCGCAGGCCTCCACAATTCCTGCGGCAGCAGTTGAATCGTGTCGCCGTTATCGGCTCCGGAGGGCGCCCACGTGGTCGACGGCGGCGCCGGACGCGGTGGAATGTACGGCTGATTCTGATTCGCGGGTCCGGGGACCTCGAGGGTTGTTTGCGCGCGCGCGGATCGAATCCCAATCGAAGCCAGTACGCAGGCGAGCGCAAATAATATAAGGATACGGGTCCACATCGAGCATGGTTCCATACTACTATACTCGAAGCATATCGAGTGCTGTCGCGTTTCGACGACTGCGCCGTAGATTGACCGCGAAGCGACAGCTACCATCGGGAAAAGTTCGCAGCAGTTTCCGATCAATGCCGGCCGAGGAAGATGAGCGATCAAAATGTGAATTTCGAAGCAGCGTGGGCGGTCAGCCAGGCGCCAGCGACCGGACGCCGCGCCCAGGCGCATCGATTGGCCAACGCGATGCGCCGCGTGATCGACCATTTGGTGCAGGTCGCCGCGCCTGAGGAAGACTTGTCAGCCGCCGCCGACGCGTTGGAGCGCTACGCCCGGCGTTTGTCGAAATATCCGATCTCGCGCAGCTACGAAGGGTTTGCCGAAAGCGCCAACGCCGGCGACCCGCATGCGTTCTTCGATCACAGCCCGCTGATCGGAATCGCAAATCCGCTCGCGCCGCCGATTCGGCTGGCCGTGCTCGGCGACAAGGTCGAGGGGCGCGGGACGTTCGGCGTCGCATATGAAGGTCCGCCGGGGCACGTGCACGGAGGATTTCTCGCCGCCGCGTTCGACGAAGTGCTCGGAATGGCGCAGTCGCTGACGGGTAATCCCGGCATGACGGGGACGCTTACGATTCGTTACCGGCGGCCGACGCCGTTGCTGACCGAGCTTACCTTCGAGGCGTACGTCGATCGCGTCGAGGGACGCAAGATATTCACCCACGGAACGTTGTCAGCGAACGGTCTGCTGACGGCGGAAGCCGAGGGACTGTTCATCGCAGTCGGGCAGGAGCGCTTCGCCGCGATGGCGGCGCTGGTCACCGAGCGCGCAAATTCGGCGGAACGAAAAAATCCGCGGGAAAGACCGCTCGCGAGAAGTAAGGATTAGGCAGTAGCCGCAGCGAACTCGAAGTAAGGACTACTCAGTGGAGTATGCGCGGCGTTAGCGCATGTAGCGCGATATACTATCGAGAGAGTAATAAGATCGCCGGTCGATTGGCTATTCGCAGTTAACGCTCTTGACTACACGGCGGCCCTCGCCGCCGAAGCGAACGTTGCGCTCGTAGGTGACATCGCATCGCGAGACATTCACCGGCAAGCGCCGGGAGATCTGCGCCGTGGTATTCGCATACTCGCACTGCAGCCAGTAACCGCGATCACTTTTCGCCAATTCCCAGGTTTGGATGACGGTGTCGCTGGTCGTTTGCTCGCGGTCGGGCACGAGCGATGCCTGTTCGGTGGGTGGACCCTCGAAGATAGTGACGCCCGCAATCGCGGTATCGTAGCCGGAGTAAGTAACGCTCCAGTCCGGAGCCGGCGCCGGGGTTTTCTGTTCGACGGCCAGGGTCGGAGGACAAGTCGCCTGCGCGCACGCGAGATGCGGCGCCGCAATCGCGCACGCGAACGCAATCAGGTTGAGCGCAATTCGCTTCATCTCGTACCTCCCCGGCACGGGCGCGAGTTTAGAATGCGGCGCGAGGAAAAACGAGTGCGGGGCGGAGCCACGAACACAATTCGCACTCCGCCCCGCAGATGGGGAAAGTCGCTTGCGGCGTCGCCACCGCAACTGGGCATGGCCGGCCGGGTTACCGCTCGGCCTTTGGTCTCTTGTAGTAGGGCCTGGCGGGACCAGCGATTATCACAATCGCAATAGCCACTCCCGCCAGCAAAGATACTGCTTCCATCATCATGATCATGTTCCTAACTCACTTTCGCGCGCGCGGATCTCGCGATCGATCCAACAGCGCGCGATTTCAGCTCGATTGTCCTTTGCGTCGCCGAGCCGCACGTGCGAATCGCTCATGCGTTCGTGCCGCGATGCGCGCATCTGTCGAGGAAGTAACTCGAGAACGCTTCGGGAAGCCGATCGAAGTCGATTCGCTCGACCGGGTCCTTCCCGTGCGTGGTATGCGATGCGTCGATTTAGAGGCCCACGAACGAGAGAACGATGTACGCCAGCGTCAGGAATGCGAACGTCACACCGGGCAATTCGCTGAGCAGACTGTTTTGCGCAATACGATCGGCAGCGGCAGTCTCGGTCTGCTCCCTTACCTGCTGAAAGCCTGCGAGTCTCTGATTAACCGTGGTAGCAGCCATTTTCCTCACCTCCCGTAAAAGTTCGCCGTCAGCCGGAGATGGAGCAAGGCTGATGCCAAGGACCCAAGCGTCCATTTCATTGGACAATTCTCGACACGATGCAGTCTTCATTTTTTTGCGATTCGCAAAATGTTGGCAGCGAGTCGCGAAAGCTCCGCCATTTGCATAGCGCTCGCCGCTCGACTCGGCTCACCAAGGCGAAGCAGCCGAGCGACTGCATGCAGCGCGATCACGTCGTCAAGAATGCGGCTATTGTTACGAACGCGTTGCGGACCCCGTCGCATCTCGACGGCTCCCACGGCGCATTCGACGGCCGAGGTCGAGCATCGCGTGAGCGTGGCGCATAGCCGCCCGACGCCCGAGCGCCAGTTTGGGTTGACGGCGCCGGTCGACTCGGCCTTTAATGCCCGTCATGGCTGGAATTGTTTCCTACGGTTCATACGTTCCGTACCGACGCCTCAAGCGCTCCGCGATCGCCGCCGTCCTCGGCACGCCCGCCGGCAAGGGCGAGCGCGCAATCGCGAGCTTCGACGAGGACAGCGTCTCGATGGCGGTCGAGGCGGCTCGCGACGCGCTGAAAGCCGCGCCGCCCGGCGACGTGCAGGCGCTGCTTCTTCGCAACCACGACGCCGCCCTACGCGGAGAAACTCAGCGCCGCGGTGATCGGCGCAGCCGCGATGCTGCCGGCGGAAATTCGCGCATCGGATATGACCGGCTCGGTCCGCGCCGGACTGTCCGCGCTGCTGCAAGGCGCCGATGCGATCGGCGGCGGCGCCAAGCGCGCGCTCGTCGCGATCGGCGATTGCCGGCTGGCGGCGCCCGAGGGCAAGGCCGAGCAGACGACCGGCGACGGCGCGGTCGCCTTCGTGCTCGGTGCGCGAGGGCGTGATCGCCGAAATCGAGGCGAGCGCCTCGCTCACGCGCGAGTTCCTGGACACCTGGCGCGCGCAGGGCGAGCGTTTTTCGCATTCGTGGGAAGAGCGCTTCACGCTGACGCAGGCGCATTCTCCGCTGCTCGGCACGGTGATCAAGAACGTGCTGGAGAAGGCGAAAGTCGCGCCGGGCGATCTGTCGAAGGTGATCCTCGACGCGCCCAACGTCCGCGCGGCCGACGAAATCGCGCGTGCGCTCAAGATCGATCCGGCCAAATTCTCCGATTCATTTGCCTTGACGGTCGGACAGACCGGCGCCGCGCACGCGGGCCTGATGCTCGCGGCCGCGCTGCCGTCGCGCAAAGCCGGGCGACCGGATACTCGTCGCGACGGTGGCCGACGGCGCCGATGCGATTTTGTTCCGCGTCACGCCGGCCAACGCCGGCTTCAAGCCGGTGCGTTCGGTCGGCCGCATGATCGAGTCCAAGGGCGACGTGTCTTACGCCAACTATCTCAAGTGGCGCGAAATTCTGCCCACCGAGCCGCCGCGACGCCCGGATCCCGATCGGCCGGCGGGACCGCCGATGATGCGCTCGGAGAAGTGGAAGTTCGGCTTTATCGGCTCGCGATGCACCAACTGCGGGACTCCGCAGCTTCCGCCGCAGCTGGTCTGCGTGAAATGCCATCAGCGCGGCAAGATGGAGCCCTATGCGATTCGCCGACCGCACCGCGAAAATCGCCACCTACGCCATCGATCGCCTCGCCTATTCGCTGAATCCGCCGACTGTTAACGTCGTGATCGACTTCGACGGCGGCGGCCGCTTCCTGTGCGAGATGACCGACTGCGAACCCGACAAGGTCGCGATCGGCGACGAAGTCGAAATGACGTTTCGCCGGCTCTTTACCGCCGACGGCGTCAACAACTATTTCTGGAAGGCGCGCCCCAAGCGTTAAGGCCGAGGAGAACTACCAATGGCAAGCAAAGGAATCAAGGACCGCGTCGCGATCGTCGGGATGGGATGCACCAAGTTCGGTGAGCATTGGGACAAGGGGACGGAAGACCTGCTGGTCGATGCCGCGTACCAGGCCTATGAATCGGCGGGCGTCGAGCCCGACGACGTCGACGCGTACTGGCTCGGCACCATGGGCTCGGGAATCTCGGGCCTGACGCTCTCCGAGCCGCTCAAGATTCAGTACAAGCCGGTCACTCGCGTCGAGAACATGTGCGCGACGGGATCGGAGGCGCTGCGGCAGGCGTGCTACGCGGTCGCGTCGGGCGCGTTCGACATCGCGATGGCGATCGGCGTCGAGAAGCTCAAGGACTCGGGCTTCTCGGGATTGGTGATCAACAATCCGCCCAACGACGGCACCGAGGGCAGCATGACAGCGCCGGCGTCGTTCTCGCTGCTGGCGCCGGCGTACTTCAAGAAGTACGGACTCGACCCCGACAAGGGCAAGGACGTGCTGACGCGCATCGCGTGGAAGAATCACAAGAACGGCGCGAAAAATCCCAAGGCGCAGTTCCAGAAGGAAGTGTCGCTCGAGGCAATCAAGAACTCGCCCAAGATTGCCGACCCGCTCGGAATCATGGATTGCTCGGGCGTGTCCGACGGCTCCGCGGCCGCGATCGTCGTCCGCGCCGAGGACGCGCACAAGTACTGCAAGAATCCCATCTACATAAAGGCGCTCTCGTTCATCGCGGGACCGGCGGAAGGACCGCTCTCGCAGGACTACGATTTCACGACCTTCCGCGAAGTCGTCGCCAGCGCCAAAGACGCGTACGCGCAGGCGGGCATCACCAATCCTCGCGAACAAATCAGCATGGCCGAGGTCCACGACTGCTTCACGCCGACCGAACTCGTGCTCTACGAGGATTTCGGCTTCAGCCCGCGCGGGACCGCATGGCAGGACGTGATGGACGGGTTCTTCGATCTCGAAGGCAAGCTGCCGGTCAATCCGGACGGCGGTCTCAAGTCGTTCGGTCATCCGATCGGCGCGTCGGGCCTGCGCATGATGTACGAGATGTGGCTGCAGCTGCGCGGTGAGGCGGGACCGCGTCAGATCAAGAATCCGAAAGTCGGACTGACGCACAATTTGGGCGGCGCGCCGGGCCGATGCGTCAGCTTCGTGTCGGTGGTCGGCAGCCAGGTCGGCTAGCCGCGTCGTCATTCTGGGCGAAGCGACGAATCCCGGATCTTTGCGGAGCTGTTAGAACGGCCGGCATCGCCGAATGCCGGCCGTTTTCGTTTCTTTCCACGACGATGCGCAACGCCGCTCCACTACTCAAACGAATAGCCACTACAGTAGTAGTGTTAGTATGTATCTATTACGCCGGCGAATTTATTTCAGTTAAATATCGAATTCCCGGGAGCCGCGAGCCTTTCGGAACCGTGCAGATCAACAAGTTCTACGCGGTGCCTCAAAAGAGCGGCAAGACCGAATTCGAACCCGGCGAGCCTGAGACTCAGACCTGCGTTAATTCGATATTCCCGCACCTGGGTTACAGTCCGTGCTGGTACGTCCGGCGGCACAAGAACCAGCAGATAAATTTCTGAACGGCGGGCGATCCGAGTTTTCCTTAGCTGACGGGAGAGTCTTGCCTAGTCGATGGCGGTGATTGCGCGCTGGCCCGGGCGAGATCCTTCGCTGCACTCAGGATGACACAAAAAAGGCAAGCGGCCGCCCGTGTCATTCTGAGCGAAAGCTGCTGTAGCGAAGAACCTCGATGGACAACGAAAACTCTTGCGTCCGGCGCTCGTTACGCAAAGCTCTCGTCAAGGGAAGGAGAACAATCGCGCGAACGGGGTGGTCGAGTGCTAATCGCCCGGTAAAGAAAATCGAAAAGCTTGCGCGCCGCGTGTCGGCAATTTCGATGAAATTTGCATTGAAAAGCATGATGCATTTTGAAATGCCGTGCGACTGAAGGATGCAAAAGGCCTTGTGGAATCTGGGTTTCCGCATTGGCACGCGCAGTGCTGATAATCCTGTGGCAACAGATGCGACGGAGACATCGCCATTGAAAAGTACCGAACCGATCGGACGGCCACGCTGCATGGTTACGGCCGGAACACTCTTGTCGCTCCGAATTGCGTCCGCACTAACAAGCCGAATTAAACTTTACTAAGTGGGGAAGCATTATGTGGGATTTAATTTCGATTTTCGGCGCCGTCGCCTTTTTTGCGATCGCAATTGCCTACGTGTGTGGGTGCGAGAATTTATGAGCCCGGTTGAAACGATTCTCGGCGGGGTGTGCGCTGTCTTGCTGGGCGCTTACTTGATTTACGCGTTGATCCGCCCGGAAAGATTCTGAACCGCACCGCCGGTACATACCTACATGCTATCCAATTCGGTTATTCAGCTCATTGCTTTTTTCTTGATCGTCACGGCGATCAGCGTGCCATTGGGCCTGTACATGGCGCGAGTGTTCTCGAATGAGCGCACCTTTCTGGACCCGGTGCTCTCGCCAATCGAGAGATTGATTTACAGGGTCTGCGGGATAAACCCCGGCGTCGAGATGGGCTGGGCGGGATACGCGGTGTCGATGCTCGCGTTCAGCCTGGTCTCAATGATCTTCCTGTACGCGCTGCAGCGGCTCCAATACTACCTGCCGCTGAATCCGCAGGATCTCGCCGGGGTGCCGCCGGGACTTGCCTTCAACACCGCCGCAAGCTTCACGACCAATACCAACTGGCAGGCATACTCGGGCGAGCAGACGCTGAGTTATCTGACCCAGATGGTCGGGCTGACGTCGCACAACTTTCTCTCGGCGGCGGCTGGAATCGCGATGGCGACGGCGGTGATTCGCGGATTCGCGCGGCGCAGCGCCAAGACGATCGGTAACTTCTGGGTCGATCTCACCCGCACGACGCTGTGGGTGCTGATTCCGATCTCCGTCATCTTCGCGCTGGTTCTCGTTTGGCAGGGTGTGCCGGACAACTTCAGTCCGTACGTAAATGCGACGACGCTCGAGGGCGCTTCGCAGACGATCGCCGAAGGACCGGTCGCCTCCCAGGAAATAATCAAGGAGCTCGGCACCAACGGTGGCGGCTTCATGAACGCCAACTCGGCGCATCCGTATGAGAATCCGACGCCGCTGACGAACCTGCATCGAGATGCTCGCGATCTTCTCGATCGGCGCGGGCGCTGACCCACACCTTCGGCAAGATGGTCGGCGACCGGCGCCAGGGATGGGCGCTGTTCGCGGTGATGTCGATTCTGTTTCTCGCCGGTGCGGCCACAGCCATCCGGGCTGAGCAACACGGCAATCCGCAATTCAGCGCGATCGGAATCGATCAACACGCCTCCGCAGCGCAAAGCGGCGGCAACATGGAGGGCAAGGAAGTCCGCTTCGGAATCGTCGATTCCGCGCTGTGGGCGACCGTGACCACCGACACCTCGTGCGGCGCGGTCAACTCGATGCACGACAGCTACACGCCGCTGGGCGGGCTGGTGCCGATGGTCAACATGCAGCTCGGTGAGGTGATCTTCGGCGGCGTCGGCTCGGGACTTTACGGAATCATCGTGATGGCCGTGCTGGCGGTGTTCATCGCGGGCCTGATGGTGGGGCGGACGCCCGAGTACCTGGGCAAGAAAATCGAGGCGCGGGAAATGAAGCTCGCGATGCTCTACGTGCTCATCTTTCCCGCCGTCATTCTGATACCGACTGCGCTCGCGACCGTCTTGCCCGCGGGCCTGTCGAGCATTTCCAATCCGGGGCCCCACGGCTTCTCGCAAATCCTGTACGCATACACCGAAGCGGGCGCGAACAACGGCTCCGCATTCGGCGGGCTCAACGCGAACGTGCCCTTCTACAACGTGTCAATCGCGATCGTGATGCTGCTCGGCAGGTTCATGATGGCGATTCCGGCGCTTGCGATCGCGGGCTCGGTCGCGGCCAAGAAATCCACCGCCGCCAGCGCCGGGACCTTTCCGACCGATGGCATCCCGTTCGTGTTCCTGCTGATTGGCGTAATCGTGATCGTCGGCGCGTTGACGTTCTTCTGCGCCGTCGCGCTCGGACCGATCGTCGAGCAACTGCTGATGACGGCCGGGAAACTCTTCTAGGTCCGGTGTTCCAACCATGAGTGATCGCAAGGCTCCCGCACTTTGGAATCGCGAAATCGTCTCGCGCGCGGCGATCGACTCGTTCGTCAAGCTCGACCCGCGCCTGATGATCAGGAATCCGGTGATGTTCGTCGTCGAGGTCACCAGCGTGCTGGTGATGTTCACGCTGGTTGGCGACACTGCTGGCTCATCGGATGGCGCTCGCCGGGTTCGAATTTCAAATCGCGCTGTGGCTGTGGTTCACCGTGCTGTTCGCAAATTTCGCCGAGGCAATGGCGGAAGGCCGCGGCAAGGCGCAGGCCGATAACCTGCGCAAGACTCGCACCGAAACCCAGGCCAAATTGGTCATCGAAGGCGGCCAGACGAAACTCGTGCCGGCCGCGCAGCTCCGGCGCGGCGACATCGTAATGGTCGCCGCCGGCGACGTCATTCCGGGCGACGGCGAGGTTATCGAGGGCATCGCCGCGGTCAACGAGGCCGCCATCACCGGCGAATCCGCGCCCGTGATTCGCGAAAGCGGCGGCGATCGCAGCGGCGTCACGGGCGGGACCACCGTGATCTCCGACTGGATCAAGGTGAAGATCACCGCCAACCCGGGCGAGACCTTCCTCGACCGCATGATCGCGCTGGTCGAAGGCGCGCAGCGTCAGAAGACGCCCAACGAAATCGCGCTCAGCATTCTGCTGTCCGGCCTGACGATCGTTTTCCTGCTGGTGTGCGTTACGCTCTACCCGTTCGGGCTTTACGGCGGCACGCGGCTGGCGCTGCCGGTGCTGGTGGCGCTGCTGGTATGCCTGATTCCGACGACCATCGGCGGATTGCTCTCGGCGATCGGAATCGCCGGGATGGATCGGCTGGTGCAGCACAACGTGCTCGCGATGTCGGGGCGCGCGGTTGAAGCGGCCGGCGACGTCGATACGCTGCTGCTCGACAAGACCGGAACGATCACGCTCGGAAACCGGATGGCGACGGAGTTCATCCCGGTGGAGGGCGTGGATGAGCGCGAACTGGCCGAGGCCGCGCAACTGGCGTCGCTGGCCGACGAGACTCCCGAAGGACGCTCGATCGTGGTGCTGGCCAAGCGCGAATACAACCTGCGCGGCCGCGAACTCGGCGAGGCCGGCGCCAGCTTCATCCCGTTTTCCGCGCAGACCAGGATGAGCGGCGTTGACATCGGCGGGCGTCGAATCCGCAAGGGCGCTGCCGACCAGATCGTACGTTTCGTGCAGGATAATCGCGGCACGCCGCCGCCGGACTTGAACGGCAATCGTCGAGCGCATCGCGCGCGCCGGCGGAACTCCGCTGGTGGTCGCGGACGAGGCGAAGGCGCTTGGCGTGATCTATCTCAAGGACATCGTCAAGGAAGGCATCCGCGAGCGCTTCGAGCGGCTGCGCGCGATGGGCCTGCGCACGGTGATGATCACCGGCGACAACCCGCTGACCGCGGCGGCGATCGCCAAAGAATCGGGGGTGGACGACTTTCTGGCCGAGGCCACTCCCGAAACCAAGCTGCGCCTGATTCGCGAGGAGCAGAACGCAGGGCAAGCTGGTGGCCATGATCGGCGACGGCACCAACGACGCGCCCGCGCTGGCGCAGGCCGACGTCGGGATCGCGATGAACGCCGGCACCCAGGCCGCGCGCGAGGCCGGCAACATGATCGACCTCGACTCGAATCCGACCAAGGTGATGGAAGTCGTCGAGATCGGCAAGCAACTGCTGATGACGCGCGGCGCGCTGACGACGTTCTCGATCGCCAACGACGTCGCCAAGTACTTCGCGATCATCCCGGCGCTGTTCATCGTCGGATATCCGGAGCTGCAGCCGCTCAACGTGATGCATCTGGCGACGCCGCAGAGCGCGATTCTGTCGGCGGTAATTTTCAACGCGCTGATCATCATCGCGCTGATTCCGCTGGCGCTGCGCGGGGTGCGCTACCGTCCGGTGGGCGCGGCCGCGATTCTGACCCGCAATCTTTTCATCTACGGCTTCGGCGGCGTGATTATTCCGTTCATCGGCATCAAGGCGATCGACATCATAGTCGCGGCGCTGCATCTCGCCTGAGGTCAAATCCGTGCGAACATTCATATCGGCACTGGTCGTGACCGTCGTGCTGACCGTGCTCACCGGCATCGTCTATCCGCTGGCGGTATGGGGCATCGCGCAGGCGATTTTCCCGGCGCAGGCGGGCGGCAGCCTGGTCGTTGCGGGCAACAAGGTGGTCGGCTCGAGCCTGATCGGGCAGAATTTTTCGTCGCCGCGCTATTTTCAGAGCCGGCCTTCCGCCGCCGGTGACAAGGGCTACGACGCCACCAACTCGAGCGGCTCGAATCTCGGGCCTACCAACAAGGCGCTGATCGACGCGGTCAAGTTGCGGCTGAAGAACTTCATCGAGAGCAATCCCGGCAGCGATCCGCGCCAGGTGCCGGTGGACCTGGTGACCGCTTCAGGCAGCGGCCTCGATCCCGAGATCAGTCCGGCCGCCGCCGGCCTCCAGGTGGCACGGGTTGCCCACGCGCGCGGCATAAGCGAAGATCACGGTGCGGCAGTTGATTGCCGAGAACACGCGGCCGCGATTTGCCGGAATCTTCGGCGAGCCCGGCGTAAACGTGCTGCTGCTGAACCTGGCCCTCGATCGCGCCGCGGCGAAGTCATGGCGCGAACAACTCCCGGGACTTGAATGAACGATGAAAAACGGCCTGAGCCCGAAGCTTTTCTCGATCTGGTGCCCCAAGCTCAACGGGGACGGCTCAAAGTCTATATCGGCGCCGCCGCCGGCGTCGGCAAAACCTACAGGATGCTCGAGGAGGCGCATCAGCTCCGCGACCAGGGAGTCGATGTCGTGCTCGGCTTCGTTGAAACGCATCGGCCGCGCGCGAGACGGAGGAGCGGATCGGCGACCTCGAGGTGGTTCGCGCGCCGCAAGATTCCGTACCGCGACGTTACGCTCGAAGAGATGGACGTCGATGCGATCATCGCGCGCAAGCCCGAGGTCGCGATCGTCGATGAGCTCGCGCATACCAACGCCCCCGGCTCGCAGCCACGAAAAGCGCTACCAGGACGTCGAGCAGATCTGATCGCGACCGGCATCAACGTGATCACCGCGATCAACATCCAGCACGTCGAAAGCCTCAACGCGGTGATGCGGCGCATCACCGGCATCGACGTGCGCGAGACGGTGCCCGATTCGTTCCTCGCGCGCGCCGATCAAATCGTCAACATCGATGTGACGGTCGAAGCGCTGCGCGAACGGCTGCGCGAGGGAAAGATTTACCCGCAAGCGCAGATCGAGCAGGCGCTCAAGAATTTTTTCAAACCGAGCAATCTTGCCTCGCTGCGCGAACTGGCGCTGCGCGAGGTCGCGCGCGGTCTGAACCGCCAGCGCGAGGACCGCGAGTCGCTCAAGCGCGAGGGCGGCCGCCGCGCGAACGTGATCGAGCGCATCATGGTCGGACTGTCGTCCAATCGCCGCCGACAGCGGACAGCTGCTGCGCAAGGCTTCGCGCATCGCCGGACAGCTCAACGCCGAATGGTACGCCGTGCACATCGAGACGCCCGCCGAATCGGTGCAGAAATATCGGCACCAGCGATTTCGTCGCGCTGCTCGACAACATCAATCTCGCCAGCGACCTCGGCGCGGAAACCGTGTGGCTCAAGTCCGACGATGTGGTCAAGGCGTTGATCGACTTCGCGCACGACAAGGGAGTGACGAAGCTAATCGTCGGCCGGACGCATCAGCCGCGATGGCGCCGGTGGCTGCAAGGGCGACGTGCCGGCGCGGCTGGTCTGCGGACGCACGCGACCTCGACGTGGAAATCGTCGCGACCGAGCGAACGGGAGGAATCGCGATGAGCGCGCCGTCGCTGCAACGCCGAATTCGCAACGGCACCTTGCTGCTGCTGGCGTTGGTCGTTGTGCTCGGGCTGTACACGCTGCCGCGCGTCTACCGCTTGGCGGCGCAATTCGCGAGACGCTCTATCGCAACTACGTCAGCATCGAGGCCGCACAGCACATGCACGCCGCGCTCACGACGCTTCAGGTCGCCGAGCGCGACGGCCGCGCCAAGGACGTTCTGCCCGGCGGCGCGGCGAAATTTCATGCACTGGATCGACGTCGAGAATCACGACTTCACCGAAGTTGGCGAGCCCGAACTCGCCGCCGATATCGCGCCGGCGCGGCAACAAGCTGTTCGCCGAGCATCGCCGCTGCGCCGCCCGGCAGCGCTCCACGATCGCGAATTCGCCGAGTTGAACGGCCGCCTCGACGATCTGATCGCGATGAACAAGGCCGCGATGTTCCGCGCGGACAGCCGCTCGGCAAAGCTGGGCCGGCGCCTCGCGTACGAATTCGCCGGCGGGCTTGCGCTGGTGCTGCTGGTCGGGCGCCGCGATCTCGTGGGGTCTCGGATGGCGGCTGTCACAGCCGCTGACGGAACTCGCCGAGCGGCTGCGCGGAATCAGTCAGCGCAAGTGCGCAAGTGCGGCTCGGCCCGCAGCCGCTCGCCGAGCTCGAAGCGGTCGCGCGCGAGTTCAACCAGATGGCGGAGCGACTCGAGCAGTACGACAAGCTCAACGTCGAGCGCCTGGTTTACGAAAAGAGCAAGACCGAAGCGATCATCGAAAGCCTCGAAGACGGCGTCGTGCTGATCGATTCGGAAGGGATCGTCGCGCACATCAATGAGATCGCGCGCTGATCCTCGGCGTCGAGCCGCAGGACGCGCTCGGCAGCCCGTTCGACGATCTCGAGCAGCAACCATCCGCATTACCTGCGCGTGCGCGATGCGCTGCGCACACTTCAGCAGGGCCGGGCCGGACGGCCAGCGCACTCGAGGTGCGATCTTCACGTTCGCGGCCGCGATCATTCCTACGTGCTGAAGCCGGTCCCGCTTCATCACACGGACGGCACGTCGCTCGGCACGCTGCTGATTCTGCAGGACGTGACCTACCTGCGCGATCAGGATCGCGCGCGCACCAACCTGGTCGCGACCCTGTCGCACGAACTCAGGACCCCGCTGACCTCGCTGGCGCTGTCGGCGGAGCTGCTGAGCCGCGATGATGCCGGCGTTCAAATCCGAAGAGCAGCGAACTGCTGCAGGCGATCCTCGAAGAGTGCGCGCGGATGCGGCAGCTCACCGACAATCTGCTCAACCTCGCGCGCGGCGAGATGCCGGCGATCGCCGTGCAGCGAAAGCGTCTCGATCTTGCCCGGCTGATCGGCAGACGTGACCAGGCGCTTCGCGATCCAGGCGCGCGAGAAGCACGTCGAGATCGAGGAGCACATCGAATCGGTGCCCGAGGTCATCGGCGACCCGGTCAAGCTTTCGTGGGTGGTCTCGAACCTGATCGGCAACGCGCTGCGCTACACGCCCGCCGGCGGAACTATCAAAGTCGTCGACGCTCGGCGCCAATGCAGGTCACGCGACTGGAAGTCGCCGACTCCGGACCCGGAATCCCGCCCGAGCTTCGAAAGACTATATCTTCGAGCGCTTCGCGCAGTACGGTTCCGACGGGCTCGAAAAGGGCTCGGCCGGGCTGGGCCTGTCGATCGTCAAGGAAATCGTCGAGGCGCATGGCGGCCGGATCTTCGTCGAGAGCGCCGACGCTCACGGCACGCCGATTCATCGTCGAACTTCCCGCCGCGCCGGAGATTCTGATGGCCAGGCTGCTCATCGTCGATGACGAGAAGCAATATCCGCCGCAGTCTCGTCTCGTTTTTCGAGTCGCTCGGCCACGAGGTTCGCGCGGCCGAGAACGGCGCGCAGGCCGTGCGCGATGCTCGCCGAGACGCAGCTTCGACCTGGTGCTGACCGACTACCGGATGGCCGAGATGAACGGGCTGGAACTGCTCCGCGAGATCAAGCGGCGCGCCACCCGAGTGCCTGGTAATTCTGATGACCGCGTATGCGACCGTCGAAAATGCGGTCGCCGCGATGAAGGCCGGCGCCTACGACTACGTCACCAAGCCGTTCTCGCTCGAACAGATCCAGCACATCGTCGATCGCGCGCTCGCAGGTGCGCGGCCTGCAGGCGGAAAATCGCGCGCTGCGCAACGCCATCGACGAGCAGCCGCTGCTCGACTCGCGCAGCCCCGCGATGCAACGCCTGCTCGAAACCGCGCGCCAGGCCGCCGCCAGCGACGCGACTATTCTGCTCACCGGCGAAAGCGGCACCGGCAAGAACGTCCTCGCCCGGCAGATCCATCGATGGAGCCGGCGCCAGGACAAGCCGTTCGTGGTCGTCAACTGCACCACGCTCTCCGAGGAGCTGCTGGAAAGCGAATTGTTCGGGCACGTCCGCGGCGCGTTCACCGGCGCGATCAAGGACAAGCCCGGGCGGCTCGAGGCGGCCGACGGCGGCACGGTCTTCCTCGACGAGATTGCCGACCTGACGCCGACGCTGCAGACCAAGTTCCTGCGCTTCCTGCAGGAGCAGAGCTTCGAGCGCGTCGGCGGCGAACGCACGATTCGCGTCGACGCGCGGATCATCGCGGCGTCCAATCGCGACCTCGAAGCCGAAGTCGCCGCGCATCACTTCCGCGAGGATCTCTATCTACCGCCTCAACGTCATCACGCTTCGCGTGCCGCCGCTGCGCGAACGGCGCGAGGATATTCTGCCGCTCGCGCAATGGATGCTGAACGTCGCCGCCGTGCGCAATCGGCGTCCCGGCCTGTGCAGCTTTCACCCGGAGCGACCGCGGCGCTCACGCAGCTATCGATGGCCCGGCAACGTGCGCGAACTTGCGCAACGCGATCGAGCGCGCCACGGTCCTGATGCGCGGCGAGACGATCGCGCCCGACGATCTGCCCGATTCGCTGTTTCACGATTCGACCGAGGCGCTCCGCCGGCATCCCCAACGCCGCCAGCCTCGATGAGGTCGAGCGCGAGCATATCGCGCGCGTGCTCGCCGACAGCGCCACGCTCGAAGAAGCCGCCGACACGCTCGGCATCAACGTCACGACGCTGTGGCGCAAGCGCCGGCGCTACGGAATCGAATAGTCGCAGGCGGCCGTCGTTCGCGGGATGCTGAAGCCGCACGCCGAAAGGAGCAATCGTGGAATATCGCAAGCTTGGCAACTCGGGACTCAAGGTTTCGGCCGTCGGACTGGGATGCAACAACTTTGGCATGCGATGCGACGCGGAGCAGACGCGCGCCGTGGTGCATCAGGCGCTCGACGACGGCATCACGTTGTTTGATACCGCCGACATCTACGGCAATCGGGGTGGCTCCGAAGAGCTGCTCGGCAAGGCGCTCGGAGATCGCCGTCGCGAGGTCGTCGTCGCGACCAAATTCGGCATGGCGATGGGCGAGGGTCCCTACCTGCGCGGCGCGTCGCACCGCTACATCATCGCGGCCGCCGAGGCGAGCCTTAAGCGGCTGGGCACTGACTATATCGATCTGTATCAGATTCACTCCCCGGACGCGGAGACGCCGCAACCGGAAACTCTCGAGGCGCTGAACGATCTCGTTCGCGCCGGCAAGGTCCGCTACATCGGATGTAGTAACTTCGCCGCGTGGCAGACCGTCGATGCGCTCTGGATATCGCGCAGCCGCGGGCTTGTCTCGTACATCTCCGCGCAAAACCAGTACAACTTGCTCGACCGCCGCATCGAGCGCGAGCTCGTCCCCGCATGCCGCCAGTTCGGAGTAGGTATCCTGCCCTACTTTCCACTGGCTAGTGGATTCCTGACCGGAAAATACCGGCGTGGCGCCGAGCCGCCAAAGGGCACCCGGCTTTCTCTGTTGCAACGGATGGCGCAGCAGGCCCTCACCGACGAAAACTTCGCGACGCTCGAACGGCTCGAGAAATTCGCGAGCAGCCGCGAGCACACGATTCTCGAGCTGGCCGTGGGATGGCTCGGGTCGCAGCCGGAGGTTTCCAGCGTAATTTCCGGCGCGACCAGCCCCGAGCAGATCACCCAGAACGTGAAGGCGGGAAACTGGAAATTGTCCGCCGAGGAACTGGCCGAAGTCGACAAGCTCACCCGCCGCTGAGCGACAGGGTTGCTCCGGTCAATCGCCGCGATGAGTGGACCGGCGCCGGCGATCCTCTATTTGCAGTTAACATGAAGCGGCCTCGCCGTCATAAGGACCGGCGAGGCCATTCGATCTGAGTATCGGAAGCGATACGCCTGCTCAGGCCGTATCGCTTCTGCGATTATTTCTTCGCTTCGCGTACTCCGCTCTGGTGCCCACCGCCCTGGTGGCCGGCACTCGCTTGCTTGTTCTGTTCAGGCCGCTGGCGAGACGACTGCTGCTGGTGAGTCGCCTGCTGATGAGTGGCCTGCTGCGGACGCTGCTGCTGCTGGCGAGACGACTGCTGCTGGTGAGTCGCCTGTTGATGAGCGGCCTGCTGTGGACGCGCCTGCTGCTGGTGAGTCGCCTGTTGATGAGCGGCCTGCTGCGGACGCGCCTGCTGCTGGTGAGTCGCTTGCTGCTGCTGATGAGTGGCCTGCTGCTGCTGACGAGTGGCCTGCTCGTTGCGAGTCGCTTGGTTCTGCTGCTGGCGCGCCGCCTGCTGCTGGCGATTCTGCTGGGTTCCCACGTTCTCGGTCCGCATCGCGGCTCGATGGTCCTGCTTCTCAGTGTGACTCACCCAGTTTTGGTGTTGTCTAATCCAGTTGGGATGGTTGGCGGAAACCCAGTTCGGGTTCTGGTTGTACCACCATTGGCCATAATGCCAGTTGTGCTGGGCGTCGTAGGCGCCGTCCTGGTTAAGCCACTGCGAATTCCACGATATCCAATTCGGATGATTGGCGTAAAAGAAATCCGGGTCGTTCTGATGCCACCAGTAGGCATCGTGCCAGGTGCCGTAGTTGTCGTAGTCGCCATCCTGGTTGAGCCAGAGCGCGTCCATCACGGCCCATTCCGGATGATGGGCGTAGAACCACATGATGTCGTGCTGATGCCACCATCGGGCGCCATGCCAGTTGTGATTATTGTCGTATGCGCCCCATCCGGCTTGTCCCGGTCCTCCGTAGTAGCCTGGCCCGTCATAGCGGGGACCATATTGCGCGAACGCCGGCACTGCGATCGCGAGCGCGAGAATCGCGGCAGACAAGGTAATCGTCTTTCTCAGTTTGTTTTTCATCAATTTTATTTCCATGAGCAGCACTACCGCAGGACTCGGTCGTCCCGTACGGACCTCCTCAAGCCTTATTCTCTGTCGATGTGCGATGGTCTAGCGGAACGTGGTCAAAGGCGAGCGAATGGCCACTGTTGGGGCTGGATCAGAGCCGGACTCGAATCCTATATCGATTCCGACCAGTTGATACTATATTTGGTAATGTGGAATGTCAAAATGACTAATCCAAATTAACGTGAATGCGGTGCTCGGGAGAACAAACTGACTAAATATACTCTATTACCCATTTTACTATCGCCGGTCGTCGTACAATCAGCCAAGTATAATTCGTACTCGATGCGTGATGCGGTCGTCGGCGAGGATGATTTGCGCCGGGCGCCCGGCAAGCGCCTTGCCGTCGAGTTCCACGCTGCTCACTCCGCGACTAACGCTGCGTGGGTTTTCGACCGCGATTTCATATCGGGTCGAGCCGTATCGGTACACTATCTCGAATCCCGGCCATTTGCGTCGGGATGCACGGATCAATCAGTAGCGTTTTGCCGCGGAGACGAAAGCCCAATATCCACTCGAGACCCGCCCGATACATCCATCCCGCCGAGCCGGTGTACCATGTCCATCCTCCGCGCCCGGCATGCGGCGGCATCGAGTACACGTCGGCGCACGCGACGTAGGGCTCGACTTTGTAGCGATGGATTCCTGCGCGCGTGTTCGCATGATTGATCGGGTTCAGTAGCGAGAACAGTTCGCCCGCTTTGTCGCCATCGCCAAGCATCGCAAACGCGATGACGGACCACAGCGCGCCGTGTGTGTATTGGCCGCCGTTCTCCCTGATGCCGGGCGGATAGCCCTTGATATATCCGGGGTCCTGCGGAGTGTGATCGAACGGCGGGGTGAATAGCAGCACCAGGCCGTCTTCGCGACGAACCAGGTATTCGTCAACCGCCGCCATCGCGGCAGCAGCGCGGACCGGACTTCGCGGCGCCGGAGATTACGCTCCACGACTGCGCGATCGAATCGATTCGGCATTCGAGATTGTCGGCCGAGCCGAGCGGCGTCCCGTCATCGAAGTAACCGCGCCGATACCAGTTGCCGTCCCATCCTTCGCGCTCCAGCGATCCAGCAAGCGAATTTGCGCGACGCCGCCAGGTCGAAGCGCGCACATCGTCGCGGCGGATATCCGCCAACGGCGCAAACGCCAGCAGCGTGGTGTAAAGGAACCAGCCGAGCCAGGTACTCTCGCCCTTGCCCGCCTCGCCGACGTGGTTCATGCCATCGTTCCAGTCGCCCGACCCGAACAGCGGGATTCCGTGGATGCCAACCGCGAGGCTATGGTCGAGCGCCCGCGCACAGTGTTCGAAGATCGTGCCGCGCTGCTCGGAGATCGTGGGCTGAAAGTACGATTCATCCTGGCCGGCATGCAGCTCCGGACCGTCCAGGAAGGGGACCGTTTCCTCGAGGATGCCCAGTTCGCCCGTCACCTCTATATAATGAGCGACTGCGAACGGCAGCCAGACGCGATCGTCGGCGATGCGGGTGCGGACGCCCTGGCCCGCGGGCGGAAGCCACCAATGTTGCACGTCGCCCGCGACAAACTGACGCGCCGCCGCGCGGATCAGGTGCTCCCGCGCCGTCGCGGGCTGCGCCACCGTCAACGCCATCACGTCCTGGAGCTGATCGCGAAAGCCGTACGCGCCTCCCGCCTGGTAGAAGGCCGATCGAGCCCAGACGCGGCACGCCAGGGTCTGATACAGCAGCCATCGATTGAGCATGATGTCCATCGAACGGTCCGGAGTCTTCACCTGAACCGTGTCCAGCAAGCCGTGCCATTGATGTACAGCGGCGGCCAAAACCGAATCGAGGTCCGCGTCGCGATATTTTTTAATCGAGGAAATCGCCTCCGCCCTGGTGGCCGCCTCACCGAGCAAGAAAAACGACCTCGGTCACAGCGTTGGGCCTGAGCGACAGGGTCGTTTGCAGCGCCGCGCACGGATCGATCGCGGCTCCGGCTCTGGCGTACAGCGGCTTGCCGTCCGCGAGCGCCGCGGGATTGTCCAGCGTGCCGTTGCGGCCGAGAAACTCAGTTCGGTCCGCCGTCCATGACCGTTGCTGGCCGTTCAGGTCTGCGAATGCGATTCGACTTCCGTATTCGGTGCTGAAGGAGTTGCGCGCGAGTATCGCGTGGGTCTCGGGCTCGATCTCGGTCACGATGAACGGGGCGGATGCGCCGCGCGAAGTGCCGAGCACCCATTCCACGTATGCGGTGATCGACAAACGCCGCGCGCGCGTCGAAAGATTGCGAATCTTCAGCCGCGAAATCTTGATCGAGTCGTCCACCGGCACGTACTGCGTCAGCTCGAGCGAAATTCCGTGCGAGGTGTGCTCGAAGACGCTGTAGCCGTGGCCGTGACGAACGACGTACGGCGCGACATCCTCGCGAATCGGGATCGCGGTCGGTCCCCACAGCTCATCGGTGTCCAGGTCGTGAACGTAGATCACCTCGCCGGGACGGTCGCTCACCGGATCGTTTGACCACTGCGTAATCTGATGCTGCTGGCTGTTGATCGCCCAGGTGTAGCCCGCGCCTTCGACCGAGACCTGGAAGCCGAACGAGGGATTTGCGATCACGTTGATCCACGGCGCCGGCGTCCATTGTCCCTCGCCGAGGATCGTCACGTATTCATGGCCGTCCGCCGCAAACCCGCCCAGGCCGTTGAAAAATTCGAGCTCGCGCCGCGGCGTCGAGATCTCTCCCCGGCCTGTCGCAGGGGTTCGCCGCGGCGGCGGGGCTGCCGCCGGCTCAAACATCTCCAGCCGTTTGACTTGCTCGGATAACGTCCCGCGCCGGCTCAGCAAGACCGCTCGCGCCACGGTCTGCAGAACGTTTCGCAGCTCGACCGAAACCAGATCGGAGCGCAGCACGAACACATTTCCGCATGCGCCCTGCCCGTCGGAAGACGACCGCGCCGGATTGGACCGAACCATGGCATCGAGCGCGATTTGCAGTTCTTGATCGTATGACGGGGGCCGCTCGTTCAGAATCACCAAATCGACGCACAGCCGCTTCATCCGCCAATATTCATGGGCGCGCACCAGCTCGCGCACGATCTCCAAATCCCCGACCTCGTCGATCCGAACCAGCACGATGGGCAGGTCGCCGGAAATCCCGCTGGGCCACAGCTTCGATTGTCCGCCGGCGCCGCGCTTGAGCAGGTCGGACGAAGGCCGCAGGGTCGGATCCGAGTAGAGCACGCGATTGGCGATACGCTGAAAAAGATGCGCTTCGTCGGCGTCAACCCGCAGGTGATGCAGTTGCACTTGCGCCTGCGTCCACGCCAGCGTCACCGCGCGCTCGAATGCGGTCGAGTCGTGATGCTTGTCCACCAGGTCGAGTGCTTCGGCCCGTGTCGGCGCGATGATAGTCCAGAATGCGACGCGCGCCGTCGCTCCTGCCTGTATTCGCAGCCGCCGGCGAACGCTGAAGATCGGATCGAGAACGGTGCCCACCGTATCCGAGAGCGGCCGCCCGTCGATCACCGAAATTGCATCGCGGACATCCCGCCCGCGTCCAAGAAACCGCGCGCGGTCGGTCTCGAACTGGATCTCGCCTACGGACTCTCCTTCGGCCACCGCCAGATGCGCCGCCCAGACCGGCGCGTCGGTGGGCGAGCGGAGTCGCCGCGTCGCCAGCAGCGCACCGACCTCGGCGTCGAACTCCGTCTGCACGAACATCTTGGAGAAGGCCGGATGCGCAGTGTCCGACGCCTCGGGCGCCAGCACGATTTCGGCGTACGAGGTCAGCTCAACCTCGCGGACGCGATTGCCGAGATTCGAAATCGACACGCGCCGAACTTCGGCGTCATCTTCGGGCGACACTGCGACTTCGAGCGTGGTCGTCATGCTGCCGTCGCGGCGCACGATTTCCGCCCGATCCTCGGAGAACTCGACTTCGTAGCTGTCCGCCTCGACCCCGGCTGGTTGAAAGCCCGCCGACCAGACCTTGCCGCTGTTCACATCGCGGATGAAGACATAGGTCCCCCACGAATCGCGGGTCACGTCCTCATGCCATCGCGTGACCGCCATGTCGCGCCAGCGGCTGAAGCCCGAGCCGGCCGCGGTGATCATCACGGTGTACTTGCCGTTGGATAATAGATGCGTGCGCGGGATCAGATCGTGCGGCGAATGGAACCGGCGAATCGTCGGCGCAGTGCTCTCGCGGACGTTGGCTTCCGCCTTGACCTCTTCGGCACGCGGGCGCGCCACCGCGACGTCGCGCGGCGTTCGCTCCTGCAGCAGCAGCTCAGTCGCCTGAATCATGGGTTCGGCGTGAAACCGCGCGCGCATCGCGCCAGTGTTCAGCGCGTCGGCAAGTGCCACCAACGTCATCCCCTGATGATGCGCCATGTATGCACGCACGATGGCGACGCTCTCGCCTTCGGGAACGCGCGCCGGGGTGTAGTCCAGCGCCTCGTACCAGCCGAAATGCCCAAGCCCGCCGGCGATTAACAGCCGCGAGAAATTCTGCGCGGCGGCTTCCGGATCCACCATCGCCGCCAGCGCCGTAGCGTAGGGTGCTATCACCGCGTTCTCGTTAAGCCCCCGCTTCAGCCCGAGTCCGGGTACCCCGAAGTTCGAGTACTGATAGGTCAGCTCGAGGTCGCGCGCGTTGATACGCGGATTCCGAGATGCCCCACGGCATCCCAAGCTCGGCGCCGTACTTCATCTGCCGGCGAACAATCAGCCGATTGGTTTGCTCGAGCAGGCTCCCGGCCGGCGCGCGCATCACTAGCGACGGCATCAGGTACTCGAACATCGATCCCGACCATGAAATCAGCGCCGAGCCGCGATCGACCGGTGTCATGGCGCGCCCCAGGCGGAACCAGTGCTTGACGGGTACTTCCCCTTTTGCGATTGCGACAAAACTCGCCAGCCGCGCCTCGGAAGCAAGCAAGTCGTAGCAGTTGGAATCGAGGCTGCCGTCCGTGACCCGGTAGCCAATCGACAGCAGTTGGCGCGCGGGATCGAACAGGAAGTCGAACTTCATCGCGTCGAACATCTTGCCCGCGGTTGCGGCGAGCCCGGTCAGGCGCCGCTCGAGCGATTTGGCCGCATCGCGGGCGCGCGCAAGCGCATCGACTGTCGAGTCGATTGATCCGGGCACCGTGGCAATCGCGCCGGCACTGGCATCATCAGCCGCGCGCTCGTCGATCCGGCGCTTCAGGCAGCCGATCGCCTCATCATACAGGTCCGGCAGATCGCCCAAAGTCGGCATCGAATCGAGCTGGGTTGCGGGATCGTCGAAGGTGGCGTCGCCAGCACCGCGAGTTGACCAGGGCTTCAGCAATTCGATGTCGCGCCGATGACTGCGGATGCATGCTCGGAGCGCTTCAGCCCATGCGAGCACGTCGTCGGCGGCGGAGTCGGCGCGCTCCAGCGTCAACGCGCGCGCAATGTCAGTGATCGAATCGCTCTGAATTTCAAGTTCCGCCAACCACGCGGTGAGCTCCACCACGGTTCGCGGGTCCGACTGGATCAACGGCGCCAGGGCGTCGAGCGCTTCCTCCAGCTGCTTTGGGCCGACCGTGTTGCTTCGCCGGTCGGCGGCCAGCGGGCCAAGCGCCTCGCGAACGAGCGCGATCGAGTCTTCGATTCCCTTGAGCCATTGCCGATCCACAACCGGCCGCGCGATCATCTCGCGGCATGCGTTGCCCAGCGCGATCAGATGCCCCGCGAGATTGCCGCTGTCCACCGACGATACGTACCTGGGATCCAGCGGCCGCAGGTCGCGCGTGGCGTACCAGTTGAAGAAATGCCCGCGGAACTGCTCCAGGCGCTTCATCGTATCGAGCGTCGCGCCCAGCCGCTCGACGGTTTCATGCGTTCCCATCCAGCCGAAATCGTGAGCCGCGACGACCGAGAGCAGATACAGTCCAAGGTTGGTGGGCGAAGTCCGATGAGCCAGCACGGGCTTGGGGTCTTCCTGAAAATTGTCGGGCGGCAGCATGTTGTCTTCCGCGGTCACGAACTTCTCGAAAAAACGCCAGGTGCGCCGCGCGCTCAGTCGAAGCGCCCTCGTGTCGGCGAGGGAGAGCGGCTCCGTGCCCTCGATTCGCGGCGGAAGACTTGCCCATCGCGCGACGGCCGGCGACAGCATCCACAGGATCACGAAGGGAGCCGCGATTGTTGCGCCGCCGTGACCCGCCAATGCGACGAAGATTGCCGCTGCGGCGCCGAGCACCGCGGCGCCGGCCATCATGCCGTAGAAGCCGCGAACGTCGAGACGACTCGTCCGCTTGGCCTGCGCCGCGGTCGTCCACTCGAGCATCAACCGATGACTCACGTACAAACGGTAGAGCGTTCGCGAAATTGCGTCGCTCATCAGCCACGCCTGATGCGCGAGCAAGGTCAGCATCATCGCGAGCTGCGAGAGCCCGACTACCAGGTCAGTGACGACCGCGCGGATATGGCTGCGCTTGGAGATATCGCGCCGCCGCGGGATGATTCCGGTCAGGAACGGGAGCATCGGCGCAGTCGCGATCGTCGCGACAATGAACCCGGTCCAAATCGCAGCGCCGGCTTCGGGAAGCCGCCATCCCGCGATTAACGCCAGCAACGCCGTCGGCGCCGACAGCGTGCGGCGCAGGTTGTCGATCATTTTCCAGCGCCCGAGCGGCGGGATCGATGATCGGCCGTCGCGTGGGACCGTCGTTGCCGTGCCGGTGCTGGAACCATGACCGAGTATCCACGGGATCAATTGCCAGTCGCCGCGGGCCCATCGATGCTGCCGGGCGGCTGCAACGTCGTAGCGCGATGGAAACTCCTCGACCAGTTCGATGTCAGACACGAGTCCCGAGCGCGCGAAAGTTCCTTCGAAAAGATCGTGGCTCAGAAGCGTATTGTCCGGGACGCGCCCCGCCAGCGCCGCTTCGAACATGTCCACATCGTAAATCCCCTTGCCGCTGTAAGAGCCCTCATCCAGAAGATCCTGGTAAACGTCGGAAACTGCGAACGCGTACGGATCCATGCCCCTGGTGCTGGAGAAAACGCGCTGGAAAACCGATCCCTCGCGGCGGGTCGGCAATGAAGCCGTGATTCGCGGCTGCAGAACTCCGTGACCTTCGACCACCCGGCCGCATTGCTTGTCGAATCGTGGAGCATTCAGCGGATGCGCCATTTTGCCGACCATCCGCTTGGCGGCTCCGCGCGGGATTCGCGTGTCGGCGTCGAGCGTGATCACGTAGCGCACGCCGTCGGGAACCGCCGGCGGATGTCCGTCCGACGCGATGAACGTCGTGTCCGTCGCGCCGCGCAGCAGCCGATTCAGCTCGTGCAGCTTGCCGCGCTTGCGCTCCCACCCCATCCACACGCCTTCGGCTTCGTCCCAGATGCGCCGCCGATGGAGCAATAGAAATCGCTTGCCGCCCGGCCCCTGTCCGTGACGCTGGTTCAGTCGCGCTATCCCTGCCGCGGCTGCGCCGAGCAGGTCGTCGTCGCCGGGCGCGGTTTCGGTCGCGGAGTCGGTCCAGTCCGAGAGGATCGCGAAGTACAGCTCGCCGTCCGAACTCGCCAGGTAATGAACCTCGAGCCGCTCGATCTGCTCGCCGAGTTCGTCGCGCGTGGTTAACAAAGTCGGCATCACGACCATCGTGCGCAGGCTCGGCGGCACGCCATCGTGAAGCTCGAGGGCGGGAATGATAGCGGGACCGATGAAAGTCGTGACTGCGCGATTGACGATCACGACCGCCGCATCGGTTGCGGGGATTATCGCGAGCATCGCGAGAATGAACCGGGTCCATCCACCGATTTGCACGTCCGCTATCGCAAGCATGGCGCCCGCGACGATGATCGCGGTGACCACCGCGATCGTGCCCAGGTAGCCCGCGATTCCGGCGGCCGCGTTGGCCCGAGCTATCCAGTCGCGGACCGGGGCGCGAAATCCCAGTTGCGCTTCCAGAGAGTGACGCCCCTCTGAAATCAGGTAGTAGCCCGGATGGTGCTCGCGACGCGCCCTCGCGCCGTCGCCGTTTGGCACTTCGGACGCTGCACCCCGCGCAGAATCAATCGCGCTTTGAGCAACCTCGATTTCGCTGTGGCCCGAACCTCGTGCAAGTTCCTCGATCGCGTGCCGATAGCGATCGCGCGTGGCAAAGTCCATCGCGGCAAAGTCGCTGGCCGCGCGCAGCACCGCATCGACCGCGCTCACGCTCTCGAAGAAATCCGCCCAGTCGACCGCGGACATCAGGCGCATGCTCGTGATGACGTTGCGGACGGTAACGTTCATCGCGCCCTGCCCCTGGTGCACTTGACGCACGATCTCGTCTGCCGTGGTTCCCTGCGCCAGCAGCCGCTGGTCCAGCCAACGCAGCGCCGGCGTCACCTTGGGATCCTGATCGCGCAGGCGCTGAACCATCTCCACCGCGAACGGCGCCGACAGCGGCGACTTGTCCAAATCCTTGAACACCGCCTCGGCAGGCTCCGCGTCGCGGCCGTTCGACCCCAGCAGCCTGTTCGCCAGCAGGTCGGCATGCCGGCGCTGCGCACGGCTGTGGCCCATCTGTTCAGCCAGGCGCCGCAGGTTTTCGACGAGCACGATCCGAAGCGTAATCGCGACCGCCCATAGCTCGCCGATCGTCAGCGGCTGCACGCGCTGGTAAGCCTGCACGAACTTGGCGAGCGTCTGCGGATCGAAGTGGCTGTCGGTATGCGCTACGTAGCCCCAGGCGATTCCGAAAACGCGCGGATACCCTTCCAGCGGTCCATCGGCGAGCTTGGGTAGTTGTCGGTAGAAGCCGCGCGGCAGGTCATCGCGAATTTCGCGAATCTGCTCTTCGACGACATGAAAGTTATCGACCAGCCACTCCGCGGCCGGCGTGATCGCGCGTTCCTCGCGGATTGCGCTCGCGATGCTGCGATACGCCGCGAGCAAGACTCGCCCGTTGTCGCGCACCCGCGCCGCCATCGGCCGTCCGCGGCCCGGGTAGTCGGTGACGCGCTGCGCAACCGCCAGCGTCTCGCCATGCTGTTCCAGGCGCTCGACGCTGAACAGTTCCGCACGGATCGGCTCTTCGATATGCGCGAAAGAGGCTGCCGGCTTCTTAGGCGCGCGAAAAAATACGAAGTTCAAAAAAACTTGCCTCTCGATCCGGGCGACCCGGCCGCGGTCTGACTGATGCGCGAGGTGCGCAAAAAAGAAATGCGCACGCGGTGCAACGGAAAGCGGACCACCGCGTTAGTGCGCCGCTCCGTCTGTTAGAATATCAGAACTCTGGCCGCGAGCCTCTGCATGAAGCTCGCCGATTTACCTTGCCCGAGTCAGGCTACAATTTCTCAGATTCTTCCGTCGCTCTCAAATGTAGCGGGCGCAGCCGCGACGACTTCTTGGACTGATGGTCCTGCATGCGCCGCAGGATGTCGTCGAGCGCGCTGACCGCCGCGACAATGTGAGGTCCCTTGTTCAGCATCACGCATTCCGCGCGTTCTCCCATCGCCGCGTCAGTGATTTCTGCGCGAGATGCCTGACCCTTTTTTGCGAGAGACTCGAGCACCTGCGTTGCCCATATGACGGGCAAATGCGCCGCCTCGCAGATCCACAGAATTTCCTCCTGAACTTCCGCCAGCCGTTCATAGCCGCACTCCACCGCCAGATCTCCTCGCGCGATCATGATACCCACTGGTTGCTGCCGCATCGCAGCGAGCATGAGGTTGGGCAAACGCTCGAAGCCTTGGCGCGTCTCGATTTTCAGCACGATTCCCAAATGACCGCCGCCAAGCTCCCGCAGCCGCGATTGAAGTTGTACGATATCGCGCTCATGGCGCACGAACGACATGCCGACCAGGTCCGCGTGTCGAACGATAAACTCAAGGTCTTCGAGATCCTTCGGCGTAAGTGCGGGCAGCTCGATTTTCGTATCGGGCAGATTAATTCCCTTGTCGGCACCGATGCGATTCCCGCTGGGTTTGGCCTCGGTAATCTCGATGCGAAGCGCGCCAGGCTCGGCCTCCCTCACGATTCCGCCTATTTTGCCGTCGTCGAACCAAATCTTCTCGCCCGCGCGAACCATCGGGAAAATCTCCGGCAGCGTGCACGAGATCGTCGCAGGCTTGGGCGTCCGTCCGTCCGAATCGATCGAAGCGCTTTTGCCCACGACGGGTTCGGCCGTGAGCAGCAGGAAGTCGCCTTTGCGAAGCAGGATTCCTCGCTCGCGGCGCGGTAAATCTCTCACCTGCGCTTCGCGCCTCGCGTCGTTGCCCGCATCGGCGCGCAGCAAAACTGTTCCCGCAGTCACGTATGCGGTTTGGCTGCATCGAGCCCATCGCCCCGCCTCGCCGCTGCCGGCCACTTCGAGAACTCGTCGTTTTCCGCGTGCATCTTTGAAGTGAATGCGTTCTCCGGGTTCAAGCTCATCAAGCCACTGCGCCGAGACGGGCAATGCCGCGTCGGCAGCCGCGGGAGTAGGGTGTCCCGGCTGCGCAGAGGTAAGCCAGATTCGCGCGGGTTCCGTCACGCGTCCAAAGCTATCGCGCCTGGGATTCCACACGACCACCTGGGCCCCGGTTCTATCGGCCCGGTTCGGAGCTTCGGCCCGGCAATATCCATTAGAATACGGCAGGGCACGCCCAATTCCCGCCGCGCGCGCTCCAGATGATTGACCATCCGGCCCCAGATTTCCGGGGTATCATGCGCGCAGTTTATCCTCATACAGTTCATTCCGTGGGAAACGAGGTCGCGCACCAACGAATAGTCGTCTGCAGCCTCAGCCGACATCGTCACCATGATGCGGACTGCGCGGTGCTCCGGCGCAGGACCGAGTAGCGCCTCGGTATTCGCCGCGAGGATCGACCTGCCCTCGCGAAAGCCCGGACATTCCGACGGCGCCGGCGCTTCAATCTTCCGCCCTGCCATATGATGGAGCGCGACGAGCACGGCATCCAGCGTGCTCATCACATGAGCTTCTGTCCTGCCGAGCGATGAGAGACCGAGAACCGCGAGTTCGTCCTGGAGTGTCCGAATATCCTGGCCTCTAAGCGCGAGATAATGGATCAAATTGATCGCGCTTTTTCGATACGCGGGATGGACCGTCGATGCGCGCTTGTGAAGATCGCTTTCGTGCGTGATCAGCAACCGGCGGATTTCACGAAGCCTCGCGATTAAAGCTTCGAACGAATCCAGGCTTGCTAAAGGCGATTCGAATTCATCCTTCACGGCCGCAAAAAAATTGGTGCAATCGACGTGCCGATTCGATCGCATCTCTCGTAACAAAGAGAACATCTGCGCGACTTCGTGGAAGCCTTGGCAAAGTTATTAGATTCGTTAATTTAAAATGTCATCCGCACAGATCCGAAGCTGTTGCCCATAGCACCACCGACCCGCCTTGCTGACGCGTATCGACACAGTCGCGCAATCTTCAGATCGCGCAGGCATCCTCCCAGCGTCGTCCCGAGTTTCTTCCTGTCATCCCGAGCGAAGCCGAGGGACCCAGGATCCTTTTCCTAAGTAGCCTCGCCCGAATAAGGATTCACTTGCCAGCTCGCCATCCCATTGGCAGACTCGTGCACGATCGAATTGATCGCTAGAGTGGCGAACAACGAACAAGCAAACAAACAGTCAGCGGCGATTCACGGTGATCGAACTGCCCGTCTTCCCGATCGTGGCGGAGTCATTGGTGTTGCCGTTCAAGTATCTG
The DNA here is from genome assembly GCA_963743865.1 of uncultured delta proteobacterium. Classification (GTDB taxonomy): domain Bacteria; phylum Desulfobacterota; class Binatia; order Binatales; family Binataceae; genus Binatus. The sequence continues at coordinate 3,509,811 of CAVURG010000006.1, forward strand.
CCGGAACTCGTAAAGCATGGCGGGATACCGTTCCTGCTGGTTCTGATCGCAGAAGCGATCAGCTTTCTGCTGGCGCGCGAAGATGTCCCAAACTATGCAACGGGCGTCTTGATGGCGGTTGCGCATTTTGTTCTGTTTACACCGTTTTCCGTAACCTGGTCGAAGCTCGCGATCCATGGCCGCCCGGCTATCGCAACCGACCCTCCATTCGCCTACTCGCGAACTCAATGGTTATACCTGCTGGCGAGCGCCGTGATGATGATCTCGCTTGCGATCGTCGTTGGTCCTTCGGCCGCACTCTTGCGCTACGGCCAGCTAAACTTTGACAACCAGATCGTGATGGCGGCGGGAGCGCTCCTGGTCGCAGGACTTTTTCTATTCGCGATCGGATTCGTCCGGCTCGCCTTCGTTTTTCCGGCGATCGCCATCCGGAAGTATGCGGGAATATCGGCCGCATGGAAGCAAAGCAGGGGAAATATCGAGCGGCTTGCAGCCATCATCGTTCTCTCTTACGTTCCATACTACGTCGTCACCAGAGCTCTCGACTGGCTTATCGGATATCATCCGCCCGGTCTTGCGGCGGCCGCCAAGGGATGCCTGGATATGCTGTTGATCGCCTTGGCGACGACTGCGCTTGCCGGGCCGGCGCTCGCATACAAGACAATCGTTCTCGACGAAGACGCTCCCACCCTTGCCGCGCTTGCCGCGACTGCGAGCCGCGAGTAGTTTCGATCAACTGCCCTTCCATCCGCGCAGGTGCAGGTCGTTGAGCGCAATCTTGAGACTGTCCTGTATCTTCCCCCACAGCTCCGGCGATTTGTCTTTCGACAACACGGTCAGCGCTTCACGATAGGTATCGACTGCTTGCTCGAGATATCTGACTCCTGAACTGCGCTCGCCGAGCTCTACCAGCGCGTCGCCCAAGTCGTACTTCGTCCATGCCCACCCGGTTGGATCCCGGTCTGGCGTGATAACCTTGAGCGCGTCATTGAACGCGTCAATTGCCTGCTCGGCATAATAAGTATCCGACCCGTTCTCGCCCAAACTCAGCAGAGCATTTCCGAGACCATCTTCTGCGGCTGCCCAAGCGGTCGGTTGATGCTCGAGCGATAGCTCTTCAAGGCCGGCGCGAAATGCCTTCGCGGCTGGCTCCAGGCACTGGCGTCCTGAATCCGGGTCAAGGTCATACAGCCCCATCAGCGTAATGCCGAGATTAATCTGGATCTGCGCCCATTCCACTGGAGCGCGCTCGCGCGGGTATCCCTCGAGAATTAGTCGCGACAATGCGATCGACTGCTTGAGATCGTCGCGATTCGAGGTCGCCTCGCCCAGATCGTCGAGGCTCTGCGCTATTTGGCCCTCGGCCGCCGCCCACATTATTGGCTCTGACTGCTTGTGATAGACCTTCAACGCTTCCCGGTTGGCCGCGATTGCCTCCCCGAATTCTTTCGTGTTCCCATCCCGGTGGGCCAGCACCCTGAGCAAATTGCCAAGGTTGAGTTGAGCGGCTGCCCAGCTAATCGGGTAGTAACGCGCTTCAAATCCGTTCACCGCTGCGCGATAATAATCCTCCGCCTTACGCAGGCTCTCGACACCCGTCTCATGCCGCCCGATTCTTTCGAATGTGAGTCCGAGTGTGTATTGCACGTTCGCTGAATCGAGCCGATCGGTTCGCGACTGGTACACCCCGAGCGCGCTCTGGTAAGCCGTCGCTGCGGCCTGTAGAGGCGCAACCTGCAGGTTCTGCTCGGCCAGCGATCTCTGCGCCAGCCCAAGATTTTGCTGCGCCATCGCCCATTCGAGCGGATCGCGTTCGCGGGTCCAATCGGCCTGCGTCCGCTGAAAGTAAGCGATTGCCGTATGTAAAGAATCTTCGGAGTCGAGTGCGATACCTGAGATGCTGCTCGCGATGCCGACCACCAAGTTCACTCGCGCACGCGTATCGGCAGACCAGCCCGAAGTTTTGCGGGGATCGTCGGCGATCGCGCGGACCTGCTTGATCAGAGGTTCCAGCGCGTCGCCAAATTTGAAATCGAATGGCAGCATATTGTCAGCCGTATCGCTCGCGATCATCAAACGCACGACCGCGCACAGATCGTCCACCGGCAACTCCGGCAGCTTGAAGTCGGATGGAAGGTACGCCCCGCCGAACTGCGGATTGTTGCCAAACGCCGCCGTCTCGTACAGTGGGCCGACCCCATGCTGCACAGCGCCCTTCACGCCGCCCCATATCAACACGTAAGCGCCAACAGCGGCCGCCGATCCGAGTGCCTCGAGATGCGCGATTCCTTGCGGACGGCCGGAAACTGCAATCGTGCGATTCAGGATGATAGGCTGGATGTGCAAGCGGCGGTCGAAGTTATCAAGCGCGTCGCGCAACCGCCCTTCGATCCGATTGCCGTCGTCCCCCTCCAGATGCGCAATCGCGACGACAACGAAAATTCGCCAGCGCTTCATGTCCGGGTAGGCTTCCGAAGCTTCAGTAACGACCTCGCGCGGGCTGCGAAGATAGATCGAGGCACGCTGCATCAGGATGAACGGCAGGCAGGCCAGGGCAACGATGCCCCCGACTCGTCGCACCGCCTTGTATCGAAGCCGGCGCCGCCCAATCTGAACCCGAGCCTTCGACCAAAACGTCAAGCCGAACACGATCGCCCCGATCGTCCCCGCAATAGCCGTGACGATGACCACATCGGTCGCCAGCCGACCATGCGGCCAGATGAAAACGACCAGCAGCGCGATTCCAAATGCGCCAGCCACCGCGCGTGCGCGCGTAAGCCACGGAAACCTGTCGGCGATATACTGACTCGGGCTACTCATCTTGCTGCTTCATCAATAGTGGGCGACCATATTAGCGCAATGCCCACGCGTGACCGTCAGTTTAGCGTCTCGTCGCGATGCGAACTGCTGCCGTATCTGCTCAGCATTCCGCTCGGACTGTCGCGCAAACAGGCGAAGGATCTTCTGCGCTTCCGGGCGGTGACCGTAAAGCGAATGACCGCCGTCAGGCATGATACCCAGTTGGAGCCGGGCGACGTTGTGACTATCGCCGCAGGCAGGCAAATCCCCGCCGCATCGCTGGAGCGCCATGGCCTGAAAATCATTTATCTCGATGATGATGTCGTCGTGGTCGACAAACGAGCGGGGCTGCTTTCGATGGGATCGGAGGGCGAGAAGGAGAGAACCGCGCATCGGATCCTCAACGATCATCTCAAGGCGCTCACAAAATCGCCGGCGCAACAGGCCTTCATCGTGCATCGACTCGACCGCGAGACCTCCGGCTTGATGATGTTCGCAAGAAGTCGCCCGATCCAGGCGGTCCTTCAGCAGAACTGGAAGAGCGTCATCAAAAAATACCTTGCCGTCGTGGAGGGCGCGCCCTCGAAGGCAATTGGAACGATTCGCGACAATCTTGTAGAGAGCAAGTCATTCAAGATGCATCGCGTCGAGCGGGGTGGGGAGCCTGCAATCACGCACTATCGCGTTTTACGAACAGGTCAAGACAGGTCGCTCGTCGAACTTACACTCGAAACCGGCCGCAAAAATCAGATTCGCGTGCAGATGGCCGGCTTGGGTCATCCTATCGTCGGCGATCGTAAATATGGCGCGACCAGCGATCCCGCCCGGCGCCTCGCGCTCCATTCGTGCGAGCTGAAGTTTTGCCATCCAGTGTCGGGCGCCTCGATGGATTTCCGCAGCGCTATCCCAAGCCGGCTGATGGCGCTGATCGAAGCGCGCGGAGTCGCACGCGCAAAGTGAAACATCCCCGAATCCCGGAGCGACAAACAAATGACACTGCGGTGCGATTTTGACGACTCTCGACGCTCGCGCATCGGACCTGGCATCGACGCTCAAAATTCCCAGGAGTTCATAAGGCGCGCGACTGCCCGTCACAGCCAATCATTGGTGGCGTCGCTCACGCTTCGCAGGCCGTGGTGTTGCCACGGCACGCAACTTGGATCGATCAGGCGCGAAGGCGTGCTGTGCGTGTCTGGTGGGATTGAGTGAACCAGCCACCGGATGGAAAAAGAGTGAGCATTGAAACCGCTAGCGTTCCCGCGATCGACATGCGCGCGATTACTCGGCTCGCCGAAAGCGATGGACTGGGCGAGCAATTTATCGCCGAAATCATCGACGTATTTCTTGCCGACTTGAGCGAACGGGTACGCTTAATCGGCTTGCAGATGAGTCACGACGACCGTGCCGGAATTGCGGCGACCGCACACGCGGTCAGGGGCAGCTGCGGTCATTTTGGCGCGGTGCGCCTGATGGAGTTGTCGCGTGAGATCGAAGGCCGGGTCAGGCACGAACAAACCGACGGCCTTCGAACGGCGATCGATTCCATGGTCGCGGAAACTCAACGAGTCCGTGCCGCGCTGGAAGCATATCGATCGAGCCATATGCGCGGCCCTGATGGATAATCTGCGGCAGGGTCACGCACCCGCGGTTTGAGCGGTTGCAGATCCTCCGCTGCGCCCGCTGCTCAACGCAAGCATCACTTCAGTCCAGCCGTCGAAAATCATATCGATGCCGATGAACAGTCCGATGACCCACAGTCCTGAAGCCGGCCACCAGCTCATGATCGAAAATCCGAGGAACAGCGAAATTGCGCCGTTCAAGATCAGCCATCCCCGATGATGCATTGGAGTCGAAAAGGCTACGAAAATTCTAAAAGTGCCGGCGACGATCAGCAGCATCGCGATCATCAAGGTCAGCGTCACGGCAGCCACCTCCGGATGCGTGACCATCAGGATGCCGGTCACTGCGTATAGCGCGCCGCCCATGAGATTAATGAAGAAACCGCCCCACGCGCGTCGCGCAAATCCGTGAATGATTTCGAACAGGCCGCCGAAGATCAGCAGCCATCCGAGGAAAATCACGGAAACCATCGTCATGAGTTCGACGCTGCCTATCGCTATGGTGCCTATGACGATCAGCACCGCTCCCAGGCAGAGAAACCAGGTACGATGCGCCCTTACTTCTTCGATTCCCAACTGAGTTGCAAGTAAAGCCATCCTGATTTCCCCTCGATTACCCGGTTTGAGTAAACAAGTTACGCATCAACTGGCGGGCGGATGCAATCGCCTCCCGCCGATTGGCGCTGCCAACTCGCGCGCACAGCGCAAGCCTATGTCTTCGCGTCGATTCGAGCAGTTCGCTACAAACCCATCTTCCTGCGTTCTGCCCAACGCTTCTTCATCGCGATTGACAACCGCTTTCTGCCTTCGGGAGTCAGGCCTCCGCGCTTGCGCCTTTTCGACGTGGTCCCCTTTGGCCTGCCGACTCGCGTCTTCTTGCCGCCCCCTGACAAGGCCGATCCCAAGAGCGCCGCAATAGCTCGACCGAGCCTGTCGCTCTCCTCCCTCAAGTCCGCCACTAATTTTTCCAGGTCCAAGATTCGCTCCTTTGGCGCGCTTGCTATACGCAGGTCGCGCCGTTGCGTAACTGCTCGCTATGATTCGCGTCCTATCGATGCCCGGATAGGAGCGCACGCCAACTCGCACCAGCGCAATACCTACTCTTTCTATCAACTCGATCCAATCACGCAGAGGACGATGCGGTAGGTAGCGATAATTGCGGATAACCCGTAGAGTGAATGGCTCATGCCTGGGAAAAAAATGAATGAAGTGGGTCGCGCCAGATTTCTTGTCGAGCTGATCAAGCCGTCGCATTACGACGACGACGGCTATCTCATCCAATGGTGGCGCGGCTTCGTGCCGTCGAGCTCGCTGTCGAGTATCTACGGCCTCGCGCTCGACGCGCAGGCGCGGGCCGTCCTCGGCGACGGAGTTGATCTCGAGATCGCGGCGCACGACGAGACTAACGCGAGAGTCCCGGTGCGTTCGATAATTCGCCGGTTCAAGCGCAACTCGAACCGCGGCGTCGTGCTGCTGATCGGAGTGCAAACCAACCAGTTTGCCCGCGCGGTTGATATCGCGCGCGAACTGCGCGCTGCCGGAATCCAGGTCGCGATCGGCGGATTCCACGTCAGCGGATGCCTCGCGATGCTTCCCGAGATGCCGCCCGAGATGAAGGACGCGCTCGCGCTCGGGATCACGCTGTTCGCGGGCGAGGCCGAGCACCGGCTCGACGAGTTGCTGGCGCAGCGTTCGAGGATCGTCTCCCGCCGGTTTACAACTTCATGGCCGATTTGCCGGCGATGGATGGCGAGCCGCTGCCGTTCCTTCCAATCAAATACGTCAAGCGCTATGCCGGGGCGATCGGATGCTTCGACGCGGGGCGCGGATGCCCGTTCAGCTGCAGCTTCTGCACGATCATAAATGTGCAGGGGCGCAAGTCACGACATCGCAGCGCCGACGACATCGAACAGTTGATTCGCGCGCACGCGGCGCAGGGCGTGCGCAGCTTCTTCATTACCGACGACAATTTCGCGCGCAATCGGAACTGGGAAGCGATACTCGACCGCATCATCCAACTCAAGCGCCGCGACCGGCTGAAGATAAACATCATCATGCAGGTCGATACCATGTGCCACAAAATCCCGAACTTCGTGGAGAAGTCGGTGCGCGCAGGGTGCAAGAAAGTCTTTATCGGGCTCGAGAGCATCAATCCCGACAGCCTCAAGGGCGCATCGAAGGGTCAGAATCGCATCACCGAATACCGCACGATGCTTCAGGCGTGGAAGCGCGCCAAGGTTCTGACCTACGCCGGCTACATCCTCGGCTTCCCGTCCGACACGCCCGAGAGCATCGAGCGCGACATCCAGATCATCCAGCGCGAACTCCCGATCGACATCATGGAGTTCTTCATGCTGACGCCGCTGCCCGGCTCCAAGGATCACCAGGAGATGTACCTGCGCGGCGAGCGAATGGAAGCGGATACCAACAAGTATGACGCCGAGCACGCGGCCGCCGATCATCCGCGGATGAGCGCCGCCGAATGGCAGGATATCTACCAGCGCGCATGGCACCTGTACTATTCGCCGGCGCACATCGAGACGCTGATCAAGCGGGCCGTCGCCAGTGGAATGCGCACGCGGCGGATGACCTCGATGATCTTCTATTTCTATGGGAGTCACGCCTATGAGCGGGTGCATCCGCTGCAAGGCGGGATCATTCGGCGCAAGCCGCGCACGCAGCGCCGTCCTGGTTTTCCGCGCGAGAACCCGCTCAGGTTTTTTATGCGGCGCGCGCGCGAGATGTCAGCGACCTATGTGCCCGGTCTGTGGTTCATGTGGCGGCTGGAGCGGCTGCGACGCAAGATCCAGAACGATCCGGCGTCGAAGCATTATACCGATGTCGCGCTCAGCCCGGTCGCTGATGACGAGTTCGGCGCCGCTCTCGAGCTCTACCACGCAACCGATTCCGCGCGCCATGCCGCCGATCAGGCCCGCGATCGCGCCGAGGCGATGCGTCAAATCGAGAGTCGCGGCGACGCCACTGCATGATCGCGGCGCGATCGTTTAGCATCGCATGCTGGGCTGCTCCAGGCGAAGTAGCGTGCTTCTCCGGCTTCGGGACTATGGCTGGTAGAGCCCGGGGAAATCTTGCCTGAGCCGTTCGAGTTTCGGCATATCGTTGACGACGATGTAGGGCTTGTCCGGGTGCAGAGCCAGATAGTTTTGATGGTAGTCTTCCGCCGGGTAGAAGGCGGTGAGCGGAACTACCGTGGTTACGATTGGCTTGGAGAATGAATGTCTCTGTTCGAGTCGGGCGATGTAATCATCCGCCATCTGCTGCTGGCTGTCGTTCTCATAAAAGATCGAGGACCGATATTGAGTTCCTGAATCCGGGCCCTGTCGATTCAGCTCGGTCGGATCGTGAGCGACGAAAAAAAATACTTTCAACAGATCGTCGTACGAAACCTTCGACGGATCGTAAGTGACCTGCACCGACTCGGCATGTCCCGTCGTTCCGGTGCTGACGGTTTCGTAATTCGCGGTGTCCGCATCCCCTCCCGCGTATCCGGAAACAACTTTGGACACGCCCCTCACATGCTTGAAGACGCCGTCCACGCCCCAGAAACAGCCGCCCGAAAAAACCGCGGTCGCGCGGTCGTTGCCCTTGGCCCCGGCCAAAAGGTAGATCGGCGTCAGACCGAAGAAAACGGTGCCGGCGAAGCAAGAGCGTTAGTATCCACTTCGTTCGTGACGTCATCGTTGTGGCTTCTCCGGGTACAGCGCGCGTATGTTTCTCCATCTTCATTCATAATAGCATCCAGGAATTCTCGAGGAACGCGGAGCACTGCGGCTGGCTTTTTGACCGTCGGTATTGAACTCTGAGCAAAATTCATCCATGCGATTCGCGCCAATACTTCTTGCCCTAGTCACGCTCATCTCCACCGGGTTGGGCGGTATGGCAGCCATGCGCTTGCGCGACCGGCTTCATTTGCTGCTCGGCTTCAGTTCCGGCGCGGTGTTGGCGGTGGCGCTGTTCGACATACTGCCGGAAGTCTTCGCTTTCCCTCACGGCGCATCGTACATGCCGATGACTGCGCTTGGATTCCTTGCCTTCTTCGGACTTGAACGTTACACGGCCATGCACCGTGCCCGGGAACATCCTCACTTGGCGGAAGCTCATGAGATGGAGCTTGGCGCGATGTCCGCGGGCGGCCTGGCCTTTCACAGTTTCCTGGATGGCGTTGCAATCGGTGTCGGCTTTCAGATGAGCGTCGAGATGGGACTCTTAATTGCTTTTGGCATAATCGCGCACGATTTCAGCGACGGACTAAACACTGTGACGGTCGTTCTCGCGCATGGAAATTCGCCGCGACGCGCCGTTTTCTGGCTGATAGTGGATATGTTGGCGCCGGTTCTCGGTGCGGCCTCAACGCTGATGTTCAATTTGAGAGCGGGACTTCTGCCGTGGCTGCTTGCATTTTTCGCCGGCTCTTTTCTCTACATCGGCGCCTCGGATCTACTGCCGGAAGCTCGCGAGCACGACTCTCCATTGGTTGGCGTCGCCACCTGTATGGGGATGCTCGTAATTTTTCTGATTACCCGCTTGCTGCGCGGATAAAATGAACACAAAGCCGGCGGAGCTTGAACGCGAGCGAGGGTTGTTTTAGAAGTGGTAGCTGGTAATGAGGCGGTTGTTTTCAAAGGCGGACTTGCGGGACCTGAGTTTAATCGTGGCCATCGTCATGTTGTTGGCCAGCGTTCCCTCGACCGCCGGATTCGTCGTCGTCTCCGGACCGAGCCGGCCAGAATTGACCGTAAACATTTGCCAGCCGATTCAAATGCTCGATCGCGTGTCGAACACATTGCTTGCACGCCCAGCGACGGTGTTGCCGGAGTTCGTTCTGCGCGCTCTGGGCTCGACCGCCGTGAAGAAGGCGGTGCGATTAGCCGACTGTAAGGTTGCCCCCGACACTCCGCCGCCAAAGCGTCCCGTCTAATAGCCTTCGTTCGACAAGCGTTCGCGCTTCGATTTCCTGACGCCGCAAAATGTCGCGGCGCCAGTCTTTTTCCTTCAGGCAAGCGTCGCACCACAAGGTGACCGCTGGGAGATGTTCTATGCGAGGGATTTCTGAGGCCGTCCTTTTGGCTGGAGGGGCCGTTTCCCTGCATGAAGTGGGGAAAACGTGCAGACGCCTTTTGGTGGCGGCTGTTTTCCTCATCGGGTTAACGCCCAGTCTGAGCTGGGCCTGCGCATGCGGGTGTGGTGTTTTTGAGGTAGGAACCGCGTCACTGTTTCCTCAGGGGTCCGGAGGCCAGGTGTGGCTACAATATGAATTCATGGATCAGCGCATAAACTTCCACGCGACCCAGCCAGCCTCGGCCTTCTACAACAACGACAAGTACATCCGAACAAACTTCATGGAAGCCGGCGTACAGTACATGTTCAATCGGGACTGGGGAGTGATGCTCGAGGTGCCCTATTGGGTGCGCGATTACAAGGGTGCTTATGCGGGCAACAACGACGGCATCCATTGGTACCAGAACAACTCTTTAGGCGATATCCAGATCCAGGGGATGTATACGGGCCTGTCGGAGGACATGTCGACCGGACTTTTGATGGGGGTCAAGGTTCCGAGCGGCGACTGGACCTATCCACCCTACGATCGGGACACGCAGATTGGCACCGGTAGCACTGATCTTCTCATGGGGGCTTACCACCTCGGAACATTACCGACGAAGTTGGGGACGTTGCCGTTGACCTTCATGGAGCGCCCCTTCAACTGGTACGTGCAGGTCAACTACGATTTGCCGCTCTGGGAGCAGAGCCAATACACGCCCGGCAGGGAAGTCGATGGCGCGGTGGGAGCCTACTACGACTTCGGCAAAGTAGGTCCTCTGAGCGAACTCGCTCCGATGCTCACCTTTCTCGCCGCTGACCGCACGCGGGATACAGGGAATAACGCAAGTCCAGCCGACACCGGCTATACCCGTTTCATGGTTGCACCGGGAGGCGAAATCAAACTCGGAGTCATCCGGGCTTACGCAGACATAGAGGTTCCAATTTTTCAAAACATGAGAGGTTATCAGCTTACCGCGCCCTTCGCGACCAAGCTGATCCTGAGTTACAGTTTCTGAAGCGTGAGAAGGCAATCGTGAGGCGAACGGCATTGTGGTCTGCTGCGGCAGGAGTCGGCATGATCCTGGGTATGGCTGCATTGGCGTTTGCCTCCGCGACTGTTGGTGACGCGGCGCCGGCGCTGGTCGTGCCCGAACTGGACGGTCAGGCATTCGATCTAAGTGCGCAGCGCGGGAAAGTCGTAATAGTCAACTTCTGGGCTACCTGGTGTCCGCCTTGCCGCGAGGAAATGCCGGCTCTGGACGCCTTCTATCGGCGCTATCATGGCAAGGGACTCGAGATGATCGGTCTCAGCGCCGACCGCCCGCATGACCAGTCCGATGTGCTCAAGGTCATGCAGTCGTTCAGCTATCCGGCGGCGATGCTGGATGACGCCAAAGTCAACGATTTCGGTCCGCCCGACGTGCTGCCCGCCACCTTCGTTGTAGATCGCGACGGAGTCATCCGCGCGAAGCTCACACCCGGCCAATCGGCGGTTACCGAGAAGAGTCTTGCCGACATGGTGCTCCCGCTGCTGGCGGAGAAATCCGCGGCGCAGGCTTCAGGGAATAGAGGTGACTCCTACGCTAAGCCTTAACCTAAAGGAGCAGAGTCTCGGTACAAGCCTGGCTCTGACGATGCTGGTTGTCTTCGTGGGGGTGGTGACTCTAATTGGTTGCCACCGGACGGCTGAAGATATCGGGGAGCGCGGAGGGTTTGCGGTCAGCAACAGCTCCGACTGCTTACCCGACATCACCTTGGTCGATCAGCATGGCCGCAGCGTTTCCCTGGCCTCGCTGAAGGGGAAACCGGTGCTGTTCGATTTTATTTACACCAGTTGTCCCGGACCGTGTCTTCTGCTCACGGCTCAGATGAAACAGGTCGCGAATCGACTCGGACCCAGGCTTGGAACCGAGGTCCGCATCGTGTCGATCACAGTCGATCCCGAACACGATCACCCGGCGCAGCTTCTTGCATTTGCGGACAAGCAGGGTGCTGACGTCAGCGGCTGGTTGTTCCTGACGGGAACGCCCAAACAGATCGAAGACGTGATGGCGCGATTCAACGTGATTCGACATCGCGAAGCCGATGGAACGGTCGATCACGTTCTCGAATTTTTCCTGGTCGATGCGAACGGTCGTGAATTGCTTCAGTACATAGGTCAAAAGGCCGAACCGGATCGGGTCGCGAGCGACATGGAGCGAACCGCGGCGCGCGCGAACGAGTGAGCGGTTTCTTCGGAATCAGTCGTGGCGGTGTGAGGTCGGCCATCGGTGGACAATCTCACGTTTTGCCGGTGATGTTAAACGGCAGGCGATCCAGAACCCTCACCTACCGGCTGCAAGGCGGTCGGCCAGCAATAGCAATTTCGTTGCGCGCGAATACGGATGAGTTGTCAGGTTCGAATTTCGCCGGCCACTTCATCGGCGAAACCGTTCATGCCTGACGTCGAAGGATCTTCATGTAGGTGCGGTCGCTTTCCTTGCTCTCCCACGCTCCCCTGATGAAATCCGTCAGCTTGGGCAGATCCTCCTCGATGCTGGTGCGCCAAAGGTTGGGATTGTACTCGTACACTCTTATCACGTTGTCTACGTCGAATATTTTTCCTGTACCGACCGCTTTAACGAGAACGGTTGGTAGATCTTTTGCGATTCGAACACCGAGCTCGAACAGCACGTTCGGGTTGTGTTCCGTCAGGTCAGCAATAACGAGGTCAGCATCCAAGAGATCGTTAATGATCGTTGATTGAATCAGATCGCTACCCTGACGATTTGCGGTTTTCACCTTGAAGCCCGCGTCTCGCGCGGCCGGAGTGAGCAGACTTCTCTGTACTTCTTGAAAGAAGCCTTCAGGATGCCCGTTTTCGCGCTCCGTGAATGGCATAATGACAAAGGCGACCTTTCCGGTGCCTGAAAGCGGCTCTGCTAAGGTGACCGTTGCTGGGGGTTCGGTCGAATTTGTTTCGGTCGTCGGTCTCTTACCATCGGTTTCGGCCGTCTTCGTAATGAACCCTTTTGAGATTCTCAGAAAATCGCAATTTTCTCGAAAGAGTCTAGAGAAATCCGCATGTACCTTGGGCGGCAAACCAAACTGATTTTCTAGTGTATTGCTAAGGTATTTCATTTCCGGGAGATCGCTGCTTTTGTAGAAATCCAACACGCGCCCGAAAACGTCCACTCTTAAGAATGCCTCAATTTTTCTTTGTCGCTCGTCCTCCGGATTCGGAGCATAGACAATCGCTTTGCCCAAATCCGTTAGAGAAAAAACTGTGGAGTCTCGACTGCCGTTGGTAAGGCCGTAGTCGCGGGAAGCCGCAGCTAGGTAGAAAAAGTTATTTGATTTCCTTGATAGCTCTACCGCCTTAGCAACTTCTTCCGTCGACCAAGGATTTCCGCCGTTCTTCTCCTTGATCGCTTGCGGAATCTTGAGGGCTTCTTGGAGACTCAGCTTAGGAAACCTAGCCGTTTGGACTGAGGAGGCTTTTTTCAAGTCGTTGGTATTCTTTTTCATTGTGCAGATTAGCTCCATCGCGATTGCGGACTGAAAACAATCATCCAAAGTATTCGGGGGCTGGGATTGCTCCCAGCCCCCTGCCGTCACCACATCCGCCGCCCCACCACAACCTCTTAGGGCGCGGCCCCTGCCGCGCCTGCATTTAAGGTGGGCCCCGGAGAATTCGTCATCCCCATTTTCTCCGAGGACTGGCTAATACTTTTCGCCGCCGTCTCTTGTACCTACCTGCCCGTCCGCATCCACCTCATTCTCATCGCCAGTCTCTCGAAAGCCTCCCCCGCCTAACTCTCCGGGACCCTTGAAACTCCTTTCTCAGTTCTGTTCCGCACGCCTCTCGAAGAACTCGGCGTCGGGACATTTCGCCTTTCTCCAGTTTAGAGCGAGCGTTCGATTCCGCTCCTTTGCTTCTTCCTCAGTCGCGAACGAAAGGTCTATGCGCGGATCAAAGCACTGCTGAGAATGCAACGTCGCGCCCGCAACGTAGTTCAAATGAAATTGAGCGATCCAGCCCCCAGCCTTTAGGCGATAGCACGCATGCTCGATCTCGAATCTCATCTTTTCCTCTCCTTTATGAGCACCCGCTGGTGGTGCCGCAGTTCATGCACTTGTAGCAGGCGCCGTTGCGCACCATGATGCTGCCGCAGTCGGGGCACGGCGGCGCGTCGGCTTGATTGATGAAGGCCTGGCGAGTGCCGCCGTCCTTGCCTTCGCGCAGACTGGCTACTGGAGCCATCGCGTACGGGCGCTGCTTCGGATTTTGCCGACAGCGTTTTCTCCGACTCGATGATCCCGACCTCGCGCTTTGCTTCCTCGTCCAGAAACTTCGACGCCATCCACCGGAATAGGTAATCGACGATCGACTTGGCGTACGGAATTTGCGGATTCTTGGTGAAGCCCGACGGCTCGAAGCGCATGTGCGAGAATTTGTCCACCAGGAACTGCAGCGGAACGCCGTACTGGAGCGCGAACGAAATCGCCGTCGCAAACGAGTCCATCAGGCCCGAGATCGTCGAGCCCTGCTTGGACATCGTGACGAAGATTTCGCCCGGGGTGCCGTCCTCGTACATGCCGACGGTGATGTAACCTTCGTGGCCGGCGATGTCGAATTTGTGGGTGATCGATTTGCGCTCGTCGGGCAGCTTGCGCCGCTGCATGCGATCGTCGGCCGGCGCGATCGACGCGACCGCGTCCACCGCTTTCTCTATTTCTTTCCTGCCCGTGTTGAGCGGCTGTACGCGCTTGGATCCGTCGCGGTAGATCGCGACCGACTTGAGCCCGAGCTTCCACGCGGTGACGTAAGCCTCGGCGACTTCGTCCACGGTCGCTTCGGCGGGCATGTTGATGGTCTTGGAAATCGCGCCGGAGATGAACGGCTGCACCGCACCCATCATCTTGAGGTGCCCGTTGTAATGAATCGTGCGCGCGCCGGCGCGCGGCTTGAAGGCGCAATCGAAGACCGGCGAGATGCGCGTCGGCGAGCTGCGGCGCGCCTTCGATGGTCTCGTTCTCGTCGAGGTATTCGACGATTTCCTGGACTTCCTTCGAGTCGTAGCCCAGGCGCTTGAGCGCGCGCGGGACCGTGTTGTTGACGATTTTCAGCATCCCGCCGCCGACCAGCTTTTTGTACTTGATGAGCGCGATGTCAGGCTCGATGCCGGTGGTGTCGCAATCCATCATGAACGCGATGGTGCCGGTCGGCGCGATCACGGTGGCCTGCGAATTGCGGTAGCCGGCGCAACTGCCGAGCTTGAGCGCGTCGTCCCATGACTCGCGCGCGGCGCGAAGCAGGTCGAGCGGAACGTAGGAGGGATCGAGCTTGTAGGCGGCGGCTTTGTGGCGCTCGATCACTTTCAGCATCGGCTCGCGATTGGGCGCGTAGCCGGCGAACGGACCCATTTGTTCGGCGATTCGCGCCGACTGGAGATAGGCCTCGCCCGTCATCAGCGCGGTAATCGCGGCGGCGTAGCTGCGGCCCTGGTCGGAGTCATAGGGCATCCCGAGCGCCATCAGCAGCGCGCCGAGGTTTGCGTAGCCAAGCCCGAGCTCGCGGAACGCGCTGGCGTTGCTGGCGATCTCGTCGGTCGGATACGAGGAATTATCGACCACGATGTCCTGCGCCGTGATCATCACGTCCACCGCGTGGCGGAATGCGCGCACGTCGAACTCGCCGCGATCGTCGATGAACTTCATCAGGTTGAGCGAGGCGAGATTGCAGGCCGAATTGTCGAGATGCATGTACTCGCTGCACGGATTCGACGCGTTGATTCGTCCGCTGGCCGGGCAGGTGTGCCAGAGGTTGATCGTCGTGTCGAATTGCATCCCGGGGTCGCCGCATGCGTGGGCGGCCTCGGCGATCATGCGGAGCAGCTTGCGCGCGTGACGGGTCTCGGCGACTTCGCCGGACTTGACGAAGTGGGTCTGCCATTCGGCGTCGTCGAGGACCGCCTGCATGAACCCGTCGGTGGCGCGCACGGAATTGTTCGCGTTCTGGAAGAACACCGAGCCGTAAGCCGGGCCGTCGAGCGAGGAGTCGTAGCCGGCTTCGATCAGCGCCCACGCCTTCTTTTCCTCTTCGACCTTGCACTTGATGAAATCGACGATGTCGGGATGGTCGGCGTTGAGCACCACCATCTTGGCCGCGCGCCGCGTCTTGCCGCCCGACTTGATGACGCCGGCACTCGCGTCGGCGGCTTTCATGAACGACAACGGTCCCGACGCGGTCCCGCCCGACGAGAGTTTCTCGCGGCAAGAGCGCAGCGCGGACAGGTTCACGCCCGCGCCGGAGCCGCCTTTGAAGATCATGCCTTCGTTGCGGTACCAGCTCAGGATCGAGTCCATGCTGTCATCGACCTTGAGGATGAAGCATGCGGAGCACTGCGGCTTGGCCTCGATGCCGACGTTGAAATAGACCGGGCTGTTGAACGAGGCCTTCTGATTGAGGAGCAGGTACTTGAGCTCGGCGTGGAAGGTTTCGCGCGCGTCGAGCGCTGGCGAAGTAACCCTGCTTCTCGCCCCATCCGGCGATGGTATCGACGACGCGGGAGATGAGCTGGCGGACGCTGGTCTCGCGCCGGGGCGTTCCGAGCGGGCCGCGGAAATATTTCGAGACCACGACGTTGGTCGCGGTCTGCGACCATCCGCGCGGCACCTCGACGTCTTTCTGCTCGAAGACTACGCGGCCGTCTTCGCCCGAGATGACGGCGCTGCGCAGATCCCATTCGACCTCGGAATATGGATCGACGCCGGCGGTGGTGAAGAAACGCTCGAGCACGATACCGCGTCCGGGCGCGGCAGAGTCGGCGGGCGCAGCGTTGGGGGCTGGTGCGCGGTCGGTTATTTTTGACTTCGAGCCCATTTCCAAATCTATCGCTCCCCCGCCCATCACCGCATCCTCCCCGCCTCAGTTACATGCGCGTTAAGCCCGCAGTTCGAATCTAGCGTCGTCCAAGCGAGTCGTGGGCGACAATATGCGCGCAGCCCATACGGTCTGTCAAGCCCCGAACCCCTACAGGTAGTGTAGGACAATCTGTTCATAAACCATATATTAGGTTGTTGATAACTTTTGGTAAATCTTCGCTTCTATTTGAAATTTATGACTGACCGATGATCTCAAATCAGTCCTGCTAATAGAGATTATGCTCGAATCCGGCGACTCAGGTGCGCGCCGAAAGTCGCCGAGCAAGCAACTTGGTATGCGTGCGATGCTTAGGCGCGCTATCGTGGAGCGCTCATGCCGACTCGACGCCACAAGGCTCCGGAACAGATCGGCGCCGCGATGCAGCCGCTGCTCGATCGCATCGACCGCGAAGGTCATTTCGCGATCGTGCGGCTGGCGAAAGCATGGCCGGAGATCGTCGGCGAGGCGATCGCGCGGCGCACCGAAATCGTCTCGCTGAAATTCCACACCGCAGTCGTGAAAGTGTCGGGTGCGATGTGGATACAAGAACTGAACCTGATGAAGTCGCAAATTCTCGCGCGCGTGACAGAGCGGCTGGGCGACGACGTCGTGCGTGAGCTGCGATTTGTGCAGGGACGGCTAAGCCGGCGCGAGCGGCCGAAACTGCGCACGGTGCCGCGCGCGCACGCGGAAATCGATCGAGCTGCCGGAGTTGAAGGATCCCGAGTTGCGCAAGGCGTTCGAGCGGCTGATCGAGGCGTGGGGCCGCGCATCGAGGTGACAGTGGGAGAGCAAACAGAAAAAATCAATTGTAGTGTTAGGAATGCAAAACCCACCGTGGGTTTCGCGCTTCCTCGGTGAACCTACTTCCTATGAAGGGTGCAAGCAGGAGCTCGTCCCAACGCCGGCATTCTTAGGCCTCCATTCGGAGGTTGCACCAGAGCGCCTGCTCGATTCCACGGGTTACTACATCACCTTCGACTCGCCGAGGCTGTGCGCCATGGCGGACATGGATGCCTTCCTTGCGGCTAAGCGGATGGGTAATTCATCGAGAGAAAGTGGTTTGGTCAGCCCGGCGGAGATGACGCCGCTTTGCTGTCGTATTGCCGATCAATAAGTTGGTCGCCCGCGCGCGCAAACAGCCTTCCGCCGATCCGACCAGCAAGCGCTGCCCGGAATGCATCAGCGAAATTCCGATCCAAGCGAAGCGGTGCGCGTTCTGCACGTCGGCGTTGCAAGGTTGACGAGGCTCAGCCGCGACGAGACGTCAAATGATCGATCTCCCATCTCTGCAAGAGTGATTCCGACCAAGACCTTGCCGAGGAAGGCCGCTGAGTTTATAAAGCGAGTTGGAATAAGACAGGCAAAACGGAAATTCCGGCTCACATCATTATGCGACTTAACCCCGGCTGTGGCTTTTCAAAACTTGAGCCGTCAGGATTCACCTGAGGTTTCGCTCGCCCATAGGCTTTGCCTGCGAAAAGCCGGGATCGTTCGCTCCGCTAAGAATGACGCAAAAAAGGGTGTTGGTAGTTAGGCGCAGCTCCCAAGGGGAGAACGATGAACAGGTTCGACCGGTTGTTTTGGAGCAGGCTCTGGCGGCTGGCCAAGCCCTACTGGGTATCCGGCCAAATATGTTTCGTACGGATTGTTAGCCCTCACCGTTTTCTTGAGCGGTTCTATCAAGGCCGGCAACGTCGTGTTCAGCTACGTAAACCGGGACCTGATGACGGCGCTGGCCGGAAGAAACGCGCCGGTTTTCTTTCACAAGATGCTTCTCGTAATCATCTACAACGTGGTGGCGGTGCCGGTCGTCGCCATCAACGCATGGGTGGCCGCCAGACTGATGATCAACTGGCGCCAATGGCTGAGCGAGCAGTTCCTGGAAAAGAGCTTCCACGACCGCGCCTTCTACCGAATCAGCTCCTCGGCAAGCATCAACAATCCCGACCAGAGAGTCAGTGAGGATCTGCAGACCTTCGCCAATTTCACGGTGGGGTTCGTGATGCAGGTTCTGCAGGGACTGGTTACCGCGGGGGCATTTCTGGTCGTGCTATGGCTGATATCTCCGATGCTGGTGGGTGTGCTTGCGATTTGCGTGGGCGGGGGCTCGATCCTGACCATCGTTATCGGCCGACCGTTGATCGGAATCAATTTCGCACAGCGGCGGCGCGAGGCGGATTTTCGTTACGCCTTGGTGGGCCTGCGGGATAACGCGGAAGCGATCGCGCTTTACGGCGGCGAACGGCGCGAACAGGGCGAACTGCTGGAGCGTCTGCACGCGGCGATAAAAAACTTCAATCTGCTTATATCGTGGCAAAGGAACCTGGCATTCTTCACTTATGCGTACGATTTTCTGCTGCCGCTGCTGCCCTTTTTCATTCTCGCGCCATCTTTTTTCGCAGGCAAAATCGAGTTCGGCAAAATTACCCAGGCCAGCGGCGCGTTCATCACGCTGCGCACCTCATTGTCGATAATCATCGATCAATTCAATTCGTTGAGTAGTTTTGCCGCGGTCGTCGAGCGGCTCGGCGGATACCTCGAGGTGGCCGAAAGCGGGCAGCTTGCGCAAGCGACGGCGGAAGTTGTTTCTGCCAAGGCAATCGGCGCGGATATCGAGACGCAAATCGAAACCGTCGAGGCGCCGCGCTTTGCTATCGAGGGGCTTACGCTTAATACTCCGGACCACCGCAAGACCCTGGTGCGCGCGATGTCATTCGAAGTCGCCGCTGGCGAAGGTCTGTTGATTGTCGGTGAAAGCGGGGTTGGCAAGACGTCGCTGCTGCGGGCGGTGGCCGGACTGTGGCGCACGGGCAGCGGCCGTATCATTAGGCCTCCGCTCTCCGCTGCGATGTTTCTGCCGCAGCGGCCTTACATGATTCTCGGCTCTCTGCACGACCAACTCTGCTATCCGCACGCGGGCCAGGTGACCGACGAGGAACTGTTCGCGATTCTCGAGATGGTCAACCTCAAAGATTTGCCGGAGCGGCTCGGCGGGCTTCGACGCGGAGGTCAAATGGGACGACCTTCTCTCGCTCGGCGAACAGCAGCAGATCGCCTTTGCGCGGCTGCTGTTCAATCACCCCGAATACGCATTTCTGGATGAAGCTACCAGCGCGCTGGGCGCGCGCAACGAAGAGGTCCTCTACAATTGTCTCGCGTCGACCAAGATAAACGTGGTGAGCGTGGGCGACCGCCAGAGGTTGTCTCGGTACCATCACAAGATGCTCGAGTTGCTGGGCGACGGCGACTGGCGGATCAGTTTGCGCTGACGGTAACTGATCGCCGCAATGCCGATCCCTGCTATTGGAGAGATCGCAACACGGGGCACCCCGCGGCTGCTGCTGAACTAAAGAGTGAAAATGAGTGGGCGTTCCGGGGCCCTTGCAGCGGCGGATACAATGGCCTTTAGTCAATCGCGCAACCGGCTCGGCGGGCGGCTTGATCGCTGCGGCTGTGAAGACTCAGAGAGAGAGCTTTACGCCGGAACAAACAACAAGCAGACGGCGCGGTCAGCGCTCCGCGTCCGACATCTTCTTGTCCATCTCGCGCAGTTTGGCGAGTTTCTGGTCGGTCGGCTCGTCTGGCTTGCTCGAATTGGAAGCAACAGTCTTGGCGCGCTCGGTCGGCATCTCGCCGCTGACCTTTTGCAGCGCTTCCTTCGCGAGACGGCGGACTATCGGGCTTTGATCCTCGGCAACGACCGTGTTCAGAAGTCCAACCGCCTTGTCGCTTCCGATCTCGCCAAGGGCGAAGACGGCGGTGCCGCGGCCGCGCTCGTCCTGATCTTCGCCGAGATACTGCATGACGGCAATCGCGCCTTGCGCATCGCCGATTCTGCCAAGTGCCGCCACCAGGTGCAGCTTGACGATGGGCTCGGTGGAACGCAGGAATAGCATCGAGGACATCGGCGGCACGGACTCATTGGCTTCACGCGCGCCGAGGATGTCGACGGCCTTGATCTTGACGCGCACGTCCGGGTCGGACAGCGAGGTCATCAGGATCTGGTTGACTTCCGGATCCTGCAGATAGCGGAGTTTCTCCAGTTCGGAGACGCGCACGACGGGGTCGGCGTCCTTGAGGCCCAGCTTTACGTCTTTGATGATCTTGAACGGCGTTTCTTGCATCGCCCGATTCGTCATATCGTCAACGCCGGGTTTCACTTGCCCCTGATGCGACATTGGATTGGCGCTGAGAGCGCTGCCCAATCCCTGGCCGCCATACTGCGCAAAGGCGAGGTGAGGTACTGCAAGAGCGACGCCAAGCGCGAAGACAGCAAATAAATTTCGCGTGATAGTCATTTCCCGCACCTCCGCAATCGGCCAGAATTATTGGTGATCATGACGGGTATTGCAAGGAAGCACGCCGCCGGGGCGAGGCGCGGGAATATGCGTGGCGATGCGCTGGCGAGCATTATCGCCGCCGCGTTCATGCTCATTGTCGTCGCCGCCGGCGCGGTCGCCATCGCGGCGCCGATACCGGCATCTGGCCCATCGTATTCGGATCCGCCGGCGCAGCCTCGGCCGGCGCACCCACACAAGCATCGCCATCTGCCGACACCGGCGCCGACCCCGAGGGCGCTGCCGCCCGAGGTCAAGGCGAAGGTTCCGGCGTACAAACCGGGGCCGATACCGTTTCACGACGGCGAGCAGTTGATCTACCAGGCGTCGTGGGTTGGGATTCCGGCGGCGCAGGCGCGCCTCGAGTTCCACAAACGGCCAAAAGATCCTTCGCGATGGATCGGGGAAATCTGGATCGAGACCAACGCGTTTGTGGATGTGTTCTACAAAATGCGCGACTACATGCGCGAGAGCATGGCCGATGACACGCTCCACACCAGCGGTATTCATTTGGTCCAACACGAAAAATCACGGCTCAATTACTACGACGTGACCATCGATCGGCCCGCGCAGATGGTCACGATGACCAAGAAGAATCACAAAGGAACGCAGAGCAAGGAATTCATCGCGTCAGATCCGTGGGGACCGATTTCGGGCGCGATGATGGCGCTGACGCAGAACTTCGAGCCGGGCAAGACCTACGCGTTCGACGTGTTCAGCGGCAGCCAGCGCTATGTTTTCGCGTTCGAGGTCGAAAAACGCGAGAAGCTTCACCTCTCGATCGGCGACTTCGACGCGTGGCGCATCGTGCCCGACGTCTGGTACGTCAGCGACGGCGAGCTGCGCAGCCAGGCACACGGAACGGTGTTGTGGATATCGGCGGACAAGCGCCATCTGCCGCTGCGGATCGAGGCGCAGGCGTTCATCGGGTACGTGCGGGCGGACTTGATCAAGATCGATGGCAAGGGCGCAGTCGAGAGTGCGCAAAAGTGATGGTTCCAGCGTGGCTCACTGAGCTACTATCGAACTGGGGAATCGGACGATGCCTAAGAAGCTCGAATTTTTCTACGACTGCTCGAGCCCGTGGACATACCTGGCGTTCACCAAGATCGAGGATGTCGCGCGACGCCACGATGCGGAACTGATCTGGCGGCCGATCCTGGTGGGCGGCCTGTTCAACACGGTCAATCCTTCGGTGTACGAAAGTCGCGCCAGGCCGGTTCCGGCCAAGTCCCGGTACTACGTCAAGGATCTGGGCGACTGGGCGCGATTCTACGGCCTCAAGATCGGCAACCCCACGGTGTTCCCGGTCAATTCAGTCAAGGCGATGCGTGGTGCGTTCGTCGCCAACGAGCATCGTGTAATCGCGCGTTACTCCAGGCGCGTGTTCGAGAGCTATTGGGGGGAAGACAAGGATATCAGCAAGGACGACGTACTGCGCGAAATCGTGCGCGAAACGGGCCTGGACGAAAAAGAATTTTTCACCAAGATCGCCTCCGATGAGTACAAGGCCAAGCTGCGCGAGAACGTCGAGGAGCTGATCGCGCGCGGCGGTTTCGGATCGCCAACGATGTTCGTCGAGGGATCGATGTTCTTCGGCAACGATCGGCTGCCTCTGGTCGAGCATGAACTGGCCCTAGGAGCCGGCGGGGCCTTAAACGAAGCATCGGGCAGCTCAACTTAATTTCAATCAGGATCGAATGACGCATTGGGCGCAACGTCAGGCGCCAGCGCATCTGCACGACGACCTCGGGCAGCACGAAGCCAGGGGAGTGCGCGCGTTCGTCGCAGTCCGGATGAACGAGCAGGTCGAGGATTCGGTGGCGGAGACGATCGACGAGCTGAAGCGTCCGCGCGACGGGGTCCGATGGGTGCCGCGGGCAAATCTGCATATCACGCTCAAGTTTCTGGGACCGGCAGTGGATTCGCATCGATTGCAGCGGCTCACCGCCGGGCTTCATCAGCTCGCGACCAGGACCGCCCCGTTCGAGGTCGCCGCAGCCGGCGTCGGCGCGTTCCCCGACCTCGAGCATCCGCGCACGATTTGGGTGGGATTGCATAGCGTGGAATCGGGGGCGCTCGGCGCGCTGGCCGCGCGGGTGGAGACGGTCGCGGCTGACTATGGATTCGAGCGCGAGAAGCGGCGCTGGAGCGGGCATCTGACGATCGGGCGGGTTGGCGATCAGCCGATTGCGGGCAAAACTCGCCAGGCGCTACACGCGGCGCGGGACCGCGAGTTCGGCGTCTCGAGGATCGAATCGATCACGCTCTACCGCAGCCATCTCGGGCCCGACGGATCCAGCTACGAAGCGCTCGCGACATTTCTGTTCCAGTCGCGTTAGCAGGCCGCAGTGCCGCCTTTTGTTCTTTTGGTAACACCGCGCCGTCTTCTAACGCCCCTGTGGACACGAGCGGCGGCGCGGATAGAGCTATCGACGCGAGTTTGTGGCAAGATTCGCACCGCGATAAACAAATCCCGCATGGGCACAATCGATGGCGATAGAGATCAAAAGTAAAGCGCTCGACCTGGCGTTGAGCCAAATCGAGAAACAGTTCGGCAAGGGCTCGATCATGAAGCTCGGCGAGCAGGCGATTTCGGCCGATGTCGCGGTCGTATCGACCGGCTCGCTCGGACTCGACCTCGCACTGGGCGTGGGTGGATTGCCGCGCGGGCGCGTGGTCGAAATCTACGGCCCGGAATCGTCGGGCAAGACCACGCTGGCGCTGGAATGTATCGCGGAAGCGCAGAAGATGGGCGGTACCTGCGCGTTTATCGACGCGGAACACGCGCTCGACGCGGCCTACGCGCGCAAGCTCGGCGTCAAGGTCGAGGACCTGCTCATCTCGCAGCCCGACAACGGCGAGCAGGCGCTGGAGATCACGGAGACGCTGGTGCAATCGGGCGCGATCGACGTGCTGGTAATCGACTCGGTGGCGGCGCTGGTGCCGCGCGCGGAAATCGAAGGCGAGATGGGCGAGCCGCAGATGGGCTTGCAGGCGCGCCTGATGTCGCAGGCGCTGCGCAAGCTTACGTCGATCATATCGCGCTCGCGCACCATCGTGATCTTCATCAACCAGATCCGGATGAAGATTGGCGTGATGTTCGGGAATCCGGAGACGACCACCGGCGGCAACGCGCTCAAGTTTTATTCGTCGGTGAGAATCGATATCCGGCGAATCGGCACGATCAAGAACGCGACCGAAGTGATCGGCTCGCGGACCAAAGTCAAAGTGGTGAAGAACAAGGTCGCGCCGCCGTTTCGCGAGGCCGAGTTCGACATCCTGTACGGCACCGGGATTTCGAAGGAAGGCGAGCTGGTCGATCTGGCCAGCGAGCACGGTATCATCGAGAAGCTCGGCGCCTGGTACTCCTACAACGGCGAGCGAATCGGGCAGGGACGCGAGAACGCGCGCGATTTGCTCAGGGCGAATCCGAAGCTGGCCGACGAGATCGAAGCCAAGGTGCGCGAAAAGCTGGCGGCCAAGCCGGTCGCGATACCGCCCGACGCGGCGGTCGAGGAGCCGGCCGAGACGCCCGCGCCGCCGCCAAAGAAAAAGGGCTGACAGGCGACGACCTCGCCTGCGCGCGGACGACGTTGGCCGACGGCCTTTGCCTTGCAGTTGCGGGCGATCCCGGATCCGGCCCTAACATTGGGTGCAGGGGTCACCCCTGCACGTCGCAACGGCATGCGCAGCATTCGCTCTGGCAGGGGTCGCGCGCAACCGCGCCTGAGCACCGCGTGCAGCGGCCTTACTCGACGCAGGCGACGATTCACCCTTAGCGCCCATGCCTCACATCGCCAGGTGGAAGTGGGCGAGGATTGCGGGGCCGTTGTGCGAAAGGATTCGCGATAGCGCGAACAGCAGCCCGAAGAAGGCGCCGAACAGGCCGCCGTTGACGCGAATCCAGTCCAGATGCGTGCGCGTCTTCGATTCAATCTGAATTCTGATCTGGTCGTCGGAGAGCCGCGCCAGATTCTCGCGGACCATCTGCGTTATCTGACCGCGGCTTGATTCGACGGTCCTGCGCACCAGGTTGTCGATCAATCGCTGCGCAAATTGATTCGCGTAGCTGTCGGGATCGTGAAGCTGAATCCCAAACTCGTGAATTGCGCTTTCGAGCGTGTCGCGAAGCTCCGGGTCGTTTTGCAGCTCGGGCAGCCGTTTGCGCAAATTCGCCGCGATCCGCGCGCCGATCGACTCCGCGCCGAGCCGGCTCATCACCGCGTAGATTCGCGTCACCGTCTTCGGCAGCATCCGCTTGAGGACGGCTTCAAGGCGATCGCGTTTCTCCGGCGATTCGAGGTATTCGATCGCATTGCTCAGTATCCGCTCGAGCCCGGCCTGCCCCAGCACGTCGTGCAGCTTGAGCTCCTGGAGATACGAGCCGAGCCGGCCGACGAGATCCATCTCGCTCAGCTTGCGCCCGATCATCTGTGGCGTGAGCCATTCGTTCTCGATGGTGGCGGCGATTCCGTCGATCAACTTCGCGCGATTACGCGGCAGCACGCCGGAGTTGGGCAGGTACCATCGCCGCTCGAAGATCATCTTGAGCGCGATGTAGTCGCATAGACCGCCGATCAGCGCCGCCTCCGCCATCGAGACCGCAATCTCGGACGAGGTTCTCCAATGCGTGAGCATCAGGGCGGACAGGCTCACGAGGTAAACGAACGCCGAAAAGGCCAGCGTCAGATCGCCTTTGTGGGAAAGAAAAAAATTGGTGAAGGAGAAGTGCTCTCCGCTGCGGGTGGCCGCGTCGATGCTGATGTCCATGGCTCCAGTTTGGCCGACCTTTCGCGCCGGGCCAACCGGCAGGGGTGACCCCTGCACCCAGTATTAAGGCCGCCCGCCGTTGGCGGGCGCAGCCCCTGGCCGTTGGCACGGCTGGCCAGTATTAAGCCGTTGGCAGGGGCCGCGCCTGCGCGGCGGGCGGTCGTTGGCACGACGGGCCAGTATTAATTCGCTGCGCTGCCGTCGCAAACGGCAATCGAAAAATCTGCGCAACGCATCTTTTTCTCACTCATGCGGCCGAGAGCGAAAGACCGTCCACGGGATTTCGCGATTCACACTGCGCCGTCGCCGCAGTGGCCGCGCCCGCCAACGGCGGGCGGCCTTAACGTTGGGTGCAGGGGTCACCCCTGCCCGTGGCGCCGGCAGCGCGGTATTAAGCCGTTGGCTCTTCCATACGCGTAGTCGCGAAAAGATGCGCCGCGCAGATTTTCGCGTCTTCTCACTGCGGGTGCAGGGGCCGCAGCCCCTGCCGAAGGAAGTGTGAAACCCACCGGGGGTTTCACATTCATTCAATTGAGTGATTTACCCTTCCCCGGCTACAATAAATTCTTCATGCGCTGGACTACCGCAAAAATTCGCCAATCGTTTCTCGATTTCTTCGCCGCGCGCGGCCATACGATCGTGCCGTCGGCGTCGCTGATTCCCAAGGGCGATCCCACCCTGCTGTTCACCAACGCCGGGATGGTCCAGTTCAAGGATTATTTCCTGGGCGTGCGCTCTCCGCAGCACCTGCGCGTCGCGAATTGTCAGAAATGCCTGCGCATCTCGGGCAAGCATAACGATCTCGAAGCGGTCGGCCGCGACACTTACCATCACACTTTTTTCGAGATGCTCGGCAACTGGTCGTTCGGCGACTACTACAAGGAAGAAGCGATTCGATGGCATTGGGAACTCATCACCAAGGTCTGGGAAATCGATCCGAAGCTGCTCTACGCGACCGTTCACAAGGACGACAAAGAGGCCGAGGACATCTGGCTGAAGATGGGGGTGCTGCCGCGCGAACGGATTCTGCGATTCGGCGACAAGGATAATTTCTGGGAGATGGGCGAGACGGGGCCGTGCGGTCCCAACTCGGAAATCAGCATCGACCGCGGCAAGGCGCCTGTAACCCTGAAAAAAATCATCCGGGGCAGAAATGTTTCGTGAACGTCGATGGATGCGAGCGATTCATCGAGATCGGCAACCTGGTCTTCATTCAGTACAACCGCGATGCGTCGGGCGCGCTGACTGCCGCTGCCGAAGAAGCACGTCGATACGGGCACCGGGCTCGAGCGCATCGCGGCGGCATTGCAGAGCATCGAGACCGGCAAGATTCTCGGCAACTACGACATCGATCTGTTCCAGACGATCATCCGCAAGATCGAAGAGGCCGCGCAAAAGTTCGGCGACAAGGCGCGCTACGGCAGGAAGGAAGAGAGCGACGTATCGTTTCGCGCGATCGCCGATCATGCGCGCACGATGACCTTCCTGATCGCCGACGGCGTCCTTCCCGGCAACACCGATCGCGAGTACGTGCTGCGGCGGATCATTCGGCGCGCCGCGCGTCACGGACGCTATCTTGGAATCCATCGGGCGTTCCTCGCGATGGCGCACGCGGGCGTGGTCGAGGCGATGGGCGACGCCTATCCGGAGATCAAAGCGGCGGCCGATAAGACCGCCGAGGTAATCACCCAGGAGGAGTCGCGCTTCGGCGAGACGCTCGATCGCGGGCTGGAACTGATCGACACGGAACTCGCGCGAATCAAGCAGAGCGGCGCCCGCACGATCCCGGGCGAGGTCGCGTTCAAGCTGTACGACACGTACGGGTTTCCGCTCGATCTGACCGAGGACGTGCTGCGCAATCACGCGATCGACGTGGATGTCGCCGGCTTCAACCGTCTGATGGACGAGCAGAAAGAGCGCGGACGCGCCGCCCGCAAAGATGACGCGGGCGCGCCGGAGATCAGTCTCGGCGCGGGCACTGCGTCGCGATTCGTCGGCTATCACAGCTACGAGGGCGAGTCCGAAGTGCTCGCGGCGGGCGGCAAGGACGGCGAGCACGTTGCGGTCGTCGTCGCGGAGACGCCCTTCTATCCCGAAGGCGGCGGGCAGGTCGGTGACCGCGGCGTAATCGAGACCGCGTCAGGCGCGATTCTCGAAGTGTCCGACACGCGCAAGGCCGACGGCTCAATCGTTCATGTCGGGCGGATTCTCCGCGGTGAGGCCGGCGACTTCGCGCGCGGCGCGCGCGTCAAGCTCAAGATCGATCGAATCAGGCGCGACGCCGCGATGCTCAATCATTCCGCGACGCACATCCTGCATTACGCGTTGCGCGACATCCTGGGCAATACCGTGCATCAGGCGGGCTCGCTCGTCGATCCCGACAAGCTGCGCTTTGACTTCGCGCATCAGGGGCCGGTCAAGGACGACGCTCTGGCGACGATCGAGGAAGAGATCAACGCGCGCATCCGCGAGAACGCCGAAGTGACGACCGACGAGATGGCGTACGACGACGCAATCAAGGCGGGCGCGCTCGCATTTTTCGGCGACAAGTACGGCGACCGCGTCCGCGTGGTCAGGATGGGCGATTTTTCGGTCGAGCTATGCGGCGGCACGCACATCTCGCGCACCGGCGACGTCGGCGTGTTCAAACTCGAAGCCGAGTCGGGCGTCGCGGCGGGAGTGCGGCGAATCGAGGCGGTGACGGGACAGGGCGCGCTCGAAACGATTCGCAAGCGCGAGAAGATTCTCGAGGAAATCGGCGCGCAGCTCGGCGCGCGCGACGGCGCGGCGCGTCGAGCGGCTCGAAAAACTGCTGGCGCGCGAAAAGGAGCTGGAGAAAAAGCTCCGCGCGATGGAGCAGAAGCTGGCCGCGGGTGGGGCGCCGGCGGCGCGGAGGCCGAAGAAGAAGTGCGCGAGGCCGGCGGCGTCAAAGATCGTCACGCGCAAGCTCGACGGCGTCGATCCGCGCACGATGCGCGAGATGGCGGATCGGATGCGCCAGAAGCACGGCTCTGCGGTGGTCGCGCTCGGCTCCGACTTGGGCGAGGGCAAGGTGGCGATGCTGGTCGCGGTGACGCCTGACCTGACGGCGAAGATCAAAGCGGGCGACATCATCAAGCATATCGCGCCGATCGTCGGCGGCACCGGCGGCGGGCGGCCGGATCTCGCGCAGGCCGGCGGCCGCGACGCCTCGAAGCTCGACGAGGCGCTGGCCAAAGTCGCCTCGCTGTTGCAGTAGCTTTTGGAACCACTTTCATACAGCCGGCGAAATGATTACGATTAGCTTCGCCGGTGCTTGAACGACTGCATGGCCGGCGGGCGACAGCATGACGAAATCAGTACCTCAAGAGGCCCCGGCGATTTCCCAGTTAGCCACCGAAGATTCGCTCGAACTCCATTTCGACGATCCACGCCTGTTCACCGATTTGCTCGGCCAGCACGACGCGCACGTCCGCACCATCGAGGCGACGCTGGGAGTCCGGATCGGCGTGACCGGAACCTCGCTGAAAATTTCCGGCGCGCACGCCGAGCAGGCGCTCGCGGGCAAGGTGATCGGCGAGATTTACGATCTGCTCAAGCACGGCTACCCGATCTATCCGAGCGACGTCGAGTACGCGATTCGAATTATTCGCGGCGACCGCAACGCCGAGCTCAAGGATATTTTTCTCGACACGATTTACGTCTCCGCGAACAAGCGCGTCATCTCGCCCAAGAGCATCAACCAGAAACTTTACATCGACTCGATTCGCAGCCACGACATCGTCTTCGGCATCGGCCCCGCCGGCACCGGCAAGACCTACCTTGCGATGGCGATGGCGCTGGCGGCGTTGATGAAGAACCAGGTCACGCGGATGGTGCTGTGCCGGCCGGCGGTCGAAGCGGGCGAGAAGCTGGGCTTCCTGCCGGGCGACCTGGCGGAGAAGGTGAATCCGTACCTGCGGCCGCTCTACGACGCGCTGCACGACATGGTGGATTTCGATCGGGCGCGGCGGATGCTCGAGCGCGGGACGATCGAAGTCGCGCCGCTGGCGTTCATGCGCGGGCGCACGCTCAACGACTCGTTCATCATTCTCGACGAGGCGCAGAACACGACCTCCGAGCAGATGAAGATGTTCCTGACGCGGCTCGGCTACAACTCCAAGGCGGTCATCACCGGCGACGTCACGCAGATCGATCTGCCCAGCGGCAAGCTGTCGGGCCTCAAGGAAGCGAGCATCGTGCTCGGCAACACGCCGGGGATTTCCTTCGTGAGGTTCAACGACCGCGACGTGGTGCGGCATCGGCTGGTGCAATCGATCATCAAGGCGTACGAATCGTTCAACGTCGAAGGACCGGCGCCGGCGCCGCAAACTGACGGTAACCATCGGGATTGAAGCGCGTGGCGGTGGAGTTCCGATGCGCGACGGCGCGCGGACGATGCTACGCGCGCGGGCTTCGCGCCGACGCGGACCGGCTGATGCGCGCGGCGGGGCTTGCGGACTGCGAGCTGTCGCTTACGCTCACAACCGATCGCGCGATCCGCAGGCTGAATCGCGATTTCCGCGGAATCGATGCGGCCACCGACGTTCTTTCCTTCTCGCAGATTGAACAGGCAGGCGCCGCGCCATTGGATCCCCGCAGCGTAAAGAACAGCCCGGGACTTCCGGTCGGAGACGTGGTGATCTCGATCGATACGGCAATCCGCCAGGCGCGCGAGTTTCGCGTGAGCGCCGCGTCGCGACTGCGCCGGCTTCTGATTCACGGATTTCTGCATTTGATCGGTTACGACCACGAACGCTCGGCAGCCGGCGCGCGGCGGATGTTCGCGCGCGAGCGAACGCTGGCGGCGAAGATGGAAGAAAAGGGGGGCGAATTTGCGCGATGAAACGCGAGCCCGCCAGGATTCCTGCGGTCGCGATGCTGACGCATTTCACGCGCGCCTCGACCGCCGCGTCTGCGCTGGACAACCTGGTGGCGATTCTCAAGGATGGCGTTATTCGCGGCGGAAGCCGAATGGTCCGCGGCGCGCGTCCCGCGGTTTGCATGTTCGACGTGCCGATTGCGGAGCTGCGCACGATCCTCGACCGGCGCAATCGTCGCCGTTATGAACCGTTCGGGATCGCGGTGGACAAGCGGTATGCTTTCACGATGGGTGCGCGTCCGGTGATTTACCTGCCATGGCGCGAGGCGGAAAAAATCCTCGCTCCGGAAGAGAGTTGGCGTGTGGTGTCGCTCGAAATCGACAAGAATCCGCCGATCGATTGGAGCTTCGAGCGCGAATGGCGCGCCGCGGGCGATCTCGCGTTCGAGCCGCCGCTGGCGGCTGCGCTGGTCGAAACCTGGAAGGACGTGGACGAGATTTTCGAGCGCTTCGACGGCCGGCCGCCGTGCGCCGGCGTGATTCCGATCGCCGAGATGTTTGGCTCCCCCGCCTGACGATGTCGTCGAACAACGCAACGCGCGCGGCGCTCGCCGTAGCCAGCGGTCTCGCGCTGGGGCTGGCATTTCCGAAGTTCGATTACGGACTGCTGGCGTGGGTGGCGCTTGGTGCCGCTCTTTTACGTGATCGAAGGCGAGAGCATGCGGCGCGTATTCGGGTGGGCATACCTGCAAGGCTTCGCCTCGTACGTCGTATCGCTCTACTGGATTCCGATTCCGCTGCACGACTTCGCCGACGTGCGAATGGAGTTCGCGATCTTTCCGATGCTGCTGCTGGCGGGCATCGTCGCGATCTACACGGCGGTTGCGATTTGGGCGGGTGAATTCGTCGCGCGGCGGACGCGAATTCCGGCCGTGCTCACGATGCCGGTTGCGTGGACGGCGGTCGAATGGATTCGCACCTATTTCCCGATCGGTTTCCCGTGGAATCTGCTCGGTTACACGGCTTACCGCAATCTGGAATTGATCCAGTTCGCCGAATTCACCGGCGTTTACGGCGTTTCGGCGCTGATCGTGTTCTTCAACGCCGTGGTGTATGTCGTGATTTTCCGCCGCGGCGCCTATCGCCTGCAGACCGATCAGCCTGAGCGCGCTGACCGCGACAATGATCGCGCTGGTCGGGTTCGGCGCGTGGCGGATCGGCAATCTCAAGAACGCGCCGCACGCGGGGAGCTTCAAGGTCGCGATGGTGCAGGGAAATATCCCGCAATCGCTCAAGTGGGATCCGAAGTTCCTGCCCGAGAGCTACAAGGTCTACCAGGACGAAACCGCGAGCGCGGCCAAGCGCGGCGCCGACCTGATCGTCTGGCCCGAGGCAGCGGCGGCGTTCCTGTTCCAGCCCGACGATCAATATCCCGCCGAGCTCGCAGGCGATGACGCGCCGTATCGCACCGCGCTGCTCACGCTCGCGCGCAATATCGGCGAGCCGATGTTGTTCGGAGCACCGGCGCTGGCGCGTGCGGACGGGCGCCTGGGATTTTACAATCGCGCGTACCTGGTGTCGGCCAAGGGCGAAGTGGCCGCGCATTACGACAAGATCGAGCTGGTGCCGTTCGGCGAGTATGTTCCGGCTCGCTCGACTCCTCGGCTACTTCGTCAATCGCGTCGTGCAGGGCTTCGGCGATTTGGTTCCCGGCAAGGAGCAGACGCTGTTCAACGTCAAGGGCGCGCGGCTCGGAATTTTGATTTGTTACGAGAGTATCTTTCCCGATTTCACGCGGCGCGAGGTGAACCGGGGCGCCGATGTGCTCGTGAACATCACCAACGACGCGTGGTACGGCGAGAGTTCGGCGCCGTATCAGGTGCTCGCGATGGCGGCGATGCGCTCGGTCGAGACCAAGGTGCCGATGGTCGGGTGGCGAACACCGGAATCAGCGCGCTGATCGAGCCGTCGGGGCAAATCACCGATCGCACGCCGCTGTTCACGCGCGGCACGGTGATGGAGGACGTGTCGTGGCGGCCGGTGCGGACGGTGTACACGATCGTCGGCGATTTGTTCGCGGAAATTTGCTTCGTGCTGACGGCGATCGGATTGATCCTGGCGTGGCGATGGCCGCGCCCGGCACGCCGGTCGAGGCGGCTCGATCGCGGCGGCTTGCCCGCCAACGGCAGGCCCCATTAATGCCGAGCTGGCGCTTCGTGACATAATATCGGCATTGGCCGGCGGACGGCGCCGGCGTGAGGTGTGATTTTCGATGCTCAGCGACATGAGACAGCAGCTTTCCGAGTTCGACGACCGCGCCGAAAAGCTCGGGAGGCGTCTTTGACGTCCCCGCACTGACCGCCCGCCAGAACCAACTCGTCGAACAATCCGCCAAGCCCGACTTCTGGGATCGGCAGGAAACCGCGCAAGCCGCGCTCAAGGAGCAGGAACAGATTCGCGCTCAGCTGGCGGGCTACAAGATGCTGCGCGACAAGCTGGACGAGGCGCGCGTGTTCCTGCAGATGGCCGAAGAAGAAGGCGCCGACGATTCCGAAGCGGCGCGCGAGACCGCCGCCGCGCTGGAGGCGTCGCGAGCCGAGCTCGAGCGCCAGGAACTGCGGCTGATGCTCGGCGGCGAGTACGATCGCCTCGGCGCGATCGTTTCGATCCATCCCGGCGCCGGCGGCATGGAGGCGCAGGACTGGGCCGAGATGCTGCTGCGCCTGTATCTGCGATGGGCCGAGCGGCGCGGCTTCAAGACCGAGATTGCGGACTTGCAGCCGGGCGACGGCGCGGGAATCAAGAGCGCGACCGTCACGGTCGAAGGCGACTACGCGTACGGCTATCTGAGGGCCGAGGCCGGGATCCATCGGCTGGTGCGAATCTCGCCGTTCGACGCCAACGCGCGGCGCCATACCTCGTTCGCGTCGGTGTTCGTTTTTCCGGCGGTCGACGACAAGATCGAGGTAATGATCAATCCCGCAGATTTGCGAATCGACACGTTCCGCGCCTCGGGCGCGGGCGGCCAGCACGTCAACAAGACCGACTCGGCCGTACGATTCACGCATCTGCCGACCAATATCGTCGTGACCTGCCAGAACGAGCGCTCGCAGCACAAGAACCGCGCGATGGCGATGAAGATATTGCGCGCGCGGCTGTTCGAACTCGAGCAGCGCAAGAAGAAGGAAGAGCTCGAAGAAGTTCAGCAAGGACAAAAAGGATATCGCGTGGGGCAGTCAGATTCGTTCCTACGTGCTGCAGCCCTATCAGATGGTCAAGGACCATCGCACCGGCGTCGAGGTCGGCAACACCAGCGCGGTGCTCGACGGCGCGATCGACGAGTTTATCGAGGCCTACCTGATGGGCGTGCGCAAGGGCGACGCCGACTCCGGTGCCCAGCTAGGCTTGCGCGCACAGTCTCCGCCGATCCAGTGTGACGATGCGATGGCGGAGCATCCAAGCGAAGGTCCCCGGCGCCGTCAGCATCGTTCGCCGCGCGCACGCAGACGCGCGGTGGTCGGACTCGTGGTCGCGTTCATTTTTGTGGCCGTGATGACGGGGCTGTTCTACCAAACGACCCAGAGCGGGCTCGCGCCGGAGTCGGGCGTCAGTGCATCTCGCCGGGCTGACGGCGCCGGTCAAGGTGATTCGCGACGCGGCCGGCGTACCGCACATCTACGCGCAGAACCGGCTGCGACCTCGCGCCGGGCGCTGGGCTACACGCAGGCGCAGGATCGGCTGTTCCAGCTCGAGATGCGCCGGCGGCTGGCCAGGGCCGTATGGCCGAAGTGTTCAGCGCCGACCCGTCGAAAGGCGATTACGTCTATCGGCTGTTCGATCCCGAGAAATTCGCGCGCGACAGTGTCGCGACCTATCCGCCCAAGATGCGCGCGCAAGTCGACGCGTTCGTCGGCGGAATCAACGCTTATATCGACGGCCATCAGAACAGCCTCGAGCCCGCGTTTCGGCTGCTCGGCATCAAGCCGGCGCATTACACGGCCGAAGATCTCGAAGCAGGCGCGCTGACGTATTGCGACGTTACTCGGTTACAACGCGACCGAGGAGTCGTCGTATATCAACCTCGCGCCGAAGATGGCGCCGAGTGAGATCGCCGCGCTGATGCCGGTGTATCCGTCGCTGCCGCTGGAGGCGCCACCGCCCGAGACGACCGCGGTGTTCGGCGGCGCGAAGTTGTCGGACTATCTCCCGTCTGGCTTCGCGCTCGCGCCCGGCTTCGCGCGCATCGGGCATATGGGCATCCCGGCGAGCAACAACTGGGTGGTCGATGGCACCAAGTCGATTTCGGGCAAGCCGATGCTCGCGAGCGACCCGCATCTGCCGCAATCGATCCCGTCGATTTGGTACGAGGCGGTGCTGGTCACTCCCGACGGCTTCACCTCAGGCGCGATGGCTGCGGGTTCCCCGGCGGTCGCGATCGGCACCAACGGGCATGTCGCGTGGGGCGTGACGAGCGTGTGCGCGGATGTGATGGATCTCAGCCTCGAGCATCTCTCGGCCGACGGCAAAAATTATGAGTTCCAGGGAAAATGGCTTCCGCTGGAGCGGCGCGACGTGACGATTCACGTCCGAGACGCGAGCGACGTGACGCGGACGATCCTCTCGACCCGCCACGGCCCCATAGTCAGCGACATGCTTGCGCGCGACGACAACCCGCTGACCGGCGTCAAGTTGCGGGGAAATTACGCGCTGTCGCTCCGATTTGCAGGACTGACTCCCGGACCGGCGGCAGGGTTTGGCTTCGGGTCGGCCACCGCGCGCACGGGAAAGGAGCTGGTCGAAGCCTATCGCACCTTCACGACGACGCCGCTCAATCTCGGTTTGGGGCGATGATTCGGGAAATATCGGATGGCATATCGTCGGCGCGATACCGAATCGCAGCGGTTTCGATGGCAAATACCCGACCGCGGGATTCACGGGAAAGTTCGAATGGAACGGAATGATCCCGTTCGACAGTTTGCCACATACCGAGAATCCGCCCTCGCATTTCATCGTCACTGCGAACAATCGCCTGGCCGACGTGCCCTGGAATGGAAGTTGGATCGCGCCGTGGCGCTTCGATCGTATCTCGGATTTGATCCGCGCGCGCGACAAGATGACGGCGGACGATTTCAAATCGATCCAGCGCGACCGCGTGTCGATCTTTGCACTCAAGCTGCGCGACGCGCTCGTACAGGCCGGCGACGGCGGCGACGAAAACGTGCGATGGGCGCTTGGCGAAATCCGCGGATGGGACGGCGCCATGACCGCGAACAGCAGACCGGCCGCGATTGTCGCGGCGACCGAAGTGACGATGGCGCAACGGGTGTTCAAGCCGCTGCTCGGCGACGACTACAAATCGTTCATGCTGGTCGAGGACGGCGGAGCATATCCGGCGAGCGAAGACATCATCGTGCGCCCGGCAAGTTCGCTGTGGCCGGGTGGCGCCGGCAATGCGAGTGCGACGTTGCGCGCGAGTCTGAAAGATTCGCTCGCGCTGCTTGCGAATCGGCTGGGCAACGATCGCGACAAGTGGCGATGGGGCGCGATGGAGACGATCGAGTTTGCCGCATCCGCTGGGCGAGCGCGGCGGCGTGCTCGGATGGTACTTCAACCGCGGGCCATACCCGACCGAAGGCGGGCGGCATACGGTGAACAACTCGTGGTTCGATTTGGGTGGCGATGCGGCGGATCAATTCAAGGTCACTCAGATTTCGTCGTACCGGTTCATCACGGACCTTGGCGATCCCGAAGGCGTGCTCGGAATGAATCACAGCGGCGAATCGGATCATCCGGCGTCGCGGCACTACGACGATATGATCGGCCCCTGGAGCCGCGGCGAGTATCATCCGCTCGACCCGGGTTTCGCGCGCGCGCAGTCGTCGGCCGAGGCGGAATTGGACCTGATGCCGCGCTAGGCGCGGTTTCAGTCTTGCGTCGCGCGCCGGACTGATCCAAGTTGCAATATGAAACGGACGCTTCGTTTCGATTAATCGTACAAGGAGTTGCCGATGATCGACGTATATTTCTGGCCAACGCCCAACGGCTACAAGATCACCTGGATGCTCGAGGAAGTCGGCCTCAAGTACAATGTGATCCCGGTCAATATCGGCGCGGGCGATCAGTTCAAGCCCGAGTTCCTGAAAATCAGCCCGAACAACAAAATGCCCGCGATCACCGATCCCGACGGCCCCGGCGGAAAACCGATTTCGATTTTCGAGTCGGGCGCGATTCTGATGTACCTGGCCGAGAAGACCGGCAAGCTGATGCCGTCGGACACGCGCGGAAAGTACAACGTGATCCAGTGGCTGATGTTTCAGATGGCAAGCGTCGGCCCGATGCTCGGCCAGGCGCATCACTTCCGCCGCTACGCGCCCGAGAAACTCGAGTACGCGATCAACCGCTACACCAACGAAGCCAAGCGCATTTACGGACGTGATCGACAAGCGCCTGGGCGAAGCGAAGTACCTGGCGGGCGATTACTCGATCGCCGATATCGCGACCTACCCGTGGCTGGTGCCGCATTCGATGCAGGGACAGGAGCTCGAAGATTTTCCGAACCTGAA
This sequence comes from uncultured delta proteobacterium, assembly GCA_963743865.1. Lineage (GTDB taxonomy): Bacteria > Desulfobacterota > Binatia > Binatales > Binataceae > Binatus. The sequence continues at coordinate 3,546,713 of CAVURG010000006.1, forward strand.
GAAATGGTACGACGAGCTGCGCGCGCGGCCCGCGACCCAGCGCGGCTTCGCCGTGATGAGCGAGGTCGTCGAAAGGATGCGCGCGGCGGCGAAGGCGAATCAACCGCCGCAGGATCAGAAATCGTGGGAGATACTGTTCGGCAAAAAGCAGTTCGAGAAGCACTAGCAGGGGTGACCCCTGCAGCTAGAGCTGCGCGGCTTCGGAGCGCCGTCGAGCAATCGCAAAAGCGCGTAGACGGTTTCGACCGCGGGGACGCTCAGGCCGTGGCGGCGCGCCGCGCGCACGACGGCGCCGCTGAGCGCCTCGTATTCGAGCGCCTTGCCGCGCTCGAGGTCCTGCTGGGTCGAGGTCTTGAGCGCGCGCAAGTTCTTGTGCGAGCGGGCGATATACGCGTCGATCCGATCGTCGGAAATCTGCGCGCCCTCGGCGCGCGCAACCTCGACGATCTCCCGCATCAGCGTGCGCGATGAGTTTCAGGCCTTCGGGGTCGTCGATAATTTCCCCGACGCGCCGGCGCGTCAGCGTCGCCACGGTGTTGAGCGCGCCATTCCAGATCAGTTGTCGCATCGCGGTCATGATGTCGGCTGAGACCTGGCCGAGAATCCCCGCGCGTCGAAACACGCCGGCGATCGCCCTGACTCGATCCGTCTCGCGGCCGTCGAGTTCGCCGAAGTCGATTTCGCCGGTGCTCAGATGGACAAGTTTTGCCCGGCGCAATCATCTCGACTCCCACGCGCGCGTTCCCGCCCATGACCGCCTCGCGGCCGAAGATCTCGGCGAGCCTTGCCTCGTTCTCGACGCCGTTCTGAAGCGTCAGAATCGCGCCGCCCGGCTTGAGGCATCCTGAGATAGCATCGCGCGGCGGCGTCGGTGTCGTAGGCCTTCACGCAGAACAGGATCAGATCGTACGGCGCGAAGTCGCGCGGCGTGTCGGTGGCCGCGACCTCGATTCGTAAATCGCCGCGAATGCTGGCGATGTCGAGGCCGCGCTCGCGAATCGCGCGCAAATTTTCGCCGCGCGCACACAATACGACGTCCTCGCCCGACGCCCGCAGCCGCGCGCCGAAGTAGGCTCCGACCGCGCCCGCGCCCATCACCAGAATTTTCATGGCGCAGTGCGAATCCGATTTCTTTTCTGAATAATCACTTTTTCACTGTGCCTATCGTAGCGCCGCCGCGATCTGTTGTAATCAACTATTCAACCGGGGTCACGATGGAATCGGCGGGCGATACGAGTCTTCCAAGTGTGCGCGAATTGCTGTTCGAAGCCGTGCTGGCAGCCGCGACGCTCACACTGTGGCCGATCCTCGACGAAAGATCGCAGGGCACCGCCGCGCAGCGCTCGCGCGCGATGGTCTATTTCCCGATTGTCGGATTCGTCCTCGGCGTAGTTCTCGCGATTGCCGATCGAACCGCCGGCTTGGTATCCGGACCGGTCGGACGCTCGTTCGTCGTGCTGATCATAGCAGCGGGGCTGTCGCTGGGGCTGGCAAATCGCGGAGTCGCCGACACGGTCGAGGTGCTTCGCCGGGGCACACGGCCGGCCTCGACCGGACTGGCGCGAATCGGGCCGGTGGGCGCGATTGCTGCGATCGCAGCGTTCGCATTCGAGATTTGGTGCTTGTCGCGAATCACCGACGACGCGGGACGGGCGGCGGCTCTGGTGATGGCGATGATGCTGTCGCGATGGGCGATCATTCCGATCGGCTACGGGCTGAAACCGCTGGAGCATTGGGGCCTCGGCATCCCGTATGAAGGCGGCATTTCGTTTCGCGAGTTTTCTGTCTCCAGCGCGGTCGCGCTGGGACTCACGATGGGGCTGTATCAAAACGTCGGGCTGGCGGTGATCGTCGCGCTGGCGCTGACCATTCTCGCGATGCGTCTGGTGCTCAGCCGCCGCATGGGCGGGGCCTCGGGCTACATGCTGGCGGGAGGATGTGCGCTGGTTGAAGTCGTTACGTTCGCGGTGCTGGCGGCGCTTCGCGCCTAACCGTTTCGCTTGAGCGCATCGGACCACACCGATTTCAGCAGGTCGCGCAACTCGTCGAGCGATCCATTGTTCTCGATCACGAGGCTGGCGTGCTTCGCGCGTTGCTCGTCGGGCAACTGCGCGCGGATTCGCGCCTCGGTTTCAGCCGGTTTCAGCCCGCGTTGGCGCTCGATTCGGGCGACCACTTGCTCGCGCGAGGCGCGCACCAGCCAGATTTCGTCGAACAGCGGTTGCCAATTTGCCTCGATCAGAATCGCAGCCTCGACCACGATCGGCATCTTCGCGCCGCTCGCGCGCAATTCGGCGACGTTGCGGCGGATGCTCTCGAACGTGGCGGGCCATACGATCGACGTCAGCTTGCCCAGTTGCTCGGGATTTCCAAACACGATGGAACCGAGTTGCTTGCGATCGATCGTGCGATCGGGAGCAACAATATGCCGCGCCGAAGGCCGCGACGACTGCGTCGTAGGCGGGACCGCCGGGAGCGTAAGTGGTGTGCGCGATTTTGTCGGCGTCGAGAATCGGCGCACCGAATTCGCCGAGGATCTGCGCGACGGTGCTCTTGCCCGAACCGATTCCACCAGTGAGACCAATTGTAAGCATCTATCTTCCCGGCAAATGGGCGCGGCGCCTTCTAGCCGGCGGCTTCGCGGCTCCACGCCTGAATGTTGTAGAGGTAGCTGAAGAAGCCGCCTCGAGCCAGTAACTCGTTGAAGGTTCCCTGCTCGGCAATTACGCCATCGCGCAGCACGAGTATTCGATCGGCGTTCTGAACCGTCGAGAGCCGGTGCGCGATCACCAGCGTGGTCCGTCCGCGCATCGCCTCGCGCACGGCGGCGAGCACCATCGATTCGGTCTCGGAATCCAGCGCGCTGGTCGGTTCATCCATGATTAGAATCGGCGCGTCTTTCAGCAACGCGCGTGCGATCGTGACGCGCTGCGCCTCCCCCTCGGAAAGGCTGTGTCCGCCCTGTCCCAACACTTCGTTCAGGCCGGCCGGCAACTTGGCGAGCACGGGTCCGAGCCGCGCCATTTCGATCGCGCGGAGCACTTTCGCGTCGTCAACCGCCGGTTTCCCGAACGCGACGTTGACGCGCATCGTGTCGCCGAGCACCAGCGGCGGCTGCAGGACCATCGCGATGTTGCCGCGGATCGAATCGAGGGTGAGGTATCGGGTATCGTTGCCGTCAATCTTGATCGCGCCCTGTTGTGGTTCGTAAAAGCGCGCGAGCAGGCTGGCCATCGTGGTTTTTCCGGAGCCGCTCGGACCGACGATCGCGATGGTCTCGCCCGGCGCAGCCTTGAAGCTGATCCCCTTGAGCACGGTTCCGGCCCGGTTCGTAGCCGAACACGACATTGTCGAATTCGATCTCGCCGCGCGCGCGGCCAAGCGTCTGCGCGCCCGCACGGTCCTTGATTTCAGGATCTATTGCCAGCAACTCGAGGCATCGCCTGAGTCCCGCCTTCGCGCCTTCGATCTGTCCGTAGGTTTGGGAAATCTGGTTCACCGGCGCGTAGAGCGAGGCGAGATAAGTCGTAAAAACGATCAGGTCACCGATCGTGAGCCGCCCGTCAAGGACGTGCTGCGCGCCGAGGTAAATCACGGTCGCGGTGCCGCACGCGATCAACACGCCGACCGCGCCGGCGTAAATCGTTTGCAGGGTGTACAAGCGCAGCGTCGCGTCCAGACTTTCACTGCTCGATTCGACGAACTCGCGGTACGACTCGCCCTCGCGCGTGAAGGCCTGCACGACGTGAATCGCGGCGAGCGCGCTCTGCGCGACGGTGAACAGGCGGCTTTCCTTGATTCGCGCGCCGCCGGCGATCGCGTCGATTCGTCCGCTGATCGACATGATCAGCGCAATCAGGAGCGGTACTATGGCAAGCGCTACGAGCGTCAGCGTCGCGTCCATCCTGATCATCACAACGAACATCCCGCCCAGCAGAATCAGCGACGACAACACCGGGAAGAATCCATTCATGGCGATCGTTTGAATCGAGTAGGTGTCGTAGGTGATGCGCACCATCAAGTCGCCGACTTCGCGCCGGCGATGAAATGACAGCGAAAGGCGCTGCAAATGATCGAACAGGCGCGCGCGCAACTCGTTGACCATCCGCTGGCCGATCGAAACGGTGACGTAATTCGTCATGACGTTGAGCAGGCCGAGCAGCGCGTACAAGATGACGAGGCTGACGCACGCGGCTGCCAGAAGCTCGCCGCGCGGCATCGGTGGGATCCATTTGCTCACCATCGGCGCGCCGCGCAGCACATTGTCGATTACAATCTTGAGCGGCCACGGCTTGAGCACCTCGGTCGCCGAGGCAAGCAGCACACCGCCGATTGCGATCGCGAGACGGCCCAGATGCGGACGCATCCTGCGAATAACGTGGCCGTAGAGTTCCAGCGTGCGCATCACGTTTCGCTTTCCGAGTGCTTTGCCATTGATATTCCAAGCGCTCCCGCTGCCTCGACCGCGCAGACTTTGAAGATCGCGGGAATACGCCGCGCGCGATTTATCGCTAACAGTCCAACTGCGATTGCGGCGCATATTACGCCGGCGATGCCCGCACGCGCTGAGAATCCCGCGGCCAACAAAACCAGCAGCGCGATCGCCGCGGCGATCAGCGCCCGGCGCGGCGCCAATCGCAGACGCCAGAGCAGCGCGATGCTGCCGTCGCTCTGGAGCAACGCGTTTATCGGCACGCGAATCATCGGCGCGACGACGATCTCGAGGTCGTAGGACTGGAAGCCGTCGGTCTCGGCCACTGCGACGCCGCGGCGAACCAATGCCTTCGCGGATGGCAACGAGTATCGTCGCGGAATCGATTCGCCCGGCGCCGCCCGGCATGACGAACTCGACCTGGCCGTTTAATTTAAGCGGGCCGTTGTAGTCGCCGCCGGTCGGCGCGGGTTCGAATCGCCATTTGACGCGCTCGCGCGCAAGACTGCGAACGGCAGGGCCGAGCAGATTGACGATCCAGAGATAGATTCGTGCCGCCGGGCCGCGATGCGCGTGCGGCAAGGGCGCCGACGCTGCGCCCACCGCCGCGGCCAGCATTGAGAGCGCGATTCCACCAGCGCCGAGCACGCCCAGCAACCGATTGACCACGCCAAGAATCAGAAAAATCAGCGACAACCCGACCCATTGAATGGTCAGCGGCAGATCGGCGTACGAGTTGCCCGTCGAATAGACGGTCTGAAAGAGGCCGCGGCCGAAAGCGCCGTAATAGACGCGCGCGCCGCCGAACATCGAGCCGATCCATGACGGCCCCGCGTAGATCCCGTCCTGGTCTGCAATCCGGAGCGGATACTTGCGCAACAGCAAGCCCTCGCCGGCGCCGTAGCCGCGTTGCTGGCGCAGGTAGGCAGCGAGCGTCGCGCGCCGCTCGTGAATCACGATCGCTCCGGGCGCGTACGCGAGCGTTTCAGCCGACGCCGCCAGGCGCCAGGAAAGATCCACGTCGTCGCCGGCGGTGGTAAACATCGGATCGAAGCCGCCGGCCTTCAGCAGCGCGGCTTTGGTAATCGCCATGTTGCATCCGCACAGTTGCGCGAGGCGATCGTCGCCGGCACGCACCTCGCGCGGCAGTCCGGGCGCGGCAGCCATCGCGGCGGCGCGGGCAGATCCTGGAGCAGGGGCGAAATTCGGGCCGGCCGCCGCGGCCGCATCGCGGCGCTCGATCGTCTCGACCAGATGATACAGCCAGTCGCGATCGGCACGCGCGTCGGCGTCGATGAACGCGACGACTTCGCCCGATGCGGCGCCGACGCCGGCGTTGCGCGCGGCGGCCAGACCATTGTGCTCGACGCGAATCGCGCGGACTCCGGATCGGCTGGCGATTTCAGAAGTCGAATCGGTCGATCCGTCGTCGATGACGATTGTTTCGTAGTCCGGATAGTTGAGCTCGCGAATCGAGGAGAGGCATTCGCCAAGCGTCGAGGCCGCGTTGTAGGCGGCCACCACCACGGTCGCTTTGGGAGCGGCCGCAAGCGGGGGCGGCAGATTGTCGCCGAAGACCTTGGCGACCGCATCGAAGGCGAGTTTGAGCGAGCGATCGCGGCGGGTCAGTCCAAATGCCCAGTCGGTGATCTCGGCGCCGCCGGTGTGCCATTCGTCGGTGAACGCGAACACGATGAAGCCGGACAATCCCAGTTCGAATGCCGCACGGCACTGCCATGAAAGGAGTTCGGCCTGATGTTGCTCGCCTTCGCGAATCGTGTCCATGCCGGTTTCGCTGAGCACCAGCGGCAGCTCGCCGGTTTGTCCCATCAGATGGGTCAGGTAGCGGCGGAAGTCTTCCTCGCGATGCAGATACACGTTGAACGAAATGAAATCGAGAAAACTCAGATCAAGATATTCGGCGGACGGATAGTTCGAGTAGGTGAACAGCGCGCCGGGATCGATCTGTTTTCCGAGGTCCCGGAGTTCGGCGAGAAAGCGGCTGACGGCGCGCGGCCCGTGCCAGCGCACGATATCCGATCGAATCTCGTTGCCGATGCTGTAGGCTGCGATGGTCTCGCCAAATTGGCGCGTCTTGAGAACCGTCTGGCGGATCGCGTCGCGGATTTCGCGCATCATGTCGCGTGAATCCAAAAACGCCATGTGAAACGGCCACGGGATGCCGAGCATCATGCGCAGTCCGGCCTTTTGCGCCTCCTCGACCATCCACGGCGGCGGTGGAACGTAGAGACGAATCAGATTGGCGCCCAGCCGGCTCATCAGCGCGAAGTCGGCGGCCGCGCGCTCGGGCTCGGGATACCGTTCGCCGCGGGAATTCGCCGCAAACGGCCCGTACGAAACGCCGCGGAGGTAGAATTTTTCCGCGCCGTCGAGAAGGTATTTTCCGTGCGCTGCCAGCCGAGCCATGAACGATGAGCTAATCGCAAAGCGCATGGGCGCGCAACGCGCCGCGCACCCGCACGCTTGACATCGCGCAAGTCATGCCCTGACAATCGACTCGTGAAGGGCAAATCAGCGGCGGCGCAATCCTGCGGTGGAAATCGCGGGCCGGTATCGCAGCTGTAATCTGACGTGGCGCGACGCACACCTGGCTGGCTCGAGAGCAAGACGCTTGGCCTCAAAACCAGGGCATCACGACACACAACCGCGCTTCGCGTCTGGCACATCCTGAACCACGCGGTCGAAGGATTCATCAGCAACAACGATCTGCTGCGCGCGTCCGCGCTGACTTTCACGGTCGCGCTATCGATCGTACCGATTCTTGCGCTCGCGTTTTCCGCGGTTAAAGGATTCGGCGGCGCGCAGCGATTGCGTCCACTGGTCGAGCAATACCTGGGACTCGGTCCATCGTCGTCGCAGCTGATGGGCTACGTCGAGAACGTGAATGCGGCCGCGCTGGGTTCGGCGGGTGGCGCGTTCCTGCTCATCACGGTTATTTCCACGATGGGCACGGTCGAGCAGGCGCTCAACACGATCTTCAACGTGCCGCAGAGCCGCAGTTATTTTCGCAAGTTCTCCGACTACTTGAGCGTGCTGTTCACGGTGCCGTTCCTGATCGTGGCGGCGCTCGGCGTGACCGCGGTTTTTTCGGTGCGAATTTCCCACTTTCCGTTTATCACCCAGCTATTGCCGTACCTGTTCGTCTGGGCCGGATTCTTTTTCCTGTTCGTCTTTTTCCCATATACCAAAGTCAAATATGTTCCCGCGCTGATCGGTTCGTTTGTCACCGCGGTGCTGTTTCAGCTCGCGCAGTGGGGATACGTGCGCTTTCAGGTGGGTGTCGCCAACTATCGGGCAATCTACGGCGCGATGGCGACGCTGCCGATTTTCCTGGTCTGGATCTATATCGCGTGGTCGGTGATTCTGTTCGGCGCCGAACTGACCGCCGCGGTGCAGCGCGGTGACGTGCCGCCGATGCTGGGGCCAATGTCGCCGGATTTTCTGTATGCGGCGACGATGCACATCCTGATCCGGCTGGCGGATCGCGCCTATCATGGCGGTGACGAAGTCACGTCGTGGACGCTCGCCCGCGAACTCTTCGTGTCGGAAGCCGCAGTTATTCCGATTCTCGACGGGCTCAAGGCCGGCGGCTTTATAGTCGAGGCTGATTCTAGCGCCGGCCCGCTGAATCAGGGGCTGTTTCTCGCGCGCCAGGCTTCGACGATCGTCCTGGCGGACGCGCTCAAATCCGTCGAGTTCGATCATGGCGCCAGCGGCGGCGATCCGCGCGTTGACCGCGTGCTGGCGAAGATGAGCGCTCTGCGCAACGACCTGTTCAAGACGATTACACTCGAAGACATCCGCTCTCCCCAAGCCAAAGCTGTCGATCGGGAGTCGGCGGCGATCGAGAACAAAGCCAACCGCTGAATCCGTCGCCAGCGTAGTTCCTGGCAACACTGAGACATGGAAAAAATCGATCCCCAAAGCAACGGCTCGAAATTCAGCGAGCCGGCGTCGAGCTTCGTGAACGTCAATGGCATCCGGATGCATACGCTGGACTGGGGCGGCGACGGCGCGCCGATCGTGATTCTGCACGCGACCGGATTTCTCGGCCGCATCTACCGGCCGCTCGCAGAGCGGCTGCGCGCGATCGGCCACGTGTACAGTTACGATCAGCGTGGCCACGGCGACAGTTCGGCGCCAGCCGGCGGCGACTATAACTGGGACTCGACGATGCGGGACCTCGAAGGGTTTATAACCGCCATGGGATGGGCTGGCGTCCGGGCGGTCGGCCATTCTGCCGGCGCGACGGCGATAGGCTCGCTTGCTTGCGAGCGCCCGGACCTGATCTCACGCGCGGTCCTGGTCGAGCCGGTAATCTTCGAGTCGCAGACCGCGCCGGAACTCGGATGGCGCGATCCGTTCGTCAAGCGGACGCTGAAGCGCAGGCGCATTTTCGACAGCGTCGAGGCGATGTACTCGAGCTTCGACAACAAGCCGCCGTATAACACCTGGGATAAACAGATTCTCCGCGACTATTGCCGGTTCGGTACGCGTCCGACGAGCGATGGCAGGCGCGAACTCAAATGCGCGCCCGAGGTCGAGGCAAAATTCTACGAGACGTCGCGCGATTTCGACGGACTCGGGCGAATTCTCCGCTGCACGGCGCCGCTCCTGATAATGTTCGGCGCGCGCGGCGATTCGCTCGGCGCGGCGCTGTCCGGAAAGGTCGCGAAGCAGCTCAAGCACGGGCGCGTGATCGATGTGGCCGGCGCGGGCCATTTTATGCCGATGGAAATGCCCGGCTACGTCGCGGATCAGGCATGCGAATTCCTGACGTCTGAGTAACAGTACAATTTCGAATATACTATTGCTCAGCCGGCCGAACTGAGTATTGCGCGCGCTTCGCTGGTGTATATCCCCGGACGTTCGTAGAGAATCAGCGGCGGCTCGATAGTTACTTCGATTCCGCCGCCGGCGCGGGCCTCGATCAGCATCACCGATGCCGCCGTCGCAACCAGCGGATGAACGAAACGGATACGCTTGGGCTCGAGCTGCTTCGAGCGCATCGCGGAAATCAGCTCGGCGCTTCTGCGTGCGGTGAAGACGAACGCAACGCGCGCGCCGCGGCACGCGTAGCGGCGCGCCGCCGCGACGAAATCCATCAGCACCGCGGCGCTTTCGCCGCGCGCCAGGCGGCGGCCGCGGTCGGGACTCTCGCGGCCGGCCGCCGCCGCGCGATAGGGAGGATTCGCGACCACCAGGTCGAAACTTGCAGGCTCGACCCCCGCGATTCTTCTCTGCCGAAGATCAGCGCAAACCGCATTCACCGACTCCAGGCCGTTGATCGCGGCGCTACGGGCGATCATGGCCGCCAGCGCCGGCTGGATCTCGATCGCGGCGACTTCGCGCGGTCGATAAAGAGCGGCCATCATGATCGATACGACGCCGCATCCCGCCCCCAACTCGAGCACTCGCTCGCGCGTACTCGCGCGCGCGAAGCGGCCAAGCAAAATCGCCTCGACCGAGAATCGGTAACCATGTCTGGGCTGGATCAGCGTGATACGCCCGTCCAGGATCGTGTCGCGAGTTTCGTTTTCGTCGCTTGAAATCGCCGTCATGAATCCCGCCGAAAAAGCACAGCTTTAAGATGGCCGGGCGATTCGCGCAAGAGAATGCGGCCGTCTCGAAGACTGCCAAACCCGCCCCTCCCGGCTCCGCGGGAAGCATCGTGGACCAAAACCTGCTACAGCTTTGTAGCACGAGGCCGTTGGGTCTATACGGCAAGTTGGAACGGGAGAGTCAAAACCAAATCCCGGTTCAGCGGTCTTAGGGGAGGATCGGATGGGGCACCTGGGCCATCTTAAGGATGAGTACCGCGCGTTCGTGCGCCGCCTGGAGGCTACCCAGATGGCGCTCCCGGAGCCGCGCGACCCGCACGCCTGGAATGGATGGAAGGAAATCCTCGAGATCCTCTACAGCCCCGAGGAGGCGGACCTCGCCTCACGGCTGCCGGTCGCGCCCACCGGCCTTGACGGCATTGCCCATCGTCTGAACCTCGCCCCCGCGGCGCTCAAGCCGCGGCTGGATGCCCTCTGCGACCGCGGCCTGGTGCTCGACCTGGTCCATCCCAAGACCGGGGACACCAAGTACGTGTTGGCGCCGCCGGTGGCCGGTTTCTTCGAGTTTTCGATGATGCGCGCGAAGGACTCGATCCCGAAAAAGCGGATGGCCGAGGCGCTCGACGCCTACGTCCACGGCGACGACACTTTCGTGCGCGAGGTCTTTGGCGAAGAGACCGTGATCGGGCGCGCGCTGGTGCATGAGTCTGCGCTGGCTGACGACGTGCCCGAGGTGCTCGACTATGAGCGCGCGACCGCGATCGTTGGCGACGCAAAATCCCACTCGGTGTCGCTCTGCTACTGCCGCCACAAGGCCTCACATCTCGACAAAGCCTGCGACGCGCCGCAGGAGACGTGCATGTCGCTCGACGCCGGCGCGGACTTCGTCATCCGCCGCAACTTCGGTCGCGCGATTGAGCGTTCCGAGGCGCTTGACATCCTCGCCGCCGCCCGCGCCCGCGGCCTGGTCCATATCGCCGACAACGTCCGCCAGCAGCCGACCTACCTCTGCAGCTGCTGCGCATGCTGCTGCATCCAGCTTCAGTCGATCAACCGGTACGACCTGCACGGGGTGAACCCGAGCGGCTTCAAGCCGCACTCCGATCCCGACAAGTGTGCCGGATGCTCGCGATGTGCGCGGGCGTGCCCTGTAGGTGCGATCACGATGCGTCCCGAGCGGATCGAGACGCGGCGCACCAACGAGCTGCACCCGCTGATCGACGAAGATCGCTGCATCGGCTGCGGCCTGTGCGCCGACGCCTGCCGCAAGCATGCGATGCGCATGCATCGCGATGGGAAGCCGCCCTACATCCCGCGCGACACGCTCGAGCGTACGCTGCGGATGGTGATCGAGCGCGGCCGGCTCGCGCAGCTCCTGTTCGACGAGGGGGCCGGGCGCGGCGCGCGTTTCTTGAACGCGGCCTTGCGCATGATCCTCGCGATGCCGCCGGCGCAGCGGATGCTGGCCCGAGAACAGGTCCGTTCGCGTTTCATTCGCGCCGCGATTTCCCGCGCTGGCGACCTGATGTAACCGAAAATCAGACCCTGACGCATTGATGATGCGGCCCGCCGAGGAGCGGCGCCGCGGCGATTGGCCTTGACGGGTGCGAGTTCGTACTTAGCTTGAGGTTGTGGGACGCAAGGCGATTCGAGCGAAAGGCGTTTACAGCTTTCGCCCCGCCGGGCGCCCCGAAATAAAAAATCACACCGCAGACATTTACCGGCAGGAGGCTTTCGCATGGAAGTGCTGATGACGAACGGTCTGACCCCCAATGATTCTCTTCTGCGCCGCTGGAACGTGCTCTGGAACGAGCTCGAACCCGCGCGCAAGGCGGCGCCGGCGGCGGACGTGGTCGCAGACGCTGACTGCTATCACTTCTACTTCGAGATGGCCGGCATCGCGAGCGAATCGGTCGATGTTCGCGTTGAGGACGGAAATCTAATAGTCGAGGCCGAGCGCAAACAGCCCGAGTGGTCGAAGGACGCCGAAGTCCATCTGTCCGAGCGGGCGTATGGCACGATGCGCCGCGCGTTCACGATGCCTGACGACGCCAGCCATGACGGAATCAAGGCGGCTTACAAGGACGGCGTCCTCGAAGTGACAGTGCCAAAGCGGCCCGAGAGCAAACCGTTCAAGATCAAGGTCGAGTTCGATAGCTAGCAGGCGCAGTGGGCGCTTCGATCCGCGGCCAGGTAAGTTTTGGCGCCAGGCACCGGCGGTCGTAATCATCGATACTGCCGGCGCCGTGGGCGCAGCCGACGAAGCCACCTCGGGCTGACCTCTCAACGGAGGAATCGCAGATGGTGTTTCTGGTTATCGTAGTGGCTATCGTCGCGTGGGTAGTCTATGCATACAATCGATTAGTCAGTCTGCGCAACCAGGTAGATAATTCGTGGCGGCAGATCGATGTACAACTGAAACGCCGTCATGATCTAATTCCAAATCTCATAGAAGCCGTCAAAGGTTATATGCAGTTCGAGCGCGACACGCTGACGCAGGTCGTCGAGGCGCGCGCCAGGGCCGTCAGCGCGCCGGACCAGGCCTCGCGCATGGCGGCAGAGACCCAGATCACTACCGGGCTGGGTAAGCTGATGGCCGTGATGGAGAACTATCCGCAGTTGAAGGCCGACGAGAACGTGCTCAAACTGCAGGAAGAGCTGACGACCACGGAAAATCAAATCGCGTTCGCGCGACAGGCATACAATGATGTCGTGCTCGATCTGAACACGCGCATCCAAATCTTCCCGACCAATCTCATCGCCAGCAATTTCGGTTTCAAGGCCGCGGAATATTTCAAAGGCGCTCCGGAAGAGCAGGCGGTTCCCAAGGTTGACCTTTCGATGACCACGCCGCGCGCCTGAGCACACGCGTCGCGGTCGGGCATGCTCGATGGCAGCAAGCAACTTCAGGGGTCTCGAAGCGACCAATCGCCGCGAGACCGCGGTGCTGGTCGTCGCGTTCATGCTGCTGTTCGGAGCGCTTGGGCTTGGCCTCGATTTTGCGGCGCGCGATATTGCGATCATCGATGGACACCTGATCGGCTTCCCGGTGCTGACGATTGCCGCGCTGGTCTTCGCCGGTGTGCAATCGATCGTGTCGTATTACAGCGGCGCGTCGTTGGTGCTGCTTTCGGTTCACGCGCGGCCGCTCACGCCTGACACGCCGAAACATCAGATGGTGCTCGACGTGATCAACGAAATGGCGACCGCGGCGCGGATGCCCGCGCCCAAGCCGTATCTCATGGATGATCCGTCGCCGAATGCGTTTGCGACGGGACGCGACCCGGCCCATTCGGTGATTTGCGTCACCCAGGGACTGGTCGATCAGATGGACCGGGAAGAGTTGCAGGGAGTGATCGGGCACGAGATGTCGCACGTCGCCGACTACGACATCCGCACCATGATGATGATCGCGGTGATGGTCGGTGGAATCGCGATGCTCTCGGATTTCGTGTACCGCTGGATGTTCTTCGGCGGATTCGGAGCGCGCGGCAGGAGCAATTCCGATCGCGACAATCAGGCGGCGGTGCTGATCGCGGTTGCGGTGGTCGTCCTGGCAGCGGTCGCGCCGATCTTTTCGCAGTTGCTGGCGATGGCGGTGTCGAGGCAGCGCGAATATCTTGCGGATGCGTCATCGGTTGAGTTCACGCGCAACCCGCGTGCGCTGCTGCGCGCGCTGGAGCACATCGCGAAAATCGAGTCGCCGCTGAAACGAGGCACCGCCGGCACCGCGCATCTGTTTATCGTCAATCCTCGCGAGGGCATCCGCGAAGACAGCGAAGGATTCTTCGCCAACCTGTTTTCGACGCATCCTCCCCTTGGCAGGCGCATCGCCAGACTGCAGGCTTTGCTGGGTGCGGCTGGCGCGGCCACACTCGGCGCGCAAGCCGGCGCTGATACCTCAGCCGGCACTTAGAACTGAGGTCGAGACCGCGTTGGCGTTCGTCGTTGCTCCATCTGGACGCGCGACTTAAGCTCGGCGGGTGGCCAGTCAGAGCGAAATCGAAGACATACTCAGTCTGGTCGCGGGCCGCGTCGCGAAGATCGACGGCGTAGCAGCGATCGTGCTTGGCGGATCACGCGCGCGCGGTAACGCGGACGAACGATCGGATATCGATCTCGGCATCTATTACGACGGCGCCCATCCATTTTCGACTGCGGCTCTGGGAGCGGCTGCGCAGGAACTGGACGATCGTCATCTTGATGGATTGGTGACTTCGCTTGGCCAATGGGGAGCGGCGGTGAACGGCGGCGGATGGCTCGAGATTCGCGGCCGTTACGTCGATTTCATTTACCGTGAAATTGGCGCGGTGCGCGAGGCGATCGAGGACTGCATCGCCGGACGTCCCCGCAGCGTCTATCAGCTTGGTCATCCGCTCGGATTTCATTTGCAGATCTACGCGGGCGAAGTTCATGTATGCCGTCCGTTTTTTGATCCGGCGGGCGCGATCGCCGAACTCAAGTCCCTGGTACGCGAATATCCTGAAAAATTTCGAGCCGCTGCAATAGCCAAGCATCTCTTTGACGCGGAATTCGAAATTTCAATCGCCGCGAAGCCAGCCGAGCGCGCGGACGTGATGTACGTCGCGGGATGCCTGTTTCGCGCGGCGGGCTTCATGACGCTGGTGCTCTATGCGCTGAATCGCAGATTTTTTCTCAATGAGAAAGGCGCGTTCGTGGAGTCGCATCGATTCGCGATCAAACCGGCGCGATTTCACGATACCGCCGCGAGCGTGCTGGGAAGCATCGGCTCTACCCCGGCGCAGCTATCGGCGAGCGTCGATAGCTTCCAGAGCCTGGTTGCGGAATTGAGCCAACTCGCGACGGGCCTGCAGGCGCGCTAGCGGTTGCGTCCTTTCAGGGCGCGCTCGATTTCGCGCTCGGAGGTCTTGCGCGCGATCGCGTCGCGCTTGTCGTAGGAGTGCTTGCCCTTGGCCAGCCCCAGTTCAACCTTGGCCCGGCCGTTTTTGAAATAAAGTTTCAGCGGGACGATCGAATAGCCCTTCTCGCGCACGCGGCCCCACAGGCGATCGATCTCGCGGCGATGCATCAGGAGTTTTCGCGCCCGCGTCTCCTTGTGGCTGAATTGGCCCGCAGGAGCGTAGGCGCCGATATGGACGCTCTCGAGGAACGCTTCGCCGTTTTTTATGCGCGCGTAACTGTCGCGCAGATTTGCGCGATGCGCCCGCAGCGACTTGACCTCGGTGCCGGTCAGTGCGAGGCCGGCCTCGAGCGTCTCCTCGATGAAGAAATCATGCCGCGCCTTGCGGTTATCGGCGACCAGATCGAATCCGTCGCTCGATGGTTTGCTGTTGCGGCTATGGGAATCGCGCGCCATCGCACGGCGAGTTTATCCGCACCGGGCGACGCAGATAAGGGGCGCGATCGCATGGTTGCGAACGTGGCGATTGAGCCTTAGATTGAATGATGTAACCGTTTCGACTGGCCTCATATCGAAAGCCCACGATCCGTGGGGGCGAACTGGATTCGACGAAGACAACATGGCCATGGTCGCACGCCGGGTGCTGTCGACCCGTAAAACTGGCAGACTGCGAAATTTACCCGCAGACAATAACGGTTACGCTCTGGCGGCCTAAGGGCCGCTAGCGTCCCGCCGCTGCTCGCCCATGGCAGCGGGTCGGGGCGTCATTTAGTGGGCTAGGGAACCGCAGTTCACCGGCTGGGCGGCGTCCCGAAATTTCAGCCGGCTGGCGTCAGCAAAGCCCGTCTGTGGGCGTTTCGGACGCGAGCTAAAATTCGCAGACTAAGCGTGTAGTGGCCGTCGCCGGAAGGCCTTCGGACGGGGGTTCAATTCCCCCCGCCTCCACCATCCCCAAGCTAGCCACCAGTGGCGGTTAGCCCGGCGCGTAACCGAATTCGTCGAACAGTTCAGGCCAGCGAGCTTCTACCAGCTGGCGCCAATCTTCGCCTGAACGCGTCGCCGAGCGCGGATGTTGCGCCATATACGCACTCACCTTGGGCAACAGAGAGGACGGATTGCCGAGCGCCAGTCGTTCATACAAACGCTCAATTGTACCGCACGGGTCGGCAACCACATCCTCGTAGCGGATGGTCACAGCCCGGTCCGCCGGCAGATTCCGCAGCGAGCCTTTTAGCCTGCGTTCCAACGCCAGCCGCGTTTCCAAAATCCGCTCGATCAACACTTCCTGCGCGAGCGGTGCGGCCAGTGCATAGCGCTCCCACATGCCCTGCCAGAGCTTCAGCGTCGAAGCAAAAACAGCGCACGGCTCGCGTACCAGCCGAATGAACGTTGCGCCGGGAAAGAGAGTGCTGAGCCTCGGAATTCGAAACGAGTTGGCCGGAGATTTGACCAGCAACCGCTTGTCCGCGCCGCGCAGGTAGGCCGTCCCTTTCAATATCCACGTAATCGCGTCGTTCCACTTTTGCTGCTGTGCCCGTTCGAAAAGCTCGGGATCGCAAAAAGCCTCGAACTGACGGAGCGCGGAGGGAAACACGAACGCTTCGTATGGTGATGTCGCGCCCATGCAGAGCAGGGCGAACTCTTCCTCCTGCGGTGAGAAAGGTGAAACGGTCATGTCGCCGGTCGGCCGGGCGAGTTGTTTCATGGAGGGCGCGTGGTGGCGCGTGAGCAGAAAGTGATGCGGATTGAAGCAAGCGTAGGTGCTCGGAGCAGCAAAGGACTCGTCGAGCGCGAGCAACTCGTGCAGCAGAGTAGTTCCGCTGCGCCAATGCCCCACGAGAAAGAGTGGTGGCCTGAGATCGAGTTGGTCAAAGGTGCGCTGGTACAACCGCTCCTGGAGCATCCCCAGCGCCGACAGCATGCTGCCGGTCAGGTGGAAGCGCAATTCCAGCGCGCGATCGATCGGTTCGCGATGGCGGCTGCGGATACTGCGCCATGCGGAGAGATTCAGATTGAATACCGGCCGTGACCAGGCACCCGAATTCATGGAGCGCAGACCGGCGGCCCGCAATTGAGCGAATCGCAAAAACGCCGCTTGATGTCCTGGACCAGCGCCATCGCCACGCCAGGAGTAAATGCGGCGTAGCGCGTTTCATCGGGGTCACTGGCGATATCGTAGAGCTTGGTGCGTCCTGAGGGAAAATACAACACAAGATGATAGGGGCCGGAATTCGCGGCGATCGTTCCGACCTCGGGCCGGCTGAATGCACTTGATCGGGCGAGATACATCGAAATGGCGGGTTGCGGCGGGGAGGCCGCCCGCGCCGCGCCAATGAGCGGGTGGCCATCCATCCATGACGGTCTCGCGATTCCGAGCACGGCGAGCAGCGTGGGCGCGACATCGGAGAGATCGCCGTTGTCGGTTTCGGTGTAGCTGTGGCTCTGGCCTGGCAACGAAATCAGCAGGGGAATGTGGGTTTCGGCATAATGCAGATCCGGCGATTCGTGGGTCCACCAGCCGCCGGAAAAGTTCTCGCCATGATCCGCGGTCACAACCAGGACAGTGTTCGCGTCTCGATGGCTGGTCGCCATCCAGTCAAGGAACTCCCCCAGAGCACTGTCGCACTCGGCGATACTTTCGTCATAGCGCAGCCTCAGCAAGTCGACTTTGTGTTGCATCTCTGTTGGATAGGATAGCGGGGGTGTTTGGAAAAAGTACTGCGCTTGAGTGGTGAACTCGGAACCCGGCAGAAACCGGCCCCGAAAGCGGGCGTCCGTCATGTACGGAGCATGGGGTGGGTACAAGTGAATCCACAGAAAGTAGGGCGTGCGCGCGCCGCGGATAAAGTCCCGGGCAGAGGCAAAGACCGCGCGCGGCTCGACCCAGCTCACCTTGTTGAATCGGTCCAAAAGAGAACCGAAATTCCTGAGCGCAAGGACCGCGAGGTCGTTGGCGGCGTCGGACAGCAGGCCATGCCGCAATTGGAGCAGGAAGGTTCCGGGGAAAAACCAGGAGTTCACCGGGGGCCAAGGCAGGCTCGAAAAGGAATCCGAGAGCCGCAAAGTCAGGGGATGGGCCGCTGGGTTGGTAACGATTGCCGCAGTCGTATATCCGTGCTGGCGCAGTATCCAGGCAAGGTTGTGCTCGCGCAGGCGGTGAGGAATGTGCCCATTGAGTTGGAACACCCGATTGGTCAGCGGATACTGGCCGGTCAACATCGAGGCGACCGCCGGCGAAGTGAAATCCGAGGTCGAGACGAAGTTGACGAAGTTGTAACTGCGCTGGGCGAGCCGCTCGAATCGCGGCGTGGTCGGCAGCCCATAACCATAGAGCGACATGTCCTGAGCAGTCAGCGCATCGAAGCTGATCAATACCACGTTAGGCTTGGCCTGGGGGTTCAGTGTGAACCGCTGCGCCTGCGGTATCGGATCGAAGCTGCGCCAGCCGAGGCCTCCGACCAGCATGGGAATCAGCAGCAGCGGACAGGCCGCCAGTACAATCTGTGCTGATTGGTTGAGTCGGTTGAAAAGCGCGAAAGCAGGCTGCCAGCCGAAGAACTTAAGCAGAGCGATTGCCGCTAGGATCAGCGCCACGCTCAGGCTAACGTTCACGATCGGAGCGCCCAGAGGGCTGACTAGCGCAAGGAGGCATAAGATCAAGCTTGCGAGGGCGAGGAACCCCGCGCAATTAACATCGGCCTGATCACTCCACAGCTTGAGCGCGCGGCCGCCGGAAAGAACCAGAGTGAGAAATGTCGCGCCCAAAGCTTCCAGCAAAAGAATCGCCGAGATTTCCAGTGCCAGTTGGGCGAGCGCATCCCACTTCGAGAGAAAATAGAACCACGGATGCAGCTGGACGGCGAGAATCGGCGCGAGAAAAAGGACCGTTATCACTGCGAGGCTGCGAAACAGCAACCACCACCGCCGGCCCACGACTTACTTTCTAACCTCGGGCGCGGCGCCCGGCGAATCGATTCTTTTCCATCTGTCACGGACGGATTTGGCTAACCGCCTGATTTCCTTGCGGCAGTAAAAGAGAAACGAAAGGAAGATCGATGCGAGCGGGACCAGGATTTGTGACAGGAATCCTCCCGCATTAGGGTCGATGTAGGCCCAGCATTCGCCTCGCCACGACAAGACAAGCAGGATCGCGGTTGCCCCGGTTGCAATCGCGGACCAACGGCGCGCGGCGTATGGCGCATCACCCGCGCGGCTGTAAACCGGAATTCCCATTTTGATCACCTGAACTGAAGGGAAGATACCGCAAATCTCCGCCCATGCGAAGTTTGAGAGCGGGTTCCCGTCGTTGCACTTCGCCCGGAATAATGTGTGTACTGTCGATTGGATCGAACGGCTGAAGGAACCAACCAAATGCTCCCTGCTGATGCCGCGCCGCTGGCAATCGCGCTCCTCGGATTGGTGCTCGGGATGCGCCATGCTACCGATCCCGATCACGTGATCGCAGTCACGACCATTCTCAGCCGCGAACGCCGCCTGCTCGTTGCCGCCCGGGTCGGTGTCGTATGGGGACTCGGCCACACGCTGACCGTGCTGCTGGTAGGCGCCGCCATAATAGTTTTCAAAATTGCGATCCCGGCCCGGCTCGGACTGGCGATGGAATTCGCGGTCGCGATCGTGCTGATTATGCTCGGCGTCGGCGCGGCCGCAAGCTTGATTCGCAAAGCGGCGACTCGGATGCGCGCGAGTTCATCGGAGGATGAACGCCTGGTCGTCCACGCGCACGCTCACGCGCACGGCGGCGCGGTGCATTTGCACCCGCACGTTCACGTTGGTCCTCAGGAAAATACCGGCGATGCGATGTATCACGACCATCGCATCCCTGCTGACCGATTGCCGCCGTTTGCCGCACGCCGTCCGCTGCTCAGATCGTTCGCAGTCGGCCTCGTCCATGGACTCGCCGGCAGCGCCGCGATTGCGTTGCTGGTCCTGAGCGCGATCCCGCAACCGCTATGGGCGACGCTCTACCTTGCGATTTTCTGCATCGGTACGATCATCGGAATGGGGCTCATCACAACCGCAATCGCCACGCCGTTCATGGTCATGTCGCGCCGAGCGTCACGGATTCATCAAGGCCTCGTCACCGGCACGGGACTTCTGAGTTTCGGCTTTGGCCTGTTCCTCGCGTACCAGATAGGTATCGTTGACCATCTGTTCAGCGCCGCTCCCATCTGGATTCCGCGATGAAGAAGCGCTGGCGGAGCGTGCCGATGCTGTACGGCACCAAGCAGTTCCTGCGCCGGCCGGCTAACGCTCCTCTTTCATCGATTGAGCGATCTCCAGACCGACCAGCCGCGCGATCAGAATAGCCATATACAATTGGCCGAACACCGCCTCCATCACCGAGAGGCTGCGGGCGCCCTCGGAGACAGGCAAGACATCTCCGAAACCCGTCGTCGTCAGGCACACAAAGCTGTAGTAGATGAAGGTGTGAACCGAGGCGAGGAGCGGCGACATGTTGCCCGTCTGCTTCTGAAGGAGTACGGAGCTGAACGAACCGGGATTTCGCAATTCGATGAATGCGAAGGCATAGGCCCATGCGACGCCAATCAGCAGGTAGGCGCAAATTGCGGCGCTTATAATGTCGAAGGTAACGCTCTTTACCGTGAACAGCCTGGATACCAGGGCGAACACCGTCACCGTCAGGAACAGACACGAAGAGACAGCGTCGGCCATCTCGAGCGTTGGGTTCGCCGTGAATTGCAGCGCCAATCGGCTTCCGATCGCAGGTACCATCAGGACTAGCGCAATCGTGAAGTAGGTCTTGGTCGTGCGAAATGCATAAAGAGCGGACAGCAGCACAAGCGATATCGTCACAGTTGCAAAAATCTGCGCGAAGGCGTGAGCCGAGAAAATCGGCTGAGAGACGAGCAGCAGCAGAATCGTCGCGAGCAGAACGGTAAATCTGCCGGGCCAGTTGTGGCGCGCCAACCCCAGCCGTCGCCATAGCGCGGAAGGGCTCAGGACGCTGGCTTTCTCGCTCATAGTGTATCCGTTTCGCGCAACGGGACCGGCAGTGTCAAGGCGAGCATTGCGCCCGCGACAAGCGAGGCCGCCGTCTCATCATGTCCCAAAGCGCGACATGGCTGTCTCGGCTTCGGTCAGTCGTTGACCATGTACGGCCCGCTCAGCGACGCAGTCTTGCCGCAGCTCTGCGCTATCTGCGCCTTTGCTGGTCATCGCCGCAAGGCACGCACGTTGCGTATCAACGCAGGGTCAATCTCGCTTGGTGGAGTGCGTTGGCGCCTGCAGATCGACTGTTCGGCATTTTTTCGGCAGCAAGGAGCACCGAGTCCCCCATGGACCAGATCATTAGACAATCGTTAGCCGGCAGGAGATTCGCCTTGATGGGATTCGAAACGCCCGAAGCGAATTCGATCATCGCGGCGTTGGGGACTGCCCGTGGAATCGGCCACGTGGTCGGAGCGGTGCCGAATATTCCCGGGCTCAACTCCTTTTCTGCTTTCGACGCTTGCTTCATCAACGCTTCGGCCATCGGCATTGCCGATCAACCGTCCCCGATCGAAATGATCGCGCGCAGCCGCAAGCCCGCGGTCATCATCGGCGCCTACGAGGAACTGGTGACGCGATTCGCGGCGGTCGCCGACGTCAACCGCGACTTCATGACGCGCCCATGCCAGCCAGAGGAATTGTTGCTCAGGGCCTACCGCATCCTCAGATTCGTCGAGAGTGCGGCAGTTGCGATTCAATCCTCAGCTCGAAACGGCGCCCGGCGCATAGTACTCGCCGATGACGACGCGACCACCGTCGTCATGATCTCAACGATCCTGAAGCACTTTAATTTCGAGTGTGATATCGCGTACGACGGTGCGCAGGCATTGGATATTGCCCGTAAGAAAAAACCCAACCTGGTGCTGATGGACGTGGCGATGCCGAATATGAATGGGTTCGAAGCGCTGACCGCTCTGCGCAGCGATTCGGCGACCAGGAGTACGCCGGTAATCCTGGTCAGCGCGCATCGCGACGAAGCTGAAGTGGTCAAGGGTTTCTCGCTCGGCGCCGATGACTACATCACCAAGCCCTTCAACTCGGGCGAACTGATGGCTCGGATCAGCCGCGTCTTGCGTGACCCGGAAGAGAGATGATCGGAACCGTCTGACTCCCGGGACTCGCGCGCAACGGCCCATATTCATTCGCGACTCGAACAATCGAGCGCGCACGGCGCCGCGCCGATTCCTTCCGAAAATTAGTCAGTCCGCCGGTCCCGGCGGACAACGGACAACTAATCCGTTTGGCTTGAAGGCCAACAACCGCAATCATTGTCGGTGGAGGATCTTCAGACCGATGGCCCCAGAACATGTCGTTTTTTTGTTTGACGTCGATAACACCCTGATCGACAACGATCGCATCGTCGCCGACATGAAGCGCAATCTCGAGCGCGACATCGGTTACGACCAACAGCAGCACTACTGGGAATATTTCGAGCAATTGCGCACCGAGCTCGGCTACGCGGACTATCTCGGCGCGCTGCAACGCTACCGGGTCAATCATCCGCGCGACTTCGGAATCATCGCGGTGTCGTACTTCCTGATGAACTACCATTTCGCGAACCGCCTGTTCCCCTGTTCTCTCGACGTAATCGATCAGTACAAACAGTTCGGTGAAACAACGATCCTGTCCGATGGCGACATGATCTTTCAGCCGCTCAAGATCGAGCGCTCGGGACTGCGCGAAGCCGTCGATGAAAAGGTGATGATTTACATCCACAAGGAACAGGAACTCGACGACGTGCGGACCCGCTATCCTGCCGACCATTACGTGCTGATCGATGACAAGGTGCGAATCCTTGACGCGTTCAAGAAGGCGTGGGGCGCGCGCGTGACGACGGTGTTCCCCCGGCAGGGGCATTACGCGGCCGATGCGAAGGAGACGGCCAAGTACCCGGCGCCCGACGTCACGGTGGACAGAATCGATCAGCTGCGCGACTACGATCTTGCGCGCCTGCGTGCGGGATCGAGCCCCGACTGAGAGCCGGATCGCGCGGCGCACTCACGCAAGATCGAACAACAGGACCTCGGCGGGGGAGTTGGCGACGATAGTCACTTTCTCTTCGTCGCTGATCGCGGCGCCGTCGCCCTCCGCAAGCGTGACACCGTTGACCGCAACTTCGCCGCGCGCCACTTGCACCCATCCATGGCGGCCCTTCTTCAGATTGGTCCCGACAGTCTGTCCGCGCTCGAGCTTTGCGACCCATAGCACGGCGTCCTGATGAATTTTCACAGACTGATCGCGGCCATCGGGAGAGCCTACAGTCGCGAAGCCACCGCGCGCCTTCGCATCGTCGATGGTCCGCTGCTCGTAGCCCGGAGCGATTCCGCGCGTGGAGGGCGTGATCCAGATTTGCAGAAAATGAACCGGGCCGGTTTTCGAATGATTGAATTCGCTGTGCGTGATTCCCTCCCCGGCACTCATTCTCTGCGCTTCGCCCGGACGAATGATCGAGCCGGTGCCAGTGCTGTCCTTGTGTTCGAGCGCGCCTTCAAGAATGTAGGTGATGATCTCCATGTCGCGATGACCATGGGTGGGAAAGCCCGCGCCGGGGCGGACGCGATCCTCGTTGATTACGCGCAGCCCGCGAAATCCCATCTGGCCGGGATCGTAGTAATCGCCGAACGAGAAAGTGTGGCGGCTGTCGAGCCAGTCAATCTTCGTGCGTCCGCGGTCGGCGGACCTGCGCGGAGTTATCATCGCGGACGCGGCCTCAGGCCGGGGCGGCCGCCGGCTTCATCTTCATGCGGATCGGCATGTGCTTGATTCCGCCGACGAAGCTCGAGCGCAGCCGCTCGACGGGACCGGCGAGTTCGGCGTGATCGAGGCGTTGCGCCAATTGGCTGAAAATCACCTTCAGTTCGAGCCGCGCCAGGTTTGCGCCGAGACAGAAATGCTCCCCGAGGCCGAATGCGATATGCGGATTCGGATCGCGGCTGATGTCGAACTTGAAAGGCTCCGCGAAAACTTCTTCATCGCGGTTCGCCGATGGATAAAACAGGCACACCGATTCGCCGGCTTTGATTTTCTGGCCGCGAATCACGGTATCTTCGGTCGCGGTCCGCGCGAACTGAATAACTGGTGTCGTCCAGCGCACGATCTCTTCGACGGCCGAGTCGATCAACGCGGGATTGCGCCTGAGCTTTTGCCACTGGTCCGGATGCTCGATGAAAGCCAGCATGCCACCGGTGGTCGCGTTGCGCGTGGTCTCGTTGCCGGCCACGACCAGCAGGAAATAGTACGACAGCATCTCGAACTGCGGTATCGGCTGGCCGTTGACCTTGCCGTTGGCCACGACGCTGGTGATGTCGTTGGTCGGGTGCTTCATCCGTTCCACCACCATGTCGGTGAAATACTGGAACAGGCCCAGCCGCGAACGATCCATCGTCTCCTGCGCGGTCGTTCCAGCCTGGAATTCGGGGTCGCCGCCGCCAATCGTCTCGTTGGTCCATCTGAAGAGTTGTTCCCAATCTTTATGCGGAACACCCAATAACTCGGCGATTACGGCCAGTGGAATCCTCGACGATACGTCGGTGACAAAGTCGCACTGGTCGCGCCCGGTCACGTCGTCGAGTACCTGTCGCGTGATGCTCTCGATTTCAGGCTGCATCGGACGCACGTGGCGCGGCGTGAAATGGCGGCTGACAACCGCGCGATATTCGCCATGATCCGGTGGATCCATGTCGAGCAGGTGGCGGAAGGGCGGCGTCGGACCGCGCTCGATCCCGTTCTCGTTGACAAACACCAGCAAGCGGGGACCGTTGAGGAACAGTCGTGGCTGCTTGGAAATCTGGATGATGTCGGCGTGTTTGGTGATCGCCCAAAATGGATCGGTCTTTGGGTACTCGCACCAGAAAACCGGTTTGTGCTTGCGCAGATACGTCCACTCGCGATGCGGATAGCCGTTTTTCGCGTAATGGTCGGGTCCAATGATGTTCAACGATTCCAGTGACAGTGCGTTCTCAGTTTCCATTGAAAAGTGTCTCCGCGATTCCTCCATTTTCGTCTCGATTCCGCATTCCGGCCTGTCGGGCCTCTAGTCGTCGCTGACCGTGATGGCCTGGCGGGGACACAGCCGCGCCGCAAGCTTGACCTTTTCGCGCATGCGCTCGGGCGGACTGTCGATCAACAGATGGCTCTTGTCGTCGTCTCGCACCTCGAACACTTCCGGCGCCGCCTGCTGGCATTTCCCGTTCCCCTCGCACATTTTCTGATCGATAACGACCTTCATTTGATGGCTTCTCCTTTTTCGTTGCCACGGAATGCCGCCCGGCGAATCACGACATACTGCGCCCCCGTCGCCACGGGCCTTTTTCGTCGCCCACGGAATGCCGCCCGGCGAACCGATCATATAAGAGGGCAATTCTTGCGCCTAGGAGCGTCGAGCGGCGGGTAAGTACCTGACCCGCCGGGCCACGGCCGGCGGGTCAGGAGTGCGGGCGATGGCTGCGCACCCTTCATTGCGCGATTTTTTCTGTCATCCTTGTGATCGATGCTCGGATTCGTACGGAAGTTTTCACTGATAATTGCGGTCCTCACGATGACTTCGACAATTCCCCCGCCCGCCAGCTTCGCCCAGTTGCCACCGCTGATTCCGCGCGACACTCTGCTCGGCAATCCCGAGCGCGCCAATCCGCATATCGCGCCCGATGGCAAACGGCTGGCATGGCTTGCTCCCGATGAGCACGAAATCCTGCAGGTGTGGGTGCAAA
>CAVURG010000007.1:0-9306 GCA_963743865.1 uncultured delta proteobacterium
GGGATGCGGCCGATGACCTGTTCGATCTTGCGGTACTCATCGGGCGCGAGTCCGTGCGCGCGGGCCTGCTCGAGATCGACCCTCGGCTCGCCGGGAAGAGAAACAGGAAGCTCGCTCATCGCGCGCTCCCGGCTATCGACTGAAATATCTTGAGTCCGTCCACCCCGCCGAGCATCGCCTCCACCGCGTGCTCCGGATGCGGCATCAGGCCGAAGACGTTGAAGCGCTCGTTGGCGACGCCCGCGATCGCGCGCATCGAGCCGTTGGGATTTGCGTCGTCGCTCTCGCGCCCGTCGGCATCGACGTAGCGCAGGATCACCTGCCCGCTTTCTTCCATCTCGCGCAGATCATCTTCAGGCGCGACGTAGAGTCCTTCACCATGCTTGATCGGAAGCCGGAGCAAATCGCCCTGCTTCGCCGCGCGCGTAAACGGCGTGTTTGCGTTCTCGACGCGCAGCCACACGCGCTCGCAGATGAAGGAGAGCGAGCGGTTGCGGGTGAGAGCGCCGGGCAGCAGATGCGCCTCGCACAGAATCTGAAAGCCATTGCAGATGCCGATCACCAGCCCGCCATCGGCGGCGAACTTCGCCACGCTCTTCATGATCGGCGAGAAGCGCGCGATGGCGCCGGTGCGCAGATAATCCCCATAGCTGAAGCCGCCCGGCAGCAGCACGCACTCGACGCCGCCGAGCGATTCGTCCTTGTGCCAGAGCATTCGCGCGTCCTGGCCCATCACCTCCGCGAGCGCATACAGCGAGTCGCCGTCGTCGAGCGAGCCGGGGAATCGCACGACGCCCCACTTCATTCGCCGTCCACCTCGAAGCGGTAGTCCTCGATCACGGGGTTGGCGAGCAGCGCCTCGCACATCTTCTTTGCTTCGTCGCGCGCCTGCGACGCGGTGCGCGCCTCGACTTCGAGCAGGATATATTTGCCGACTTTGACGCCCGAGACGTTTTTGAAGCCGAGACTTTGCAGCGAACTTTCAACCGCACGGCCCTGCGGGTCGAGAATTCCCATCCGGGGTGTGACGAACACTCTTACTTGCAACTCAAATCCTCTTGCGCGCCGCCATAAACCATCAGCTTTCCACCCGGCGCAGCATCTCGTGATAGGCCTGCTCCACGCCGCCCAGGTCGTGGCGGAAGCGATCTTTGTCGAGTTTCTGCCGTGTGGCTTTGTCCCAGAAGCGGCAGGTGTCGGGGCAGATTTCGTCGCCGAGCAGAATTTCACCGTGATAGCGTCCGAACTCGAGCTTGAAATCGATCAGTATCACGCCGCGCTCGTCGAGGAATTTGCTCAGGATGCCATTGACCTTCAGCGCCATCGCGTCGATTTGCTTGAGCTCTGCCGCGGTGGCCCATCCGAATGCGATCGCATGCTCGCCGAGGATCATCGGATCGTGGAGCGCGTCTGATTTGTAGTAGTACTCGACGATCGGATGCGGGAGCGGTTCGCCTTCTTCGCGGCCGAGCCGTTTTGCCATCGAGCCCGCGACGAGATTACGCACGACGGTCTCGACCGGGATGATGTGCAAGCGCTTGCACAGCATCTCGCGATCGTTCAAGCGGCGGACGAAATGCGTTCTGACGCCGTGCTTTTCGAGCAGCGTGAAAAACAGCTCCGACATCCGGTTGTTCACCACACCCTTGTCCGCGATGGTGTCGCGCTTGGCGCCGTCGAAGGCGGTCGCGTCGTCCTTGAAGTAGGTGATAACGAGGTCGGGATCGGACGTGGAGTAGAGTTTCTTCGCCTTGCCCTCGTAAAACATTTCGAGTTTTTGCGGAGTCGTTTCCACGATGCGTTCTCCCTGTCGGATTATCTTAACCTAATCATCTTACCGACCGGTCGCCGTGGAACAACGAAGCCGGGCGCCGACTGTCCACAAAGCGCCGCGCTTGTCCACATCGCAAAGGGCGAGCGTGTGGATAGCGGATCTCACTGCTTCAGCGCATCTAATCGATGGGAAAAAACCGGGAAGGCCGGCGGGCTGCGGGAAGGGGCAAGCGCCGAAGGCGGCGCCGACGCAACGTAGATCGCGAGATACGCGCGCCCTCGGCCGCAGGAGAAAACGACGCGCCCCGCGGATTTCCCGGTCATCCCGACCGCATTCGAAGGGGAAGAATCCCGGATCTTTTCCCGGGCCTCGCCCTGCCGGGAGGTGTCACAGACATGCGGCCGCAATCAGTTCAGGGATGAACAGTTCAGCCTGACGCTAGGGCGAACTTTCTGCGATGCCTGATCGAGGGCGCCACTAGAGTACCCGCCCGATTCAATCTTTAGCCGCGAGCGGGCGCCGCCAGCGGCTAATTCATGTCCGCCAGGAGATTTTATGTCAGAATGTTTCTACCATCCAGGCCGCGAAGGTGTCGTATTGTATGGGCGGCACTATTACTGCGCGAAATGCAAAGAGGGAATAGAACGCGCCAAAAGGGATGTACATGGCGATATTCATCCGCCGGAATGTTTCGTTATGTTCCATGGTGGCGACAGTTGGAAGGCGATTATAGGCACCGGCTGCGCCCATTGGGCGGCCCATGAGCGAGAGATTCGCAGCGGCGGTAACGACGAAAGATGTTTGCTTGGCTACACGTTGCGTGTTGAAGATTTGATAGCGGGGCTAAGCACCAGGTCGTTGGACCACGGCCGCAGGAGCATCAGCGTTGGAGATATTTATGTCACCGCTGACCACGGACACTGCGGCCTAGTCGTGGAAATTGATGAGAGCAGAGAGCCCGGCGGCAAGCGGAAAATTACGATCCGTCACGACTCCAGTAACAGTTCCGGTACGGGCGGTGGCGTCAAGGAAAGTGACTTTGACCAGCGTTTTCACGGAACGGGCGAGTTCAGATGGTGACAAGTCGAATACACCGGGGAACTGCGCGCCGATGAGGCGGTCGCGGATCGGAGCAATAGCAGTCCTGATCGCGTGTTCCTGGGCGTTCATTTTCGCGGCCCAACCGGCACACGCGCAGCTGCGCCATCCCACCTGGGGACAAATCCTGATCGCTGGCGGACCATACGATGGCGGCGTCGATTTGTACGATCCGGCGTCGAACCGGTTTGCGCCGGAAATTGGCACGCCGCGGATGAAGGGCCGTCGCCGGGCGACCGCGACCGTGCTTGTCAGCGGGCCAAATGCCGGCAAGGTTTTGATCGCGGGCGGAGACAACCGCAACAACTATCCGCGGGCTTCGACCGAGATATACGATCCTGCCACCAACACTGTTGTGAATGGCCCGGCCATGAAGATGCCCCGCTCCGGCCACACCGCCACGGCGATCCCTTCGGGGCCGAACGCGGGGAAAATCCTGGTCGCCGGCGGCATCGGCGAGGACGGCGAACTTTCTTCGACCGAGCTTTACGATCCCGCCACCAACGCATTTTCTCCCGGTCCGGCCATGCGCACCACCTGCGCTTTGTGCAGGGCCACGGTGATTACGTCGGGAAAAAATGCTGGAAAGATTCTGATCGCTGGCGGCTACGACCCGCACGGCGTCCTGGGATCGACCGAACTTTACGATCCGGTTGCCGATGCTTTTGCGCCCGGCCCAATCATGCACCCCGCCTGCGGTGCTGTCACCGCGACGGTAATTCCTTCGGGGAAAAATGCGGGCAAGATTCTGTTCGCCGGCTGCGACCAGTGGGCCGGGGGCGACATTGATACCTCGACGGAACTATACGATCCGGCGACCGACAAATTTTTGCGCGGTCCAACGATGAAATCCATGCGCTTGCACCACAGCGCAACGGCGATTGCGTCGGGGCCGAATGCCGGGAAAATCCTGATCGCCGGGGGTGAACGCGACGATAAGGATGAGACCGGCAGGGACGCATCGCTGGCTTCGACCGAGCTGTACGCTCCCGATACCAACACTATTGCGCCCGGCCCGGCAATGAACAAACGCCGGGTTGCGCACACCGCAACGGTGATTCTTTCGGGGAAAAATGCGGGCAGGATTCTGATCGCCGGTGGTATAGAAACGGACACCGACAAAAACGGCTCAGGCCTCTTCCGCAACCTGCATTCGACGGAGCTCTACGATCCGGTGACCAACACTTTTGCGCCGGGCCCCACTATGAATTGGGATCGCTATGACGCGGTCGCCGTGCAGTTGCCATCCGCTCCATAGGGCACCATCGAAACGCCAAGCCGTAGTGGTTTCGGATCCGGGGTGACCCCTGGCCGTGGCGACGGCGGCGCGGGGCGAGGCGGGAAAGGAGCCGGGGAATGCGCGTTAATGCCAATACGCCCCAGGCTCGCGCTCGATCATGGCAGCGGCAGGTTCATCAGCGGCACGTGCTGCTGGGCGCCGATTGTCCACAAAGCTCCGTGCTTATGCACATCGAAGCGCGCGAGCATGTGGATGGCCGATCTCACGGCTTCGGCGCGCGCGGCTTTTTCGATGCAGCCGCATCCGATACGTTTGCGGGCGGCGCGAATCGCTCGACCAGTTCCGCTGCAAGGCCGGTGTAGCTGCGCGGATTCAACTCGTTGAGCGCGCGCCGCGCGCCCTCGTCCAGCGGCAGCTTCGCGATGAATTCTTCGATCACGCGCCGATCGATCCGCCGGCCGCGCGTCAGCTCCTTGAGCGTCTCGTATGGTTTGGGCAGCCCGTGGCGCCGCATGAGAGTCTGAATCGCCTCGGCGACGACCTCCCACGCCTGCTCGCCCTCGAGATCCCCGGCAATGCGCCGCTCGTTGACCTCGACGCGCGCCAGCCCGCGCTCCAGCGACTCCAGCGCGACGACCAGATGCCCGAACGCCGTGCCCATCGATCGCATCGCCGTGCTGTCCGTCAGATCGCGCTGCCATCGCGAGACCGGCAGCTTGGCCGCCAGGTGACCGAACAGCGCGCTGGCGATTCCGAGGTTGCCCTCGCAGTTCTCGAAGTCGATTGGATTGACCTTGTGCGGCATCACCGAGGAGCCGGTCTCTCCCGCGACCGCCTTTTGCGCGAAGTAACCGATCGAGATGTAGCTCCACATGTCGCGGCAGAAGCCGATCAGAATCGTGTCGATTCGCATCATGATGCCGAACAGCTCGGCGATAAAATCGTGGCTCTCGATCTGCGTGGTCAGCGGATTCCAGGTCAGACCGAGCCGCTCGACGAAATTGCGCGAGTGCGCGATCCAGTCAACCTCGGGTTGGGCGAATTGATGCGCGTTGAAGTTGCCGACCGCGCCGTTGAGCTTGCCGAGAAATTCCTGGCGGCGAAGCTGCGAGAGCTGGCGCGCCACGCGCGTGGCAAATATCGCCATCTCCTTGCCGACCGTCGTCGGCGACGCTTCCTGGCCGTGCGTCCGCGCCATCATCGGACGGGACTTGTAGCGATGCGCCAGCTTGATGATCGGCGCGTTCGCCGCTTCCAGGCGCGGCGTCAGCTCTGTCGCCACGAACTCCTTGAGGATGAGCGCGTAGGCGAGGTTGTTGATGTCCTCGGAGGTGCACGCGAAATGCACCATCTCAATGGGCAGCGCGCGGTCGATCGCGGCGACCCGCTCCTTGACGAAATACTCGACCGCCTTGACGTCGTGATTGGTGGCCGCTTCGAGTTGCTTGACGCGTCGCGCATCGTCGAGCGCGAAGTCCTCGTAAACGGCGCGGAGCTTTTTCGCAGTCGCAACCGCGATCGGTTTCAGCGCGCTGATCGCGGGATGCCCGGCCAGCGACAGATACCATTCGATCTCGACGCGAACGCGGTAGCGAATCAGCGCGAACTCGCTGAAGTAGGCATCCAAGGGGCGGGTGCGCGCGCGATAGCGGCCGTCGATCGGCGTCACCGCGGTCAATGCCGCGTCGGTCTCGGCAGGTTTGTCTTTCACTCTTCCAATCCGCGCTGATGAAACTAAATTACGTGGGATCGCCCGCGCAATCGAGGGGGGTGCGGCGACCGCGTTCAGCGGCCGGTGTGGCCGAAGCCGCCGGGACCGCGCGCGCTCGGCGCCAGTTCATCGACCTCGACGATATCGGCGCGAATGACGGGCGCGATGACGAGCTGGGCGATTCGATCGCCGGGTTTAATCACGATCGGCTGGTCGCCCAAATTTACAAGTAATACTTTAACTTCTCCGCGATAGTCGGCGTCGATGGTTCCCGGCGAATTGATCAGCGCGAGTCCCTCTTTCAGCGCGCGGCCGCTGCGCGGACGCACCTGCCCTTCGTAACCGACCGGAATCTCGACGGCGATGCCGGTTGGAACGGCGCGACGCTCGCGCGGCGCCATCTCGATCGGCGCGCCGATGCCGGCCATCAGATCAATTCCGGCAGCGTGCTCGCTATGGTAGGCGGGAAGCGGCAGCGCGCTTTTGCGCAGCCGCGCAATTTTCAAAGTCAGAGCCATTTCAACAATCCAGAATGCTCGCCGATTCGACGCATCACTAGTCCCAGAATCGAGCCCGGGCTGCAAGGCGGGCATCGCCTAGCGCCGCAATAATCCCCAAGCTGGCGGTAGGGGCGCCAGTTTTGTTCAGGGCCGAAGAGTTCAGCCTTATGACCGACTCACTTTTCTGCCAGGCTCGTCGCGACGCACTGCACGAGCGCGGTTCAAAGGAGACGCTGCCAAAAGAAGCTCAAGCCGATGAAGTTAACGCAGTCTCCAATGAGCGGAGACGAAGCCAAGGTCTGGCAGAGGTTCCTCAAGTCCAAAGGGATGTACTCCGGCTCGATTAACGGCAGCTTTGACGAGGCAACCGCCGCAGCCACGGCAAAATATGCGGAAAGAGATTATCTCAGAGGCGATGACGTTTTCGTTATGTCCTTCGATCGGCCCGATCGGGATCACTTCACCAAGAAGGATGGCAGCGTCGATTTGAGGTACTCCATTCACGATGTTTTGTCCAAGATAGCTTACGGATATTATCTTTTGACCGGCAGGGAGATCGTGGCAACAGACGGCTATCGCTCGCCAGACGATCAGGCCGCCCAGATGTACAAAAAGGCAAAAGATGGACGCCGGGCGCTGGACATCTATCAAGACCAATCACTGGTCGGGCCGATCTGGGTTGCCTACGAGAAAGCACACAAGGCGGGCGCTGGGGAACGAGGCGAGATCGAGGCGATGGCCGCCGTCATTCGCGAACAGGTGAACCACGGCCACTATGTTTCCAAACATCTTACAGGCCTTGCCTTTGATGTGCGAAAAATGTCGAGCGGATCCGATCAAAGAGCATTTGTAACGGTGGCTGAGGAAGTCTTGAACCGCAGTGGCGGCCAGTTGATTACAAATGAAGGCGGCGGCGATCTGCACTTTCATGTGCAACTGGACCGATAGCGAGGCAATTGCGCTACGGTCCAGAGCAAGGCTATGACCATCGGGCGGCACTGGCGAGAGGTGAGAATCAGCGCGGCCTCGGCGTTTCTGATTGCGGCGGCGTTAACGGCGGCTGTCGCGGCGCAAGCGTCGCCGCGCAGCCGGCCCACTTGGGGCAAGATTTTAATGGCAGGCGGCGTCTGCTATGACATCGACTTGCCACTCGCCAGCGCGGAATTGTACGACCCGGCAGCGAACCGCTTTTCGGACACGCGGTTGAAAATGAAATCCACCCGCAGCGGCGCGGTGGCCGCGCTGATTGCCGGAGGGCCGAGTGCCGGCAAGATTCTAATAGCCGGCGGCCACGGGAACCGCCGTTGGGAGCTTTCTTCGACGGAACTCTACGATCCGGCGAGCAACACATTCCAGCGCGGCCCTAACATGCGCGCGGGGCGTGTTTGGCTCACCGCGACTGTGATTGTTTCGGGACTGAACGCGGGCAAGATTCTAATGGCCGGCGGACAAGGAACCTATACCGATGGCGGCGGCGTCACGGGGCTTTCTTCCACGGAACTGTACGATCCCACCACCAACACATTCCAGCCTGGTCCAAAGATGCGCGCCGGGCGCTTTGAGCACACCGCGACCACGATTCTTTCGGGGCCGAACGCGGCAAAGGTCTTGATTGCCGGTGGACTGGAAAACTATGAGCATACACTGTCTTCAACCGAACTCTACGATTCGGTATCGAACACAATCCATCCCGGCCCAACCATGAATGTTCCCCGCTCCGGCCACACGGCTACAGTGATCGTTTCCGGCAGGAATGCCGGCAAGATTCTGATTGCTGGCGGCGACGACGCCAGAAACGGCGGGATCGGCGTTAGCCCGCTGGCATCGACAGAGCTTTACGATCCCTCAAGCAACACGATTTCGTCCGGCCCCGCCATGAAAACCGCCCGCAAGCGCCACACCGCGACGGTCATCGAGTCGGGGTCGAATGCGGGAAAAATTCTGATCGCCGGCGGCGACAACGTGGAATGCAATGGAGACAACTGTCATGGGGACGACCTGTCTTCCACCGAGCTTTACGATCCGAAAACCAATGCATTTGGTCCCGGTCCGGCGATGAACAACTGGCGGTCTGGCCATACCGCAACGGTCATCAAGTACGGGCCGAATGCCGGCAAGATTTTGATTTCCGGCGGAATGTATCACTCCGGTCAGCCGCTTCCGACCGACCTCTACGATCCTGTAACCAACACATTTGCGCCCGCGGCTCGCACTCCCGTCAGAGATGGCGGATGTGACGACACGATCTCAATTCAGTTGCCGCCTGCGCCGCCCGCCCCGCAGCCGCGTTGACTTGCGTCACACGAGACAATGTCTGTGGAGTAACATAGGCTAAAGCCTGTGCCACTTTCACCCCAGGGGGGCGAAGACGTCGCGGCCGATTTTGCGGCCTTTCAGGTCGCCTAGCAGAACCATCGCGAGCTTGTCGGGCTGGAACCATGACGACGCCAGCTCGACGATGTTGTCGTTGGTGACGGCCTCGATCCCCGCTGACAACTCTTCCATCGACACGTCGCGGCGGAAGTAAATCTCGTTGCGCGCGAGCCGATTCATCCTGCTGTCGGTGGATTCCATCCCGAGCAGCATGTTGCCCTGAAGCTGGCTCTTGGCGCGCGCCAGCTCGGCCGGCGCGAGGCCGTCGCGCTCGACTTTGCGCAGCTCTGCGATGGTGACTTCGAGCACTTCATCGACCCATTCCGGATTGGTGCCGGCATAGACGCCGAAGTAGCCCGAATCGATGAACGACGAGATGAACGAGTAGATGCTGTACACGCGTCCGCGCTTCTCGCGCACTTCCTGGAACAGCCGCGACGACATCCCGCCGCCGAGCGCGGTATTGAGCACGTAGGCTGCGTAGCGGAGCCGGTGCGATTGGCTGATGCCGGGGCCGCCGATGCAGATGTGCGCCTGCTCGAGCATCTTTTCCCGGTTGAGCACCAGCGGCCGGTCGATCGGCGGCGAGAATTTCTCGACCTTGCCGTCA
>CAVURG010000008.1:0-3405 GCA_963743865.1 uncultured delta proteobacterium
GCGGAAAAGTTCCTTCGGCTCGATTTGCGAGTCGATTGCTTGATTACGGCGCCGTAAATTGCTTCGCTCTTCTATGGACGATGATGTACGAGCAGCTTGCGGAGAATCTGTATGAAATCCAAGACCGGCGGGAAAACCAGAACGTCACGGCAAAACCAGGCCAATGCACGACTAAAAAATCTGAGCCAGCTCCTTGCGCGCGCGCGCCAGGACGTGCTCGCTGGAGTACGCGTGCTGCGCAAAGAGGAGCAAGACGACGCGGTGGAACTGCCCGCCGACGACCTGGACGTGGCCCGTTCGCTCGAAGACATCGAGACCGACGCCGGTCTAATCGAGCGATACGAATTTCAGCTGAAGGCCATAGACGCCGCGCTTAGCCGGCTCGAACGCGGCCGTTATGGAATCTGCGAGAAATGCAAGCAGGAGATCCCGATTGCGCGGCTGAAAGCCGTGCCGTTCGCCGCGTATTGCATCGATTGCCAGAAGAAGCGCAACGAGCGCAGACGCCCCGGCGAGGGAGAGGTCGACGAGCCATCGCGTCATGTCTGGACGCCGCCCGAAGAGCTTAAGGAGTCGGTGGACGAGTAACCCAGTCTGACGGATTAGCGCGACACAGAGGAGGCAGCGATGACTCGGCTGTTTCGGAAGGTCCTGTGTCCGATTGATTTTTCGGAGCACTCGTTGGCGGCTCTCGACGTCGCGCTGAAAATAGCGCAGCAGAACGACGCCGCGCTGTATTTGTTGAACGTCGCGCCGATGCCAGCCGGCGCGGCCGGCTTCCAGCCGGTGCAATGGATCCGTTACCCGATAGCGTCGAGAAGGACAGGCGCGAGCAAATGGAAAAGCTCGCGCAGCAACGGATTCCTGCCGCGGTGCGCTGCAAAACGATCGTGACTAGCGGCGATCCGGCCGCGCAAGTGCTCGAGACCGCGCGCGATCTCGATGCCGACTTGATCGTGATGGGCACGCACGGCCGCAAGGGATTGAGTCACCTGGTGCTCGGCAGTGTCGCCGAGCGGGTCGTGCGGGAATCAC
This sequence comes from uncultured delta proteobacterium, assembly GCA_963743865.1. Lineage (GTDB taxonomy): Bacteria > Desulfobacterota > Binatia > Binatales > Binataceae > Binatus. The sequence continues at coordinate 1,036 of CAVURG010000008.1, forward strand.
CGGTACCGGTTCTGACAGCGCATGCAACCGCGGGCGTTCGAAAGGCCGCTTGAGAGACAGGTGATTGCCCGGTGGCTGCCCGGTTAGAGATTCGCTGCGCTTTCATACACTTGGCGTGGGTGGTACGAGACGCGGTGTGACTCCTTTCTGGCGCTTCATGCCGCTGGCTCTATTGTGCGTGTGCGGCGCAGCGCTGGTCTGGCGGGCACATCGGCACACCAAAAAATATGGGCGCTCGGCGATTCGCCTGTTCCACTCGGGCAGAACGGTTCAGAACATCCGAGAGATTCGGGTGGTCGGGCTGGGGCTGGTTCTGGTGTGGCAAGCGCTCGCGGCGGGGTTCGGATTCTACGTTCCGCTCGTAGGCCTGCTCTTCGCGCCACGGCCCAAATTGGGTGTGGCGGTGTTCGCGGCGGGCATAGCGCTGGTCGCCGCCGCGATCGCGCGCATGGGACCGTCATGGCAAATGGGCTTCGACCAAACCGTTCCCGAACATGGCTTGGTCAAGACCGGAGTCTTCAGCTTGTCGCGAAATCCGATCTATTTGGGCTTGGTCGTGCTGTTCATTGGATGGTTGTTGGTGCTCCCGACTCTGCTCTCGCTCATCATCGTGGTTGGGGTGGCGTTGGGCGTGCGACGCCAAGCTATCGACGAGGAGAAATATCTCCAGGGAACCTATGGCGCTGAATTTCGCCTCTGGGCTCGAGAAGTCGGCAGGTTCGTTCCGTGGCTCGGCCGTTTGCGATAACCCAGCAGTGGACTGGCGGGTGGCGTTGGAGCGGCGCGTCGGCGCGAAAGTTCACCGTCGGATTGCCCGGATCGTCGATTACCCCGCTTTTTTCCGCAGCCTCCTGGACTCATTCGTCGCTGGTTGTCGCTGCGAGCGCATCGCTGGTCGTGATAATTCCGACCAGGCGCCCGTCCTCGACGACCGGTAATCCATCGATTTTTCGCTCGCGCATAATCCGCGCGGCTTCGCGGATGGGCGTCTGAGGTCCTACGGTCACGAGCGCCTGGGTAATCGCTCGTTTGGCGGGCGTGTCGTCGAAATGTCCCACAAACGACCGGATGTCGCCTTCGGTAAGTATCGCGACGACGCGACCGTCCTGAAGCAGCGGGATGTTCCGGAAGCCGCCCTCGAGCATCTTTGCATGAATCGTCGAGAGCTTCTCGTCGAGTTGCGCGGTGACAGGGTTGGTTGTCATCCAGGCGCCGACAAGGTCTTTCTGAGGCGTGTGTTGACGAACAGTCAGCACCGGACATCGAGCTTCGCGCAGTACGAGTTCGGCCACGCTGCCGAGGAAGAAGCGCGACACGCCGCGGCGGCCATGGGTGGACATGACGAGCAGATCCGCGCCGATCCCGCGCTCTGCCTTGAGAATCGATGCCGCAGGTTCTCCCATATTAACCATGATCTCGTATTTGATTCCCGCCAGATGCTTGCGCGCGAGTTCCACAAGGTTGTTGCGCGCCGTGTCCTCCTGTGCCTTGTAGAGATCCAGGTACACGGGCATCGAAGTAGGAGCTATGACCAACATTATGGTGTGCAGAACATAAACGGTGGCGTCGAAATGTCGCGCGAGTTCCGCCGCGGTCTCGAGCGCCGCGATCGAGTTTTCGTCGAAATCCACCGGGCACAGAATTTTGCGATACGGCAATGGCATGGGAGAACTCCTTTACCCGGAATTTCCATTTCTTTTGAAATCCATTTCAGACTCGCACCAAGACCACGTTACGTTGCCACCGTTACCGGCTTCCTCTTGTGTGTGACGGCCTTCACTCTTCCCAGTGAGACGCGAGACTGCACGATCTCGAAACCGGCATCGACGAGCATTCGGTCCAATTCGTCGCGGGTGGGAACTTCCATCCCGTGGCGCCCGTCCGGCGGCTGGCCGGGACGCCGGGCCGGATCGATCAGGGCGAACGTCCCGGTTGACTTAAGCACGCGCGCGATCTCGCGCAGCGCTTCAAAATAGCCGCGAAAGTGATGGAGCCCGTACAAGCAAATCACCAAGTCGAAGGAAGCGTCGCCAAATGGCAGCTGCTTGCCGTCGGCGCGACAGAGCGCGGAGCTGTCGGCCGCTCCATGCTCGCGCAAGTATTCACGCGTGCGCGGCAGAATCGTTCCATCATAATCGAGCGCCACGATCCGCATGGACGGATCGAGTCGGACAAGCCCCGCAGTCGCCCAGCCGAGGCCCGTTGCGATATCGAGGCATTTCGCCCCGCGCGGGATGCTCACTCCACGCAGCAGCCTCGGAAGCTCCACCGCCATTCCCAACCACGCGCGCGGCCGGCTGTACACCAACCGGCGCCCAAGGCCACGCATCAGAACGCCGTGACTATGTTCCTGTTCCATGCTTATCCGGC
>CAVURG010000009.1:0-9127 GCA_963743865.1 uncultured delta proteobacterium
GCACGCCGGGGATTTCCTTCGTGAGGTTCAACGACCGCGACGTGGTGCGCCATCGGCTGGTGCAATCGATCATCAAGGCGTACGAATCGTTCAACGTCGAAGGACCGGCGGCGGCGCCGCAAACTGCCGGTAACCATCGGGATTGAAGCGCGTGGCGGTGGAGTTCCGATGCGCGACGGCGCGCGGACGATGCTACGCGCGCGGGCTTCGCGCCGACGCGGACCGGCTGATGCGCGCGGCAGGGCTTGCGGACTGCGAGCTGTCGCTTACGCTCACAACCGATCGCGCGATCCGCAGGCTGAATCGTGATTTCCGCGCAGTCGATGCGGCCACCGACGTTCTTTCCTTCTCGCAGATTGAACAGGCAGGCGCCGCGCCATTGGATCCCCGCAGCGTAAAGAACAGCCCGGGACTTCCGGTCGGAGACGTGGTCATCTCGATCGATACGGCAATCCGCCAGGCGCGCGAGTTCCGCGTGAGCCCCGCGTCGCGACTGCGCCGGCTCCTGATTCACGGATTTCTGCATTTGATCGGTTACGACCACGAACGCTCGGCAGCCGGCGCGCGGCGGATGTTTGCGCGCGAGCGAACGCTGGCGGCGAAGATGGAAGAAAAGGGGGGCGAATTTGCGCGATGAAACGCGAGCCCGTCAGGATTCCTGCGGTCGCGATGCTGACGCATTTCACCCGCGCCTCGACCGCCGCGTCTGCCCTGGACAACCTGGTGGCGATTCTCAAGGATGGCGTTATTCGCGGCGGAAGCCGAATGGTCCGCGGCTCGCGTCCCGCGGTTTGCATGTTCGACGTGCCGATTGCGCAGCTGCGAACGATCCTCGACCGGCGCAATCGTCGCCGTTATGAACCGTTCGGGATCGCGGTGGACAAGCGGTATGCTTTCACGATGGGTGCGCGTCCGGTTATTTACCTGCCATGGCGCGAGGCGGAAAAAATCCTCGCTCCGGAAGAGAGTTGGCGTGTGGTGTCTCTTGAAATCGACAAGCATCCGCCGGTCGATTGGAGCTTCGAGCGCGAATGGCGCGCCGCCGGCGATCTTGCGTTCGAGCCGCCGCTGGCGGCTGCGCTGGTCGAAACCTGGAAGGACGTGGACGAGATTTTTGAGCGCTTCGACGGCCGGCCGCCCTGCGCCGGCGTGATTCCGATAGCCGAGATTTTTGGCTCCCCCGCCTGACGATGTCGTCGAACAATGCAACGCGCGCGGCGCTCGCCGCAGCCAGCGGTCTCGCGCTGGGACTGGCATTCCCGAAGTTCGATTACGGGCTGCTGGCGTGGGTGGCCTTGGTGCCGCTCTTTTACGTGATCGAAGGCGAGAGCATGCGGCGCGTATTCGCGTGGGCATACCTGCAAGGTTTCGCTGCGTGCGTCGTATCGCTCTACTGGATTCCGATTCCGCTGCACGACTTCGCCGACGTGCGAATGGAGTTCGCGATCTTTCCGATGCTGCTGCTGGCGGGCATCGTCGCGATCTACACGGCGGTTGCCATTTGGGCGGGTGAATTCGTCGCGCGGCGGACGCGAATTCCGGCCGTGCTCACGATGCCGGTTGCGTGGACGGCGGTCGAATGGATTCGCACCTACTTCCCGATCGGTTTCCCGTGGAATCTGCTCGGTTACGCGGCTTACCGCAATCTGGAATTGATCCAATTCGCCGAATTCACCGGCGTTTACGGCGTTTCGGCGCTGATCGTGTTCTTCAACGCCGTGGTGTATGTCGTGATTTTCCGCCGCGGCGCCTATCGCATGCAGACCATCAGCCTGAGCGCGCTGACCGCGATAATGATCGCGCTGGTCGGATTCGGCGCGTGGCGGATCGGCAATCTCAAGAACGCATCGCACGCTGGGAGCTTCAAGGTCGCGATGGTGCAGGGGAATATCCCGCAATCGCTCAAGTGGGATCCGAAATTCCTGCCCGAGAGCTACAAGGTCTATCAGGACGAAACCGCGGATGCGGCCAGGCGCGGCGCCGACCTGGTCGTCTGGCCCGAGGCAGCGGCGGCGTTCCTGTTCCAGCCCGACGATCAATATCCCGCCGAGCTCGCAGGCGATGCGGCTTATCGCACGGCGCTGCTCACGCTCGCGCGCAATATGGGCGAGCCGATATTGTTCGGAGCACCGGCGCTGGCGCGTGCGGACGGGCGCCTGGGATTTTACAATCGCGCGTACCTGGTGTCGGCCAAGGGCGAAGTGGCCGCGCATTACGACAAGATCGAGCTGGTGCCATTCGGCGAGTATGTTCCGGCTCGCTCGCTCCTCGGCTACTTTGTCAATCGCGTCGTGCAGGGCTTCGGCGATTTGGTTCCCGGCAAGGAGCAGACGCTGTTCACCGTCAAGGGCGCGCGGCTGGGAATTTTGATTTGTTACGAGAGTATCTTTCCCGACTTCACCCGGCGCGAGGTGAACCGGGGCGCCGATGTGCTCGTGAACATCACCAACGACGCGTGGTACGGCGAGAGTTCGGCGCCGTATCAGGTGCTCGCAATGGCGGCGATGCGCTCGGTCGAAACCAAGGTCCCGATGGTAAGGGTGGCGAACACGGGAATCAGCGCGCTGATCGAGCCGTCGGGGCAAATCACCGATCGCACGCCGCTGTTCACGCGCGCCGCGGTGATGGTGGACGTGTCGTGGCGGCCGGTGCGGACCGTGTACACGATCGTGGGCGATTTGTTTGCGGAAATTTGCTTGGTGCTGACGGCGATCGGATTGATCCTGGCGTGGCGATGGCCGCGCGCGGCAACGCTTGAAGTCGAGGCGGTTCGATCGCGGCGGCTGCCCGCCAACGGCAGGCCCCATTAATGCGACTGGCGTTTCGTGACATAATACCGGCATTGGCCGGCGGACGGCGCCGGCGTGAGGTGTGATTTTCGATGCTCAGCGACATGAGACAGCAGCTTTCCGAGTTCGACGACCGCGCCGAAAAGCTCGGGAGGCGTCTTTGACGTCCCCGCACTGACTGCCCGCCAGAACCAACTCGTCGAACAATCCGCCAAGCCCGACTTCTGGGATCGGCAGGAAACCGCGCAAGCCGCGCTCAAGGAGCAGGAACAGATTCGCGCTCAGCTGGCGGGCTACAAGATGCTGCGCGACAAGCTGGACGAGGCGCGCGTGTTTCTGCAGATGGCCGAAGAGGAAGGCGCCGACGATTCCGAAGCGGCGCGCGAGACTGCCGCCGCGCTGGAGGCGTCGCGAGCCGAGCTCGAGCGCCAGGAGCTGCGGCTGATGCTCGGCGGCGAGTACGATCGCCTCGGCGCGATCGTTTCGATCCATCCCGGCGCCGGCGGCATGGAGGCGCAGGACTGGGCCGAGATGTTGCTGCGCCTTTATCTACGATGGGCCGAGCGGCGCGGCTTCAAAACCGAGATTGCAGACCTGCAACCGGGCGACGGCGCGGGAATCAAGAGCGCAACTGTCACGGTCGAAGGAGACTTCGCATACGGATATTTGAAGGCCGAGGCCGGGATTCACCGGCTGGTGCGAATCTCGCCGTACGACGCCAATGCGCGGCGCCATACCTCGTTCGCCTCGGTCTTTGTTTTTCCGGCGGTTGACGACAAGGTCGAGGTAACGATCAATCCCGCCGACTTGAGAATCGATACGTTCCGCGCATCGGGTGCGGGCGGCCAGCACGTCAACAAGACCGACTCGGCCGTGCGATTCACCCATCTCCCGACCAATATCGTCGTGACCTGCCAGAATGAACGCTCGCAGCACAAGAACCGCGCGATGGCGATGAAGATACTGCGCGCGCGGCTGTTCGAACTCGAGCAGCGCAAGAAAAAAGAAGCGCTCGAGAAGTTCAGCAAGGACAAAAAAGATATCGCCTGGGGCAGTCAGATCCGTTCGTACGTGCTGCAGCCCTATCAGATGGTCAAGGACCATCGCACCGGCGTCGAGGTCGGCAACACCGGCGCGGTGCTCGACGGCGCAATCGACGAGTTTATCCAGGCCTACCTGATGGGCGTGCGCAAGGGCGGCGCCGACTCGGTGCCCACCTAGGCTTGCGCGCACCGTCTCCGCCGATCCAGTGTGACCCCGATGACGGAGCATCCAAGCCAGGGTCCCCGGCGCCCTCATTATCGTTCGCCGCGCGCACGCAGACGCACGGTGGTCGGACTCGTGGTCGCGTTCATTTTTGTGGCCGTGATGACGGGGTTGTTCTACCAAACGACACAGAGCGGGCTTGCGCCGGAGTCTGGCGTAGTCCATCTCGCCGGGCTGACAGCGCCGGTCAAGGTAATTCGCGACGCGGCCGGCGTGCCGCATATCTATGCACAGAACCGGCTCGACCTCGCCCGCGCGCTGGGCTACACGCAGGCGCAGGATAGGCTGTTCCAGCTCGAGATGCGCCGGCGGCTGGCCGAGGGCCGTCTGGCCGAAGTGTTTGGCGCCGACCTGGTCGAAAGCGATTACGTCTATCGGCTGTTCGATCCTGAGAAATTCGCTCGCGACAGCGTCGCGACCTATCCGCCCAAGATGCGCGCGCAAGTGGACGCGTTCGTCGGCGGAATCAACGCTTATATCGACGGCCATCAGGACAGTCTGGAGCCCGCGTTTCGGCTGCTCGGCATCAAGCCGGCGCATTACACGGCCGAAGATCTCGAAGCAGGCGCGCTGACGATTGCGACGTTACTCGGTTACAACGCGACCGAGGAGTCGTCGTATATCAACCTCGCGCCGAAGATGGCGCCGAGTGAGATCGCCGCGCTGATGCCGGTGTATCCGTCGCTGCCGCTGGAGGCGCCACCGCCCGAGACGACCGCGGTGTTCGGCGGCGCAAAGTTGTCGGACTATCTCCCGTCTGGCTTCGCGCTCGCGCCCGGCTTCGCGCGCATCGGGCATATGGGCATCCCGGCGAGCAACAACTGGGTGGTCGATGGCACCAAGTCGATTTCGGGCAAGCCGATGCTCGCGAGCGACCCGCATCTGCCGCAATCGATCCCGTCGATTTGGTACGAGGCGGTGCTGGTCACTCCCGACGGCTTCACCTCAGGCGCGATGGCTGCGGGTTCCCCGGCGGTCGCGATCGGCACCAACGGCCATGTCGCGTGGGGCGTGACGAGCGTGTGCGCGGATGTGATGGATCTCAGCCTCGAGCATCTCTCGGCCGACGGCAAAAATTATGAGTTCCAGGGAAAATGGCTTCCGCTGGAGCGGCGCGACGTGACGATTCACGTCCGAGACGCGAGCGACGTGACGCGGACGATCCTCTCGACCCGCCACGGCCCCATAGTCAGCGACATGCTTGCGCGCGACGACAACCCGCTGACCGGCGTCAAGTTGCGGGGAAATTACGCGCTGTCGCTCCGATTTGCAGGACTGACTCCCGGACCGGCGGCAGGGTTTGGCTTCGGGTCGGCCACCGCGCGCACGGGAAAGGAGCTGGTCGAAGCCTATCGCACCTTCACGACGACGCCGCTCAATCTCGTTTGGGGCGATGATTCGGGAAATATCGGATGGCATATCGTCGGCGCGATACCGAATCGCAGCGGTTTCGATGGCAAATACCCGACCGCGGGATTCACGGGAAAGTTCGAATGGAACGGAATGATCCCGTTCGACAGTTTGCCACATACCGAGAATCCGCCCTCGCATTTCATCGTCACTGCGAACAATCGCCTGGCCGACGTGCCCTGGAATGGAAGTTGGATCGCGCCGTGGCGCTTCGATCGTATCTCGGATTTGATCCGCGCGCGCGACAAGATGACGGCGGACGATTTCAAATCGATCCAGCGCGACCGCGTGTCGATCTTTGCACTCAAGCTGCGCGACGCGCTCGTACAGGCCGGCGACGGCGGCGACGAAAACGTGCGATGGGCGCTTGGCGAAATCCGCGGATGGGACGGTGCCATGACCGCGAACAGCAGACCGGCCGCGATTGTCGCGGCGACCGAAGTGACGATGGCGCAACGGGTGTTCAAGCCGCTGCTCGGCGACGACTACAAATCGTTCATGCTGGTCGAGGACGGCGGAGCATATCCGGCGAGCGAAGACATCATCGTGCGCCCGGCAAGTTCGCTGTGGCCCGGTGGCGCCGGCAATGCGAATGCGACGTTGCGCGCGAGTCTGAAAGATTCGCTCGCGCTGCTTGCGACTCGGCTGGGCAACGATCGCGACAAGTGGCGATGGGGCGCGATGGAGACGATCGAGTTTGCCCATCCGCTGGGCGAGCGCGGCGGCGTGCTCGGATGGTACTTCAACCGCGGGCCATACCCGACCGAAGGCGGGCGGCATACGGTGAACAACTCGTGGTTCGATTTGGGTGGTGATGCGGCGGATCAATTCAAGGTCACTCAGATTTCGTCGTACCGGTTCATCACGGACCTTGGCGATCCCGAAGGCGTGCTCGGAATGAATCACAGCGGCGAATCGGATCATCCGGCGTCGCGGCACTACGACGATATGATCGGCCCCTGGAGCCGCGGTGAGTATCATCCGCTCGACCCGGGTTTCGCGCGCGCGCAGTCGTCGGCCGAGGCGGAATTGGACCTGATGCCGCGCTAGGCGCGGTTTCATCTTGCGTCGCGCGCCGGACTGAGCCAAGTTGCAATATGAAACGGACGCTTCGTTTCGATTAATCGTACAAGGAGTTGCCGATGATCGATGTATATTTCTGGCCAACGCCCAACGGCTACAAGATCACCTGGATGCTCGAGGAAGTCGGCCTCAAATACAATGTGATCCCGGTCAATATCGGCGCGGGCGATCAGTTCAAGCCCGAGTTCCTGAAAATCAGCCCGAACAACAAAATGCCCGCGATCACCGATCCCGACGGCCCCGGCGGAAAACCGATTTCGATTTTCGAGTCGGGCGCGATCCTGATGTACCTGGCCGAGAAGACCGGCCAGCTGATGCCGTCGGACACGCGCGGAAAGTACAACGTGATCCAGTGGCTGATGTTTCAGATGGCAAGCGTCGGCCCGATGCTCGGCCAGGCGCATCACTTCCGCCGCTACGCGCCCGAGAAACTCGAGTACGCGATCAACCGCTACACCAACGAAGCCAAGCGCATCTACGACGTGATCGACAAGCGCCTGGGCGAAGCGAAGTACCTGGCGGGCGATTACTCGATCGCCGATATCGCGACCTACCCGTGGCTGGTGCCGCATTCGATGCAGGGACAGGAGCTCGAAGATTTTCCGAACCTGAAGAAATGGTACGACGAGCTGCGCGCGCGGCCCGCGACCCAGCGCGGCTTCGCCGTGATGAGCGAAGTCGTCGAAAGGATGCGCGCGGCGGCGAAGGCGAATCAACCGCCGCAGGATCAGAAATCGTGGGAGATACTGTTCGGCAAAAAGCAGTTCGAGAAGCACTAGCAGGGGTGACCCCTGCACCCGGTATTAAGGCCGCGCTCCGTTGTCGCGTGCGGCCAGGGGTGACCCCTGCACCCAGTACTAAGATGAAGATGCGGGACTTCGTCCCTGTTAGAACTGGTTTGGGGGCGAGTGATTAGTCAGATTTCGTATATTCAACCGGGGTCGCGATGGAATCGGCGGGCGATACGAGTCTTCCAAGTTTGCGCGAATTGCTGTTCGAAGCCTTACTGGCAGCCGCGACGCTGACACTGTGGCCAGTCCTCGACGAAAGATCGCAGGGCACCGCCGCGCAGCGCTCGCGCGCGATGGTCTATTTCCCGATTGTCGGGTTTGTCCTCGGCGCAGTTCTCGCGATTGCCGATCGAACCGCCGGCTTGGCGTCCGGACTGGTCGGACGCTCGTTCGTCGTGCTGATAATAGCAGCGGGGCTGTCGCTGGGGCTGGCAAATCGCGCAGTGGCCGACACGGTGGAAGTGCTGCGGCGCGGCACACGGCCGGCCTCGACCGGACTGGCGCGAATCGGGCCGGTGGGCGCGATTGCTGCGATCGCAGCGTTCGCATTCGAGGTCTGGTGCTTGTCGCGAATCATCGACGACGCGGGACGGGCGGCGGCTCTGGTGATGGCGATGATGCTGTCGCGATGGGCGATCATTCCGATCGGCTACGGGCTGAAACCGCTGGAGCATTGGGGCCTCGGCATCCCGTATGAAGGCGGCATTTCGTTTCGCGAGTTTTCTGTCTCCAGCGCGGTCGCGCTGGGACTCACGATGGGGCTGTATCAAAACGTCGGGCTGGCGGTGATCGTCGCGCTGGCGCTGACCATTCTCGCGATGCGCCTGTTGCTCAGCCGCCGCATGGGCGGGGCCTCGGGTTACATGCTGGCGGGAGGATGTGCGCTGGTTGAAGTCGTTACTTTCGTGGTGCTGGCGGCGCTTCGTGCTTAACCGTTTCGCTTGAGCGCATCGGACCACACCGATTTCAGCAGGTGGCGCAACTCGTCGAGCGATCCACTGTTGTCGATCACGAGGTGGGCGTGCTTCGCGCGCTGCTTGTCGGGCAACTGCGCGCGGATGCGCGCCTCGGTTTCAGCCGGTTTCAGCCCGCGTTGTCGCTCGATTCGGGCGACCACTTGCTCGCGCGAGGCGCGCACCAGCCAGATTTCATCGAACAGCGGTTGCCAATTTGCCTCGATCAGAATCGCAGCCTCGACCACGATCGGCATCTTCGCGCCGCTTTTGCGCAATTCGGCGACGTTGCGGCGGATGCTCTCGAACGTGGCGGGCCATACGATCGACGTCAGCTTGCCCAGTTGCTCGGGATTTCCAAACACGATGGACCCGAGTTGCTTGCGATCGATCGTGCGATCGGGAGCAACAATAGCCGCGCCGAAGGCCGCGACGACTGCCGCGTAGGCGGGACCGCCGGGAGCGTAAGTGGTGTGCGCGATTTTGTCGGCGTCGAGAATCGGCGCACCGAATTCGCCGAGGATCTGTGCGACGGTGCTCTTGCCCGAACCGATTCCACCAGTGAGACCAATTGTAAGCATCTATCTTCCCGGCAAGTGCGCGGCGCCTTTAGCCGGCGGCTTCGCGGCTCCACGCTTGAATGTTGTAGAGGTAGCTGAAGAAGCCGCCTTGAGCCAGTAACTCGTTGAAGGTTCCCTGCTCGGCAATTACGCCATCGCGCAGCACGAGTATTCGATCGGCGTTCTGAACCGTCGAGAGCCGGTGCGCGATCACCAGCGTGGTCCGTCCCCGCATCGCCTCGCGCACGGCGGCGAGCACCAGCGATTCGGTCTCG
>CAVURG010000010.1:0-5363 GCA_963743865.1 uncultured delta proteobacterium
GACTGACGCGATCAAACTGTAAGCTCGAACTGTGCGCTCGGAGAGGGCTCTGTTTTCTGCACCTGCGCGTTCTTTTTTTGTGTCATTCTGGAGCGAAGCGAAGAATCCCGCGCGCCGGGGCGATTCAAGATTCTGCCTTTGTCCACCACGCCCGCGGCAGTGGCCGCGCGCGACAACGGAGCGCGGCCTAAGACTGGGTGCAGGGCTCAGCCCTGCCGCGCGCCGGGGCGATTCAAGATTCTGCCTTTGTCCACCACGCCCGCGGCAGTGGCCGCGCGCGACAACGGAGCGCGGCCTTAATACTGGGTGCAGGGCTCAGCCCTGCCGCGCGCCGGGGCGATTTCAGGCCGGTTTGAGCGCGACACTTCGCAGACACAAGCGCCGAATCATCCGCACAGATGCGCGATGGTTTCGAGCCAACCAGTTCGGCTGTCTGGTGCCGCGCAAGGATTCGGCGCGCGATGCGTCGGTTACGGCAAGGTGTCGCGCAAGAAGGCGGCGTCGGTTCTGCTCAAGTGATTCGGCGCCCGATTCCGGCCGTGAGAAGGTAGCTCGCTGTCGCATTCCTGCAACAATCGTGGTGCAAGCAACTATCTCAGTATGATAGACCAACGCAGAGTCAATGATTAGTAGCAGTCGTGGTTCGGCATGTCGTTTGCTCGATGGACCGCGTGATTCCGACTCAGTGTTTCTTAATTCTCGATCAGAAACAGAAGTGTCTGGGAGTGAGGCTGCGTAGTTTCCGAGGTCAAAGTCTAGAGTGACGGCACTGGCCCCCACTCTGAGCCTGCTCCTTCTGATCGGAGCGCTTTTCGTCGCGGTATGGCGCCGAAGTTCGCAGCTGGGCGAGCCGATGCCGTGGATCTATTACCTCTTCTTTTTCTCCGGATTCCCTGCGTTGATATATCAAATAGTCTGGGAGCGCGCGCTATTCGCTCTCTACGGCGTCAACATCGAGTCAGTCACGGTGGTGGTGACGGGATTCTTGCTGGGGCTGGGACTGGGAAGTTTGCTCGGAGGATATCTCTCGCGCATTCCGGGCGTGCCTCTGCTCGCGCTCTTCGGGGCCGCTGAGTTGAGCACCGCGGCGTATGGCCTTTTCTCGCTTCGCCTGTTTCACCAGGTCGGCCACTATACGGCGGGTATTTCGTTGATTGGCACCACGGCCATCAGCTTCGCCCTGCTGCTGATTCCCACGATGCTGATGGGTTCGACCCTTCCGATGCTCGTGGAGTATTCCGTGCGCAGGTCTCGTAACGTTGGCGGATCGCTGGGGTTGCTATACTTTGTCAACACGCTTGGCTCCGCTACGGCCTGCTTCCTCGCCGCGGCAGTTCTCATGGCTCTGCTTGGACAATCAGGTTCCGTGGCGGTGGGCGCCGCGATCAATGCCACCGTGGGCATCGGCGCGCTTTCCTTCTGCTATTTGCACCGCGCGGAGCCGGTCCCTCTTCCGGCCGCGGATTCATTCGTTCCTGTCGATGCCACCCACGACGAATCCGCCGCCATGCTTAGCCTGCGGGTTGCCGCAATTTTCGTGGGGGTCGCGGGATTTATTGCGTTGGCTTACGAAATCCTGTGGTACCGGCTGTTTTCGTTCTGGTCGGGCTCGGCCGCCACAGTCTTCGCGTACCTCCTTGGAGCCTACCTCGCGGGAATCGCAATGGGCGGTCTGATTGCGCACGACCTGACCAACCGCACCACCAGCCGCCGCAGTCAACGCCAATACCTGCGCCTGATTGCGTGGTTCGTGGTGCTGGCCAACCTTACCGGTTTCGTTGCGGCCCCTATGATGGGGCTGGCGGCGCAACACCTCTCTGTCCAGTCCGTGATGGTAATCGTCGCGCTGGGAGCGGCGCTTCTGGCGGCTACCTTCCCGCTGATCTCGCACATAACAATCGCAAACGATAACGGCGCTGGCTACGGCGTCAGCTTGCTCTATTTCAGCAACATCGTCGGTTCGGCACTGGGCAGCTTCATCGTGGGCTTTGTCCTCATGAACTTTTGGGGAGTGCGCGACATTTCGGTGTTCCTGGTTTTGCTGGGCGTGGCTCTCGGAATCAGCGTGCTCGCTGTGGGGCGGCCGTCCCGGCGCGAGATGCTCTCGGAGCTTGCGGGTGCGGGAACCGTTTGCGTCGCCATACTCCTGCTCGCAAATCCACTCTTCACCGATCTCTATGAGAAACTGCTTTACAAGACCAACTATCATCCACACGAAAGCTTTAGCCATCTGGTAGAAAACCGAAGCGGCGTTATCGCCGTCAGTCAACAGGGCGAGGTCTTCGGCGGAGGAGCCTATGACGGCTGGTTCAATGTCGATCCCGTGCACGACGTCAATGGGCTGTTCAGGATCTACGCGCTCAGCAGTTTTAGTCCTCTGCCACGCAAGGCTCTAATGATTGGGCTCTCGTCGGGTTCGTGGGCGCAGATCGTCGCGAACGATCCAGAAGTGCAGTCGGAGGAGATTGTCGAGATCAACCCGGGATACCTTCAACTCATTTCGCAATATCCCCGGGTGAGGAGCCTGCTCTACAATCCGAAGGTGCATATCATCGTCGATGATGGACGCCGATGGCTGCTGGCCAACCCGAACACCAGATATGACGCCATCGTGATGAACACCACTTTCAACTGGCGCGAACACACTACCAACTTGCTGTCGGTTGAGTTCTTAAAAATGGCCCGCCAGCATCTGCTGGCTGGCGGCGTTCTGTTCTACAACACGACCAGTTCGCCGGAAGTCCTGCTGACCGGAGTCACAGTCTTTCCCTACGGATTGCGGGTCGGTAATTTCCTTGCGCTGAGCGACAGTCCAATCGTCGTGAACTCTGATCGCCTTGAAAAGAAACTCCGCGACTACCGTATCGACGGGAAACTGGTCTTTGACCTGGAGAAGCCAGTGGACTCCGCGCGCTTTCACGAGATAATCGCGATGACCCACCGCTTCAATACTGACGACAGCTTTAATCATCCCAGTATGGAGTATGCCGACTCCATACGCTCCCGATGCCGCGGCAGCCGAATCATAACCGATGACAATATGGGCACGGAATGGACGAGATGAGTTGACCGGCCGGCTGCGGAGAGTAGCCTCGGCGCGGTCGGTAACAGCATGGCGGCGTAGCGGGGCTTCATGCCCGTGAGTCATCAAACTGCGGCGCGACCGAGAAATTGCACCAAGCAGGAAACAACCACTCTGCTCGTCCGAAAAAAGTGTCTTTTTGTGTCGGAGGCGAGCAAATCCGATACGATGCGAGGGCTCCCCGATTTGCGAAACCCTCGCCATTCCCTAGACGATCCGATGCGAGCCGATGCCGTTAGATGCTCCCGACCACCTTAGCAATCTGGTGCCCTTGGCCGCCGTGTGTCTGTGACACCTCCCGACGGGGCGAGGCAACCGAGAAAGATTCGGGGTCCCTCCGCTGCGGTCGGGATGACACAAAACGCGGACTCCGGTCGGGATGACGAAAGAAACGGACGCGCGGGCTGTTTCTTGATCAAACCCTTCTAACAGGCCGTCAGGCTGCATCTTCTCTTTTCACTGGGTGCAGGGTCACCCCTGGCCGTGCGCACGGCTGGCCATTATTAAGATACCCGCGCCGGGGTAGTGCCGCGCGCGACAACGGAGCGCGGCCTTAACACTGGCTACCCGTGCCCACGGGCGCGCGCGACAACGGAGCGCGGCCTTAACACTGGCTACCCGTGCCCACGGGCGCGCGCGACAACGGAGCGCGGCCTTAACACTGGCTACCCGTGCCTACGGGCGCGCGCGACAACGGAGCGCGGCCTTAACACTGGCCAGCCGTGCCAACGGCCCATCGCGTAGTCGCGAAAAGATGCGCTGCGCAGATTTTCGCGTCTTCTCACTGCGGACGCAGGGGCCGCAGCCCCTGCCGCCCACCGCGCAGGTGATCCTTCCTTCATGCCGCCGCCACGGCCAAGGGTCACCCCTGCCGTTGTTCGCATTTTATCGAATTGACAGTTAACTTAGGGAACGGAAATCCGGGGTAAGATGACGCCGATAGCTCAACCTGACGACCCCATCCAAGTGCCTCCCATCAGCAATACCGTTGACGCCCCCGCGCTGAGCATCGCCGGCGTCGATCCCGAACTCGGCTTCGCCGGGGGCGAGACCCAGGTGCTCGGCTTGACCATTGCCCTGGCCGCCGGCGGTCATCGGGCGGAGTTGATTTGCGATCCCGCGGGACGGCTCTGGGACCGCGCCATCGCCGCGGGCATAAGATGCCATCCGCTGCGCATCCGCAACGCTATCGACCTGGCGGCCGGCATCCGGCTGCGCGCGATTCTCAAACGCGAACGCTATGACGTCGTTCATTTCCACACCGCGCGCGCGCATTCGATGGCGCCGTTTGCGCGCGGCTTCGCCCGTGCGCTGCTCGCTACGCGGCGGATGGACTACAGGCCCAACCGCGTTTTTGCGCCGTACCTGTACAATCGCGCGGTCGATGGCGTGGTCGCGATCTCCGGCGGCGTTGTCGATTCGCTCGCGGCAGCGGGCGTCGATCGCCAGCGCGTCACGGTTGTTCATAGCGGCGTGGATCGCCACCGCTTCCACCCGCCAACGCCTGAGGAACGCGTCCACGCGCGGATCGCGCTCGGAATATCCTTTGGCGAGTTCGTGATATCGGCGGTAGGCGCGCTCGAGCCGCGCAAGGGCCATCGCTATCTCATCGAAGCGATCGCGCAGTTCGCTTTGACAGCGCCGTCCGCCAGGCTGAAATGCTTCATCGCGGGGCACGGATCGATTCGCGGAGAACTCGAACGTGAAATCGCAAAACTCGGATGTGCCGAGCGCGTCAAGCTGCTCGGCAGAATCGACGACCCGCACGAACTTCTGTGGGCGTCGGACGCGCTTGCGATGCCGTCGCTTAAAGAAGGCCTCGGCGTAGCCGCTCTGGAAGCCATGGCGAGTGCGCTCCCGGTAATCGCAAGCGACGTTGGCGGCCTTCGCGAAGTGGTTGAAGATGAGCGCACCGGAATCATCGTGCCGCCGGCGAATCCTGAAGCAATTGCCTCGGCGATCGGCCGGCTGGCGGATTCGCCCGCGCTGAGATCGCAGATGGGCGCGGCGGCGCGGGCCCGCGCCGTGGAAAATTATTCGATGGCGACGATGGCCGCGCGGACGCTTGCGCTCTATCGCGCGTGTGTAAGAAAAACGCGGGGAGGAAGGGGCCGAGTCACATGAAAAGCATGACCGGGTTCGGCAGGGCGATCGCTGAGCATGACGGCACTCGCGTGATTGCCGAAGTGCGCGCGCTCAACCAGCGCTTTTTCGAACTCAAACTGGCGGTGCCGCGCGGATGGGGCGAGCATGAGGCCGAGATTCGCAAAACCGTGCAGAA
>CAVURG010000011.1:0-11956 GCA_963743865.1 uncultured delta proteobacterium
GAGTGCAGCCGCAACCATGCAGTCTTCGCACTGCATCGAGCCGAACTGCCACGCAACAGCGGCTGCGCCTTCGGCGGTGCGCTAAATGTGTGTGGCTGCGCTGGATGGCGTTTCGATATGTGCTCAACAAGTCGTCCGCAGTCGCCGGCGTAGCGCAAGTGCTTTACCATCAGCGCGGTCAGCGTACAGTTTCGTCATGCGTAGAAAAGCAGTGAATGGAATCTTCGTGACCTCTCCCTCTTGCACGAAGAAGATGTACTTCATTCGGAGGTCCTCATCGTAATGCTTCCAGAACTTTGGACTCCGGGCCATGTAGTCGAAGAGAATCTGATACATGTTTCGCGGAGGCTTGATACCAATGGCCCAACAGACACCATGGCACCAGCTCCGGTACTTCCTGACCATGGAATGTTGAGCGCGCTTTGCTAAAGGGGCCGTGACCAGGCCCGCAAATGACGAAAGGGACGGGCCGGCAATGAATTTTGCCTCGATGAGCAGATCTAGCTTGTTTCGACTCGCCTCAATATCCCATCCCGTAGCGTGAGTGCCTTGTGAAGGTTTGCAAAGTGTCCAATGCGCCTTCTGCTTCTTAAACCAGCGGATCAGCGGATTAACTACAAATCGGTCTTCCTTAGTCATACGGCGGATTTTTCCCCTCGCTCAGAGAAGCCTAGCATCTTTCCCGGTTTCTTGACTTCGACGGTGATCGGCATATTTTCATGAATCAAGCTGGCCGGATTGCCCGCGATGAAGGGATTCGATGACCCAGTACTGGCCATTTTCAGGTCTGATACGACAAGGCGCGCTGCGCGAGCGGCTGATCGTATCGCTCGACCTGCGCGATCGGGAGGACGCGCTGGCGCTGGTGGACCGCCTCGCACGAGTGGTCGGGATGTTCAAAGTCGGGCGGGCGCTGTTCGTCGGTGGCGGCCCTGAATTCATTCGCGAGATTCGCCGTCGTGGCGCCGAAGTTTTTCTCGATCTCAAATTCCACGACACCCCGCAAAAAGTGCTGCGCGCGGCGGTCGAGGCGACGCGGCTGGGGGTCAAGATGTTCGACATCCACCCGTACGGTTCGAGCTGCGGCTCGACCGAGATGATGATCCGGACGCGAGCCGAGGTCGCGCGCATTTGCCGGACCGAGGGACTTCGGCGGCCGAGTATTCTGGCGGTGGCGATGCTCGCGGAACTGAAGTCCGCGAATTCAAGCCCGCGCCCGCCCGAATCGCCCGACCGGGTCACGGAGATCGCGCGCTTCGCCGCGGCAGCCTCGCTCGACGGCGTCGTCACCTGGCCGCATGAAGTTCCGCGCGTGCGCGACACTTGCGGGCGCCGATTCATTATCGTGACGTCGGGCGTGCGGCTGCGCGAGGCAGGCTCCCCGGACGCGCACGCGATCAGCGCCGCCGATGCGATCCGCGCGGGCGCCGACTACGTCGTCATCGGCAGTCCGATCTGGCGCGCGGCCGAGCCTATCCGCGCCGTGCGCGAGATTACCGACGACATCGAGCGTGGACTGCGCAACAGTCCGCGGCGCGCGTTTGAAATTCTCAACCCCCGCCCGCTGTAGTCCATCCTGGTTGCGCGTTTGTCTTTTTCATTCGAACCGAACTACGATTGCGCGAAATGCCCTGGTCAATCATTTGAACTTCAACTCTGAATCTGCGCTCGGAGCCTGTTCTTGCTCGAAATCCTCATCGGCCTGTTAGCGCTTGCAGTCGGAGCCGGATTCGTCGGCTCGCTCTCGGGCCTTGGCGGCGGAGTCTTCATCGTGCCCGCGCTGGTCATCTTCGCGCACATGCCGATGCAGGTTGCGGTTGGCGCCAGCCTGATCTCCGTCGTCGCGACCAGTGCCGGCGCCAGCGTCGCGTTCGTGCGCGACGGATGGACCAACCTGAAAGTCGCGATGGTGCTGGAATGCGCGACGGTTACCGGCGCCGTGATCGGCGCCTATCTCGCCGGGGTCGTGCCGAACGTGGTGCTCGAATTGCTCTTCGCCGCGATGATGCTCCAGTCGGCGTACTTCACGGTGACCAAGCGCGGCGACGACATCCTCACCAAGGGCGACCCGCTCGCCGGGCGCCTCGAACTCGCAGGCGAAGTGCCCGACCTCAGCGGCAACCTGATCCACTATGAAGTCGTGAAAGTACCGCAGGGCGGCGCGCTCATGGTCGTCGCGGGCCTCATGTCGGGTCTGCTCGGGATCGGGTCGGGCGCGCTCAAGGTGATGGCGATGGACTACATCATGCACCTGCCGCTGAAGGTTTCGAGCGCGACCAGCAACTTCATGATTGGCGTCACCGCCGGCGCCGGCGCGCTGGTGTTCCTCGCGCGCGGCGACGTCGCCACCACCATCGCAGCGCCGGTGGCGATCGGAGTTACGGCCGGCGCGCTCGCCGGCAGCCGCCTCCTGCCCCATCTCAGGGTCGAATCGCTGCGGACCGTATTCGTGATAATTCTGGTGCTGATCGCGGCCGAGATGGGATGGCGCGCATTGTCGGGGATCTAAGCGATGCCGAAACAGGAAGAAGACCGCATCCTCAGGGAATGGACGCCGATTCTGCTGCGATCGATTCTGATCGCCGCGATGATCACCCTCGTTGCCGGACTCATCCTGACCTACACCTTCGCCCCGGACTACTATGTCGAGCACTACCGGGCGGCGCAGCATGGCCACCTGATCGGCAAGGAAACGCTCGGCCTGTTGTTTGACCGGGTCCGGCAAGGCAATCCGCATGCGGTGCTGACGATCGGACTGTTCGTGCTGACGCTGGTCCCGCTCGCGCGCGTCGCGTTCTGCTTCCTGCTCTTTATCAGGGAACGCGACTACACGTATGTTGCGCTTACGGCTTACGTGCTCGCAGGGTTGATCGCCGGCGTGCTGGCCGGGAGTGCCGGTTAATGATCGATTAGTATTTGGACGGAGGATCGCGCAATGGAAATAAAAGGAAAGGTCGGCGTCATCACCGGCGGCTCATCGGGAATCGGGCGCGCAACGGCGGAGCGGCTGGCGAAAGAAGGCGCCGCGATCGTGGTCGCCGATCTCGACGAAGCCGGCGGCGCCGAGACCGTCAAGCGAATCGAGAGCGCGGGCGGACGCGCCGTTTTTGTGAAGGCAGACGTCACCCGGATCGAGGACGCTCGCCGGATGCTCGACACCGCGGTGTCGAAGTTCGGCCGCCTCGACATCCTGCACAACAACGCCGGCATCGGCGTCGGCGCGCCCGGCTTTCCCGAAGCACCACCGGAGAGATGGCGCCTGGTGATCGATATCGATCTGCAGGCGGTCATTCTGGGCACCGGGCTGGCGGCTCCGCTGATGCAAAAAAACGGCGGCGGCGCGATCATCAACACGGCCTCGATGGCCGGCTTGTATCCGCACCGACAGGACGCGGTTTATGGTGCGGCCAAGGGCGGCGTGGTGAACTTCACGCATTCGCTGGCGTTCTGGGAGGCTGAACGGAACATCCGCGTCAACTGCGTCTGCCCGGGAATCGTCGATACCCCGCTGGTGCGCAAGGGACTCGAGGCGGCCACGAAACTTGGCTTTTTAACGAAACCCTGGATTCCGGCAAAGATGATTCAGCCCGAGGAAATCGCCGACGCAGTCGCGAGCCTCGTGCGCGACGATTCGCTGTTTGGATGCGCGCTGGAAATTCGCCCGACCGGCCGCCAGATCGTCGATCCGCGTCGTGCCCCCGGCTCGCGAAGCTGAAAACGAGGCCGCTCGATAACCGCCCCGGCTCCACGAGCATCTTCGCATCGTGACTGGTTGTCAGGCCGCGGCGATCATTGGTAGGTTCCCGAGCGATGCCCGAGACCGTTCAGCTCTTCCGAATCCTGCTGGCCGCCCCTTCAGATGTGACGGAAGAACAGGCGTTAGTCGCGGATCTGATAAACGAATGGAATGTGCAGCATGGGGATAGCGCTAAGGCCAGAGTAGAACTGATGAACTGGCGTACACACGCATACCCGGAAGCAGGCAAACGGGCGCAGGCGTTGATCAATCGGCAATTTGCCGATCGCGCGGACATTGTGCTTGCTATCTTTTGGCGGCGGTTCGGAAGCCCGACGGGGAAAGCCCCCTCGGGGACCGTGGAGGAAATCGAGCGTGCCCAAAGACGACGCAAGAAGGTAATGGTATACTTCTCGGAGCGTCCGGCCACCGGAAAAGAAGCGCCGGATTTGCGTGAACAAGCCAGGATGGAGCGGTTCAAACAGAGATTTGGACGGAATGCACTATATGGCACTTATGGCGACGTGCAAGAATTTGGGATCGCTGTGCGCAAGGACCTGGCGCTGGTCATGCGCGAAGTGCTGGAGACCACAAGGAAGAAGCGATGAAACGCAGCAGTTCACGACGCGTGGAGAAAAGCACGATCACAAACGGCGCGAACGTTACCTCGATAGCGGGCAGTATCATTCGCGGTGACGTGCACACGGGTCCGACGACCATCACTCAAAATTATCGCGGCGGACGGCCCAGTCGACCAACTGAATATCCTGCCGGTTCGATTGGAAGCGATCTGGAACGGCGAAACTACGTCAGATATCTGGTCCAGCGTTATCACCGTTTCCGCGAGGCCGACTCGAGCTTTGGCAGAAGCAGCCCGGCTCGGTTCAGCTACGCGGTTATCTTCAAAAACATCGAGCGCAAGTTCGGGGCGCCCACCTACTTTATTCCCCAGGCGCGATTCGATGATCTTGTGAAACACTTACAGCAGCATATTGACGGAACGATTCTGGGTAAGAATAACCGCGCGAGAGGAATCCGCAACTACGCGAGTCGCGAAGACTTTCTGGCTGAGCATGAAACACAGTAACCGCCAGTCACGCCGACGCTCCGAAAGCATCTGCGCTGATTCCGGGCGGCGTGCGGCTTTGCCGGTGCGATTTCGCAGATGAGTCCCGCCTTCATTTGGCGATGCTCCATTGGCGGATAAACTCGCGCGCCTGGCGATGCAGCGAGCGGCGCAGATCGAATCGCGGCCCGTGCAGGTACCATAGCATCGCGAGCCCCAGGTAACTCGAGTAAATCTGCGTCGCCGCCCAATCCGGATCGAGATCCGCGTCAAGAATCCCCAACCGCTGCCCGCGCTCGACCAACTCGCGAAAACTCGCGATTCCGTGGAGGTTCGCCTTGCGCATCGAGCGCAGGACTCGCGGCCCAATCTTGTGCGACTCGAGCGCAACGATCAGCAACAGCCGGCTGACCCACGGATTCTTCTCATTGAGCGCCGCCATCGTGTCGAACATCCGCCCGAACTCCGCGCGGAACTCGGCCGCATTCGTCGCGTGCGCGGATCCTTCAAATACCAGTTCCCATTCACCAAGCACCCTGGACACGACCGCGATGAAAAATTCTTCCTTGTCGGCGAAATGCCAATACAGCGCCCCCTTGGTGACGCCCGCCGCCCGCGCGATTCGCGCCAGCGACGTGCCCCGATATCCGTACGACGCGAACAGATCCATCGCCGCATCGATCAATACCTGATCGAGCGAGCCGCGCCGACGCCCCTGCGCAGCCGGTGCCGCATTCTTGCCAACTGGCGATATCATTTGAACGATCGGTATGCTGAGGCACGGCGGGTGCCCAGGTCAAGGGCGAAGTCGAGCGCAAGACGCCCGTGCGGGATATGAAGCGCGACTGTGCGGCGGCGAAGACTGCTCCGCATTCGCGTCCGGGCCGCTGCCGGGCGCGCGACTCGACGATCGTGGTGTCAGTTCTGGCTGGAGGTGCCGCCGTCCGGAGCTTTCATGTTCCGCTCCAGACACCAACGGTCGATCACCTCGGCGTTGAAACGCCAATCGGTGCCGATCCGAAAGCCCGGCAGCTCTCCGCGACGGAGCAGCTTGTAGATAGTCGATGGATGCACGCGCAAATATTCGGACAACTCCTTGACCGTCATCACGCGCGGCAAGCTATACTTGGTTTCACTAGCCATGATATTCCCCGATAACGTCCCCGTCTGCCGCCTAGTGCCTAAATTTGATGCTTTTTTTCGCATCGGTCGAATGATTCATCCATCCCTTACGCTGACTACGAGTCACTTTGAGTGTCTCAGAACCATCGCTAGCGGTCAAGGGCAGCCTAAGGGAATTTGTGATGATTTTCGCTCTTTTCGTCCTTTAATTGTATATCAGGTCACGGATTTCTGCAAAAACTTCAATACAGAATGCACGTCAAGATTCTAAACCATGCCTGCGAGCCTTCAAAGCATTATAAGTATGCCAAATCTCCAGCGAATTTCAACTGCCGTAATCTTTGCCTTGCTCGGCCTTGCTAACGCACAACCAGCCCGAGCCCAACTGAAGCTGACCAGCACGGCGATGGCTTCCGGAGCGCCAATTGCTGATGACTACGCATGCACCGGCGCCGATCGATCTCCCGCGCTTGCATGGAGCGGCGCGCCGCAATCGACGAAATCATTTGCATTGATCGTCGATGATCCCGACGCCCCCCGTGGAATATTTATTCATTGGGTGGCGTATAATATTCCGGCTGGCGAAACTTCGCTGCCCGCAGGCGTGCCGCAAACCGCGGAAATTGCGGGCGGCGGAACAAATGGAATCAACAGCTTCGAGCATATCGGCTACAATGGACCGTGTCCGCCGCCGGGAAAAACGCACCACTATCGTTTTCATCTTTTCGCGCTTGACTCGATGTTGACTCCCGGCGACAACGCGGACGCGGCCGCCCTCCAGTCCGCGATGACAGGCCACGTCGTCGCGACCGCGGAATTGGTCGGCACATTTGAACGATGAGGTGAAAGCGATCCATCGATGAAGACGGTACTCAAAATCCTGGCTGGAGTGATTGTTCTTGCAGTCGTCGCGACCGCGGGATGGCGTTACTATCAAATGCATCGCGCGCGGCAGGCCGGCCTGCTCACCGAGAACATCGGGCATGACGGCGACGTCTGGAAGGCCGATTTCACCGCGCGCATCCCGGCCCCCGAGCAGACCGTCTTCAGCGCGATTCGCGACATCGAAAATACGCACAACGATCAGGTCAAGGCGGTGCGCGTCGTATCCCAGAACGGAAATAAAAAGACCGTCGATATGGATATCGCGGGACCGGGCGGACAAACGATTACCACCGAGCTCGCGTTCGAGTACCTGCCCGAGCAGAAAAAGATCATCTATCACACCGTCAACAATCCGCTGCTCGATACTCAGGCCGTGTACCAGCTCGGCGATGAAGGCGCGAGCACGTTCATCGACTACCACGAAACCACCCATCTGCTGCAGTCGCTTCCGGTCCCTGACGGCATCATCAAGCAGGTCATTCGCGGCATCTTCGTCGCGCAGCTCGAAACCTTGAAGCGCACTCTCAACATCAAGACCGGCGGTACCGCCAACTCCGGCGACGACGAACCCTGACGGCGGCAGCCGTTTGCGCGCCAGCCACATCGAGCGCGCCGGCGCAACCGCAGCTCAACATGATTCGTTTCACCGCAGAATTCGTAGCTCCGCCTTCACTCTCGACGGATGCCCGCGATGGAAGCGCGCCGAGGTGGCGCTCGCCGGCCGCTCCAACGTGGGCAAGAGTTCGTTGCTTAATGCGCTGGCCGGAGTCAAGGGTCTCGCGCGCACCAGCAAAACCCCCGGCCGCACGCGATGCCTCAACTTCTTCGCGGTCGGCGCCAGCGCTCGCGCTGTGCGACCTGCCCGGCTTCGGCTACGCGAAAATGGGCCACGAGGAAGCGGCCAAAATCGCTTCCATGATGCACGAATACATCCACGGGCGCGTCAATCTCGGCGCCATCGCGATTCTGATCGATTGCCGCCGCGGTCCACAGCACGACGAACTCGATCTGGCGGCGATGGCCGCGGAGCGCGGCATCGAAGTGATTCCGGTCGCGACCAAGTGCGACAAGTTGCGCCGTTCGGAGCGCGCCGCCGCGCTGAAACGCTTCGACTCGATGCGCGTACGCCCGATTTTCTGTTCGGCAACTTCCGGCGAGGGAATCGACGAGTTGCGCCGCCGAATCCTCGGCCGTCGATCGCTCCGCCATCGCCAAGCGCGCGGAGGCGCGATGACTCCCGAAGTTTCGGTAATTATCCCGACGTACAATCGATGCGCGATGCTGCTCGAGGCGATCGATTCCGTGCTCGCCCAATCGACTCCGGCGTTCGAGTTGATCGTTATCGACGACGGCTCGACCGATGGAACCGCCGAGCACCTGGCGCGCCTCGCTGAAACGATCCGAATCAAAATCGAGCGCATCGACCATCGCGGTCCCGCCGCGGCGCGAAACCGCGGCGTCGCCATCGCGCGCGCGCCGCTCGTCGCATTCCTCGATTCCGACGATCTCTGGTCGCCAACCAAGCTCGAACGCCAGCTCGCGTTCATGCGCGACAACCCCGGCTGCGCGATCTCGCAGACCGGCGAAATCTGGATTCGCAACGGGCAACGGGTGAATCCCGGTCAACGCCATCGCAAGCGCGCCGGCGATATTTTCATCGACTCGCTCCGCACCTGCCTGATCGGCATGTCGTCGGTGATGATGCGCACCGATCTTTTCCGCTCATCCGGCGGCTTCGACGAGCACATGACCGCCGCCGAAGACTACGATCTATGGCTGCGAATTCTCATCGACCATGAAGCCGGCCTGCTCGACGAGCCGCTGGTGACGCGCCGCGGCGGGCATCCCGATCAACTCTCGGCCACGACTCCCGCGCTCGATCGCTTCCGCATTCTCGCGCTTGCGAAATTGCTCGCGGACGACCGGCTTTCCCCTGCGCGGCGAACCTCGGTCGTCGAAGTGCTCGCCGAGAAAATGCCGCATCTACGCGGGCGGCCTTCGGCGGCGAGGCAGAGTCGAGGAAGTGCGACTGTACGAGCGGGTCGCTGACCAGGCGCGAGGCTGGGATACGCGGGCGGCTGCTGAAATCGGATGCGCGGTTGAATCGATGCGGCGATGCGGTCGAAGCGCCCTGTGCTTGGCGAAATTTCGCATGAATGCTGACGAGATCGACGCGCAGATTCGGATCGCTCGCTGCCGAGCGACGGCTGCCGCCGAGCCATCTTGCGCGATGGCTCGCGATGGACCCGGCGTCGCGCGCCGCGATGCTCGATATCGCGCGCGTCATCCGACTGCGGACCGGTCAATTGATGACCGCGCTCGAGACGCTCGAGGAAATCGCGGTGCGCGAGCACGTCACCGTCGCCGGCGTTCTCGACCGCCCCGAAATTCGGCGCATTGCAGGCGGTCCCGGCTCCGCGCCGTCGCGCGCGAGCGCGCTGCTCGAAGCATTGCGAACCTTCGCTACCCTCTGCCTGAAGAAGAATGCAGGAGCAGATCTGCGCTCTGAAGTCTCGGCGCTGAAGCTGCCGCGCGGAATTTCGGTGGTCTTGCCCAAGGAGCTTGGCTCTGATGAATCTCACGGTTTCGCTACGGGTGCGAAGCGCCGCCGAACTGGCGCATCTGCTCGAGGCGCTCGATCGATCGCGCGCGGGACTGGCACGGATTATTGAAATGCTCGGCGGCAAGAAGTGAAAAGTGAAACGGTGAAAAGATGAAATTCGATCTCGACGCGGTGTTTGTCGAGCACGGATGCGCCGGCTCCGCGCTGGCGACTCGCATTCTCGGCGCGCTCCCGCGCGATGTGCCCGTCACCCATGTCGCCGACAACGACACGCGCGAGGCGACCCGGCCCGCATCCGGCGCGCGCGATCCGTTCGGCGCCGGCAAACGCCGGATGGTGATCGCGCGGCGCAAGACTCCGTTCCTGACGCCGTGTCCGGCAGGGTCCTCCGAGTTCGCGTGCTGCGGATACCTGGTGCTCACGCTCGCATCGAACTGCCCGATGGATTGCTCGTACTGCTTTCTGCAGGAATATCTGGCCGACAATCCCGCCTTCCAGGTGTATGCGAATTTCACCGATTCATTCGACGAGCTCGACCGGCTCGTCGGCAACGCTCGCGGGCGCAGCTTCCGCGTCGGCACCGGCGACCTGGCGGATTCGCTGGCGTTCGACTCGCTGACCTCGATGAGCCGCGACCTGATCGGTTTTTTTGCCTCGCGCGAGAATCTGACGCTGGAGCTCAAGACCAAGACCGACGAAATTGAAAATCTTCTTGCCGTGGACCCGCGCGGCCGCGTGCTCGTCTCGTGGACCTTGTCGCCCGACGCCGTCTATCGAAGCTCGGAACATCTCACCGCCTCGCCCTCGGCGCGAATCGCGGCGGCGCGCGCCGTGCTCGACGCCGGCTACCGCGTCGCGTTTCATTTCGATCCGTTGATCGCATATCCCGACGCCGAGCGCGATTACGTGCTGCTGATCGACGAGCTGCTGGACACAGTTGCGCCCAAACAAATCTCGTTCATCAGCATGGGCGGTCTGCGGATGACGCCGCGGTTGCGCGGCGCCGCGCGCAGCCGTTTTCCCGGCGATCCGATGCTATGCGGCGAGGACGTGCTCGCCTCCGACGGACGCTTTCGGACCTTCACCCCGCTGCGCCTCAGCCTCTACCGCACGCTTGCCGATCGTTTCCGAAAAGCGGGCGCGGAAATCCCCGCCTATCTGTGCATGGAAGCGGCCAGCGTCCATGAAAGCGTCTTTGGCGCGCCGCCCTCCCGACCGGCTACAATCGGCACCCGCCTGGCGCGCGACTGAGCACGGACCTGCGCACCCGACGGATTCAAAAAAAATGCCGACCCGAAAAAAATCTGCCGCGCGGCCAAATTCGATCGCGGCTTCCAACGGACTGCTTCGCGGCTCGCGCGCGGCGATCGACCGGCCCATCGGCGTGTTCGATTCCGGCATCGGCGGACTCACCGTCCTGAAAGCGCTGACCGCGGCTATCCCCAATGAAGACTTCATCTACCTCGGCGACACGGCGCGGCTTCCCTACGGCACGAAATCCAACGAGGTCATCGTCCGCTACTCGAAGGAGAACACCGGCTTCCTGCTCGCCAAGGGAATCAAGATGCTGGTGGTCGCCTGCAACACGTCCAGCGCGGTCGCGCTCGACGCGATCGCGTCGGACACGATGATCCCCGTGATCGGCGTGATCGAGCCGGGCGCGCGCGCCGCGGTCAAGGCCTCGCGCAACGGCAAAATAGGCGTGATCGGCACCGAAGCGACGATCGCGTCGGGCGCTTACACGCGCGCGATCCAGCGGCTCAGCCCGCGCTCGGAAATCTACACGCGCGCATGCCCACTGCTGGTGCCGCTGGCCGAGGAAGGATGGACCGACAATGCGGTGGCGGAATTGACCGTCGCGCACTACCTCGAGAGTCTCAAACAGAGCGGCATCGACACGCTGCTGCTGGGATGCACCCATTACCCGCTGCTGCGCGATATGTTCGCGCGAATTCTTGGGCCGCGCGTGAAGCTCGTGGACTCCGCGACTGCGACCGCGACCGAAGTTCGCGAAAGGCTGCGGACTTTCAAGCTCGCCCGGCGCACCGGCAAAGGGATTCAGAGTTTCTTCGTGACCGAGACCCCCGATCGTTTCGTCCGCGTCGGCCGCAGATTTCTCGGCCCGCAGGTCGAATCCGCGGTCCGCATCGAGCGCTAGCAACGCCCGGCTTGCCCCGGCGCAGGGCTGTCTGGCCGCTGACTAGCGCGCCGATTTCAGGATAAGATGATTTACAGCTAAAGTTGCGAACTGTTTCACTATCTCACCGTGCCACCGGTCGCGCCGAATCGCTCTAGCTTGTCGAGAACCTGAACTCAAAAGAAACCTTGCCGGATAAATTGCTCATATAAGATGGCTTCAGCTATTTCCCTCGTAGCGCGGAAAATCTTCGGCTCGAAGAACGAACGCGAAATCAAACGGCTGCGTCCCGACGTGGACGAGATCAACCGGCTCGAAGCCGAGACCTCGGCGCTGAGCGACGACGAGCTGCGGCGCAAAATTGCCGAATGGAAGGCGAATATCAGCGCGATCGAGGAGCGCGAGCGGCGCGACGATGCGATGCTGGAAATCCTGCCGCAGGTTTTC